>JAHFSY010000007.1 GCA_023269615.1 Verrucomicrobiota bacterium
AATCCTGAGCACGACTGTTCTTTTGTTCACACTCCACATGCCCACACCCTACTCCATTGCCATCGCAGCAGCAAGATTCCAGATCTGACGACCTTTTATCGCATATGCGATAAAAGGGCGCATGCATTTCCATCCTCCTGTCAAATATGACAGGGTGAATTTGCACGGTGCCCGATGGAGACGGCGCGCTCGGCGAGCGCGCCCTACCTTCAGAAAAACGATCCCAGAGATATTGGCAAGCGGTCGCTTGCCAATATCCCGCAGGCCTTTGCGGCTTTGCGCCTTCTCGCCTCGCCGAAGCCTACGGCGTAGCGCGGGTGCGCGAAACTCTCATTCCCCTAAAATCCACATGGAGACAGATGACAAATCACGCTTCTTTGGCTATGATCCGCCCATGAGCAACTCTCCCGATCTCTCACCTCGCGGACGTGGACAATTTCTCAAGAACCTTGCCGATTTCCAGACGGAGCTCTTCCGCGTCATGGGTGGTTTCATCCCCGGCGTCGAGGATTGGATCATGCGGCGCGAAATTTCCCAGTTCGTGTTTCGCGATGCACGACGCGTCCAGGATCTCCGCACGCGTTTCCGCGAACTCGGCGTCTCATTCAACGAAATGCATCTCAGTGCTGGCATCGCGGGACGCGAATTGATCGAGGCCCTTTGCGAAGCTCCCACGACGGCAGATTTTCTTTTCGGCGTTTTCAAAACCGTGAAGCCTATCCTCGCCGACGCGCTTGAAAAATATCTGAAGACGATGGAGGGCGTTTACGACCGTCCCACGCAGCCGATCCTCCAGGCCAACCTCGAGGAAATCTCTTCGCAGGTTGCATGGGCGGAGAGATCGCTTGCTGCGCTTGGTGACAAGAAACCGGACAAGGCTTTTCGCAAGAAAATCCAGGAACTCGCGGCGAAGCTTCCCGCCTTGCTGGAAAAGCCGGATGCCAAGGGTGTGTCACCCGTGTTGAAGGGACGCAGAATCGGACGGCTTCCGATTCTTACGAGCGCGATTCCCGAGGATTTCAATTTTGTGAAGATGGGGATCGGTCCGTTGAAGGAGCCCAGCGAGTATCGCGACCGTGAGCGCTGGCACGCGTTGAACTTTTTGCAGGAATTTCAGGCAGGCGACTCGTGCGCGAGCCTTCTCTTCGAGGCGCCCGACATGCCCTGGGAATTTCTTTTCGACACCTCGCGCCATATGTGGGACGAGATGCGTCATTGCGAATTTGGCGAGACGAAGCTTCGTTCGCTCGGTGTGGATTTTCGCAAGGCCGGGATTTCCAACATGGCGTACAACCTGCGCCAGACCCTCACGCCCCTCGACCGCTACGCCGCGCTCACCACACAGGAGGCCGACGCCTTCCCCGGCAAGCACGCGGGTTTGAAGGATGCCATGGAGAACGGCGATTCTGTTTCCTCGATGGCGTGGAGCTACGACATCGCCGACGAGACCCAGCATGTCCGTTTCGGACACAAATGGATTCCCGTGATGATTGAAAAAACGAGGGAGCCGCGCAGCGTGGACCAGGTGAAGCAGGATGCCGAGAACTGGCGCGCGCATGTCCTGGCGAAGGCGTATGCCGTATACAGCAATCGCGCCCACGAGACGGACCCCGAGAAGATCATCAAGAATTTCAAGGGGAGTTGAGAGCAGATTGCAGACGGACCCTGGATCCCGGTTTCTCCGCAGATTGACGCAGACAGACCCAGATTTCTGAACGGCATTCAGTCTCACCATTTCAATCGTCACTTGAGTGACGATTGAAATGGCGAGACTGGGATCAAGGGCTTTGCGCCTTCGCGGCTTTGCGAGAGACTCTCCGATCTCCGCTGTATTTTCCGAAAAATCTGCGTCTGTCCGCGTCAATCTGCGGAGAAAATCCGGAGGCCGCGTTCTTGCGAACGCAGCTACGATCAGAATGCATCACGGATTTCGGATGGATCGTGGAAGATTTTCCATAGCTCCTTCGGCAGTCCCTTGAACGTTTTCTTGTAACGGTCTGAATCGGGGGATTCGTTGGTCACATCGCGGATGAGGATGAGTTTCACTTGATCGGGGAACTTGCGCGCCATCTCGGCATAGACCTCAGGATCGTTCTGGCCTGAATCACCCACGAGCACGAAACCGCGTTTTGGAAAACGTTCGAGAATGGGGGGAATCTCCTTTCGTTTGAAATCGCCGGGCGATTCAAACAGTTTCAAAAGACTTCTATCCTTCCAACGCACGGCCTTGAGATGAAAGGTTCCCTTGGGAAAGTCCTCGTCGTTCATGAAATCTTTCATGGGAGCATAAAGCTGCCATGGGCTCGCCGAGACATAATGAAACGCGGCTCCCTTTTTCTCCGACCAACGACGATAAACTTCAGACATGCCGGGCACCGGTTCGAAGGGACGGAAGAATGTGTTCTTCATCAACAGTTTGTGATCCATCGCCTGGCTGATCTTGATCGTGTCGTCAAAATCAGAAATCACGGAAAGCCCTTCGTCCTCCAGCAGAAAGGCCTCGCCTTTGAAGATGCGCGGGTCATCGTGGGGCATGACCGCGCGGAATGTGATCCGCGGACCGCTTCCACCGCTCACATGCACGTGCCCGGTAAAAAGCCCGTTTTCGCCCGACTTCTCCATCGCATAAACCTTTTCACCCACCTGGATGGAAATGACTCTTCCCTGTTCATTGTCCACGAGAAAGGGTTTGGCGCGCTTTTCAAAAATCGCATCACCGGCCTTGTCCTCCCCTTTGTTTTTGAGATCGAGCATTTCGCGAAAGAGCAGGGCGCCCAAGGCGCCGCCCTTCGGTTCATAAATCCAGCCGCGAATTTCCAATTCCCAACCATCACCCACGCGGTGGCCAATGCCAGGGAAAAATAGCACCTCCTCATTTTTGTGAATGTCAGAAGCAAAAGCAGACAGGGCCATAAGCCATAAGCCGTAAGCTATCAGCTTCAGATTTTTAGAAACCATGCTGGCAAGCGGCACGCTTGCCAGCATTTTCGGGCTTTGCGTCTTTGCGTCTTTGCGCGAGATCATCTGGATTTTCTTTTCAACAGCCTTTTACCCTTCGACACACTTCTTCGCAAATATCTCGTGCGGCGGACGGCTTTCCCAACGCTTTCGCAGCTTTCGCGAGTGAGGTCAATTTTTTCGACTTCACCAGGTCGTCTAATCGAAACGGCAGATCCTCCACGCGGTTCGCCTTTGCCGCCGCGGCATGTTCCAGGAGGAAATCGCTGTTGGCCGCCTCCTGGCCGGGGATCGGGTTCAAAATGAAAAGCGGTTTGCCCATCGCCAGGGCCTCCGACGTTGTCAGCCCGCCCGGCTTGCTGATGATGAGATCGGCCACGGTCATCAGCTCGTGCATGTTGGTGACAAATCCCAGCACGTGGGTGGGATGACGCCAGTCGCGTGACGCAAGCTTTGTGCGCAATTCCTCGTTGCGTCCCGCGACCACGATCACCTGCGCAGGGCGACGGAACTTGTCGAGCTCGCACAAAATCTCCTCGACCGGCCCCATGCCGAATCCGCCGCCCAGGACGAGCAGCGTAAGAAGATCGTCGCGCAACCCGTAATGCTTGCGCACGGAGCCGGCATCAGGACGCGAGGAAAACTTTGCGGAGATGGGAATGCCGGTGACCTTTACGTTGTCCGCAATCGCGCCGCGTGCGACGAGCCGGTGCTTGGTTTCCTCGGCGGCCACGCAATAGAGATCCACGGATGGCTCCATCCACAGGGCATGCGCCTCGAAATCGGTCACCACGCTCACGGTGTACGGCGGGTCGCCCTTCCAACCCTTTGCCTGGAGGCTTCCCATGATTTCAAGCGGGAGGAAATGCGGGCAGAGGACGACATCGGGCTTGAAGCGTTTCAAGTGGCTCACGAATTTCGGCGTGGTGAATTTGGACCAGGCCCGCCGCAGGCGCGTCATTTTGCGCATCAGCGAGGGGTTGTCGGTTTTCTTGAAGACGAGCGCATAGAGTTCGGGCGCATGGTCCACGAATTTCACGTAACCCTCGGCGTACATTTTTTTGTAAAGCTTTGGCACGAAGTCGAGCACGTCCACGCGCTCCACGGTGTCGCGCGGGCGATAGGCGCGCCAGGCCTCATCAAGCGCGGCGGCGGCCTGAAGGTGACCCGCCCCGGCCGTGACAGTGGCGATGAGGATGCGCATGAATGCGAGAAGAATGAAACATGTGCGGAATGTAAAGCTGCTTCTGGATGTGGACGATTTGACGCGGCGATGCGAAGGGCGTAGAGTGAAGCCATTCCCATGAAATCCAAATTGCTCCCATTCCTTGCCTTCGCATTGATCCTCACCGCCTCCATTGCATTCATCCATGCCGCGGATGACAAGGACAAGAAATCCGAGCCGAAAGTGATCTCGGTTTGCCCGATATCAGGCGATGATGCCGAGATCAAGGAGGAGCGCTTCAGGACGGTGGGTAACTACAAGGTGTATTTCTGCTGCGGCCGGTGCCGGGTCAAGTTTGACGATCTCTCCGACACGGAAAAGCTGGAGAAGGTAAAAAAAGCAGAGGCGACCCAGGACGGTAAAAAATAACCTCCATGCCGCAGCAGCCATTCCACGAGCAGTCGGAGGAACCGCTTCCGGTCGCACGGCAGACGACAGTGCTCACGCAGGCCGGCACGAGCCAGGGATTGACCGCCGTCGCGCCCCCCCTTCTCCCGCCACCCCAAGGCAGTTCGTCCAGTCCGTTTTCACGGCAATTGTCGGCGCACAATCTTTCGATGTTTTATTCGCAGATGGGAACGATGATCGAGGCGGGCGTTCCGGTCCAGAACGCACTGGCCTCGCTGAAAAAAACATCGCCCTCGGCCATGCGCCCCTTGCTGGATAGGCTCGCCGAGATCATCCAGAGAGGTGAGCCGCTGCATGAGGCGCTGGCCTCGCTTCCTGACCAGTTCCCCGCGCTCGACTGCCTTACACTCGGGATCAGCGAACAGAGCGGCGCGCTCGACAAGGGATTGCACGCGCTCGGGGATTACTATGAGAAGCGGGCGAAGGCCAGGAGCAAAATGATCTCCGCCTGCATCCTGCCCGCGATCGTCCTTGTCACCGCCGTGTTTGTCATCCGTCTGCCCGCCCTGATTCTAGGGCTGATGGGCACCGGCACTTATGGAATTGGAAATTTTCTTTTCGACACGGTCGGCCTGCTCGCGGCGCTGGTGATGCTCACGATTGCATTTGTCTGGGTGATACGGATTCTGCTTCAAACTCCCGGCACACGACTTGCGACCGATCGCGCGCTGAACACCGTCCCGCTTCTCGGCGGTTTTCGTTTCAATTATGCGCTGAGCCACTGGGTGGAGTCCATCCGCCTGATGCTCAACGCCGGCTATGGAGTGCTGGAGGCGATGGAATTTTCCAGCAAGAGCAACCCCAGCCCGTCCCTCACCGCGGCGCATGCAAAGGCCCGCCCGCTCATGAACACCCAGCTCGACGTCGCGCAGGCGCTGGAATCCACACGTTTTTTTCCACCCATGCTCATCCAGTTTTGGACCACCGGGGAGCAGAGCGGAAAAATGGACGACATGCTTTTTCGCCTGTCCAAGTATTACGAGGAAGTCTGGCAGAAGAAGCTGGACCAGATCGCAGCATGGCTCCCAAAACTCATCTACGGCGTGGTATGCATCTTCGTCATCTACTGGATTTTCCAGTTCTTCCTCGCCCATCTCGCGGAAATCAATGGTGCAATGACCGACACTCCGTGATGCGTCCGAAGTCTGCTCATCATCCGTGCCCATCCGTGTGATCCGTGGTTCCCTCGCCCCGATTCCCATTGCGCTGCGGGAATTCCTGTGTTGTGGTTCCCCGCATGAAGAAAACCTACACCCATCTTGGGCTTTATAGTGATCTCGTTGCGGCAACCGGCTTGTGTCACCCGCTTTTCCCCCTTGCGCGGCCTGGAAAACGGACGCAGAAGCTCGTCCTCGACACGCTGGCATTTTCACACAAAAAAGAAACGCCGTCGGCTGTCCGCATTGATCGCCGCTGGAAGAAGGATGGGCTGGTGGGCGAGGAGATTTCATGGTCGGTGGGTTACGGGCCGCGCACGAAGGCCTGGCTGCTTCGTCCCGCGAACGTGAAGGGGAAACTTCCCGGCGTGCTGGCGCTCCATGACCACGGCGGATACAAATGGTCGGGCAAGGAAAAGATCGCCGACGGTCCCGTCAAGGCCCCGCCTGTGCTGAAGGGTTTTCGCGATCTTTGCTACGGCGGGCGCGCCTGGGCCAATGACCTGGCGAAGAAGGGTTTCGCGGTGCTGATTCACGACACATTTCTCTGGGGCAGCCGTAATTTTCCGCTCAAGACCGCGCCGGCATTTGACCGCGAGGCCGGCAAGCGGATGTCGACCTACTGGTACCCGAAGGGCTCGGGCACGCCGCGCAACATTGCGGATTTCAATTCCACGGGTTTTTACCATGAGACCACGGTCGCGAAATATTGCTCGCTGCTCGGCACCTCGCTGGCGGGCATCATCGCCTATGAGGATCGCGTGGCGACCAATTATCTTTTCGGGCGCAAGGACATCTGCAACGGACAGATCGGCTGCGTCGGGCTCTCCGGCGGCGGCTTGCGCGCGGGCCTTCTCCAGGGGACGTCCCATCGCATGAAGGCCTCGGTGGTCGTGGGGATGATGTCCAGCAGCGAGGGACTGCTCGATCAGCACGTCGTCTGCCACACTTGGATGCTCTTCCCAGGCTGGGGAAAATACGGTGACTGGGCCGACCTTGTCGCGTGCCGCGCCCCCTCGCCGTTGATGGTGCAGTATGACCGGGGGGATTCGCTTTTCAGCATGCCCGGCATGAAGGCGGCGGACGCGCGCTTGAAAACGCATTACCGTTCCGTTGGCAAGGCAGGGAATTATCGCGGCGAATTTTATCCCGGCCCGCACAAGTTTGACGTCCCGATGCAGAAATCCGCCTTCGCATGGCTTGGTCAGCAGCTGGGCGGGAAGTGAATCATAAGCGGAACCCTTGGACCCCGTGGTCCTCCGCAGATTTTCGGAAAATACATACGGAGTTCGGAGAGCCTCTCGCAAAGACGCGAAGACGCAAAGGCCCTTGATCCCATACGTGCCATTTCAATTATCACTTGGTGACAATTGAAATGGCACGTATGAATGCCGTTCAGAAATCTGCGTCCATCGGCGTTAATCTGCGGAGAAAATCGCGGGTCAGGATTCCACGCAGAGGGCGATGGCGTTGTACCATGCTTCGTGCAGGCGGGTGACGGGTGCGTCCACGATTGTTCGGTCACCGACTTGGATCTGAAGATCCTTGCCACCCACGCTTCCCAGCTCGGCGAGCGGCACGTTTTCCTTGGCACAGATTTTCTTGAGCGCATCCACCTTGTCGGGTGCCGCGGAAACGATCACGCGTGAGGGCGCTTCGTTGAAGAGAAGGTCGTCGGTTCGATTCGCAGATGGCAGTTTCACCTGGGCGCCGGGTTTTGTTTCGCCGGACATGCAGCTTTCGGCGAGGGCCACGGCGAGGCCGCCCTCGCTGCAATCGTGGGCGCTTTGAACAATGCCCGCGCGGATCGCGTCCGCCACGGCGTCCTGCACGCGTTTTTCAAATTCAAAATCAAACGGAGGCAACGGCCCAACCTTTTTCCCGGTGCGATGGAGCAGGTAATGGCTTCCGCCGAGACCGGCGCCCGTCCCGCCCAGTAGAAAAATCCGGTCGCCTTCATTTTTGAACCATTGCGTGGTGATGAACCTCGCGTCCTCGATCAACCCGACCATGCAGAACGTGGGCGTGGGATCAATCGCACCCTCGGGCGATTCGTTGTACAAGCTCACGTTGCCGCCCGTGATCGGCGTTCCAAAAAACCGGCAGGCCTCGGCCATCCCTTCGACGCATTCGCGGATCTGCCAGAAAACCTCCGGCTTGTGCGGATTTCCGAAATTCAAATTGTCCGATCCCGCCAGCGGACGGCCGCCCGAACACACGATGTTGCGGCATGACTCGGCCACGACCATCTTCGCGCCCTCGCGCGGATTGATCCGGCAATGGATCGCGTTGCAGTCCGTCGTGAGCGCGAGATATTTGACGAGTCCCCCGCCGTTTTTTTTGGAAGAGCCGTCGAGCAGCAGGCGCACCACGGCTGCGTCCGAGCCCGGCAGCACGCAGGTGCCGGCCCGCACCTGGTGATCGTACTGGCGGTAAACCCAGTTCTTGGAGGCGATGGATGGATGGCCGAGCAATTCGAGCAGCGCCGGCGAGAGGTCGCGAGGTTCTTCGAGGCTGGAAGGATCGAATGCAGGGGCGGCTGCGGGCGCTTTCGCTTCGCGCACATAAACCGGCGCGTCCTCGGCCAGTTGCTTTGCCGGAATTTCCGCCACGGTCTTTCCGCCGTGCTTCACGCGCATCAGGCCGTCATCGGTCACATGCCCGATCTTTGCGGCGTGAAGGTCCCACTTCTCAAAAATCTTCTCCACTTCGCGCTCGTGTCCCTTCCGTGCGATGATGAGCATGCGTTCCTGCGACTCGGAAAGCATCGTCTCGTAGGGAACCATGCCCGTTTCGCGCTGCGGAACGCGGTCGAGCTCGATCTCGATCCCCGAGTTGCCGCGGCTCGCGGTTTCGCACGTGGAACAGGTGAGGCCGGCCGCGCCCATGTCCTGCACTCCCACCACCGCCTCGTTGTGCTCGAACAATTCAAGGCACGCTTCGAGAAGAAGTTTTTCCATGAAGGGGTCGCCAACCTGGACGGCTGGGCGGTCCTCCTTCGATTCCTCCGTAAGCTCGCGCGAGGCGAAGGCTGCCCCGGCAAGCCCGTCGCGTCCCGTGGCTGCGCCCACATAATAGACGGGGTTGCCCTTGCCCGTCGCGCTCCCCTTGCGAATCTGGTCGTGGCGCAGCACGCCGAGGCAGACGACGTTCACGAGCGGGTTACCGTTGTAGCTGGAGTCAAAGTAAATTTCGCCGCCCACCGTGGGCAGTCCGATGCAGTTGCCGTAATGCGCGATGCCGGCCACCACGCCGCTGAGCAGGCGGCGGTTGCGCGCGACTTGCGCCTCGGAAGTGTCGCGGGCGCCGGGAGTGATCGGGCCAAAGCGGAGGGCATCCATGCAGAGGACGGGGCGCGCGCCCATCGTGAAGATGTCGCGGATGATCCCGCCTACGCCCGTGGCAGCGCCTTGAAACGGCTCGACGGCGCTGGGGTGGTTGTGGCTTTCGATCTTGAATGCGATCGCCCAGCCGTCGCCGATGTCGAGCACGCCGGCGTTTTCGTCACCTGCTTTCACGAGCACCTTTGGCCCGGTTGTGGGAAATTTTTTCAGCTCGGGCCGGGAGTTCTTGTAGGAGCAATGCTCGCTCCACATGACGGAGAAGATGCCGAGCTCCGTAAAATTCGGATCGCGCTTCAGGATGGAGCACGCGAGCTGGTATTCATCGTCCGTGAGGCCATGCTTGCGGATGAGCTCGGGGGTGATGGCGGGATCGGTGGGCATGGCTGCGATCATAAATTGGCCGGAGGAAATGTGCAAGTGGACCCTTGATCCCCTGTCCGCTTCGGGGTACGACTTGGCCCGTGCCTGAGAATGATCCACTCATCGGGGAGCGCATCAACAACTACATCATTATCGAGCGCATCGGCGCGGGGGGGATGGGCGTGATTTACAAGGCGACGCACGACACGCTCGGCACGGAGGCGGCAATCAAGTTTCTGTCGGGACAATTTGCAACGAACGAGGCCTATGTGGCCCGGTTTCTTCGCGAGGCCCGCGCAGCCGCCAGCCTCAACCATCCCAACATCATCAGCGTGCAGGACGCTGGCTCGGTCGACAACATTTACTACATGATTATGGAGTTCGTGGATGGCCAGAACCTCAGCCAGTTGCTCCGCCAGCGAAAAGTCCTGACCGAAGATGAAGTTTTTTCCCACGGGCTTACGACGGCCCGCGCGCTTGGCTACGCGCATCAGCAGCATATCATCCACCGGGATATCAAGCCCGAGAATTTGATGCTCAAGACGGACGGCGTCCTGAAGGTCGCCGATCTTGGGCTGGCGAAGATGCTCGACGACACGGACTCCTCGCTCACGAGCACCGGCACGGTGATGGGGACACCCTACTACATTTCGCCCGAGCAGATTCGGGGCGACAAGAATGTGGATCCGCGGACGGACATTTATTCCCTGGGCGCAACGATGTTCCACCTTGCCACGGGACAGGTTCCCTTCAGCGCCGAGTCGTCGGGGGAAATCATGGCAAAGCACCTGACCGATCCTCCGCCTCTGCCGAGGGCGGTGAATCCAAAACTGGGCGACGACTATTGCCGGATTCATTACAAGATGATGGCGAAGGACCGCAACGACCGCTATCGCAGCATGGAAGAACTGGCGGCGGCGATCGAGAAAGCACAGACCAGAGGTTCCCCTCGCTTTGGCCAACTGATGATTCCATCGGCTCCTGCCGTGATTGCCGAAGCGCCTGAGGTTGAACAAAACGAACCCCAGTACGCGCCCACGGCTGAACAGCCCAAGGCCAGGCTTAAACTCAAGGCGCGGGAGGAAGGCGCACCCGCCGAGATGCATCCGGACCGACGCCTCCATCCCGCCGTGATGCCCGATCTTGCCGAATCAGCACCCAAGAAGCCCAGGCGCCCCGATGCAGAGGAAGAAATACCGAGGGGCTTCCTGGGCGGGCTGTATCATGAAATCAGGGTATGGTGCAAGGGCCGCACATGGCAGCTCCGCCTGCCCATCATGCTTTATTGCATGTACGCCTATGCGCGCCAAGTCAACGATCCGGGCTATGCTTCGTTTCTGCAATGGCTCAACATCACGATTCACCAGTGGGGGCACGGCCTCTTCAGCTCGGCGGATCAAAACCTTCATATCGCCGGGGGCACGATCCTGCAGGTTGCGATTCCATTGGTGCTGATGTTCACCGCCCTGTTCGTCCGCCGATTTTTTGCCTACACCTTTTTCATGGGATGGTTCGGGATGAACCTGGTTGTCGTCGGCGCATATCTTGCCGATGCACGCGGGATGGGGGAAATGACCCGCCTTTCCGGAGATGAGTTTTCCGCTGGCGAAGACGACCCGGGACAAGGCGCGGGTGTTCACGACTGGCAGTTTCTTTTGGGCCAGATGGATGTGAAGGCATCGGCCTTGGTTGTCAAAAAAGTCGGAATGCTGCTTCGCTTTGCCGGCTACGGCACCATCGCACTCAGCCTCCTCCTCGGCGCATGGCTCCTCATCGAGATGCTCCGGTCCGAGCGCGCGAGTGGGCAGAAGTGAGAAGCGCCGAGTTGGGGCGTGCGTTCCGCACGCGTTGAAGAAAATCCTGTCAATCCTGTCAATCCTGTCCAAGAATCCGGAGTTCACCCATGACTTCCAAATCCCCCATCACACTCGGACATTCTCCCGACCCCGACGATGCGTTCATGTTTTACGCGCTGGCAAAGGGGAAAATCCCGGTGGGCGGGCTTGAGTTCAATCACATCCTGCAGGACATCCAGACGCTGAACGAGCGCGCGCGGCGTTGCGAGCTGGACATCACCGCGATCTCATTTCACGCGTATCCTTACGTGGCGAAGGATTACGCGCTGCTTCCCTGCGGTGCGAGCATGGGTGATGGCTACGGCCCGATGCTGATCTCACTCAAGCCGCATGAGATCGGCGAACTTCCGAAACTCCGCATCGCCATCCCCGGAAAGCTCACCTCCGCTTTTCTCGCTCTTCAGCTCTTTTTTCAAATCTCAAATCTCAAATCTCAAATCTCAAATTTTATTGTGGTCCCATTCGACCAGATTTTTGACGTTCTCCGCAAAGGCGGGGCCGATGTCGGGCTGATCATCCACGAGGGGCAGCTTACCTACGCGCGCGATGGGTTCCGTCTCATGGTTGACTTTGGCGCCTGGTGGAAGAAAAAAACCGGGCTGCCCCTGCCGTTGGGTGGGAATGTGATTTTGAAAAGCCTTGGGGAGAAAAAAATGAAAACCATCTCCACCATCCTCTCGGCCAGCATTCGTTACGGGCTCGACCACATGGACGAAGCCATGCCGCATCTCAAAGCCTATGCGCGCGACCTCGATGATTCCCTCACGCGACGCTTTGTGAAAATGTATGTGAACGATTATACCGTGGACTACGGCGAGACGGGCCGCCGTGCGATCACCGAGTTTCTCAAGGCCGGCGCCGCCGAGGGATTTGTTCCGCCCATCCCCAATCTCGAATTTGTTTGAGATTTTCCTTGCTGGCGGTAGGGCGTGCTCGCCGAGCGCGCCGTCCTTCTCTGTTGAACATCGCATTCACTTTTCGCGGGCCACCGCTGCGGCGCGTTCGGCGAACACGCCCTACCTCGGAACTTCTTT
This sequence comes from Verrucomicrobiota bacterium, assembly GCA_023269615.1. GTDB lineage: Bacteria > Verrucomicrobiota > Verrucomicrobiia > JABWAM01 > JABWAM01 > JAHFSY01. Next base: position 12,343 of record JAHFSY010000007.1, read on the forward strand.
CGCAGGAACGAGAATTTTCAGGGCGCGTGGAATCACCGTCATCTTCGCCGGCAGGCAGCCCACGTATTCGCCATCCAGCTCGATCGGCGTCTCCCCGGATGACGTGAACTCAACGATCTTGCATTGACGGTAAATCATGCCCCGCGTCTGGTCCTGTCTTCCCCGCAGCACCGCCCAGACGTATGCGAGCAAGTCTGCATAACCTCCCGACTCGGACATGCACACATCCATCAAGCCATCCGCCATGGACGCTCGTTTGAAGACGCGGACCGGGCCGCCGTACATCGAGCCGTTTCCGATCAACGCAAACGATCCATCGCAGGGAGGAGCGTCATCCATTCGGACGGTGATGCCGGGCAGCCTGGCGTGGATGACCTTGCATAACTCGATGACGTAGCTGAATGCGCCCCATCGTTTCTTTTTTTCCCACGTCACCTGTCTCACGACTTGCGCATCCAGGCCGACGCCGGCCATCTGGATAAAATGCCGCATTTCATTTCCATCCTGCCCCGCGAATTCCACCCGCACGAGATCCACCTCGCGCGTGTGGCCCGCCTCGATCACCTTCCACGCCCCGGGCATGTCGAGTGGGATGCCAAGCTCGCGTGCGAGCACGTTGATCGTGCCCATGGGAATGATGCCCAGCGTGGCGTTCGTTCCCACGATCCCGTTGGACACCTCGTGAACCGTCCCATCACCGCCCGCCGCGATGACCACGGAGCAGCCGTCATTTGCCGCCTGCCTTGCATTGAAAATGCCAGCGCCCGGCCCGGTCGTGGGCCGCAACTCCCACCCGGGTGCCATCCGCAATAAATCGTTCTTGAATGCCTCCGCCTTTGCCGATCGGGCGTGCGAATTGAAAATGATGGCGCGTCGGGGTGTCATGGAATTCCGGTTCCTGACTCCTGCTGCATCGTCAGAATGTTTGCAATTACGAACTCAAGCCTGTAAATTACCCGACGATATTCATTCACAACAGCGTCATGGAACAGTTCAACATTCGATTCAGTGATGGAAAGGAAACGGGGCTCATCTCCCTCGAACAGGTCAGGCAACTTGTCCAGGATGGAAAGCTCAAGGGCACCAGCATGGTCTTTACCACGGACTCCAACAAATGGCGGCTGGCCGCCTCCATCAGCGAAGTCCGCGACCTGATCCGGGAATTCGACGCCACCCAGGACGGCGTGCTCGACCGCATCCGCACCCAGGGCGCCGAGAGCCACACCGTGGTGATCAAGGCCCGCCGCAAAGAGCGGCTCGAGGGCGGCAAGAAACCCTTCTGGAAAAAGCTCCTTGGTTCGGGCGATTCCGAAAAAAAGTAGCCGCTCGATCAGCGGCGGATGTCGAGGTGCAGCACTGCCGGCATCTTCAGCCCTTCCGACGCTTGCTCACAGGTGATCTCGAGCACGTAATAGCCTGCGGGAATGCGGGCTGAGAACAGATCCGTCGCTTCTTTCATCAGGGACACATTCACCATCTGGCTGACCACCGGCGGCCCGCTGGAATCCTTCAACCCAAGCCGCACGCCGAGCGTCACGGCTTCCTGTTTCTGTGACGCAAACTCGATCCGCCCGTTCAGACGGGCGGTTTGCTGCAACTGCATGGGCACGGGATAGGAAGCCCCTTTCCCCAGCGTGATGGGAATGGACCGTTCCTGGCTGCGATAGACAAACCACCGCAGCAAACCCTGCATGGGAAGGCTTTTGAATCCGGAGGACTCCGTCATGGACTCTCGTGCTTCCAACGGCATGAGAATAAAAATGACCCACACGACCAGGATCGGAACGACGGCGAAAGAAGCGACGTTGAGCCATTTCCAAGCCGGGTTGGGTTTGCGATCAAGGTACGCGATCTCGGGCGCGATTCTCGCCCGCGCCTGGGGAACTTTCACCACCACGGGCTGCGGGTGTGTCCCTGCGATGGGCTTTGCAGGCGAGGGCGGGCGAGGTTGCCGAGGTGCCGGCAACTCGTGCATGAACTTCAATCGAACCGTCAATTTCCTGCCTCGGCCGGTTTCAAGCCATGGCACAATGTCCAGTTCGTTGGACGCGATTCGGGCGCGGACCGTCTCGCGCTGCTCATCAACCAACCCAGCCCCTCGTTCCAAGCCCAGACTATGTCGGACAAATTCATCAAACACCTCGTCGGGGATTTCCATCTCCGTCGAATCGCCCGTCTGCGGGGGTTGCAGCACCTTTTGGTCGGACGTTCGTGCCGCGTAGCCGAAATAGGCGCTCAGCGTCGAGCCCAACCCCATCAGCCGCGTGTTGCCCTCTTGAATGCGGTGCGCCAGCAGTGTCGCGATGTTCAGCCCCAGGCGCACACCACCCGGGTGCATCTCAATGAACTGCCGCAGGGACGCATGCGGAATCGCCCACGCAATCACCTCTCCCTCTGCCGTGACATTGGCCGAAGCGGGAGCCTTTGTCAGAAAACTCATCTCGCCAAAGCACTGGCCCTCGTTGATGCTCGCCAGCATCGTCCTCGCTTTCGTCTCGGGATTGACCTTCGACACTTCAAAGCTGCCCTTGACGATGTAAAAAAAATAATCGTGCGAATGGCCATCCGCGACAACCAGCTCGCGGTTGTAGTCCATGTAAACACCCATCTTTTCCAAATCCCCCACCTGCTGGGACTCCAGTCCGTCAAGCACCCCGCGGGGCGTGAGTTGCACCTGCCAGCTGTGGGCCTGCTCATGCGTCAGTCTATTCATATATCTACAACCTTAACGCAGCCAGCTCCTCCTCGCACAGCACAATCTCCTCGACGTTGGAAAGAAACCAACGGTCAATCTTCGTGAGCTGGAAAATATCCTCGACGCTGAATCCCGCGCGAAACGCGTGGCGGATGAAGAAAATCCTCTCGGCATTCGGGGTCGTCAGCTTTTGCGTGATGACGTCCCGCGGCAACACATCGCGATCACCATAAACCTCCGCGCCCACCCGCCACGGCTTGCCGTCGCCACCCAGCCCCGACCGTCCCACCTCAAGCGAGCGCAACGCCTTCTGCAACGACTCCTTGAACGTGCGCCCGATGGCCATCGCCTCGCCCACGCTCTTCATCGAGGTGGTCAGCGTGGAATCCACGCCCGGGAATTTCTCGAACGCGAAACGCGGGATCTTCGTCACCACGTAATCAATCGTCGGCTCGAAGCTCGCGGGCGTTTCGCGCGTGATGTCATTCGGAATCTCGTCGAGCGTGTAGCCCACCGCCAGCTTCGCCGCGATCTTGGCGATGGGGAAGCCGGTGGCCTTTGACGCCAGGGCCGAGGAGCGGGAAACGCGGGGGTTCATCTCGATGATGATCATGCGCCCCGTGTCGGGCTCCACCGAAAACTGGATGTTGGATCCGCCCGTCTCGACGCCGATCTCGCGGATGCATGCAAACGACGCATCGCGCATGATCTGGTATTCCTTGTCCGTGAGAGTCTGCGCCGGCGCCACGGTGATCGAATCGCCCGTGTGGACACCCATCGGGTCAAAATTCTCAATGGAACAAATGATCACGCAATTGTCCTTGCAGTCGCGCATCACCTCCATCTCGTATTCCTTCCAGCCGAGAAGCGATTCCTCGACGAGGATTTCGTGGACGGGCGAAAAGTCAATTCCGCCCTGGGCGATTTGTTCAAATTCCTCGCGATTGTAGGCGATGCCGCCGCCGGTTCCTCCGAGCGTGTAGGCGGGGCGTATGATCAGCGGGTAACGGCCGATTTTCTGCGCCACCACACGCGCCTCGTCCAGCGTGTGCGCCGTGCCGCTCATGGGGCAGTCGAGCCCGATCTTCAGCATCGCATCCTTGAAAAGCTGGCGGTCCTCCCCCTTCTCGATGGCTTCGGCCTTGGCGCCGATCATCTCCACATTGAATTTCTTCAGGACGCCTTTGCGATGCAGCGCCATCGCCGTGTTGAGTGCCGTCTGCCCCCCCAGCGTGGGCAGCAGCGCGTCGGGCCTTTCCCTCTCGATGATCCGCGCCACCACGTCGGGCGTGATCGGCTCGATGTAGGTGCGGTCGGCAAACTCGGGATCCGTCATGATCGTCGCCGGATTGGAATTCACAAGGATCACCTTGTATCCCTCCTCGCGCAACGCCTTGCACGCCTGCGTCCCTGAGTAATCAAACTCGCAAGCCTGGCCGATGATGATCGGCCCCGAGCCAACAAGAAGAATGGATTTCAGATCAGTGCGCTTGGGCATAAACGGGCGCTAAAGTGCATGAAACCAGTGCATGGCGAAAGTAAAAAATCAGCTCGGGAAAACATGGGGGCAAAATTCGGAATTGCCTCGCGCAAAGGCGCAAAGACGCAAAGTTTCATCCCTCATCCCTCATCCTTCATCCTTTACCTTTTGCCTTTCCTCTTGCTGCCTGACGCGAAGGTGGCAAAATAAATCCCGTCGCCATGAGCTCCTCCCCCTTTGTCCATCTTCACCAGCACACGGAGTACTCGCTCCTCGACTCCACGGTGCGGATCGCCGACCTCATGAAAAAGGCGAAGGCTTGCGGCGCCCCCGCCGTCGCGATGACCGACCACGGAAATCTCTACGGCGCGATCGAATTCTACCAGGAAGCGGAAAACGCCGGCCTCAAGCCCATCATCGGCTGCGAAGTGTACATGGCTCCCGGCAGCCGTCTCGACAAGGACGCCGCCAGCGCGCGCGATGCCTCCTATCACTTCCTTCTTCTCGCCCAGGACGAGATCGGTTACCGCAACCTTCTCAAGCTCGTCACCGAGGCTCATCTCACCGGATTTTATTACAAGCCGCGCATTGACCGCGATCTTCTCTCAAAACACCACCAGGGTCTCCTCGCCACATCCGCATGTCTCAAGGGGGAGGTCGCCTTCAACCTGATGAACGGCCAGCGCGACAAGGCGCTCGACTTTGTCCGCTTTTGCAAGGACCTCCTCGGAGACCGCTTCTACCTTGAGGTGCAGAACCACAGCATTGAGGCCCAGCGCCGCACCAACCCCGAAATCGCCGCCATCGCCAGGGAACACGACATCAAGCTCGTCGCGACCAACGACGTCCATTACATCGAAAAGGATCACGCATCCGCGCACGACGCCCTCATCTGCATCGGTACCGCGTCGCTTCTCAATGACGACAAGCGCAAGCGGTATTCCACGCAGGAATTTTATTACAAGACTCCGGAGGAAATGAAGATCGCCCTCGGCGAATATCCCGACGCGCTCAAGAACACGCTCGAGATCACCGAACGCTGCAACCTGCTCATTGATTTCAAAACCAACCGCTACCCCTCCTTCGAACCGCCCGCCGGCAAGACCCGCTCTGAATACTTGCGCGAACTCGTCAACGAGGGCATTCAGCAACGCTTTGGATTTGATCCCCACGTCAAATCCCCCAGGCCGGAACAAAAAATCATTCTCGATCGCATGAACCTCGAACTCTCGGTCATGGAGAAAACCAGCTTTCTCAGCTACTTTCTCATTGTCTGGGATTTCATCCGTCACGCCAAAAGCAAGGGTATCCCCGTCGGTCCGGGACGCGGTTCCGCCGCCGGCAGTCTCGTTGCCTACGCGCTCGGCATCACCAACCTCAACCCGCTGCTCTACAATCTTCTTTTCGAGCGCTTCCTCAACCCTGAACGCGTGAGCCCGCCCGACATTGACATTGATTTCTGCTACAACCGCCGCCCCGAGGTCATCGAATACGTCCGCCAGAAATACGGCAGCGAAAACGTCGCGCAGATCATCACCTTCGGCACCATGGGCGCCAAGGCCGTCGTGCGCGATGTCGGCCGCGTGATGGGCCTGCCCTACGGCGACACCGATCGCCTCGCCAAGATGATTCCCAACGAGTTGAAGATGACGCTCGACAAGGCCCTGAGCATCAGCCCCGACCTGAAAAACGCGGTCAAAACCAATCCCGCGACCGCCGAGCTCATTGACACCGCAAAAACCCTCGAGGGCCTTTCGCGCCAGAGTTCCGTCCACGCCGCGGGCGTCGTTATTTGCGGCGAACCGCTCGACCATTTCGTCCCGCTCGCCCGTGATAAAAGCGAGGCCATCGTCACGCAGTATCCCATGAAGGCGCTCGGCTACCTCAACCTTCTCAAGATGGACTTCCTCGGGTTGAAAACACTCACCGTCATCGAAGACGCGCTCGACATCATCGAGAAGCAGAAGGGCAGGCGGCTCGATCCCGACTCGTTTGACCTCGCCGACAAAAAAACCTTTGAGCTTCTCAACCGCGCCGACACCACTGCGATCTTCCAGCTGGAAAGTCCCGGCATGCGCGATCTGTCGCGCAAGTTCGGCATCACCAAGCTCGAGGAAATCTTTGCGCTCATCGCCCTCTTCCGCCCGGGCCCCATGGACCTCATCCCCGAATTCATCAAGCGCAAGAACGGACAGACCCCGATCCATTACGATCATCCATTGCTCGAGGGCATCTGCAAGGAGACCTACGGAATGATGATCTACCAGGAGCAGGTGATGCAGGCCGCAAGCGCGCTCGCGGGCTTCTCCCTCGGAGGATCCGACATCCTCCGCCGCGCCATGGGAAAAAAGGATGTCTCCGAAATGGCCAGGCAGCGCGCCCTTTTCGTCAAGGGATGCCACGACCGCAATAAAATCCCGAAGGAGAAGGCGGAAAAGATTTTCGACCTGCTCGAAAAATTCGCCGGTTACGGATTCAATAAATCCCACTCCGCCGCCTACGGCATCATCACCTACCAGACGGCCTACCTGAAGGCCAACTACACGGTCGAGTTCATGGCCGCCGCGCTCTCCAACGAACTCAATGACAAGGACAAGGCCACCTCCTACATCAACAATTGCCGCGAGATGGACATCGAGGTCCTGCCTCCGAGCGTGAATGAGTCGGAACAGCTTTTCACCGTCGTGGACGATCATCAGATCCGCTTCGGGCTCGCCGCCATCAAGAATGTCGGCACAGGCGCCGTGGACGCCATCATCACGGAACGCAAAAAATCCGGGCCGTTTAAAAACATCTTCGACTTCTGCGTGCGCCTCGACAGCCGCCTCGTCAACAAGCGCGTGCTGGAAAGTCTTGTGAAATCCGGCGCGTTCGATTTCACAAAACTCACCCGTCGCCATAACTTTGAGCTCATTGACCGCGCCCTCGGCATGGGAGCCTCCCTCCAATCCGATCGCGCCAAGGGACAGGTTTCGCTATTTGCCGAGGATTCCCCCGAACGGCAGGCCGAAGCCGAGTCCGGACCGCCCGTCACCGAGTGGCACCAAAATGAGCTGCTCGCCTTTGAAAAGGAACTCCTCGGCTTCTATGTCTCGGGCCACCCGCTGAGCCATTACGCTCCCACGCTCAAACTCTTCGAACTCAAAACCACCACGCACCTGGGCGAGTTGGAGGATTCCGCTGACACGCGTTTGGGCGGCATCATCACCTCCTTTCAGAAAAAACTCAGCAAGAAGGACAACCGCCCCTGGGCCATCCTTGAGGTGGAAGATCTCGACGGCGCGGTGGAAGTCCTCGTCTATTCGGACGCCTTCGAAAAATCGCAGGCATGCATCGGCCCTGAAAAAGCCATCCTCGTGTGCGGGCGCGTGGACAAGCGCGACGACAAACCCAAGCTCATTGCCACGGACGTCTATCCGCTCGAAAATGCCAGCGAACGTTTTACGAAGTCGCTGCACCTGCACATCCCCAACACGCGTTTCGGAGTGGAGCATCTCGAGCAGATCCGTGAATTGCTGCAGCGCCACCCCGGCCCCGTCCCCGTTCTCCTGTGCATGGACCAAGCCAGCGGCGAGGTCGTGTACATGAACACCGCCCAGGAGTTTCACGTCACGCCCGACGACAAACTGATCCACGAACTGCGCCATGTCGTGGGAGAACACTCCGTTTTCGCCAAAATCGTGGTTCCCACATCCTCCAGAAACAACCGCAACGGAAAAAACGGCCGCCCGTTCTGACCCTGTAGCCGCGGCTGGCGGTGAAAAATGGGTGTAAACTCATTCTTCTCGCAAGCTTCGCCTCCGGAACATTTCCGGCCTGACACCGAAATCAAATGCAATCAGAAGTGGCCCGACCCCGAAAACGCTTGCATGGTTATCTCTTTATTTTGGGTTTGGGAGTCTTGGGCGTCGTCGCGGCCTTCCCCGGTAACCCGTCTTTTTTCCCATCCGACTTTTTCTCCAGCCGGGCCCGCTGTTGATGATCAATCGCGCTCAACTGCTCCTGCATCTGCCGAAGCACAAGCCCGTTTGCCACGATGAGCACTACCATGATCGCCAAAAGCGACATCACCAGCAACGTGGCGAAGCCGCGCTCATTTCCCGCGCGTCCCAATGGAAGCCGTTTCATGAGCGGCCTCCCTGCACGGTTTGGAACGTGAAGAGCGGACGGACCCGGATTTCCTTCTGAATGCCCTGGAGTTCTATTTCCCAGCGCCACGACATAACCTGCGCGCCCGGGTCACGAAGCATCTGCGAAGATTTCACCCCGCGCAGAACGCGGACCGGTGTCCCGCGCGACTTGCGCCACACCGCGGATTCCTTGAAGAAGTAAACCACCTCGCCGCCCGCCCCGGGCAAATGCAGTTCCTCGCAACCGTCCTGCGTGGCAAGGCGGGGCGCTCCCGTCGCCGCCCGCACATCCTTGCGCCAGCGTTCGCCCGCCTTGAGGGATCGAATCACATCATCCGCATTCCGTCTCAGCGCTGCGGAATTTCTCTGGCAGTGCAGGAAGGCCATCACTGACAGCGTGGAGACGGCGGCGAACACCGAGAGGTAGACCATGCATTCGATGAGCGAGAATCCACGGATGGAAGGCTGGAGTTTCATGGCGTGCGAATCTCCCGGAAAATCTTTCCACCCTGGTCTGGTTGATCGGGCTCCCAATCCAGGCGCACCCGCTGCTTGCCCACGTTCAGCGTGAAATGCCCCGGCGGAAGATTCTTCGCGGATTCCGCGCGCACCGTGTAAGCCTGGGCTCCTGGTTTGAAGTGCCTCCATTCCCCCGCCGCCAGGATTTCCATCTCCCCATCCACAATCTCCATCGCCACCGCGCGATGATAATACGCACGGCAAAGCTTCTGCTCATGGGCGAAGGAGTACGCCAGGGGCATCAGCGCCACCGCAATCACCCCAAGCGCGAGCATTAGCTCCATCAGGAGTGTTCCATCCTTGCGCTTTGCGACGCCACCCATGGAATGCCCGCCTACCACAACGTCCCTCCCTTGATGATTTCAATCAAAAGCTGAAACATTCCCGTTGCGAACAACCCGATCAGCAGCCCATTGAACAAGACCATGAGCGTGCGCAGCAGATGGACAGCAGTCTGTTCCTGCTGAAACGCCTTCGCATCCAGTGACTCATGCCAGCCCGCGAGCGCCTGCATGAACCCGCCCCCTCCATGAAACGCATTTGAAAGCCGCCACCGGAACTCGCCCGTGTCATCCAGCCGCTGCATCGCCACGGCAAGCGTCATGCCCGAGCGCAAGCCTGCGAGGACGCGTTGGGTGCGGCTCATAAGCATCTCGTTGCCCGTGCTCTTGCCCGCCAGGGAGACCGCCTTTTCTTCCGTTACACCCGCATCCAGCAGGATGGCCAGCATGACGGAGAAATTACGCTGCAGGCGCTTGCGGAACCACGGGAGGCGGTACAACAATGCATCATTCCAGAATTTCAAAGGCTCCGGCATGAATCTCGACGCGATGGGATACAAACAAACCAGGCTGACCGCGAAGAACGCGATCCAAATGGCGATCAGGAACCACTCATGCCAGGCAAACCATACATTGCTTGGGAATGGCAGCTCGTTACCCATGCCGATCATGTCTCTCATGATCATCAGGAACTGAGGCATGATCTTGACCTTGAGAAACGCAAAGACGCCCGACATCCAGCACAGGGTCGCCATGGCGGTCACACAGCTGGTTGTCACGCTCATATGCAACGGATCCTCCTTCATCATGTGCCGGGCGGCGGGCAGGACCTTGCCCACGTCACCCATCTCGTCACCCACTCCGAGCAAGGCCACGATTTTATCGGGCAGGAATCCAGGGATGCATTTCAGTGCATGGCCCAAGGGCATGCCGGCTTCCATGCATTGAACCAGGAGATTGAATTTCTCTCCCAGGATTCTTTCCCCATGCGCGGCCAGCGCGACGATCGCCGTCCTGGCGTTTTGACCCGATCGTAAACCCACCTCCAGGATGTTCAAAAACATGCGGGCACGTTCCCTCTGTCGTTGGGGCAAACGGACCAGGAAATAGATCAGCCCCAATCCGCCCAAAACCAGGCCGATCACCACGACCCCCGCGACCAGGAGCAGGATCAGCACCCCGATTCCTTCAGAATCCTCCAGCAGGTTCATCATGTTGGATAAGAGTTATTCCTAACTTCCCAGCGTGTTGATCAATCTGAAGATGATCCACGTATAGGAATACACCTGGCACAGGATCATCATGCCAAGAAATACGATTGTCATGGGAAAGACCACGTAAAGGAGCATCTCGACCTGGTGCACTGCCTGCACATGGTAGCTTTCGGCAGCGCGATTGAATCCATCCGCCAAATCCTCCCGCCCGCTGCCGACCATCCAGATGAACATGGGAGGAAACGCACGCCCCGGCTGGGCAATGTCCATGAACCTCCCGCGCCCATCCGCGAGGGCAGTTTGCCAGCGAAGAAGTTCGCCGCCCGCAGGAGTGTCCTTTTCCAGTTCCGCCACCAGCTTCAGGGCGTCGGATAGATTGGATCCGCCTTTCAGCATGAGGCCCATGGCCGAGGCGACTTGGGACAGGCCGGCCTCCTTGAACGCCGGCAAGCGCCAGCGGAGATGACGGCGCGCGCGCGGCACGAGCAGGGCGCCCAGCATGAAAAGGAAGGCGAAGCCAATGACGACCAGTGGCAGCCAAAAAAAGACAACAAACCTGCCCGGTATCGAAGCGCCACCCAGCAGGCTGCCAAACGCATCCCCGGCCGAAGTGGTGCAAAAAAATGTGATCACAAGGCACAGGGCCAGGGCCATCGCGAGCACAATGAGCGGATATACCATCAGCCCCTTGAGCCGCACCCAGATGGAGTTCACCCTCTGGTAGTAATCAGCGAGCATGAGCAGCACGTCCGGCAGATTGTTGGACTTGGCGCCGATTTCCAGCATTCGCACGTAAAACTCCGGCAACTTCCGTGCCGCCAGCGCCTCCCTGAGCGGAGTTCCCTCCGCCAAATCTTCCCGTAGCTTTTGCAACTCCGCCTTCAGCGAACCATTCCCCATCGAGGCACAGAGCTGCTTCAATGCGCCTTCCAGGGGAATGCCGTCCTTCAGCATCCCAGCCAGTTGCCGGTTGAAGAACGCAAACTCGTCAGGCTTCATATGCCGATCACCCGTTGACACTCGGTCTCGCTGGTCACGCCCCGCTCCCTCAATGCGCGTGCGGATTCCTCCAGCGATTTTCCGGGCTGGAGCGACTGGATTCCGTGATCCCGAATTTGCGCGCGCAACGACTCGTCCACATGCAACCACTCCGTCACCGGCGCCCGTCCCGCAAAGCCAGTATTCAAACAAACCCCGCATCCCTTCCCCCCGCAACCAGGGCAGACCCTCCTCACCAGGCGCTGGTTCAACACCAGCCCGATCACCGAAGTCACCGCATGGTGATCGGGACACATCACCATCAGGCGCTCCAGGACGCCGCGGCACGATCCCGCGTGAATCGTGGAAATCACCATGTGCCCCGTCAACGCCGCCCTCACCACGATGCCCGCCGTCTCGTCGTCCCTGATCTCGCCGATCACCAGCACCTGCGGATCCTGACGCAACAAATGACGCGCCGCCTTGGAAAACGTCAGGCCCCGTGCCTCGCTCACCTCCGTCTGCATCACGCCCGGAATAATCCGCTCCACAGGATCCTCCACCGTGATGATCTGCCGCCCGCCCAGGCCGGCCAGATGACGCAGGCACGCGTAAATGGTCGTCGTCTTCCCGCTTCCCGATGGCCCCGTCAATAACAACAGCCCGGAGCTCTGTCCCAGAAAACGCTCCAGTTGCGTGCAGATGTCCGGAGGAAAGTCCAGCTCGCGCAATGATTTCGCCGCGGCATCCGTGAACAGGCGCAGCACGATCTTTTCGCCCGTGACGGTGGGATAGGTGGCCACCCGGATGTCGTGGCTGGAACCCACCTCGGATTTTTCAATCCGCCCATCCTGCGGCATGGATTCCTGATACGTTTTCATCTTGGCGAGAAACTTGATGCGCCCAAACACGCGGTCGGCAATCTCCATCGGCACGGTGGAAACCGGTGTCATCAGGCCGTCCAGGCGGAAGGAAACCAGCGCGGCTTGATCCGCCATGTGCAGGTGAATGTCGCTGGCTCCGGCCTTCTCCGCCTGATGAATCAAATCATCCAGAATCTTGGGAGCTGATAATGATTCTGTGCTCACAAAATCAAATCCTTTCCGGATAAACTCCGGCCTCCACCAATGCGCGGATGCCTGCGGACACATGCGGACGGTCCTCCTGGTACGTGACTCCATACCATTGCTCCTGCGTCGGCAGCACCTTAACGCGGGCGCGATCCTCGGCCACCAGGCGGTTCACCACGGTGGGAATATAGAACTCTGATTTCTCTTCACCCCCCTTTGCCTTCAAGAATTCCCCAAACTGGCGGCGCAGGTGATCGAAGATGGACGGAGTGAATCCCCACAGATTCATGGAAACAAATTCGTCACCGGAAAAGGAATGCTTCTCCGTGCATTTTGCGCCGGTTCCTGATTTTTCGATTTTTGTCCGCTCCACCACGTTGCGGAGAAAGCCCTGCTCGTCGGTCTCGCATACGCCGCGCGAAACGGTTCCGAATTCGGAAAGCGTCTTTCGCAACACAAATCCCACCATCGCATACGTGGCCATGTCGGAATCACGGGCGGTCTTCAGGAAATCAGCCATCGCGAGGAACGAGGACGAACCGTAGAAATCATCCCCGTTGATCACGGCAAACGGTTCCCGGATTTCATGTTCCGCAACAAGGATCGCGTGACCGGTCCCCCACGGTTTTTTTCGTCCCGGTGGGACTGTGAAACCGGACGGAACCATGTCCAGCTCCTGAAACGCATAGCGCACATCGGTTTTCTTCTCAAAGCGTCCGCCCACCGCCTCGCGAAACGTGCTCTCGATGTCGCGGCGGATCACAAACACGATCTTTCCAAAACCCGAGCGCAACGCATCGTGAATCGAGTAATCAATGATCGTCTCGCCGGACGGCCCAACCGGGTCCACCTGCTTGAGCCCCCCATAACGGCTGCCCATTCCGGCTGCGAGAACCAGCAAGGTGGGTTTCATGCCAGTCCAATCCGGTTCGGATCAGAGGTCTCGCGCAAAGACGCAAAGACGCAAAGTTTACCCGCCGTGGCGGGCCCTTGTTCCCGGGTCTTCCGCAGATTTCGCAGATGGACGCAGATTTCCAGAAATGCATTCAACCCCGGCATTCCGTTCGTCACCTTGGTGACGAACGGAATGCCGGGGTTGGGATCATGGGCCTTTGCGCCTTTGCGCCTTTGCGCGAAACCCTTTGAAATCCTGTAGATCATGTTAATCCTGTCAAAAATCCGATCATTTCAGCGAAGGCGGCAATTGTTTCACCAGTTCCTTCACCCGCTGCGCAGCGTCGCGGTGGCAGATGAATGTGGCGTCGTCGGTCTGGACGATCACCAGATCGCGCACGCCGAGCGCCGCGACCATTTGCTTTCCGCCAAACACCAGGCATCCCTTCGCGTCATGCAGCAGCACGTTTCCGCGCGACGCGTTGGCGTTGCGGTCCAGCGGCATGTGCGCGGCCATGGCGCTCCACGAGCCCACGTCATCCCAGTCAAACATCGCCTCCGCCACTCCGATATTTCGTGCCTTCTCCATCACCGCGTAATCAATCGAAATTTTTGGAAGCTTCAAAAATCCCGAGGCAAGATAGGCGCGGCGATTCTGCCCCAGCGCCGCCCACCCCGCCGCATGGGCCGGTGAATATTTTTCCAGCGCTTCGCGGATCGCGCCCGCCGACCAGACAAACATCCCGGCATTCCAGTAGAAGCGCCCGGACTTCACCAGGCGCATGGCTTTTTGAAGCTTTGGTTTTTCAACAAATCGGCGGACATGAAACATGCGCGCCGCGCCAGACATCCGTGCCCCGCGTTCGATATATCCATACGCCGTGCTCGGATGCGTGGGACGGGTTCCGATCGTCAGCAGCAACTTCTCTTTCGCGGCGGCCTTGAAACACGCGCCCAGCACGCGACGGTAACCCGACACGTCCTTGATCAGGCTGTCCGATGGTAGCAATGCCATCACGGCATCGGGATCACGCGCGGCCACCGTGGCGCACCCGAGCATCACCGCGCCCCCGGAATCGCGGCCCACCGGCTCGACGATGAAATTCTTTTTTGGAAACGACGGCATGAGCCGCTTCATCGCGCGGGCCTGGGCGGCGTTCGTGACGATCCAGACGCGTTGACGCGGAACCAGGGGAGCCAGCCGTTCCACCGTCATCTCGATCATGGTTTTCTTTCCAAAGAGCGGCAGCAATTGCTTGGGGCGCTTCTCCCGGCTCCAAGGCCAGAACCGCTCGCCCTTGCCCCCCGCCATGATGAGCGCATGAAAATGGGATGATGCGGATGACGTCATGCAACAAGGAAACTACCAGAGTCGTCGCCGTGGATCAATGACAGGCGCGTGCGGGCAATACGGATCACGCGCATGAGAGCTTGATCAATGCGATTTCGGGCGGACAGGCGAGGCGAAGTGGGAGAAGGGACATGCCTACGCCGCGCGAGATGAAAACCGGGCAGGACGGGCCCTGGACGAGGCCTTGTGCGTATTTCTGTCCGTACCTCGACGGCACCACAGGCGAACCGAGGACAGGCACACGGATCTGGCCCCCATGCGTATGTCCCGAAATCATCAGCTCCACCCGATACGGGGGCAGTGCCAGGCGTGCGTCCTCTGCGACATCGGGATTGTGCGAGAGGAGGAATCTCGGCATCGAGGGCGGCACCCCGTGCAGGGCGCTCTCAAAATTCACGCGGTCCGTCCAGAGATCACCCACACCCGCCAGGCATAATCCCTCCGTTGCCTCGGAAACCAGATGACGATCCGGTGTGAGAAACATCCTTGAGTTGTCCACGAGCGGGATGCCCGCACGCTGGAATTCCCGTTGCATGAGCGGACCGCCCTCCCACCAGTCGTGATTCCCCAAGGTGCCCATCATGCCGATTTGCGGACGCAATCCCTTCAACAATTCAATCACGGGAACGATGTAGCGCGGGGACTGATGAACATAATCCCCGGTCAGGAGAATGAGATCCGGGTTCAATGCGTTCGTCTGCTCCACGACGCCTTCCACAAAGCCGGTTGAGCTCCACGGGCCGAGATGGATGTCGGTGAGCTGGACGATGGTCAGTCCGTCCAAAGACGGATGAAGCCCGCGGACTGCAAAAACCCGTCGTGAGACGCCAACGAGTTGCGGCTCCACGAGGAAGGACCAGCCGAAGGAGCCTATCGCGCCTGCGGCCATCACCATGCCGCCCGTTTTCAGAAATCGCCGCCGCGATGGATTGGAAACTACTTCCGGGGCAGGGGTGTGTCCGCTCTTTTGCTTTCTTAAAAATTCCCTGATACGTCGGCGCTCGTTCCAGAAGATGGACAAAGCCAGATAGAAGAGCGCGTTGAACGAGAGCGTGAGAAACCATGTGCGGGTTGAAACGTGTCCGGGGCGTGTGAGCCCGCCTCCGAGCAGGTAGACCACCGCGCGTCCGGGAAGTTCGAGGAGATGGTCCAGGCGTGTGGGCCAGAGGAGGACGGGTTGCATGGACCCCTGCGCATGCAACGGTATTACGACCAAGGAGATGAACGCGATGGTCACGCAGATGATCGCGCCAGGGAGGAGGGAGCGAACGATCCGGTTCATGGAGCGAATCTTCCCGGGATTTCAGGAGTGCAATGGCCGGACCAGGGAACGGACGAATCGGGCAATCGATGGCACCATGGATGATTTCCTGCCCAGTTCACCGATGCGATGAACGATTGCGCTGCCCACGACGCAGCCATCGGCTTCCCTCGCGGCAGCGCGGACCTGCCGCGCGGTTGAAATTCCAAATCCCACCACCACGGGCGTTTTTGTGTGCCGCCGAATCTCGTGAATGCGCGAGGTGATTCCGCCCGCCATATTTTTTTGCATTCCCGTCACGCCCTCGCGCGAAACATAGTAGATGAACCCCTTTGACCTCCGCGCAATTTCTCGAATGCGTGACGAATGCGTGGTGGGAGCGACCAGGTGAATGACACGCATCCCGGCTTTTTCCATCCCACCCGCAAAGGAACCCTCTTCTTCAGGCGGAAGGTCAAGATTCAGGACGCCATCCACCCCGGCCTTGGCGGCATCGCGAACAAATTTCTCCACGCCGTGCCGATGGATCGGGTTGAAATAGGTGAAAAGCACGAGCGGGATCTTCAGACCCTTGCTCCTCAGCCGTGCCACGAGACGAAGCACTCCTTTTAGTGTTGTTCCCGATTTCAATGCGCGATCCGCGGCGAGCTGGTTCACCACGCCATCGGCCAGCGGATCGGAAAACGGGACGCCCAATTCGAGAACGTCCACTCCGGCGCGCTCCATCGCAAGCACCAATTTTGCCGTGTGATGCAGCGTGGGATCGCCCGCGGCGATGTACGCCACAAACGCCTTGCGGCGCTCGGTACGCAACGCGGCAAATCGGGCGTCAATGCGGTTGGGAAAAGCAGCCATGCGGAACAGGCTGTTGAAAAAAGACTGCATTTGCAACCGCGGATGTGAACCGGATCGTGATCCGAATCATGCATGTTCGACGCGTTCCAACCGTTCCGACAATCCCCGGATATCCTCTTTGAGTTCAAGCTTGGACGCCTCGATGTCTCCACGGAGTTCTGTCTTGGCCGCCTCGATGTCTCCACGAAGTTCCGTCTTGGCCGCCTCGATGTCTCCACGGAGTTCTGTCTTGGCCGTCTCAATGTCTCCGCGAAGCTCCGTTTTGGTCTCGTCAATTTTATCAAGCAGCTCATCTCGCACACCTGCGATCATGCCGACCAACTCCGTTCGAAATTGAACAGCCGCCCCCGCAACCTTTTCGATCGCCACTGAATTTTGTTCAATCGCCACCGAATTTTTCTCGATCATGGAGAGCAGGATACCGTGGCCCTCGGCGACGATTCTCAACTGCTTGCTCATGTCCTCCATCAACACATTATTTTGCGCAATCGCAAACTCACTCCGCTCCCGACGGGTCGGCGCCTTGACGGGTGGGGGACGGTCGCGTTTGGCAGGTTTCGATGACATCACCCCGGTCCATGAAGCTCTGTTCCTGGAAAATCAACCCCAAAGATCGTACATGATATATTCTTTGTTCACAATCGCATCGGATGATCAGCCAACAGGTTTTGAGTCCTTCATCCCGCTGCTCATAACAATTCAGGACGCCGCCTTGAACGCAACCAGCTGGATGCGCTGCCACCACCAGACGATCTTGCCGTTCTCCTCCTTGATTTGAAAAAGACGTCGGGCGGATTCGGGGGCGTGCTCGATCAGCTTGCGAACCAAGACGCGATTTTTTTTGGGCGTGGCGGCGGTCTCGAAATACCATTCGAGGTCGGGTTGCTTGAGCTGGGCAAGCGACCAGTATTTCACTTTCAAGCCCGACTGTTTGCAGAGCGCGCTCCATCGGCATGGCGTGAGGAGGCGGTTGTGGCTTGGATCGCGCAGCTTCTCCACCCGGTGCGTCCATTCCTCCGCCTCGGGCTGGTCATCCTCCACCGTGCCGTCAATCAGGATGAATGCGCCGCCGTGGCGCAGCACGCGCACGACTTCCCGCACGAACGTTTCAGGTGAGCTGAAATGGTGTGCCGCGACGCGACAGGTGACGAGGTGAAATGAACAGTCGCGGTAGGGCAATTCCTCTGCAGAATGGAGCTTCGTCTCAACGGCCAGGCCGCGCGCCTCCGCCATCTTGCGCGTCATCTCCAGCATCATGGGCGAGATGTCCGATGCCGTGACCTGCATGCCGAGGCTGGCGAGGTGAAGCCCCGTGTGACCCGACCCGGTGGCAATATCGAGCGCCAGCTGCCCGCGCCGCACGGCCACATGCTTCAGGGCATCGAGCAGATCATCCAGCTTCTCCAACACATGGCCCTTGCCGTAATTTTGACTTTGCCGATTGAATTGCTCCCGCGCTTTTTGCTGGATGAAATCGAGTTTCTTCATTTGAGAACGTTTTGACAACCGATCACGCGGAAGGGTCGCTGCATTCATCTCTTCGCTTTCGCATACATCTCAAACGTCCCGCTGCAGCGGGAGGGCGACTCCATGAGGGCGAGCAGCACGGAGGGGGGCGTGAGAATTCCGGCGAGGCCCATCATCATCCACTGGTGGACGCTGAGTCGGCGATCGGTGAGCGCCTTGCTCTTGAGCAGTTCAAAAAAGGAATCCTTCCTCAGCCCCATCATGTTCATGAAGCTTTGCACGTAGCCGAAGGGACCGAATTCAAGGGGGTTGCCCACAAAGAGAAAGGGATTGAAGCCGTGGCGGTTCAGCAGGGCGGAGAGATTGTCGGGCGTGAAAAGATGGACGTGGTGCGGCGGATCCATGTGGAACCATTGGCTTCCAAAAAGACGGGCCTGCCAGGAGCCTGCGTTGGGGACGGAGACCGTGAGCAGACCGCCGGGTTTCAACATGCGAAATGCTTTCTGGAGCGTTTCTGCGGGACGCGTCACGTGCTCCAGCACCTGCCAGATCGTCACCACGTCGTAGGAGCCTTCCGCCACGACAATGTCGAGCAAGTCCCCGCGCCCAAGTTTCGTGGAGGTCAGCTTCTGGGCGCGCGCCAGCGCGGCGGGGCCGACTTCATTGGCATCCACACTCCATCCGCGCTTCAGCATTGCCTCCATGAAAAGGCCGTCGCCGCAACCGACATCGAAGAGCCGTCCCGGCTGGCCGGGACACAGGGAGGAAATGCGCGCGGCCTTTTTTTGGGCATGGCGCTGGCGCACGCTCTGGATGCGGTCCGCAAATTTGCTGGGCCCCTCGCCGTAATAAGCCTCCTCGTACACTTCACCGGCTCCCGCGGTGTCCACTCCGCGATCCAGTTCGACGAGCCCGCACGAGGCGCAACTCACGTAGCGGAAGGATTGGCCCTGAAAATTGCGCGCTACGAACGGATGCCGCCATGCGTCGCCCCCGCAGGAAATGCAGGGGTTGCGCGCGGCGGATGGGTCCGGAGTGGTCATGGCCTTGAATGCAGGGCAAGTGGCCCCGCTTGCCCTGCAGAGATGCATGTTGTAAAAGAATCCTCTCCCATGTCCACCATCCAACCAAACTCCCTGCCAAGGCTCAAGCGCCACATGAGGGTGGAAGCCGGCTCATGGGAAGACGTGGCCTGGCCGGAGGGCGTCGCCCTTTTCCCTCTGAAAAAACACAGGGACGACCGCGGATTCTTTATGGAGGTGGTGCGGTTCGCATCGCTGAAGGATGAGAACTTCACGCCTCAACAGGTTTCGATTTCGGAATCCGGCCCGGGTGTCGTCAAGGCGTTTCATTTTCACCGCAGACAATCCGACCTCTTCTGTCCGCTGCACGGAAAATTCCGCATCGTGCTGCTGGACGCCCGTGAAGGTGCCACGCATGGCCATGGGTACTCGATTTTCACTGACGCGGAGAAGCCGTTTCTGCTCCACATCCCGCCCGGCGTGGCGCATGGGTATGAAGTTCTCGACGGGAGCCCGGGCCTGATGCTTTACGTCATGAACCGTGAATACGATCCCTCCGACGAGTGCCGCGCGGAGTGGGATGATCCGGCGATTGCGTTTCCATGGAAATCAGATCACGCGAAGTGACGGGATGGGGACGATGTAGCGTCCGCCCCTGGCGTGGTACTCGGCTGTGTTCTTCACCATCTCGTCCACGAAATTCCAGGCGAGGAGAAGGAGGTAATTTGGCGGCGACGCGTGCAGCTGGCTGCGGTTCACGATTGGAAGATGGTTGCCCGGATAAAGCTTTCCCTGTTTCGCGGGCGTGTCATCCACCACGTAATCCAGCATGTCCTTCCCGATGCCGCAGTAATTGAGGAGTATGTTGCCCTTGGCGGACGCCCCGTAGGCGGCGAGTTTTTTCCCCCGCGCCTTGAGCGCGTGCACGAACGCGGTCAGCTCCTCCTTCAACATCGCGACGTGCGATGCAAACCGCAAATAGGTGGCCTCCTCGTGCAAGCCGAGCTCTTCTTCCCAGCTCAGCAGCCGTTGCACGCCGTCGGATGGAGCAGGGGCACCCGATGCGGGGCGTGCCGTGACGCGGATCGAGCCGCCGTGAATCTCGAATTCCTGCGCGTTTGCGAGGGCAAGGCCGTTTGCCTCGAGCGCCTGCTTGAGCGGGCGCAGGAGAAAGTAGGAGAGATGTTCGTGGTATGCCGTATCGAACTCGGCGCGGTTCATGAAGTTCACCATGTAGGGAACCTCGAAAACCAGCGCGCCATCGGGGCGGAGCAGCGACGCCACCGCGCGGATGAAACCGTGAAGGTCATCCACATGCGCGAGCACGTTCGTGGCCACAACGAGGCGCGCAGGGCCATGCTCCCTGAGGATGCGGTCGGCTGCCGCCTGCGACCAGAATTCGTTGAGCGTCGGAACAGCCGCGTCGTTGGCCAGTTCCGCGAGATTCACGGCGGGCTCCACGCCAAGCACCTTGCATCCGAGCTTCTGGAATTTTGAGACGAGGCAACCGTCGTTGCTCGCAATCTCAACGACGAAATCCTGTGCGGTGAGGCCGAACTCACGCCACTGGCTCGCGGCCATTTCCTCGCAATGCTGCTGGAAGGTTTTTGATACCGACGAGTGATAATCGTACTCGCTGTAAAGAACCTTCGGGTCCACGACCACGCTGAGCTGCGAGAGGGAACAGGCGCGGCAGAAAAGAATCTCGAGCGGGAAACGCGGCTCGTCCCTGCCGTCGTCGCTGGAGTTCAAATAACGGTTCACCAACGGCATCAGTCCCAGGTCGAGGAAACGCACAAGGTCCCTCCCGCCGCAAACGCGGCAGGTGGTGCGGCGGTGGCAGATGTCGTTGGTGGTGCTCATGTCGCGCGTCGCAGGATATAGGAGGTCAGGGCGGCTTTCCACGAGGACATTTTCACCCCATGGGCCGCGAGCTTGTCCGTGCAGAGAACACTCATGGGCGGGCGCAGGGCGATGCGCGGTGAGTCGGGGAGCTCCAGGGGTTCGACATTTCCCGCGACGGCGGCAAGGCGCAGGATTTCCCGTGAAAATTCCAGCCATGTGCACGAGCCGGTGTTGGTGGCATGAAAAGTTCCCACCGCCTCCTTCTCCAGCAACTGGCAGGCTGCGTCGGCAAGTTCCGAGGCGGCCGTGGGTGTGCAGACAAGATCGTCACGCACGCGCAACAGCTCGCCGCGCCCTGCCTTGCCGAGGATCTTTTCCACAAAGTTAAGCTTCGCCCCCGGGCTGCGCGCGTGGCCGTAAACCCCGCATGTGCGAAGGATGCAGTGACGCGGATGCAGGAGGCGGATAGCCTGCTCTCCGGAAAGCTTGGAAAGCCCATAGGAGCTCAACGGAAATGCCGGGTCCTCTTCGCGATAAGGAATTTTGGATTTTCCATCGAACACATGATCCGAACTGAAATGGACAAGCAGGATGTCCAGCTCATGGCAGACCGCGGCCAGGTGCGCGACGGCGGCGCTATTGAGGGTGAAAGCCGGCAGGGGATCGGTTTCGGCGGTCTCCACCTGGTTGTAGGCGGCGCAATTGAAGACGGCCCAAGGACGGAATTCGCCGAGCGCCGTCCGCACCGCGCTGGCGTTGGTGATTTCAAGGTCGGAATGCGACAACCCCTTCGCGCCCCAGGAGGAACGCGAGCCGCAGGCGCGCATCAATTCGGACCCGAGCTGCCCCGTGGCCCCAAGAATCAAAATCCGTTGCATGATGCGAAAGGATGGCAGGCGGACAGCCTTCACGACAATTAAAAATGTCAGCCATCCAGCAGTTTCCGGAGCGCTGCCTCGTCCAAAATCGTGACGCCGTGCTTGTTGGCGTCGTCCAATTTGGATCCCGCCTCCTCACCGGCCACCACGTAGTCCGTCTTTTTGCTGACGCTTGATTTCACCACGCCGCCGGCCTGGCGGATCAGTTCGCCGGCCTGATCGCGTGACAGCGTGGGCAGCGTGCCGGTCAGCACAAAACTTTTCCCATCCAGGATATTCCGCATTCCGCGTTCCACATTCCGTGTTTCCATGCTGAGTCCTGCCTTTCGCAGCTTCTCGATTGTTTCGAGATTGTCCTTTTTGTCAAAAAAGTCGCGAAGGCTTCCTGCCACCACGTCACCCACGTCCTCGACCGTCATCAATTCCTCCACCGTGGCCGCCTTCAGTTTGTCCATGCTTCCAAAATGACTTGCAAGCGAGCGGGCTGAAGCGGCACCCACGTGGCGGATTCCAAGTCCGAAAACGAGGCGCCACAGGTCGCGTGTCTTGCTTGCCTCGATTCCATCCAGCAAATTTTTTGCGGATTTCTCCGCCATGCGTTCCAGTTCGGACACTCTCTCCAGCTTGAGGTCGTACACATCTGAAATATTCTTCACGATCTTCTGGTCCACGAGTTGTTTTACGAGCGATTCACCGAGGCCCTCGATGTCCATGGCCCCGCGAGTGGCGTAATGTTCAATGCGGCGCTTGATCTGTGCCGGGCATGAAAGATTTTCGCAGCGAAGAAGCGTTCCCTCCTCGCCGGCCACCATGTCGCGCGATACATCGCCGCCGCATTCGGGACATTTTTTTGGCATCACGAACGGCTTTGTGTGCGCAGGCCTCTTTCCCATCACCACGCTCACCACGGCGGGAATGACCTCCCCCGCTTTTTCAATGATGACCGTATCGCCCACGCGGATGTCCTTGCGGGCAATTTCCGATTCGTTGTGCAGCGTGGCGCGGCTCACCGTGCTGCCCGAGACGAAGACCGGCTTGAGATTGGCAACCGGCGTCAGCGCCCCGGTGCGTCCCACCTGCACCTGGATGTCGATCAGCTCGGTCTCGACTTTTTCTGTTTCAAATTTGTAGGCGATGGCCCAGCGCGGGGCCTTGCTGGTCGAGCCAAGCTCGCGTTGCTGCAGAAGAGAATCGGCCTTGAGCACGCCGCCGTCGGTGTCATACGGAAGCTTGTGACGGTACGTGTTGAGGTCCTGCAACGCTTTTTCAATTTCCACCACAGACTGGCACGTCCATGTTTTGGAATGGGTGGGAAAGCCAAGGCTCGCGAGCAGGGCCAGCGATTCGTGATGCGATTTCAATTCCACGCCGCGGATTTCCGCCACGGCGTAGAGGATGATGCTAAGGGGGCGCTTCGCGACCTCGCGCGAGTCGAGCTGCTTGAGCGTGCCAGCGGTCGCGTTCCGCGGGTTGATCAGGAGTGGTTCATCCACCTTCGCGCGCTCATGGTTGATCTTGTCGAAATTGGCGCGCGTCATGAACACTTCGCCACGCACTTCGAGGATGGACAGGTGGGGCAGCGCGCTCTTGAATTTTCCCACGTCGCCAAAGAGCGTGGAGGAAGCGTCGCCTTTTTTTCGTCGCGCGTCCTTAAGGCTGCCGCCGTCGAGCTTCAGCGGGAGCGAGCCGATTGTTTTGAGGTTGGCGGTGACGTCGTCGCCCCTGCGTCCGTCGCCGCGCGTCGCGCCGTAAACCAGTTGTCCCTGTTCGTAGCGGAGAGTGACGGCCACGCCGTCAATCTTGGGCTCAAGAATCCACGCGATGGGCTTTCCTTCGAGTAATTTTTCCGCGCGCGTGACAAAGTCGCGCAGTTCTTCCGGCGAGTAAGTGTTGTCGAGGCTCATGAGGGGCACGCGATGCTCCACCTGCGTGAATTCCTTGAGCGGCTCGCCGCCGACGCGCCGGGTGGGGGAATTGGGCGAGGCAAATTCGGGATGGTTTTTTTCCAGTTCGATGAGCTCGGCGAGCAGGCGGTCGAATTCACGGTCGGAGATGACGGGGGCGCCATCCGCGTAGTAGGCGCGGTTGTGCGACTCGATTTCCGAGGTGAGTTCGAGGATCCTTTTTTGGGCCGGGCTGCTCATGGTTGCTCTGTCGGGAAAGAGAGTTTCGCGCAACCCGCGCTACGCCGTAGGCTTCGGCGAGGCGAGAGGCGCAAAGGCGCAAAGTGCAGAAGTTTCCAGAAGCCCAAGCGGGTTCGCCTCATACAACGCGGCATGCCGCGTTGTATGAGGCGAACCTCCTGCTCTTCTCCAAGCTTTCGATCTTTGCGCCTTGGCGTCTTTGCGTGAGGCCTTCCGAAAAATGCCGTCATGTTGGTTTGCGTTCTGATGATGGGAGTGTGGTGGAATGTGGGGAATAAAAACGATAAAGGAGCAGAATGGCAAGCAGGCTGCCGGTGGAATCCGCGACCCAATCGTACACGTCGCAAGAGCGGTGTGGCACGAAGAGTTGGTGCCATTCATCGGTTGCCCCGTATGCGGAGGCGAGCGCGAAAGCGAGGATGGCGGCATAGGGAAAGCGAATGGAAGTTCCGCGAGCCACGGCATGCAGACAGAACCAGCCAAGGAAGGCGTACAAGATGCCGTGGACAATCTTGTCAGGATTCCGCGCGATGAAATCTGGAAGAATCCCGGGCCAGAATAGAAAGCGCGGAAACTCGTTGCCCGGAATGCTGGAAAGCCAGAAAATGAAGCCGGCTTGGAAAATAACAGGAATCCAGAATCGAAATTTCCGCATCCTCGAATGTTAACGTGCCGCGTGTGTTGCTGTAAGTCTTATTTTAAGACAGGAAAATTCCTACGGCAGCCATTCCAAGTCCTCGAAAAATCCGCGTCGTTCGACCTGCGGAAGCATGGCCGTGACGCCCCTGGCTTGGTCCAGAATGTACCCGTGCCGGGCGCCGATGTCCTGAAGCGCCGCATTGAGTCGGGATGCGTCATGGATGTTTTCCGTGCCGCCGGCCTTGATTTCGATGCCGATCCGTTCGTTGCCGCGATCGAGCACGAGATCCACTTCGGCTCCGGCCGCCGTGCGCCAGAAGAAGAACTGGGTGTGCGGACGGACCAGCCGTTCGCGTCGGATGATCTCCTCGATCACAAAGCCCTCCCAGCTTCCCCCACGGATGGGATGGTTGTCCAATTCCTCCAAGGTGTTGAGGTTCATCAGGTGATGGAGAAGCCCGGGATCCCGGAGATAGACTTTGGGTGATTTGGTCAACCGTTTGCCCACGTTGCGGAAGTAGGGAGGCAGCAGCCGGAGGAGGAAGGTTTGTTCCATCCAGTGGATGTAGCGTTGGGTTGTGTGATGCGTCACCCCAAGGGCTGAACCGAATTGCGAGAGGTTGAGCAGGCCGCCTTGATGATGGGCCAGCATGGTGAGGAGACGACGAAGCAGGATGGGCTGGGGCTGGAGACCCAGATGGGGGAGGTCGCGTTCGACATACGTGCGAAGGTAGGACTCCCACCACTGACGGAAATCGCCGTGCAGGGCGTCGGGAAAGCCGCCCCTCAACCACAATTTCTGCGGCTTGATGCTCGGCGGGCCCTCCCTCGTTTCAGAACAGGTGAGAGGATCCAATTCAAGGATTCCAACGCGCCCGGCGAGCGTTTCCGATACCTGGCGGACGAGCGTCGGCTGCGCGGATCCCAACAGGCAGTAGCGACCGTTGCGCTTGCGATCCTCGTCAATGACACCCCGGAGGGTTTCAAAGAGGACGGGAACCATTTGAGCCTCATCCAGAATCATGGGGCGCTCCGTGTGGCGTTCGATCTGGAAACGGGGCTCGGAAGTGAAGAGGCTGCGCGTCCGGGGATCTTCCAGATCACAATAAAACGCCCCGGGAAGAAACGCCTTCGCGAGCGTCGTCTTGCCCACCTGACGGGGACCGAGAATCAGCACGGCGGGAAACTGCTTCCACAGCTTCCTCAATACTGTCCTTGATGCGCGATTCCACATATCTTGTAATTTGGATCTTAAACATCCAAAATACAAGTAGTTTTCCAGCCTGAAAATTTCTCTCAATCCTGAAATCCTGTCAAAAAATCCGGGACGGCCTCACGATCCCGGTCGCGGAAGGGCATCCGCTAAATCCTGCAGTGAGGCGTGACTCATGATCAGGCGGGCGACGCCATGTGCCGATGGCATTACGATTTTGGATGTTCCACGAAAAACTTCCAAATGACCTGTGTGGCGTTAAAGTCGCGGCAGACTTTTCCGATCACTCTCTGGGGCAGGTATTGCGTGCCGCCCGGCCAGGTGTGGCCACCGCCTTCGATGGTGTAAAACACGACCTCGGTGTTGTCCTTGCCGCCGGACCAAGTGGAAATTTTCACCCGCGTACCATCATTGGGATCGGTGTCGGGAAGTTCCGTGTTCACGGGATCCTTCTTGCATCCGTCGTGGTCCGCCCATTTTTTGACCGTGTCCAAGGCGCTGATGCCGCTGCCGCGTCCGCCCATGCCGAGGAGTTTGACATCGCCGCCGTTGTAGGGGACGAGTGGATCCTCGGTGCCGTTGATGGCGAGCACGGAGACAGGATGGCTGGGTTTGAAGTTTTCGGCCATCGGTGACGCCATGAGGCCTATGACGGGGGCGATGGCGGCGAAACGGTCGGAGAGTTCGGCGCCGACGCGATTGGAGAAGAAGCCTCCGTTGGATGGACCCGTTGCGTAAATGCGTTTGGGATCAATCGAATATTGGTGCTCGAGATGATCGAGCAGCGCGGTGACGAATCCGATGTCATCCACGTGCTCACGCTGGGCCGTGATCTTCGTGCTGTTCCGTCCATCATTCCAGCTTTTGTCCACGCCCTGGGGATAGACCACGATGAAACCCTCCTTGTCCGAGAGCTCGGAAAACCCCGTGAATTTTCCGCTGGTCTTCGCCTCGCCGCCGCCGCCATGAAACACGAAGATGAGAGCTGCGGGCTTTTGCTCCGAGTAGGAAGCGGGAACGTGAACGAGATAAGTCCGTTCAAGATCGCCCACGGTGATCGTTCCGTCATACGTGCGGTCGTTTTCTGCGTGGAGGCTGGGTGCGTTTGCGAACAACGGGAATGCAAATAGGGCAAGGAGAAGGAATGGTTTCATACACCATCAGACGTTGCGAATGATGGATTGGTTACACGTTTTCACATCCAGATCAATTTGATGCCCGCGATGGTGAGGACGATGGCGAGCAGGCGCTTGATGATCTCGGGAGAGAAGCGGCGGCTGCCGAACCAGGAGCCGATCGCGCCGCCTCCCACGGCGGCCACGAGCATGGGGATGGCGAATGACGGAAGCTGACGGGTGCTGCTGAAATTTCCAAGGAGCCCAGAAACGGAATTCATGAGAATGAACAGGGCGGAGACGGCAGACGCGTTTTTTGTGCGGGCCCATCGCATGAAGATCAGGAGCGGGGTGAGGAAGATGCCGCCTCCGGTTCCCGTGAGGCCAGCCAGCAGGCCCAGGCCCGCGCCCACGGGGATCGCAACAATTTTGGATGGTTCGCGGGGATGGGCGTCCTCGCGTGGGCGGAGAAGAAAGTGGATGGCGGAAAATAGGAGGACGACGCCCACGACGATCTTGAACGTGTGGGCGGGCAGACGGAGATACCCGCCCGCGAAGGCGAACGGAAGGGAGAGAATGGCAAACGGCCAGAAGAGGGGCCACGAAAAATGTCCGGCGCGCCAGAATTGAAACGTTGCGAGGCAGGCCACGGCAATGTTGAGAACGAGCGCGGCGGGCTTGATGGCGTCCGGCGCGAAATTGAACAGGGCCATCACTGCGATGTATCCCGAGGCACCTGCGTGACCGACTGACGAATAGAGAAATGCCACGACAAGGATGGCGAGGCAAAGCATGGACAACATTCAGGATTTATCATTTATCATTTATCAGATTTCCATCTCCAAATGACAAATGGTCCATGCCAGATGTTCCATGTTAAAACTGGTGCAGAAATCTCACATCGTTCTCGTAGAAGAGCCGGATGTCGTCAATGCCGTGCAGGATCATGGCGATGCGTTCAACGCCCATGCCGAAGGCAAAGCCGGTGAATTTTTCCGGGTCGTATCCCACGGCCTTGAAAACATTCGGGTCCACCATGCCACAGCCGGCGATCTCGAGCCATTTCCTGCCTTTGAGACCAAGCGATGTTGCTGAGAAATCAATTTCGAAACTGGGCTCGGTGTAGGGGAAGAAGTGCGGGCGGAAACGCGTCTTGGTTTCGGGCCCCAACAGTTCGCGAAAGAAAAATTCCATCGTTCCCTTCAGGTCTGCAACTGAAACTCCCTCAGCCACATAGAGTCCCTCGATCTGGTGAAAGCAGGCGCTGTGCGTGGCGTCCACCTCGTCGCGGCGAAAGACGCGGCCGGGGGCGATGATGCGGATGGGCGGCTTGTGCGTCTCCATCACGCGGATTTGCACGGTGGAGGTCTGCGTTCGCAAGAGCCGTCCATCCTTCAAGTAGAGCGTGTCCTGCAAATCGCGCGCGGGATGGTCGCCTGGCGTGTTCAGCGCGTCGAAGCAATGCCACTCGTCCTCGATCTCGGGGCCCTCCGCGATGGTGAAGCCGATGCGTTGGAAAATGGCGACCACGCGTTCCATCGTTTGTGTGAGGGGATGAAGGCGTCCGACCGGGCGCATGCGGCCGGGCAGCGTCGTGTCGAATCTTGCCGCATCCGCGCCGGCGTTTGCATTTTCGAGATCATCCTTGCGTTGCTCAAAGGCCGACTGCACGGCGATCTTGGCCTCGTTGGCGAGTTTGCCGAGGCGCGCGCGGTCAGCGGGAAGAGCCGAGCCGAGCTGCTTCATGAGGTCCGGCAAACTTCCCTGGCGCCCGAGATATTTGACGCGCACGGCCTCGAGCGAATCGGGGTCCGTGGCGGCGGTGAAGTCGGCGGGCGCCTGGGATTTCAGCGCGACAAGTTGTTCTTCCAGCGAGGGCATGGGTTTTAATGATACCCGGAATTCATGAGGTAGCGCGCGCTCGCCGAGCGCGCCGCAGGCCTCGTTTTACATCGTAAGTCCATTTCACCGTGGAATTCTATGACGGCGCGTTCGGCGAACGCGCCCTACCTCGGATTGAGATGCAGCCGCAAAGCGGTCAGGCCGCCTTGGGCAGCGCGCCCTTGGCTTGCTCGACGAGTTTTTCAAACGCCTTGGCATCATGCTCGGCGAGGTGCGCGAGAATTTTGCGGTCGAGGCCGACGCCGGCCTTGCGCAGCCCCTCGATGAGGCGGCTGTAGGTGAGGCCGAGCGAGCGGGAGGCGATATTGATGCGCGTAGTCCAGAGATAGCGGAAGGTGCGCTTTTTGAGCTTACGGCCGATGTAGGACCATGTCCTGGCCTTGTCCTGGGCATCAGCCGCATAGCGGTAGAGTTTGCTTCGGTTGCCTCGATATCCTTTTGAGGCTTTGACGACGCGTTGTCGGCGGCGCTTGCTGGCGCCGGCATTGGTTGCGCGGGGCATGGTGTATTCCTTTCCTTGAGGCGTCCCGCATCATGGGCGGAAACTTCGTTGGCCTGCTTTGGTTTGGTTTGGGTCTCCCTCGCGTAGTGCGGGGGAGGGTGCGGACAATGGATGTCCGAAAAATGATCAACCGAAGGGCAAGTTCAAGATCACGCGGTGGGTATCGGTGTGATGGGCTTCCCGCGTTCCCATGGTTTGCCGGCGTTTCTTGGATTTCTTGCTGCTGGCGAGGTGGCGTCGTCCGGCGCTGGTGCGCATGACTTTGCCGGTGCCGGTGATTTTGAAACGTTTGCGTACCGCCTTGTTGGTCTTCTGCATGGTGTCTAAATGGGTTGAGCCGGCCACTTTGTGGGTTGGCAAATAAAAATGCAAACCTGAACTTTGAAAAAAACGGATGCATTTTCTTTCAATCAAGTGTGATGAAGGACTGGAAAGAAAAACCATGCAACCTGAACCCGGTGTTGATAGTTGAGCGTGGAAGCGTGAAGGTGACGGCATATCTTTTCGCATGAAACTCGGCCTCCTACTCGCCTCACCACCGGAACTTCCAGAGCCCGCGGAAGTTTACCGCGCAGCTTCCGACGCCATGAGGCGCAAGGACGATGTTTATCTCTACCTGGTGGATGAGGG
This sequence comes from Verrucomicrobiota bacterium, assembly GCA_023269615.1. Classification (GTDB taxonomy): domain Bacteria; phylum Verrucomicrobiota; class Verrucomicrobiia; order JABWAM01; family JABWAM01; genus JAHFSY01. The sequence continues at coordinate 42,428 of JAHFSY010000007.1, forward strand.
CGTGAGAAACCTGGACCGTCCCGAGATCGAGGAATTGCGCAAGGGTGGCATCAAGCTTTTTGCCTGCGCGTACGGCGCGAAGAGGAGGAAGATCGCATGGGATTCGGACAAGGCCACTTTCAGCGGTCTCACCGTGCTGGTGGACATGATCGCGGGATGCGACGAATTCCTGGCATTCACCCCTCTGGGCGTGTCGCCGCGGGGCACCGCCCAAAAAAAATCCTCCTCGTTGCCCCGCACGCTGATCACGATCACTGAGGACCCGGGCGAAAGCCACCGCCCCGCCGAGGCTGTCCGCATCGGCGCCGGCATTGGCGGATGGAAAAAAACGGAGGTGGATTTTCTCCTGCACGGCCCCGCCTCAAAAATCCTTTCCCCCTACGCCGATGAATGGGTGGACGGTGAAAACTACGAGCATTACATCCCCCTCGTCCGCGAGTGGAAACGCCCGGTCCTCCTCGCCCCCGACGCCGAGGATTTCACCGAGCTAGCGGAATCGGAAACCACGCACCAACGCTGCACCGAGGCCCAGGTGAAACAACTGACCGACGCGGCGTCGTTTTTTATTCCGTTTTGAGAAATCGTGCCATTCATGCGGCGCGACTCCGTTCGCTGGTGCGGCCAGGCATCAAACGATGCCGTATCGCGAGACTTGGAACCTCAACGATTCGGTAAAAGCTATAGCCAGCAATGGCAACACAGGCCACCACCACAAGCACTTGGATGACGGGAACCTCGGGCAGCCTGGCCAGAAGGCGCAAGGATGCGTCCAGCGTAAACGCATGGGTCAGGTAAACGCTATAGGATGTTGACGCGATCCAAAACACCACCTTCGTGTCCGAAAAGCATAGCGGCTGGCGGTCCACAACAGTCACAAGAAGAAGCAGGAAAAACACAGCGACTGCGGTGTAAAATAGCGGGTATCGGAGCGAGTCAGGCAGCATGGCCGTCACGATAACCACCGATAACGCTGGTAAGATAGCTATCGATGCGAAACGTCGGAATACAACCCATTCCTGGGGGCGCCTGACGTGCAAAAACGAGGCCCATACTCCGAGGAGCAATCCCTCGTAGCGAAGGTGGGTTGCGGTATAGTAGTAGCCGAAGGGGTGGGTTTCGGATGGATGGCAGATCAGAAATCGGCATACGGCTGGAATCACAGCCAATAATAAAAAGAATATGTGTGAGCGACCGGGGGCGCGGGCCAGACTCAAAGCCAGGATTGGCATAACGAGGTAAAAATGCTCCTCGATACATAATGACCAGCTTATAAGAAAAAATGGGATACGCTCGTAGTAATTTTGGAGGAACACCAAATAGCCCACATCAAACGCCTCGCCACGCGCAAGTAGAACACCAACGTAAGAAATGACCAATGCCACGAAGTAGGGAGGAACTGTTCGAAGTGCACGCCGACCGATAAAGCGACCAATCTCGACATGACTAAATTGAGCGTACTCCCTCCAAAACAAGCTGCCAATCAGCCACCCGGATAGAACAAAGAAGAGATCGACACCGTATATGCCATATTGAGTAAACGCAATGATGGCTGGCAGGGTCACGGGCCAGCGCTGGCAGATGTGAAATGCCAGGACCATTACGATTGCGATTGCCCGAAGCAGATCAAGATTAGTGTTACGAGTTCGCATCGATGGGTGGGTGGCAGCCTGACGTGGCACATCATGCGCGAATGGACTTCATCCGCTCCATCAGGACGCCGTAGCGCAGCCCCCTCAGGCTGGCGGTGATTTTTTTTGCGCCCAGGGTACGCATGGCGGTCACGAACAAGGCGACGCCGGCCACGATGATGTCGGCTCTCTTGCGGGGGATGCCGTTCCATGCGACGCGCTCGGCGTTCGTCAGGGATTTCAATTTTTCAAGCAGTGCTTCGAGCGTGCGGAGTGTCAGGGTGTGGCCGTGCACCCGGTGTTCATGGAAGGTGGGATGGTCAAGGTCGAGCACTGCGGCGGTGCTGATGCTGCCGCCGGTGCCGATCATCACGCAGCCCTTCGCTGTAAAATTGCGGCGCAACGATTGAAGTTTTTTGTCGTACCACGCTAGCATGCGTCGAAAGGATTCCTCCGTGCACGGATCGCCTCGGATGAACCGCTCGGTCATCCGCACGCAGCCAAGCCCCAGCGAAACGCGGTGTGAGATGCGATTGCGCGTTCCGCGGATCCATTCGGCGCTGCCGCCGCCGGAATCCATCACAAGAATGCGCGAGCGCGGCCCGGCGAGTTTGGGGTCGCTCGTGGCTCCTCGATAGATCAGCTCCGCCTCCTCGTTGCCGCCCAAGACGCGCAGGCTGAAGCCCATGCGCTTGCGAAACTGTTTCTCAAATTCGCGGCGGTTGGAGGCATCACGAACCGCGCTGGTCGCCACGGCGATCCATTCCCTGGCGTGAAGCTTTTTTGCCTCCTTCTTGAATGTGCGCGCTTCGTCGAGAGTCCGCTTCATCGCGGGCCTCGAGAGCCGGAAATGATGGTGGATGCCCTCGCCCAGCCGCGTGCCGGAACTTTTCTCGAGCAGGATGCGCGGCGCCGCGAGGGGGCGGAGTTCCGCCACAAGCAGCTTGATGGAGTTCGAGCCCATGTCGAGTACCGCGATGCGACGGGTTGGATGTTTGAATTTTCGGGACATGTTCAGGGCGTGGTGGATGGATCAGGAACCAGCGGCCAGCGCTGGGGCTTGATGCTGGGTTGGGGCTCAACATCTTCGCGCTTCGGATAAAAGAGCCGCTGGACCATCTCACCGCTTAATTCCACCGGGCGGGTAAAACTTCCACCGATGAAAAAGGGTGCGGAAATTTTTTCGGGTTCCTTCAGCCAGCGTCGCGTGGAAGCGTCATAAACCGGGATCAACTCCGTACGCACGCTGTGCGGACTGAGGGGTGTCACGTCCAGGACGTAGGCGTTGCGATCGGGATGGGCTGCGACGAGGCGCTTGTCCTCCGCCCCCCGGTCGCATGCATAGAGGATGGGGCCTTTCAAATCAGGCTGATTGAGGAAGATGGGATACGGATGGCCGAGCCAGAATGAGCGGAGGAAAACGATCGCGGGCGGTCGGGCCCCTCGCAGAACGCATTGCTCAACCTGTTGCCGTGGTTGGATGCCCGCGGCGTTCTGCCCGTAGAGAAAAGTTTTTCCGCGAACGGAAAAAATAACTGCCGCAAGGAAAAGAAACACGCACGCGGGTTTGCCGAGGCGGGTGGAGGACATTCGGGAGAGGACCCATCCGCATCCGAGCGCCAGGGCAGGGACGATTTCAAAAAGATAACGTGGCCCGGAAAACCCCGTGCTGGGCGTGTAGTAGAGGGAGTAGAGGAGGATATGGAGGGCGGGCCAGAGGAGAAGAGGGAACAAACGCGGAACGCGGAACGCGGAACGCGGAATCATGGATGAGAGGAAATAAATGGCCAGCGCGAGGAAGATGACGGAGAGGGCGATGCTGCCGCTCCACCAGTCGCTCAAGTTCAGGAAGTTGTATTTCCAGTTCTCGATCATGCCGTGTAAGTCGTGGTTGGTGTAGGTCTGGAAATATTGCCCGGTCTCCCCGCGTCCGAGCATCCGTCCGAATCCGAATTTGTTGCGCGGCCAGTAATCGGTGAAGAGGTCCAGGCGCCAACGTCCGCCCAGGATGCGGTAGTACATGAGCAGGGGGAACGTGATGAAAGCCGTGCCCAAGGCGAAGGCGGCCCAAAGGCGGGAGTCTTTCTTCCATTGGTCTCGCCGCATCCAGAAAATCCATGGGATCCACACCGCGCCGAGGGCGGCGGCGTTGGGGGAGCGTGTCGCATAAATTCCGGCCAGCGAGAGGCCGGCGAGGCATGCGGTCCATAACCCGCCTTCCTGTTGCCAGCGTGCGACGGCGCACAGGAAAAGGAGTGTAAGGAAGAGTGCAGTGGAATGCGAGAGAAGCGACGGGGCGTTGGCGGCGAAAAAGGGCGAGAGGGCGAGCAGGCAGGTGGCGATGCCCGCGGTGGTCCGCCCCGCCATGCGGGAGGCCCACGCGTACATGAGAAGAATGCCCAGCGTGCTGAGAATCCACGGTACGATCCACGGGTCCGTATTCCACGCCACGGGAAGGGTGATCGCGAGCGCGTGGCCCGGCGGATAATAGGTGTAAGAGCGTTCGCGCACGATGACCTGGTACTGCTGGAAAAATTCACGCGGCTCGGGGCTGGGCCGCCAGATTTTCCCGGCTGCAAACGTCTGCGCCTGGTGCAGCGTGGTGGCGATGTCGGTGTTGTTGACGTCGTAGGGCAGAAACTCACGCCGTGCCCACCACGCGCATACAAACCAGGTGATGGCCAGCGCGACCAGGAGCGTGCGCGTCATCGCGCTCACGGGTCCCACGTCCAGTCCACGCCATATGGGGTGGAGGGTTGGCGCATGAAGGTGATGTGGCCGTCGGCAAAGCAGACGTTTGCCCGTCCGCCGCGGTGCCAGTAGTTGGTGGCTTTCACGAGGCTGGCGTCAAGAAAGACCACGGTCTTGCTGGGATCGCGCACGGACGAAAAGCGGATTGTATTCAATCCGCCCGTGGCAAAGTTTGTTCCGAAGGGTCCACTGTTGGCATTAAAATTGTAGCTGTTGCCGACCCACGCAAAGTGAGTGTAGTCGGAAGCCCAGGGCAGGGGCTCGGAGTCGGCAGGGCAATGGAAGACCTCAATTTTACCACCCACATACTTGTTGAGCGGACGCGGCACGATGTTGTTGAAGAGCCCCCCCTGGCCAAGGTTGAAGTTGTTCGTCTCCCGTCCGCCGTACACATACCAGTCCATGCCCTGGAGATTGATGTTGGTTCCCTGCCAGAACACAATGTCGTCGGAGTCGTGCAGGTACATGGTGAACGCGAGGTAGATCTGGCGGAGGTTGCTTGCACACTTGATGACCTTGGCGCGCTCCTTTGTGGAGCCCAGCACGGGCAACAGCAACCCCACGAGGATGCTGATGATGGTGATCACGACCAGGATCTCCACGAGGGTGAATGCGAGGATGGGACCCGGGCGCGAACAAAACGGCTTTTTTTTCATGGCTGCGGCTGAATCCTAAAGGGAAGCGCCCAAAACCACAATCCGTGTTTTCATTTCAGCCGGGCGGTTTCTCATCTTCCGGGCCAATCGACCTGGCCTTGCCTCGCACGCGGTTCCAGCCAGCGCCTTCCGGATTCGCGGGCGCGGCTGAGATCGCCTGTGCTCCCACATCCTTGGCGTAGATGCAGCCATCGGCCGTCGCGAGAAATGTCCGTTTGCCTGAAACCCCATATTGCGAAGGGATCGCGACGGCATAAAATTGCTCGCGCTCGGTGGAGGGAAGCACCACGAAATAATAACCCTGATACGCTTTCCCGGGATTTGTCGCCGCCGCAATTTCCGGCTTCAGCTCCCTCAGTTCCTCAATCGAGTTCGCAAACACTCCCTCGTGCTCCATGCGGTGGATGGCCTGCGCCGAGCTGACCTGCGCGATGTTCGCGAATGCCGCCGTCTCCTGTGCCTGCGTCACCAGGCCGCCCATGTCAACGGACTTGCCGCATCCCGCCGCGCAGAACAGGAGGGAGGTCGCAATCAACATTTCCATTTGAGATTTCATCCCGAAACCAATGATGGAATCCCCGCATGGAAATTCAATCTCAAAAAATCGCCAACCTCGTGCTCCCTGCCGGAGGTAGGGCGCGATCGCCGAGCGCGCCGCCGTTCTCATTTGAAATCACACATTCACTTTCCATGAACCACCGCATTGGCGCGCTCGGCGAGCACGCCCTGCCTCAGAATTGGCAATCGGCTATTGGCTATTTCCCCTCTTGCGTTAAATTGCGTTGACTCCGCATTTTGAAGCCGTTCCCATCCAAATGAAAAGCATCCATGCCCATCCACCTCTCAGAAGCAGAGCTGCTCGCCGGCCTCGACCGCGTGAAGCAGGCTCCCCAAGACGACGGCGTCCTTGAATTGATCGTTACCCGGGCACGGGAAGACGAGCGGACACTTGCCGACCGGTGCGAGGTGAGTTTTCGTCTTGGTGTGCATGGGGACAACTGGGCCGACCATTGCTGGCGGACCCTGCCGGATGGATCACCCCATCCGGATGTCCAGGTTGCCATCATCAACAGCCGATGCATCGCGCTCCTGGCGCAGGAAAAATCACGCTGGCCCCTGGCGGGCGACAACCTCTATGTGGATCTCGATCTGAGCCGGGACAACCTCAGCGCAGGACAGCGCCTGGCGATCGGCTCCGCCCTGTTCGAAATCACCGGCGAGGAGCACAACGGCTGCAGCAAGTTCGCCGGGCGATATGGCAGGGACGCCTTGAAGTTTGTGAACTCACCAACAGGCAAACAGCTTCGCCTGCGGGGAATTTACGCCAAAGTCGTGAAGGATGGGTCCATCAAGGTGGGCGACCGGATCAAAAAGGTTTAGAAGGCGCTCATCCGCACAGCCTGCGGGCTGTTGAGAACGTTGGTGGCCATGACCGCGCCGTTTTCGGTGAAGGCGTGGGGAAGAAACCGTCGTTTCAGCGGGTGTGAAAATGGATCATGCTGGGTCGGGTTGTCATTTTTTGGATTCATCCTTCTGTGCCGGGATGCCGGCGAAAATGATGCTCGCGGACGTTCCCACGTCGAGCTTCGGCCCGCAGAGTGTCTCCACCTGCTCCCAGAAATCCTTGATCGTGCCCGTCTGCGGTGGATCCGCCTGGACATCCGACTCCAAAAAGTCTCCCGCAGCGTCGGTGGCTGGCTTCAGCTTCGACGATGGACTGCCCGGGGCAACCTCCTCAAACCAGGCGGCGCGCGCAGAGATCGGTGTGTCGCCCCCATTCGCAAACCCGAAGCCAACCACCGCCGATTGTTTGATGCCGAGACTCCCTCTGGTGTATCCCCCGTATTGCTCCACGGCCTTCTCACCTTTCTCCACCCGGATCATCACGCCTCGCAAGCACCCCCTACGGCTGAATGTCAGGAGAACCGGGCGCCCCTGCTGCAACGCTTTCCTGCTCTGTTCGCACGACTCCTCCGCCATCTTCCGCGTCCACCCCTTGCCCTCGCACGCCTTGCCCCAAGCCTTCCACGACGGATCGTCCACTTCCACGCGAACCGTCCGCACGATGTTCGCCACGGCCACGAGTTTCGAGTTGAAGGCTTCGTCTCCACTCGTCATTTCACCCACCGCCAGTCGCTCGTCCAGTGAGAGCGCCTCCACGGCCTTCCACAACGCGTCGCCATCCAGGGTCCCAAGCGTCGTTTTGATTTTTGACCGCTGCTCGGGCGTAACGTTCTCCGCCGCGGGGATCGGCGGACATTCCATTTCGGGCTTGCCCGCGAGGCGGGCTTCCCAGTGCAAACGCAACGCCTCCCAGCCACGAGGTCCAAGCGTCTGTAGCGTCTTAGCCACCTTCAAGGCGCGTGGCATATCCGCCGCGTAAAGCTTGTTCATGGCCTGCGCGGCGGACTGCCCCACGGTGATGTCCTCGGGATCGGGAGCCACAAGCGGGTCGTCAGCGAACGTCCGCTGGATCGTGATGAGTTTCCTCCACTGCTCTGCATGGGTCTCCGGCCGGAGAGGGGCTTCATCCTCGGTCGTGGTCGCTGCACGCTTATTCTTGGAACTCTTCGTCGTCGCGGGGTATGAAATTAAGTGGAGAAACATTGAACGGAGCAAGGAATCCTTCGTTTCCAAGGCTGCATCCAGAAGCAACGAAAGCGCCTTGGTCGGCTTCTCGTCGCCGAGCTTGCGCGAGAGGGAGGGAGCCGTCTCAGACCACATGGCGTTGTCCCATTTCTTCGGCCGCGACAGCACGTCCTTGATCAAAACCTCCGCAGTTCTCTCTGACACCAGCTCTCGAAACTGGGCAACAAAGAGCGAGGTCGTCTTCTCGAATGGCTTGCGCGACGTCTCGGGCAGGGAGGAATCCTCCGCTTTGACTTTCGCAACGTACTTCTCGACAAAATCCTTCGCCTTCACACCCCGCCGTGCCACGTATTCCTCGACCAAACCGAAATCGTTATGCGGATTTCTCGATTCGAGAAAATACTTTTCCACCGCCTGGGCGTCCTCCTCTTTCCCCAGCTCCACGAGCGCGCGCAGTGCGTTGCCATCCCCTTTCTCCAGATTGGAACGCAGGAGCTCGGACTCCGTCTTGCTCCCGTTCTTCGCGTACCACTCCCGGCTGCGCTTGATGAGGTCGTCCACAAACTGGGCGCCCGCTTCATCCCTGAGACGGCGCGTCTGGTTCCCCGCCACCACCGCGCGCAACAACGATTGCGCGAACTCCCCGCGCGTCGCGGGACGGCACATGAGTTGGTAGGTGATGAACAAGTCTTCCCTGGAACCTGATTCCAGTCCTGTCGCTCCTGGTCGATGAAAGGGGCCCATCCATGACCTGGAATTGACGGAAAACGGAGTGAGCGTGTCGTCCTTTGCCAGAGCGAGCAGCAGAGAGAATGCCTTGATCTTCCGCGCCCGAATCCGATCCATCACGCCCGCGTCCGTCGGCGTTTCTCCGGTTCCGCCCGTGATCCACATTCCGGCAAACACGGCCACGAATCCCTCGTCATCCTTTCCCGGCTCCGCCAGCTCGCGGGCGAGCGCGCGGTCCTCATCCGTCAATCCCTCGCCCGTGATCGCGGGCGGCTCCTTCATCGCCGCGCGCAACGCCACGGCATCTGAAAGCTTCTTCACCAGCAGGGCCTGATCCCAGGACGAAGGCATTTTTGCGAGCAGATCCAGCAGCGTCTTCGAAAACCGTCCCCAGTCGCGCGTCTTTTGAAAATCCTGGAACGCCTGCCCGTACTGTCCCGCGCCCACCAGGTCTGCCGCCTGCTGCACGACCAAACGCGAATCACCGGCGAGACGGAAGATGTGGCCGAGAATCAGGTTCGCCTCCTTCGCATGGCCCTTGCGATGAATGTGGTACGCAAAAAGGAAACGCCCTCCCCACCCGCCCGAATCGAGAAGCGACGAGTCCTCTCCCCCCTGCAACTTCCCGAGATGATCGAGCAGCACCTGGATGTCCTTCTCCAGATCCGCCTCCTTCCAGTTCGCGGTCTTCCCGCCCTCCATCAGCTGATAAAGCCGCATCCTCTCCCGCGACTCCCTTCCCTTTCCGGACTTCGCGGCCTCGTGAACTTTTGCCTCCGCTTCGGCGGGACATATTTCCAGCACGCGGCATTGATCGTCGAGGAAGACTCCGCCGTCACCCTTCTTTGAAAGCATCCATGCGTTCCCCGTCATCTTCACCGGCTCGGCCTCCCCGCGGGCATGGCTGGCCCGGTTCATTTCCACGTTCAATTGCATATAAGCCGCGTCCTTCACATCCGGCACGCCGAGTTTGGAAAACATTTCGAAGCCCTTCGTGTAATCCTTGGCCGGCTCGGGAGCCTTCGATTCCTCCGCAAATGAAATCCCCGCGAGGATCAGAAAACCCGCAAAAGAAGACGCGAGCCGACCGGCCAACCGCGTGGGAAAAATGCCTTTCATAAGAGGAAGCAGACTCGGCCAATACACTCCCTCACCAGCCCCGGAGCAAGCGTGAAAGGGAGCGTTCCGTGGACAATTCCGCGCCCATCCGTTAAATCCCACGTAGGCCATCCGCGGTCCCGGCGTGAAAACCGATGCGGCGCCTCGGAGGGTCGGGCGGTGGCGGAGGCGGATTGATGACGTCCATGATCTGTTGGAGGACCTCGACAATGGCAGTTTCGTGAATATCGAGACGCCCGGTCAGTTTCTTTTCCAGTGACCTCAACTGACGCGCGAGTTCTCGGGTGCCCGTCAGCGCCTCCCGCATCTTCACGAAAGCGCGCACGACAAAGACGCTCATCCGCACAGCCTGCGGGCTGTTCAGGACAGTTGCAGCCATGATCGCACCGTTTTCGGTGAACACGTGGGGAAGATGCTTGATGTGTTGTCCCCGCTTTAAGGTCGCAAATTGCGACCTTAAACGGAGCAGGTCCTTGATTTCCATGCGGGTCAGGCGAAACATGAAGTCCGGCGGGAAACGTTTCGAGTTTCGTTTGACCTGCTCGTTCAGACGCTTGGCAGGCACCCCATAAATTTTCGCGAGGTCGGCGTCGAGGATCACCTTCTGATCGCGGAATGTGCAGATCAAGGTTTCCACGTGGATGGATAGAGCAGATTGATTGCGATTGCTATGCATAGCCTAATATTTACAAACACGCTTCTTACCTTGGCGATCACAAAAGGAAGCCGTTGCTTGCAGCCGTGATCGCGCCGCTTTCGATACAGGCACGGGGAAGAAACCGCCGACATCCATGCAAACTTGAGGTGCCAATTTGGCACTTCAAGTTTTCGAACTCGCCCTGCATCAGAAGGAAACCTCCTGAATTTTTCAACCCGACGACTTTGGCACGGCGCTCTCCGGACTTGACACCGTCCTGGATAGGGCTAAATTAAGATTGAATTCAGATCAAGGAACCCCATGAAACTCAGCGAATCGGTCATGCCCATCAGTGAAGTCAAAGCCCATGCCTCCCAGATGATTCACAATATTTCCGTCAACCGCAAACCGGTCATCATCACGCTCAACGGCCGGGCGAAGGCGATTGTCCAGGACCTTCACTCTTACGAGCAGACCCAGGAGAGCCTTGCCATGCTGAAGATCATCGCTCTGGGACGTGAGGATGTCCGCAAGGGACGGCTCATGCCGCTGCACAAGGCGTTTGACGATGTCCGGCTTCAAATCCGCTCGAAGCGCGCAGCATGAAATACCGGGTGCTTCTCACCCACGAGGCCCGGAAGGACCTGCTCGATATTCATTCGTACGTCGCGGATGCCGATGATGCCACCAAGGCCGACGCGCTCCTGGACAACCTGGAGCGCGTCTGCGCGAGACTTTCCTACCTGCCGCAAAAGGGGCACGTCCCTCCCGAGTTGAGGCGGATCGGTGTCGAGCTGTACCGCGAGATTCACTACAAGCCCTATCGCATACTTTACGAAGTTGAGGGTGATGCCGTTTATGTCCACGCCATCCTGGACGGCCGGCGTGACATGCAGCCTCTGCTGGAACGAAGGCTTTTGAGATGAGAGCCATGAACACGGCATGACGGTTGCCCGCCGACATTGTGCTGGTTATCTGGCCACCCCCAGCGACTCGACCAGCATGAGAAGTTGCTTCAACTTTTTGGCGACGGTGAGGCGCGGAGATGGATCGAGACGTGGAAATTTTCCACCCACTTGGATGAACGCGCCGCCTTTTTGCAGCATCACTTTTCCATCCTCCACTTCCACGGATGTGATGGATGCGGCGGCGGCGGCCAGACGGATCCTTGCGAGGTCGAGCATGTGGGCCACGGGCTTCGGGAGTTTTCCGAAACGGTCCTGCCACTGGCCAGCCAGTTTTCGCAATCCCTCCGCACTGTCGGTTTCGGCAAGACGGCGGTACGCCTCGATGCGCAGACGGCTTTCTTCCATGTAACTTCTCGGAATGAACGCCCCCTCGTCTTTCACCGCGTGGTCCTCCGACACGGGGAGAAAATCGAGGTGCACCCGCACTTCCACTCGCGGTGGAACCTTTTCCCCTTTCATCCGCGCCAGCGTTTCCTTGAGGAGCTGGCAGTAAAGTTCGAACCCGATCGCCGTGGCATGACCGCTTTGCGCGGTGCCAAGAATGTTTCCCGCGCCGCGAATCTCCAAATCGCGCATCGCCACCTTGAAGCCCGCGCCGAGATGGCTGTATTGCTTGATCGCGCTCACGCGTTTGCGCGCATCCGCCTCGATCATCAGGTGACGCGGCAACAGGAGGTACGCGTAGGCCTTCATCTGGCTGCGCCCCACTCGTCCGCGCAACTGGTACAGATCGGCGAGGCCAAAGCGGTCCGCACGATCAATGATGATCGTGTTCGCGCGCGGAATATCCAGACCGCTCTCGATGATCGTCGTGGCCACCAGCACGTCCATTTCTCCCGCGACAAATCGCATCATCACCGCCTCCAGGTCATCCTCGTCCATCTGTCCGTGACCGATTTCCACACGCGCGTTTGGGACGAGTTCCACGATGCGGTCGCGCACCTGCTGGATGGATTGCACGCGGTTGTGGAGAAAATAAACCTGCCCGCCACGCGCGATCTCCCGCTCGATGGCGCTGCGGATGAGGCGCTCGTCGTATGCGGCGATCAGTGTTTCCACGGGCAGGCGGTTGAGCGGCGGCGTCTCGATCGTGCTGATGTCCTTCGCCCCCATGAGCGAAAGGTAAAGCGTGCGCGGGATCGGCGTGGCGGACAGCGTGAGCATGTCCACGAGCTTGAACATCTGCTTGAAACTCTCCTTATGCTTCACGCCGAAACGCTGCTCCTCATCCACCACGACGAGCCCCAGATCCTTGAAGTGCACATCGGGCTGCAGCAGGCGATGCGTGCCGATGAGGATGTCCACAACGCCCTCGCGTGCGGCGGCGATGCTTTTGCGCTGCTGCGACTTGGTGCGAAAGCGGCTCACGAGGTCGATGCGCACCGGGTAATCGGCCATGCGCTCGCGGAACGTGCGCTCGTGCTGCTGCGCGAGGACCGTGGTGGGCGCGAGCACGGCGACCTGCTTGCCGTTCATCACCGCCTTGAATGCCGCGCGGATGGCCACCTCCGTCTTTCCAAAACCGACATCTCCGCAGATGAGACGGTCCATCGGCTTCGTGGATTCCATTTCCTCCTTCGTGTCGGAGATGGCGGTGAGCTGGTCGGGCGTTTCATCGTACAGGAATGAATCCTCAAATTCCTTCTGCCACTCGTTGTCGGGCGCGCAGGCGAATCCCTTGTTGGACTTGCGCTCAGCCTCCACCTTCAACATTTCCGCTGCGTAATCGAGGATGGCCCGCTGGGCCTGCGCCGCCGCCTTGCCCCACCGCGACCCGCCCATTTCATCGAGCTTCGGCATCGCCCGTCCCACGCCCACGTAACGCCCGACGAGGTGGGCCTGCTCCACGGGAACATGCAGCAGTGCGCCGCCCGAGTATTCGAGCGTGAGCACCTCCTGCTCGCGTCCATCCACCCCGACCTTGCGGACGCCAAGAAATTTCGCGACGCCATGATGCACATGCACGACAAAATCTCCCTCGTTGAACTGGCTGAAATCGAGCGCCTCGCGGCGCATCCGTGCGCGCGCCATTTTTTTCTGCCGTCGCGCCATGAGCAGCGTCTGGTAACGCCCGAAAATCTCGGCATCGCTCAGCACCACCAGTTTTGCCGAAGGCCATGCGAAGCCGCGCAGCAGGGGGGCTTGGACCCAGGTGACGCTTCCACGATCCAGATCAGGGCCCGCCAGTTCCCTCAAGCGGCGTTCCTCGCCCTCGTTGTTGCAGCAGATCAAAAGGTGATGATCCTGCGCAATCCAGTCACGCCAGTGGCGCATCAGGAGATCGTGACGCTGTTCCCGCAGCACCGTGTCGAGCGCGGCGGACACGAGAAAATCGTGGCCAAAAATGTCGAGGATGATTTCCCCGCCGCCGCCGCGAAAATTGGCCGCGGATGGACTCAGCGAAACTGCTTCCTTCGGGTCGGATGGCTCACGCCAGACGACGTGATTTTCCGGCATGTAATCCTCGAGACGGGATGGATCAGCCGCAGCAGACAACGCCTCGAACGGCGTCCACTCCATTTCGCCGGTCGCGGCTGTTGATGATTGTGTCTCCACGTCAAAGAAGCGCATGGACTCGATGCGGTCGCCGTCGAACTCGATACGGACGGGCGCATTGCCTTGAAATGGAAAAATATCAAGGATCCCGCCGCGTCGGGCAAACTGGCCGCGCCCCGCCACCTGTGATTCGCGTTCGTGGCCGTGGCGACTCCATTCCTCCGCCAGCGTGTCCATCACGATGCGGTCACCGACTTTCAAACGCCGTCGTTGCGCGTCGAGGCTTGACGGCGAAGGGATGTCCTGGAACGACGCTTTTTCGGTTGCGACCACGATCCTGACATTGCAGCCATCGCGAAGGACGCGGAGAGCGTCATGCATCTGCGCACGCGATTCGAGATCGGGCAATGAATCTGGAGCGGGGGCGGATTCAATTTCTGGAAAATGGAGAACGGTGGATTCCGCGGTGTGAAAGATGCCGTTGAGCGCGGAGATTTCGGAAAAGAGATGTTCCTGCTGTTTCACGGAGGAGGCGAGCACGAGGAGCGGGCGGCCTGTGGCTGCAGCGACGAGATGAATGACAAACGCCTTGCCGGCCTCGGCCACGCCGCCAACAGACAACACTTCCCCCTTCTCCAACCGCGCGGCGAGGGATGAGACCTCGGGCAGGTGGAGCCATGCGGAGCGTTGAGTATGGGGTGCGGAGTGCGAAGCGATAAACCGTTGAGGGTGAGATGGAAGTATGAAGAGTGAAACATCCGCGTCAATCCCCCTTCGACAGGGCCATCATCAGCGCGGAATTTTTTTTACCTTGTTCAATGCTTGAATCAATGCGATCACGTCTCATGGATTTCGATCAATCATGAACAGCTACTTCACCGGTTCGCCATTGCGGATCGGCAACGAAACGCAGCTTCTGATGGATGACACCATCATCGAGGACCGGTGGCGGCTCAGGCGCGTCCTGCATCAACCGGACAAGCACCCTCGCAATCCCGTCATCGTCCGCGACAAGCCGTGGGAGGGCGACACGACGCAGGGAGCCCAGGTCATCTGGGACGAGGAGCTTGGCCTCTACCGCATGTGGTATCTGGGCTGTTACATCTCGACCTACTACTATGGCAGCGGCCCGGTGATTCTCGTGTGTTATGCCGAGAGCGAGGATGGCTTCAACTGGGTGAAGCCCCTGACTGACCGGTTTCCGGTTGGGAAACACAAAAAAACCAATGTGGTTCATTGCGGCATTCACGACCAGGGGACTTACTATTTTACCGATGATCCCGAAGCCTATTCCACCCGTTTGCAGAACGGGAACATGTCTCAGGTGTTCAAGGACATGAACGATCCCGATCCCTCACGCCGCTACAAGATGATCAGCACCGAGGGACGACCCCACCCCACCATCCGCGAAATCCACACGGGCGTGAGCCTGCTCGTCTCTCCCGATGGCTTTCATTGGAAACTCAGCGGCGACCGCCACATCCTCGACCATTCGAGCGACTGCCTGAATCACCTCGTGCGCGACGACGCCAACGACCGCTGGCTGCTTTATTGCCGTCCGCCCGTGTTTCATTGCGGGCGCCATGACCCGCTGCGCAACACACGGAGGCGAGTGGCCGTGATGACCAGCCGTGACCTCGTGGAGTGGAGCTATCCGCATGTGGTGATGTATCCCGACGAACACGACACGCCCGATTATGATCACGTGAAAGTGTTCCGATGCGGCAACATCTTCATCATGATGTACTCCGCGATGGAAGGCGACACGACCGGGCGATGGGAGATCCGCCTGGCCAGCAGCCCCGATGGCTTTCACTGGGAGCGCATCCACACCCGCGAGACGTGGCTGGGGCGCGGCCTGCCCGGCTCGTGGGACGCCGGCGGGATTCTTCCCTCCACCACGCCGGTCCAGCAGGGGGAGCGTCTGCTGCTGTATTACAGCGGCATGCTGCGCGGACAGGAGGAGCAGGGGGATTGCGCGGCGGGCATCGGCCTGGCCACGATCCGTCTCGACCGCTTTGTCGAACAGCGCGCCGACCGGGAGCCCGGCTATCTCCTCACCAAGGAATTCATTCTCGAGGGAAAGACGTTGTGCGTGAACATGGAAATCAACAAAAGCACCAACCTGCCCGAGCGCCCGAGCCTGCGCGCGGAAATCCTGCGCCATCCTCCGTTCGGCAAACACTGGGAATTCAACGAGGCCTGCGAAGGATTTTCGTTCGATGATTGCGACCCCATGTGCATTGACCACACCGACGCCACGGTCACGTGGAAAGGAAAGAAGGACCTCTCCTCCCTCGCGGGCAAACCGGTCTACATCCGTTTCGAGCTGGTGTACGCCGGCCTCTTCTCCTTCCGTATCGCAAAGGATTAATCTGTTTTCCCCCAAGTGAGAAAAATTTCCACAAGTAGCTGCGTTCGCAAGAACGCGGCCGCCCCGGAACCAAACTCTTGCGAGTTCGGCTACAGATGAAATTGACCCTCGCCACCTGCCAGTTCCCGATTGACCGCGACATCCGCGCAAACCGGGATCACGTGTTGCGGCAGATGAAGCTGGCCCGGCGCCAGGGCGCGCACGTGGCGCATTTTCCGGAATCCTGCCTGTCCGGATATCCCGGCGCCGAGTTCAAGTCATTCCGCGGCTTCGACTGGAATCTCCTGGAGGACTGCACACGACAAATCATGGACGGGGCACGACGTCTCCGCCTCTGGGTGATCCTCGGGTCCAGCCACCGGTTGACCGGCAAACACAAACCCCGCAACTGCCTCCACCTGGTCAACGATCACGGGCGTCTCGTGAATCGTTACGACAAACGCTTCTGCACGGGGGACAAAAGCGAGTCGAGTGACGACTTGAAGCATTTCAGCCCGGGCAACCACACGGTCGTCTTCCGCGTCCGCGGCATCGTTTGCGGCCTGCTGATCTGCCACGATTTTCGCTATCAGGAGCTCTACCGCGAATACAAGCGTCTCGGCGTCCAGCTCATGCTCCATTCCTATCACAACGGCCACATCGCCCGCGCCAGGCTGCGGCGGATGGGGAATGTCTGGGGCATGATCGTCCCGCCCACGATGCAGGCTTATGCCGCCAACAACCACATGTGGATCAGCTCCAACAACACCTCGGCGCGCGAATCGTGCTGGCCCAGCTTCTTCGTGCGCCCGGATGGCGCCATCACCGGACGCCTGCGAAACAATATTGCCGGCGTTTTGATTTCCACCGTTGACACGCGCGCGAAAATCTACGACGCATCGGAGGCGTGGCGCGACCGCGCCATGAAAGGAATCCATCACAGCGGAAAGCTCCTGCGCGACAAACGCGCCGAAACACGCACCGCGCTCTGACTATTTTCCAAAGAAAGATTCAACCATGAACGATTTCATACCCTGGCAACGCGTCAACACCATCAGCCTCTGCGCGGTTGATACCAAAACCGGGGAATCCGGCGTGGCGGTCGTTTCCGGCCATGTCGCCGTCGGCGCCCTCGTCCCCTATGCAGAGACGGGCGCGGGCGCGATCGCGACCCAGGCGGTGATCAGCCCGATGTACGGAACGCGCGGGCTTGATCTCCTGCGCAAAAAGGTTGCCGCCACGGAAGTCATCCGTCGCCTCACGGCCGAGGACATCACCATCACCGCGGACGATCCGAAGATCAGCGAATACTACGCCCAGGAAAACATGAAGAAGGAAGGCGTGGACTTCGTTCGCGACAGGGAAAACCGCCGCATTTTTTGGAACACCCAGCGGATTCGGCAGGTGGCCGTCGTGGACTCCGAAGGGCGCGCCGCGGTTCACAGCGGCGCCTGCATCTTCCCGGTGGTCGCCTCCGTCACGGGTGATGGTTTTGCGTGCGTGGGCAACATGCTGGTGGATGACAAGGCCGTCACGGCCATGGCAGCCGCGTACGAGCAGGCCCGACGCGAATCCAGGACGATGCTGAAACGACTGGTCGCGGCCCTGCTGACCGTTCCGGCGGCGGGCGGCAACAAGCGCGGCAACAAAGCGGCCGCCGTGCTGGTGGTGCGTGAAAAGGGTCACTGGTCCGGCACCGACCGCTATTGTGACGTTCGGGTGGACTATGACGAAAATGCCGTCGAGAAGCTGGCCAGGCTGACCGAGCATTATGAGCCGGGTTGAACAACAGCCACTGGCCTGAAAATATGGATCGTACTCCCTCCTTGCTGGGACGCAAAAAATGGGTGATAATGCCGGGAAAGGACATCATGCGTATCCACCATACAACGCGCGAAAGTTTCACGCTTGTGGAGCTTTTGGTCGTGATTGCCATCATTGCCATCCTTGCGGCGCTGCTCATGCCGGCGCTGAAAAACGCGAAGATCTCCGCGCAAAAGGTGCGGGGCATGAACAATCTCCGCCAAGTGGGAATAGCCATCCAGATGTACCGGAATGACAACAGCGACCGAGCACCCAATAACGCTTTCATGGGAAGCGGTGCGGGGGGCAACTATTGGGCCGGCAACAGCATGGGCCCCATCATGGACATGTTGTTGCCCTATGTGAGTCGCAGCACGGTTGTTGCGAGCAACTTACTTTACTCGACCAGTCAACAAATCACGCCTTGTCCTAGTCTCTACTACAAATCGTCCGCCAACACAATCTATGCGATTCAGTGTAATTTCAACGTCATGGGTGGTCACGACCCTTCCGTCTGGCCGAACGCCTACCACACCATCAAGGACATCAAGTATCCATCCACCACTTTCCTCATTGCGCATGGATACAATGGCGTAGCCACCTCCCCCACACATTTTGATGACATATTTGACGGGTTTCACTACCCCGACTATTCCCCCCCATATTGGAGTCTCGGGACGCAGTTTTACTTTGTGGATGACCATGTGGAGTGGGTTGCATTCCAAGGCATCACACCCAATTCGAGATGGAATAAAGCCCACCCGGACCCTCCTCCCAGTTATGGTTCAGATTGGTATGGCGGAACTCAGATTTTCGGGCCGTAATTATTTCCAGTCCATCCGCATTTTCGATTGCTTCATCCGTGTTGAGCCGTCCTGTAGCGGAAACAATTCAAGAACGAGCTCTTTTATGAAACACACACTCACCGTCTGCCTCCTTCTCTTCATTCTGCCCTGCCTCCGCCTTTATCCCCAGGAAGCCCTCACAGCGCGAGAAGGAGAGCTCCCGCTTGACAACCCTTATGTGACCGTGGACCTCGATCCGGTTGCCAACGACGCTGCGACCATCACAGCGCCGTCCGATCGCGTTCAATTTCAAAACATCCCGTTCCGTCTCGTGAAAAAAAGCGGCGCAGGGAATCTTTTCCTCAAGCCCATCGGATGGAGTGCTGTAAAAAACGAGGATGACGAATACCCCGGTTACATCGCGAGGTACGACTCGAAACCGGATCCCAAGAAACCCGCGGACCCCACGCGCGCCCGCGTGGAAATTCCCGTCGGCGATTATCAGACACTCTGGCTCCTGGCCGCCACGGACAATGACGCGGCGCTCTCGGACGTCGTGACATTCCGCGTCGGCATCGCGGAAGGCCAGGCACGGGTCACCTATCACGATGTCGTGGCCCGCATCCCCCGCGCCGGCGACAAAACAGTGTCGTTGCCCAACGTCGTCAAGACGATTGCAACTCCCACAGGAAATATTTATCTCATCCGCGTGCCGTTTGCGAAAGCGATCTCGCAGGATTTCAAGGATCGCCTGGGGATGGAACTGGACATCACCAAGGAGCTGCGGATTGCGATCAATCTCCCCGATCCCAACCGCTTCCAGCTGCGCCCGCTTGGCCTGCCGAGCGGCGTTCATATCTACGGTCTCACGCTGGAGCGCTCCCCAATCCTGATGGAGGTGACAGCGACCGAGCCGGGAAATGTGTTCAACCAACCGCAAACCCCGACCTTCGATTTGAACATCAACCATATACGCGACCAAAACGGAAAATACGCCTTGCAGACCGTCGCCGAACGCGATGACGGACTCGTCGTCACCAATGCCCACCCGGAGATCCATTTCATCTACGGGCGGAGCTATGCCAACTCCTTCATGAAGCGCACCCTCACCGTGCCAGTTCCGGATCGTGGGCACTACAATCTCAAGATCAATCTTCTGCAGGGTGACACGCTCATCACCAGCCGTGAAACCACGTTCGCCTTACTTGCGCCCGATACGCGAAAACATCGTGACGAATCGCCGTTTGGAACGTGGGATTTTGGAGGTGTGCATTTCACGCCGAACGACCCCGACCTGCTCGGGCCTCTCTACGTGAAGGCGGGGCTGCGATACGGAATGGCCTCGTCCATCCTGCCCGAATGGGGACGCAAAAAATACGGCGTGCTCACCGGGCAGGACGATCGTGTGCGCGGCACGAATGAGGTGGCGGCCATCAAGGCCGCGATGACCAAGGACCCGGAGATGATGCCGCCCGCGCGATTCCTCACCTTCCACGAAGGCGCGATCTCCGGCCCGCATCTCACCCGCACGCCGGACGTGTTCACCGGCAAGACGTACAAGATGGATGAAGCCGAGGAGAAGCAGTTCAAGGCGATGCAGCAGGAGGCGGAGGAAAGTTTCCGCGCCGGCAAAGAGGCATTCCCCAACGTCGAGATCATGTTTGGCAACACGGTTCCCCACGTGCTGGAGGAATTTCTCCGCCACAAATTCCCACGCAAGCTGCTCGACAAGATCGGCAACGAGAGCGGCAGCTTCATGCGCATCCCCGAGGGGCAGCCACTTGATTACGTGGACAACAACGCGGGACTCTGGATGATGCGCCAGATCGCCGACCATTATGGCTACAAGGATCTCGAACTGCGCCAATGCCTCGAGATCTGCTACCCCGGCAGCAACCCGGGAAACCACTCCGAGCAAACCCAGGCCGCTTATCTCGTGCGCCACGCCATGCATTCCCTCGCATGGAAGATTCCAGTCTTCCGTCCGCTCTGCATCACGGACATGGGGAACTCTTATTACTACAGCAATTGGGGCTCCACGGGAATGTGTCACGCCTGGCCCAATGTCTCCCCAAAGGAGGCCTATGTTTCGTATGCCACGATGACGCAGATGTTGGACGGCGCAAAATTCGAGCGCATCGTTCCCACGGGTTCTCCCGTGGTCTATGCGGTGGAATTTCGACGCAAAGATGACAAGCTCGTCACCTGCCTTTGGACAGTCCGCGGCTCACGCGAGCTCGCCTTGGAAGTCCCCATCCGCGAGGAAGACCGTCTCGTGAACATGATGGGGCGCGAACGCAAATTGAAGGAGGAGGACGACAAGGTGAAGATCGAAATTTCCACGGATCCCGTGTACCTCGTCACGCGCCGGCCGATCGAAAAAATCATACCCGGCGCGGTTGTGCAGGAGGATCGCCCGACTGGAAAGACGTTTGTGATCTCGCCCCTCGACAAGCTGGCAGATTGGACGATTGAAAAGGAACCCAGCTCGGAGCTTGAGGTGTACAATTTCCTCAACCCGCGGCGTAAAGGCGACTTCACGTATCGTGAAGCAGCCTCGTTCGATGGAAAGAAGGATGCGATCGAGGTGAAACCAAAACTTCCCGTGCCCGGCCCCGTTTATCTCCAGATGTACTCGGTGATGAATCTGAACAAGCCCGTGGAAATCCCGGGCGAGCCGACCGAGATCGGTCTCATGGTCAATGGAAACGGCGGATGGGGACGGCTCATCTTCGAACTGGAGGACGCGGGCGGGCAGCGCTGGGTTTCCATCGGCGCGGAGCAGGCCGGGCCGCCCAACTCGTGGATGGCCGACTGGTTCTCCGCCGAGGATTTCAAGAAGCTGAAAAGCTCCAACCTCAGCGACTGGAACTCGGACGACCCATGGGCGCGCAGTTTCATCAATTTCGAGGGATGGCGTTACCTGAAATTCCCGCTGCCGGGCCAGTATCCCGGCGATGGATACCACTGGCCATGCAACAGCCAGTGGCGCTTCAGCGGCGACGGCGTGGTGAAGTACCCGCTCAAGTTCAAAAAACTCACCGTCACCATGCCGGAGAAAGTGTTGTACATGACCCGCTACGAACCCGTCCCGCGCCAGGAAATCTATCTAAAGGACCTGATGGTCAGCTATGAGCCGGCAGAGAAAGCGTTTGTGGGGGAGTAGGATTGTGCCCCAGCCAGCTCGTGAGACAATGCTGGACGCACAGCAACGATGTAGGAGCCGATGCCATCGGCGACCGGGAATCAGGGTACCGTGCATCTTTCCCTCGGCCCCGGTCGCGGTTGGCAACCGCTCCTACAATCGGAAAAAATGCGGCTCGGACAACGGACTAGACCAATGCCAGGCGGACCTTCTGCGTAATGCCAAAATCCACCTGCCACACTTCGCCACGCTCAGAAGCGGCGGGCGTTCTCCTCCTCGTCAAGCGCATGAAACGATGCCGCCGCCAGCGCCGCATAATCGTCATCCGTCAGATCTCCGGACATGGGTACACGCTCAACGATGGCACGTCGAAGCTCTCGGCGCTCAGCTTCCGAGAGGTGCTCGAATGCACCGAGAATATGTGCAACGGCTTGCGTCGTGAATGAAAGATACCGCACGAACCAAAACCGGCAAGCACACAAAAAGCTGGGTGAACAATCGGCTGTCAATGCACCGACATCAAACACCCGTCCAAGGCATACGACCTTTTATCGCATATGCGATAAAAGGTTGCATGCCACGGTTGGGTCGGAGAGAGCTCGATCTCTTTCATCTGCATAGAATCGTCCGGTCGCCGATGTCATCGGTTCCTGCCACGTCGCGTGTGCGACGAGACCAAAATCCGTGCCCATCCGTGAAATCCGTGGTTAGATTCTGACGGGGTTGAGGGTTCAATGACGAGATGTGTTTGTTCCGCGCTTGTCAAACCCCCTTGCACCGCTCAAATGTTCCCCATGAACAAACTTCGCAGCCAGGACTGGTTTGGCAAGACGGACAAGAATGGATTCATCCACCGCAGCTGGATGAAGAACCAGGGCATTCCCCAGCATGAATTTGACGGACGTCCCATCATCGGCATCTGCAACACCTGGTCGGAGCTCACCCCCTGCAACGCGCACTTCCGCCTGCTCGCCGAACGCGTGAAGCGCGGCGTTGCCGAGGCCGGTGGCTTCGCGCTCGAATTCCCCGTCATGTCGCTCGGCGAGGCGGTCATGAAACCGACCGCCATGCTTTTCCGCAACCTGCTGAGCATGGACGTCGAGGAATCCATCCGCGGCAACCCGCTCGACGGCGTGGTGCTTCTTTGCGGTTGCGACAAGACCACGCCCGGCCCGGTGATGGGCGCGGCCAGCGTGGACATTCCCACGATCGTCCTCTCCGGCGGCCCCATGCTCAACGGAAAATTCGAGGGACGTGACATCGGCTCGGGCACCGACCTCTGGAAATTCAGCGAGGACGTGCGGTCGGGAAAGATGACCCTCGAGCAATTTTTCGGCGCGGAGGCGTGTGCCGCCCGCAGCAACGGCCATTGCATGACGATGGGCACGGCATCCACCATGGCTTCCATGGTCGAGGCCCTCGGGCTCACGCTGCCCGGCAACGCGGCCATCCCCGCCGTGGATTCGCGACGCTACGTGATGGCACACATGGCCGGACAACAGATCGTCGAGATGGTCAAGGCCAACCGGACGATCTCGAAAATCCTCACGCGGCAGGCGTTCGAAAACGCGATCAAGGTGAACGCCGCCATCGGCGGCTCGACCAACGCGGTGATCCACCTTCTGGCATTCGCCGGGCGCCTTGGCATTCCTCTCTCTCTCGATGACTTTCACCGCCTCGTGCGCGGCATCCCCCTGCTCGCCAACCTGATGCCATCGGGAAAATTTCTGATGGAGGATTTTTACTACGCGGGCGGACTGCCGGTCATCATCAAGGACCTCGGGAAGCAACTGCATCAGGACTGCCTGACGGTGAATGGCAAAACGCTGGGCGAGAACAACGCCGACGCGAAGTGTTACAACCGCGAGGTGATCCGCACGCTTGACAATCCCGTGATGGCGGACGCCGGCATCGCGGTAGTGAAGGGAAACCTTTGTCCGGATGGCGCGGTGGTGAAACCCTCCGCCGCCACGCCCGCCCTGATGAAGCATCGTGGACGCGCCGTGGTCTTCGAGAACATCGAGGATTACCACGCGCGCATTGACGCCCCCGAGCTTGAGGTGGACAAGGACAGCGTGCTCGTTCTGAAAATGGTGGGCCCTCGCGGATATCCCGGCATGGCCGAGGTCGGCAACATGGGAATGCCCAAGAAGCTGCTCGACCAGGGCGTGACGGACATGGTGCGGATTTCCGACGGGCGCATGAGCGGCACGGCGTTTGGAGCGGTCTTTCTCCACGTCTCCCCCGAGTCAGCCGTCGGCGGACCGCTGGCGCTGGTGAGGAGCGGCGACATGATCGAAGTGGACGCACATAACGGCCGCCTTCATCTCGATGTGTCCGACGCGGAAATGGAAAAACGGCGCAAGGCGTGGAAGGCGCCCCAGCCGGTTGCGTCGCGCGGTTACGCGAGCCTGTATGTCCGTCATGTGATGCAGGCGCACGAGGGCGCAGACTTCGATTTCCTGCGCGGAAGCTCCGGCAGCACCGTCACCCGCGATTCACATTGAGGGAGAAGACGGACGGGCAGCAGGAACTTCCAACATCGAACGTCCAACGTCGAAGGCGGGGACTGACGCCAGGCACAAAATTCCTGATCGTACTCCGTCATTTTTCCGTCCGCTTCGTTGGACGTTCAAAGTTCGACGTTCGATGTTGGACGTTCCCGCCTTCTGCTTCTCTCTCACTCCCCGCCTTCCACCAAGATCACAAACTCGCCCCTGGGCACATGCGCCTGAAAATGGGCGAGCAGGGTGGCGGCGGTCCCCCTGCGAAATTCCTCGAATTTCTTGGTGAGCTCGCGCGCCGCAACCATGCGGCGGTCGGGGAAGATGGCGGCGATCCGTTCCAGTGTGCGCGCGATGCGGTAAGGTGATTCGTAAATGATCAGCGTGCCGGGAATGATTGAGAGTTCGCGCAGCCTTCGCTCGCAGGCGCCGGATTTCACGGGCAGGAAACCCACAAAATGGAATTCATCGGTGGCCAGTCCCGACGCGCTCAGCGCGGCAATGGCCGCACAGGGGCCGGGGATTGCTTCGATTTCCAATCCCCTTTCCACGCAGGCGCGGACCACGCGGAAGCCGGGATCGGAAATTCCCGGCGTGCCGGCGTCGGACACCAGCGCCACCCGTCCGCCTGCGGCCACACGGTCGGCGATCTCTGAGCTGCGCCTCGCCTCGCTGAAATCGTGGCATGACTGGAGCGGCTTGCGGATCTCATGGTGCGTGAGAAGATTCGAGGTGTGGCGCGTGTCCTCCGCGAAAATCACATCCGCCTCGGAAAGCACGCGCAGGGCCCGCAAGGTGATGTCCTCCATGTTGCCGATGGGAGTCGCAACGAGTGAAAGTTTGCCGCTCATGGGAGGTGGGTAGCAGGTGGGGTGCAGAGTTGAAAGCGCAATCAGAAATGCACACGAATACGTAGATTTTCGGAGGTCTCTCGCAAAGACGCGAAGGCGCAAAGACAGAGTTTTCACGCAGCGCGGAGCGCTGCGTGAAAAGACTTCGTTTTCTGAAATCAAGTCTGCATCCTCCAGTCCATGAGAGTTTTTGGCCTTTTGGGTATTCTGATGTTTTCGGCGCAGGTTTTGTCTGCAGAGCCATCTGGGGACGGAGAAATTCGGACTAGAACGATGTTGCAAGAGGATGGAACCACGCAAGTTTCCCGAAAATCCAAAACATTCCTGGAGCTTACCATCCGGAATCCCGATGGGACGCAGCAAAAACGGACCTACTGGCATCTGGGTCCCAAAGGCGAATTTGATACCAGTGAGGTTTATGATCGTGCGGACAAACTGGTCTTTACGGAGAAATTTTTCTATCTGGCCTCGCAAAAGGTCGGCGAGATCAAGCGATTCCACCCCGATGGAACGCTCTGGATCAGGACGGTTTTCAATTACGATGAAAGTGGACAACCCATGGGGATGAAAGTTATCGATCCCTCCGGGCGTGAAATTCCTCCGGACGAGTGGAAGAAGCTTGATCCGAAGTGAACTCGACCCGTGCGTTGGAGTTGCGGGGGCGAGCGGGGAAGCTTGGCCGGCAACTTTCACCTTTCAACCCGGGCCATTTTGCCTTATAAGCCACGCCTTATGGATGATTGGAAACCAGAGAACGCCAGCCTGTTGGAGTTCGACTTGAACGAATGCACGACGCGCGATTTCTGCGAGGTTTTTGCAATGCCTGCCAGGGATGCAAAAGGTCTTTTTGAATATCGGACGGAATCCATGCACATTTTCAAGTTCGAACAGCTCTTCAAGTTGAAGGGTGTTGAGGAGGAAATGATCCAGAGCTGGACGCATCCACAGGCGGATCCGAATTTCGACAAGGAACTGCAGAAGTCGCTGAATCTCTCCGCGGAAGCCCCCGAGCCTTTGACAAAATTATTGGAAGCCGTGTGCCAGGCCACCGGCGCTTCCGGATGTCTTCTGGCCTCACGGGACAGCAGCGTGCTGATCCACTCGTTGAAGGAGGGGGTTGAATTCGACAAGATCGCCCGCGAGCTTCCTGAATTTGTGCGTCCCATCCAGGATGACATGATCCAGATGAAGATCGGAATTTCCGAGGTGCAGGTGATCGGTTTTGAAACATGCGACCTGCTTTTCCTGCCCACCACCGCGTTCTATCTTGGCGCGTTGCAGCCGCGCGGCAGCATCAATCCCAAGACACTCACCCTGTGGCGTTCGCTGGCCGCGGAATTCCGCCGCCGCCTGCCGCCCAAAATCCTCATCAACAACCACACGAAGGTGCTCGAAAACGACATCGCGTTTGATTGTCCCAGTTGCAAGCTGCGGATCGTGGTGGACCGCGCGGCGGCGGGTTACGAATTCCCCTGTCCGCGCTGCAAGGTGCAGACCACGGTGCCGGCGGAAACAACATCTTTTTCCTCCTTTCTGGAACCCTCCGCCGCCGCACCTGCCGCAACGTGATGGATCCGCGTGGCAGGCTTCACGGGTTTCTTGCGGTGCTGCTGCTGGCAATCGGGGTGATTGCCGTCGTCCTTTGGGATCCCTTTCGCGCCTCGGCTCGCGCGGGAATCCAGACTCTCGCCCGTCCCATTCTGCGCCATGCCGGTGGTGGTGCGGAAGATGCCAGTGCCCCGACACCCCGGCAGAAATTTGCGACGCAGGCGCCGAGCATGGAGTTTCGCGTGCAGCAATTTCCAGCGGATCCCGTCCTGCTGAAATCCTGGTGTGCTGAGTGGCAATGCGGTCCGTCCCAGCAGCAGCTCCTGCTCTGCCTTCTCCTGCGCGAGCTTCCTGAAACCACGGCGAAAGACGTCTCGCTGACGCAAAAACAAAACCTATTCCAATCCATTCACGACCTCGCGTCGGAGGGAAGGAAATCGCAGCCCGACAACGCTTTTTTCCAACTGGCGGAATCCCTCACCTATTTTTACTCGGCGCAGGAAACGTCATCCGCCATCGCCCTCAAGGAAGCCCTGCAATGCCCCCGCGTGAGCGCCGGCCTGAAGGAGCTGAACGAGTCGGAGTACGCGCTTTGGACCAGCGAGCGGAAGCCGTGGATGCTCCTGCCCGTGGCGCATCGCGACTGGAGCCTGCAACTCGAGCGGCCGTTTCACATGATGAGTCGCGGGCTTGCGCTCCAGCAGCGTTCCCTCTTGCAGAAGTACAATATCGAGAAAGCCGTTGAGCTCACGCTGCTGCATCTCGGGCTGGCCGCCCGGCTGGCTGAGGCCGGGTGGACGCCCTCCGACCAGGCCATGGCGCGGGCGATGTCGCTTCGTGCCATGGAGCCTTACTCCACGCAATCGGGTGTGGACCCGACTCCCGCGCAGATCGAATCCAATTTCCTCGGCTTCCTGGATGACCAGGGCGACAAGATTGCCATTGCGAAGGCCAACTCCTGGATTTCATCCCTCTCCTCCCAGGAAGGAACGATGAACTCCCGCCTCCCTCCCTGGCGACTCGCCCAGACGCTCGCGATGTGGAACGCATCCACGGTGCTCGCCAGTCTTTTTCTCCAGGCGGCGAGCCTGCTGCTGGTATGGGTGACCGTGACGTGGTTTTCTCGAAAAACGCCCCCGCCTTCGGCAAATGGTTTCACCAGGCGAAATGTGGCCGGCCTGGCCTTCGGGTTGTCACCCATTTACTGGACGATCTCCGGCTGGCCCGCCGGCGGCACCTACATGCTGCTCGGTCTTTTCGGCGGCTGGCTGGTCTGGTGGGGAATCATGGGCATCAGCCACGAACGCGTTTCCATTCACGCGGTGCGTGACTCCGTCGCGCATTCACTGCTCACGATGCTCGTCGCGACGCTTCTCACGGCTGGCGCGGCCGCCGCGGCGCTGCAATTCCGACAGCAACAATTTCAAGTCATCTCCGAGCACGGCTGGCTGCGGTGATCATCCCTCCGGCTTCTCCGGGGCGATGCGCGTGGGGTGTGCGTCAAACAGTTCGCCCACCTTGTCATCCACAAAAATATCGAGCAGGCGCCACTTGTCGCCGGGGCGGTAATACGTGAAGCGCCATCGCAGCGGAAAATCATCGGCCCAGCTCAGGCAGGTGATCTGCATGAGGCTCATGCCGACGCGTTTTTGCTCGATGATTTCAAAACCGAGAATCGGCCCATAGGTCGAGATGGCCTCCCGCGTTTGCTTCTTGAGTCGCTTGACCTCCTCCTCGCGCCCCTTGATCTTGGTGTTGGCCAGCACGATGTCGTAGGCCGCGTCCATTTTTTCCTCTTTCAGCAGGTTGAAAAACGTGGTGATCGTTTTCTGGATTTCCTCCGGCGGTGGAGGCGGAGCCGCCATCGCGCGGGAAATTCCGAGACACAGAAGACAGGACAGGAGAATGGCGGCTGATGGAGGTCGAAATGATTTCATGAAGTCAGTTTGAAATGGTGGAAAAGAAATTCTTCTTCGCATTGTCGTCGTAGCTGTAGAGCACATAGCCGTCCACGCCCTGGCGCCGGCAGATATCAATCTGGCGATGGAGCTGCTCGGGGCGGTTCAGCATGTAGGAGCCCAGCCCCGCGTAGAGCGGAATCTTGCCGCGTACCAGCACCTTCTGGTTTTCGATCCACTCGGTGAGGCGCTCGTCCTTCGGGGTGTAATTCATGGGCACCACAAAATCGAGATAACCATCATGGACCCAGCTCACCCAGTCCTGCGCGTAATCGTTCATGGCAATGTCGGGGCTGTGCCACACGGCGGCAGAAACCCGCGCATGCGAATTGGCGGCGCGAATCGCCTGGCTGGCATCGCGAACGGTCGAGGAAATCAGGCTGACTCTCCACTGGTGATAGCGCTCCTTCAAGCGGCCATCCATCACGTCATGAGGCCAGCTTTTCACCTTGCCTCCCATCTCCTTCTCAAATGCCGCCCTCGACGTGGCGCTGTAATCCACGCTCGTGCTGAAATAGCGGATGTAATCAAACTGCACGCCGTCCAGCGGATATTTTGTCACAAGCTCCACCATGGCGTCCCGCTCCAGAGCGCGGTTCGACGCGAGGGCAGGGGTGCGCACGGGCACGTTGTAGGTCGGACGCAGCGCCTTGCCCTTGGGGCTGCGCATCACCTCGCCCTGGCGGATCGCATCCTTCACGTCGCCCGCGGGGGCGTAATGCATCATGAAGCAGACATGCCAGGCATGAACTTCCACGCCGTACTTCCGCCCCGCATCGGCATAGGCCTGCGCGTAATCCATGCGAGTGCCAGGAGCCTGGGGCAGCACCTTGCTGGGATAATACGCCGCGCCCGCCGAGCTCAGGCGGACAAAGACCGCGTTGAAGCCGGCGTCCTTGAGATTTTTCACCACCGTGTCGGGATCAAATTCGCGCGGGTCATACACCCACGCACCGCGAAATTCACCGGATGGGCCGCGTGATGAGTTCATTCCGGTGGAACGTGAACCCGTGGTTTCGCAACCCGCGATGAGCGCAAGAATGCCGAGGCCGAGAAGCAGGCGGAGTGTTTTCATGATTGGAGCAATTCAGTTAACTGTTGTTTCGCGCCCGACATGATTGGCTCGCCATGCGCGAACGCCATCACATCGAATTTCCTGTCCAGCAGGGATCGCAGGGACTTTCTGGATTGTTCCGGGTCCCTGCAATATTTGTCGGGCAAAAAGGTGAAGCCGGTTTTCTTCAGATGGATCAACGCATCGCCCATCACCAGCGTCCCGCTGCGCTCGTCGCAAAAGCAGGTTTCGCCCTCGGTCGCCCCGGGAAGATGGATGACCCGCACGCCGCCTTTGAGAACCTCTCCGTCGCGAAAGAAAAAGTCCGGCTGAAGGTCCATCCGCCCGAGCGCAGCCTCGTGCGAGTGGATCGGGATGCCCAGCTCCTGCGAAAGCCCGGCCGCGTCGCGCTCGTGATTTTCATTCGTCAGGAGTATGCCCAGCAAGCGAAGGCCATCCCCCGTGAATTCGTCCAGCGCCCGACGCTCCACCGGCGCGGGATCCACGAGCCACCAGCCCATGTCGGTGCGCAGGATGGTGGACATCAAGTCCGTGCGAATGGCGGGATCATGCACCTTCCAGAAACCAAGCGACGACGAAACCTTATGAAGAGAGCGGGCGGGAGCGGGTTGCGTGGCGGTCATTGACGGGATGGCTTGGGCGTGAAGTTGGTGACCACACACACATCCCCAAGCACTTCCGCCTGGCAGGAGAGGCGGGTGTTCGCGGGCCTGCCCTGGAGCTGGAAATTTTCGACCGCTGTCCTGGGACTCAGATTTTCCGCGCCCTCCACGATTTCCATGATGCACTTGCCGCAAAGGCCGTGTCCGCTGCAATTGGTGACGCGGTCCACGCCCACGTAAACCTCCAGCCCATTCTTGAGGGTTGCGCCGCGCAAATTAGAATACTTGCCGACTTTGACCTTCTTGTTTTCGATCAGAAATTCGATGGTGGGCATGGTGGTGAGTCCGTACCGCAACCTAATCAACCTTGAAGCCAAGAGCAACCCTGGAATTGAGATCGTGTTATTGATTTTTGTAGGAGCCGCTGTCAGCGGCGACCGGGCGACATGGGTCCGTGCGGAAATCGCCGATGGCATCGGCTCCTACATTTCGGAAAAGCCCTGATCAATCCCGCTCGTCGCCGCGCCCGGATTCAGCTATGCGTTGTGTCATTCGATGAAACAATTTGCGAAACGCATTCTGCCTTGGGCCCTGGCAACTCTCTCCGGCGCACTCATGGCTGCGGGGTATGAGCCATGGAAGATGGCTTCGCTTGCATGGATCGCCTGGTTGCCGCTGATCAGCCAGTTGCTGCCCATCGAGCCTGATGCCTCCTGTGCGCGTCCGTTTCTGTATGGCTTTGTCGCCGGGCTCGTGTTCTGGCTCTGTACGATTTTCTGGCTCGTTCACGTTTCCTATCCCGCGATGCCCGCCCTGGCCGCCTACCTCGCCCTCTTCACAGGGGTGTGGGCGTGGTGGATGAGCTTGATCCGGCGACGCTGGAAGGCCGTCGCCGGCGTGTCGCACATTCTTCTGGCAGCACTCGGCGCATGCGGTTGGGTCGCGCTGGAATGGTTGCGCGGCTGGCTGTTGGGTGGGTTTCCCTGGAACTTCGCCGCTGTCTCCCAATATCGAAACCTCGCCCTGATCCAGGTTGTCGAATGGACCGGGGTTCACGGGCTTTCGTTTGTGATTCTTTTTTTCAACATCTCGCTCTGGCTTACGTGGCGGCGTTTGAAGATCGAGCGTTTTTCGGCCCGATCGTGGCGCTATGAATTTTCCGCGGCCGTTTTTCTCGTCGCATTCTGCCTTTACGTGGGCATGCGATGCCTGGGGCAATTCCAACTGGCTGGCGCCCATGCGGAAAGAATGTGGAAGCCCGCCAGTTTTTCACTCATCCAGCCAAACATCCCGCAGAATGCAAAGTACGAGGCGATGAAGCGCGACGACCAGCGCAGGATCCTCGAACAACTCACCCTCACTGCCGCTGCCACAAAGCCCGACCTCATCCTCTGGCCCGAAACAGCCCTGGTGGACGGCCCCCTGTACGACGTCGAAAGCCGGATGTGGCTGCAACAAATTGCCGCGCGCGCGAAAATCCCAATCCTGCTTGGAACCCTGGATGCGACGAAGGAAAAAGCGACGGTCACGCGCGAGGACCGCTGGCGTGTGAGTTATTATAATGCCGCGATTCTCATCCACCCCGACGGCACATTTGAACGTCCTTATCACAAGATCCACCTCGTGCCCTTCGGCGAATACGTTCCATTTGAAAAACAGATTCCATGGATGCGCAAGCTGACGCCGATTCCGGGGAGCTTCGATAGCGGCGGGGAACCCGTCCTGATTCAAGCCGCATCCAGAAAACTGGGCATTGTCATTTGCTTCGAGGACACGCTCCCATCCCTGTCGCGTGAGCTGGTACGGAAGGGGGCTGATGTGATCGTGAACCTCACCAACGATGCGTGGTTTCAGGATTCCCCGGCAGCGGCGCAGCACCTGGCGAATTCGGTGTTCCGCACCATCGAAACCCGCCGTCCCCTCGTGCGCTGCACGAATAACGGCGTTACCGCAATGATTTCGACGATGGGAGAAATCCAATACACCCAGTTGAAGCCATTCACGAGGGGGTTCTGGACCGCGCCCCTCGATTGCCGATGGAACTCGTCCCCCACGTGGTCGGTCCGTTTCGGCGATTGGTTCCCGCGAATGTGCCTTGGGTTTTGCCTTCTTGCCTTCTTGAGCAGATGGACTCGATTCCGATCGTAGCCGAATTGGCCATTTGTAGCCGAACTCGCAAGAGTTTGGCCCCGGGGGTCCGCGTTCTGGCGAACACGGCTACGAGCTTTCATTTTGTCTTTTGTTGGGTTATATACCCGTCATGACCCTGGCCAACATCATCACCCTGATGCGGATCGCAATGATTCCGTTCTTTGTGATGGCGGCAGTGTATTACGCGCAGGGCGTGAAGGCTGGCGTCCCGCGTGAATGGCTGCATTGGACGGCGGTGGGATTATTCGCGCTCACCGCGGGGACGGATGGAGTGGACGGCTTCGTCGCGCGCAGAATGAAGCAGGTGACGCGGCTGGGCAGTATTCTCGATCCGATCGCAGACAAGGCGCTGCTACTGAGCGCATTGCTGCTCCTCGGCTTGAATCCGGGCGAAGCATTCATGCCCATGCCACTCTGGTTTCCGATCCTGGTGATCAGCCGCGACCTCATCGTGGTGCTTGGCGTCGCGGTGGTGTTCATGATGGGGCGCAGCTTTGAGATTCAGCCACACTGGACGGGCAAGGCGGCGAGCGCGCTGCAAATGATCACGGTCGGGCTGGTGTTGATGAACCTGTGGGATCTTTACTGGCTGCCGCCATTGGTGCTGGCGACCCTCTGCACGCTGGTCTCCGGCGGAATCTATGTGGTCCAGGGCGCTCGGAAGTTGAGCGCCTGATCCTCGTTTTTGCTGGATCGGCCCGATGGTTTGGGGATCAATACCGGTTCAAGGTCGCGCGCCATGTTTATTTCGAGATTACTCACCCTGTTGTACGTCCTGTACAAGATCGCGTTCAACATCCTCCTGGTCCCGTACTACCTGTTCAAAAACTCAAAGCTCTTCATCCATCATTATCTCCGCAATTTTGTGGATGGGGTGATCAATCTCCAGCTTTCCTACGGGCGCCACATTGAGTCCGTTGACCTGGTCGGCCTGCAGGCTCTTCTCGGAGGGCCGAACCCGCATCTCCATCTCCAGTTTGCCAATCAATTCGGAAACATCAATTTCCAGGAAGGCATCGCCATCGCCTACATCATCCAGGGATTCAAGCCGAAGGCGCTTTTCGAAATCGGCACCTTCGATGGTTTCTCCACGTATCACCTGGCGAAGAATTCGCCGCCCGATGCCATCGTGCACACCCTGAACCTGCCGGTGGATCATTCGCTCAGCGATTACGCCCACGTCTATTCGCTCGTGGAATATCATTCGGACACCGAGACGCATGAACGGCTCAAGGAATCCGAGATCGGCAAACTGTACAAGGAATCCGACGCGGCCCACAAGGTGGTGCAGCATTTCGGCAACTCGCTGGAATTCGACTTCTCTCCCTTCCGCGGCAGGATCGAGTTTTGCTTCATTGACGGCGGCCATTCGTACCATCACCTGGAATCCGACACCCGCAATGCCATGGACATCCTGGCGGAGCGAGGGGTGATCGTCTGGCATGATTACAACGTGCAGCATCGCGACATCCGCCGTTTCCTGCGCGCTCTCTCCCTCAAGCACAAGCTGTACCACATCGAGGGAACGCGGCTGGTGATTTATCTCAAGCCGGAGCGGACAGCGCCCGGTAAATCTTGACCTGCCCATCCGCGTTGGAGAGGATGACCGGCCCTGTGCAAGAAGAAACTCCAGATTCCGAGCGCAAAACGCCGGACCAGCGCGCCAAGATGAGCGACATCGAGCGCTTGCGCCATTCGTGCGCCCACGTGCTCGCCACCGCCATTGCAAAACTCTGGCCCGATGCGCAGTTTGCCGCGGGGCCGCCTGTTGAAAATGGTTTCTACTACGACGTAGACCTTGCCCATCGCATCAGCCCCGATGACTTCGCCAAGATCGAGGCGGAGATGAAGGTGGTCGTCAAGGCGAACCAGGTTTTTGAGAAGGTCGTTGTCACGCGCGACCAGGCGCTGGCCGACGCCCAGAAGGGCCGCCTCGCCGCGCTTGGCGACCGCGCCGTTCCGAGTAGATTCAAACTCGACATCGTCCAGGGCATTCCCGAGGGCGAATCGATTACGTATTTCAAGAACGGCGAGTTCATTGACCTCTGCGCCGGTCCGCACGTGATGCGCACCGGCAACATCGGTGCGTTCAAGCTCACGCACGTCGCCAGCGCCTACTACAAGGGCGACGAAAAAAATCCCCAGCTCCAGCGCATCTACGGGACGGCGTTCAAGAACAAGACCGAGATGGAGGCATACTTCACGATGATTGAGGAGAGTAAGAAGCGCGACCATCGAAAGCTCGGTGCCGAGATGGGCTTGTACGTGATGGACACCGAATACGTCGGCCCCGGCCTCCCACTCTGGCTGCCCAATGGTACCGCGATCGTCGAGGAGTTGGAAAAACTGGCCAAAGAAACCGAATTCGCCGCCGGATATGTGCGGGTTCGCACGCCGCATATCGCGAAGGAGAAAATGTACAAGACCAGCGGGCACCTACCGTATTATGCAGAGAGCATGTTTCCGCCAATGGAATTCGATGAAAATGAAAAACTTCGGTCTGAATTGGAAATTAAGACGGAAAGGTTATGGGCTCAAGTTTGCGAGCTAAGTCGTGCCGACGCTAAATTGCGTGGAGTAGACGAGGAAAACGCAATGACATACGTTGAAAAAGTGCTCTTAGGTGAGGAAGCGGCATTGGGGAAATTACCACCCAGGATCAGCGAGCTCTACACCGAGCATCGGAGCGCCAGTAAAGCGCTCAGGAATTTGCCTGATGCTGAATTTTATTTCCTCAAAGCCATGAACTGCCCGCATCACCACCGCATCTTTGCGGCGGAACCGCGCAGTTATCGTGATCTTCCCCTCCGTCTTGCCGAATACGGTTGCTGCTATCGTTATGAACAATCGGGCGAACTCCTCGGCCTCATGCGCGTGCGCTCGCTCAACATGAATGACGCGCACATCTATTGCACCACAGAACAGTTTGCCACCGAGTTCAACGCGGTGAACGAGATGTACCTGAAGTACTTCAAGATCTTCGGACTCGAAAAATACCAGATGCGTTTCAGCACCCACAGCAAGGAGGGGCTTGGCAAGAAGTACGTGGATGAGCCGGAGCTTTGGATCCAGACTGAGACCATGGTGCGTGACGTCCTCAAAAACAGCGGCATCAATTTCGTCGAGGTTTCGAACGAGGCGGCGTTCTATGGACCGAAGATTGACGTCCAGGTGTGGAGTGCGATCGGACGCGAGTTCACCATCGCCACCAACCAGGTGGACTTCGCCGTGCCCAAACGTTTCGGACTCGTGTACAAGGATCGCGACAATTCTGAGAAGACGCCGCTCTGCATCCATCGCGCGCCACTCGGCACGCATGAGCGCTTCATTGCCTTCCTCATCGAGCACTACGCCGGCAACTTCCCGCTCTGGCTTGCACCCGAGCAGGTCCGCGTGCTCACGATCGGCGACGATGATGCCCTTGTGAATTACGCAAGGGAAATCGTGACCGAGCTCCGCGCCAGCATGGTTCGCGCTGAGGGCGACTTTGGCACCGACAAGATCAACGGCAAGGTTCAGCGCGCCGAGCAGGCCAAGGTCCACACCATGCTCGTGATCGGGCCGCGCGACATGGCCGCCAGCGCCGTCAGCATTCGCGTTCACGGCAAGGGCAATGTGGGGGTGAAGCCGCGCGCTGAAGCGGTCTCGGACATCCTTGCCGCAATCAAGGCACGAACAGCTTGATCGGAAAGAATTCGCGTGACAGCGCTTCAGGAAAATGAGAGGATATCCGCCAGTATTCGGAATGCCCAACTCTCTCAAAATCATTGTTTGCCCGCGGTTCACGCTCACGAAGCGTTCAGCCGCCCAGTCGCAGTGCGCAGCCGCGCAGGGCAGGATGAGGGCGCAGTGGATGTGCTTGTGAAACGCATTTCGCTGGAAGCCGGCTCCCGCCAGTAAGCTGCATGCAGCCCCTTCTTCCCATGGTTTGTCCGCGTCTTCCCGTTGCTGCGCCCCAGATTGGAAACAGCCGGAGAGTCGCATGATTTCACGCATGAATCCGTACAAGAACCAGATTCGCGTCAACCATCGCATCCGCGCCACGGAAGTGCGCGTGATTTCGGAAACCGGAACCCAGATCGGCGTCATGCCCACCAGCAACGCGCTCAAGCTCGCCTCGGAGCGCGGCCTCGATCTCGTGGAGATCTCGCCCGAGGCCAAGCCCCCCGTCTGCCGCATCGTGGATTTCGGAAAATTCCGCTACGAGCAGGCCAAGAAACACAAAGGCGAGGCACGCAATACGCACGCCTCCAAGCTCAAGGAATTGAAATTCCACGTCAATATCAGCGACAACGACTACAATATCAAAGTCCGCCACGGGATCGAATTCCTTCAGAAAAGCATGCGCGTAAAAATGTCGCTCTATTTTCGAGGACGTGAAATGCAACATCAGGAATACGGCCTCAAGCTGATGCAACGCATCCAGGAGGATGTCGCCGCCTATGGGCACACGGACACCCAGCCCCGCCTTCTCGGAAAAAATCTCCACGTCATCCTCGTGCCCGGCAAAGCCAAGCCAAAAATCGCCTCCCCCGAGACCCAGAATCATCCCGCTCACCCCGGTGCGCCCGCCCATGCCCCATCCGAGGCGCCCAAGCCCTTCGGCAATACCCTCAAGATTGAACTTCAGCCCCCCGGTAAACCGTCCTGATCGGGTTTGTCCCTCGTTTCCGTCACACGTTTGGAATTGATTTTTCCGGACAAGCTCCATAGTGTCTCTCGGTAATTTCAGACCCGGAATTACTTCCGCGAACTCGCGGGAATAATTTCGGTTTTTTTTTGCTTATGAACACAATTCTCGTTGGCGGACAGTGGGGTGACGAAGGCAAGGGGCGGATTATCGACCTTTTGACCGAGCGATCCGACTTCGTCGTGCGGTACCAGGGCGGGAGCAACGCGGGCCATGAGGTGCACATCGAAAAAAATGTGTACGTGCTGCACCTCATTCCGTCGGGCATCCTGCACCGGAGCAAGGTATGCCTGATCGGCAACGGCGTGGTGGTGGATCCCGTGGCACTGGTAAAGGAAATCCGGGGCCTGCGACGCCAGGGAATCCGCGTGACGCCCAAAAACCTCGTTGTCTCGGAAATCGCCCACCTTGTGCTTCCGGGCCACAAGTTGCTCGACGAGTTGCGTGAGCATCGCAAAGGCAAAGACAGGATTGGCACCACCAAGCGCGGCATCGGTCCCGCGTATGGCGACAAGGCCGCGCGCACCGGGCTGCGCGCCCTCGACATGCTCCAGCCCGTCCGCTTCCGCGAAAAACTCAGGGCGAAGGTGACCGAACACAATGCCATCGTGCGCTCGTTCGGGATCAAGCCGCTGCGCTTCGACAACGTCTGGTCCGAATATCTCAGCGCCGCGCGTTTTCTGCGCCCCTTCATCCGCGACGGCGTTGCGCTGCTGCACGACGCGATGGCGCAGAAAAAGAAGATCCTCTTCGAGGGCGCACAAGGAACGCTGCTCGATATTGATTTCGGAACCTATCCGTACGTGACTTCGTCCCACCCGACTGCGGGCGGCGCATGTGTCGGCAGCGGCGTGCCGCCCACGCGCATTGACCGCGTGGTGGGCGTGATGAAAGCCTACACCACGCGCGTTGGCGAGGGGCCGTTCCCCACGCAGTACGACCCAAAGCTGGGCTCGGAGATCCAGAAAATTGGCGACGAGTTCGGCCGCACCACGGGGCGCGGACGGCGGTGCGGGTGGTTTGATTCCGTGGTGACGCGTTACGCCCAGCGCATCAACGGCATCAATCACATCGCGGTGACGAAGCTCGACGTGCTCGACCACATGTCCGAGCTGAAAATTTGCGTGGCCTACAAGGATGGAGCGAGGCGTTACAACACCGTGCCGATGGACCTCGACACATTGCGCCGATGCAAGCCTGTGTACCAGACCTACAAAGGCTGGCAGACCTCGACGAAGCACATCCGCCGGTTCCGCGATCTTCCCAAAAACGCGCGAATTTATCTGAACGCCATCAGCCGCCACACCGGCGCCCCCATCTCAATCGTGTCCGTGGGCCCGCGGAGGGATGAGACGATTTTTGTCAAAAATTGAGAATTAAGAATGAAGAATTGAGAATTTGATCATAAATCCAAGGGATGCTCCGCATTCTTAATTCTTTATTTTTCATTCTTAATTTCTTGTGAAGTCCTACCCAAACACACACGGCCTCGGCAGCGTCCCCCGCCACATTGCGGTGATCATGGATGGCAACGGCCGCTGGGCGAAGGGTCGCATGTTGGCGCGTATCCGCGGCCACCGGCGTGGTGTGGAATCCGTCCGCACCGTCGTGCGCACCGCGGGGGAGATCGGTGTCCAATATCTCACTCTCTATGCCTTTTCACAGGAGAACTGGAGTCGTCCCAAGTCGGAAGTGGAGGCGCTGATGCGGTTGCTGGAGGATTTTCTAAAAAATGAAATCGGCGAGCTCAACGAAAACAACGTGCAGCTCCACTCCATCGGCCAGATCGAGGACCTGCCGGTGCGCGTGCGCAAGCAGCTCGATCTCACCCGCAAGGCCACAAGCGGAAACACCGGCTTGAAGCTTGTCCTTGCCCTCAGCTATGGCGCCCGGCGCGAGATCACGCTGGCCGCGCAGCAGATCGCGCGCGAGGTGGCGCGCGGGCTCATCTCGCCCGAGGATGTGAACGAGACGCTCCTCGCGAGCCATCTCTACACGCGGGATTATCCCGACCCCGACCTGATCA
Organism: Verrucomicrobiota bacterium; assembly: GCA_023269615.1. GTDB lineage: Bacteria > Verrucomicrobiota > Verrucomicrobiia > JABWAM01 > JABWAM01 > JAHFSY01. Next base: position 81,492 of record JAHFSY010000007.1, read on the forward strand.
TCCGGACCAGCGGCGAGCTGCGGTTGAGCAATTTTCTCCTCTGGCAGATTTCATACGCTGAATTCGTGGTGTCACCCGTGCTCTGGCCCGATTTCGGCAAGGAGCAATTCCTCGATGCGGTGCGCGAGTACGGCCAACGCCAGCGGCGTTTCGGGGGCGTGGCATCCCATGCCCACGGGTGATTTGATAAAATCCTTCCATGTTTGCAAAACGACTCATCAGTTCCATCGCGCTGTGGGCCATCCTGCTCTCGGTGATTTTTTATCTTCCGCCCCTGGCAGCCGCGCTCTTCTGCTGCCTGATCGCGACGATTGCGCTCTGGGAGTTTTACGACATGCTGGAAAAAGGGGGGCAACGGTGTTCCCGCGCGTGGGGCCTCACCGGTGGCATCCTGCTTTCCGCCGGCATCTGGTGGTTCAGCGTGCAACGCCACGAACATGCCAATGTGTTTGAAGTCCTGCTGCTCGTCAGTCTTGTGCTTGGGCTTTTCATCCGGCAGCTGACGGACAAGCATAATCCCGCTGGCATTCAGACGATCGCAAACACGTTGTTGGGCGTGCTCTACATCCCGTGGCTCTTTGGATTCATCCCCAAGATCAAATTTCTTTACGGCGGCCCCATCGAGCCCGTGTTTGTCTTCTATCTCGTGGTCGTGACCAAATTCTGCGACATCGGCGCCTACGGCACGGGGCGGCTGTTCGGACGTCACAAGATGATCCCGCGCATCAGCCCCAACAAGACGTGGGAGGGATTCATTGGCGGGCTCGTCATCGCCCTCATCGCCAGCATCACCGCATTCAAATACCTGCAGCCCCGCGTGGAACCGCTCGGCTTCCACTACACCGACGCGATCATCCTGGGCGTGTTGCTTGGACTGATGGGCGTGGTGGGCGACCTCGCGGAATCCCTGTTGAAACGCGAAACGAACGTGAAAGACTCTGGCGGCGTGCTCCCCGGCATCGGCGGCGCCCTCGACCTGATTGACAGCCTCCTCTTCACCGCACCCGTCCTCTATGCCTACCTGATCCTCTTCGCTCCTCCCCGTCTCTAGACTGACAAAAGATCGGGATGGATAAATCCGGGCAACCCGATACTGTCACAGTCATCCATGGAATGGTCCATCATCGGCGTCCTGCTCATCATCAACGCGGCCCTGGGCGGGCAGCAACTTCTGCTGAGCCTCGCACGCAATCGCTCCGACCAGTCAGGGCAGCCAAAGGATGGATCGGGCAAACCTGCTGCCCCCACCCAGGGACTGCCCGAAATGACCACAGCCGTCGTCATCACCTGGTGGCGCGAACTTTTCAAACTTTCCTGGGCTGTCGTTGCAGTCGCAGTCGAGGCGGTCAAGGGCCGCCCCTGGCGTGAATTCTGGCCGGGTGTTGCTGCCGTGCTCACCGTCTCCATCTGCTCCTTCACCGGTGTCATCGAAAACTTCGGTTTCGTCATCATCGCAAAATATTCTCCGCACCTGTGGGCCCCCAGCATCAACGTCTATCTTCTTCTTCTGCCGATCTTCACCGGGTTGATGTTCGGTTCCACCGTGACGAAGCAGCACTGGATCGGCACGGTGCTGGTCCTGATCGGGCTTGCAGTCCCTTACGTGCGCTTGGATTCGCTGGAGTGGCTGAGGCATGTGATCATGAGCAGCGGTGAGCCCAAGCACGGGCTGGACTCCCTCGACACGAAGGCCATCATCTGGATCATCGTCATCAACCTCTGCCTCTGTTCCCAGCAGGTCCTCAACAACAAGTCCGTGCAACTGGCCACGCGCAAGGTGAGCGCCAATGCGTTTGTGGTCTGGCGTGAAATCTTCAAGTTCGGTTACGCGTCGCTCGCGCTCGCCATCCTCGCATTCATCGCAAACGTCAACGTGAAGCAATACGTGACGGGTGACTGGATGGTGATCGTGTTCGCCCTGGGCGCGGGACTCACCGGGTACATCTACAGCTGGGGATTTTTCGTCCTCTCCAAATACCCCGTCCACACCTGGGTGCCCTACACGAACCTCTACGTCGTCTGCCTCCCCTTCCTGAGCGTCTGGCTTTTGCCCAACGTAAATGTCCGGATGGGCCACATCCTCGGAACCATCATCGTGGGCGTCGGAATGGTGATCGGCATGTCCGGCTCCGCGAAACACAAGATCGAGCGCATCACCGACAAGCAGGGGTGAACCTTATCCGATGGGCGATTTCGAAATCCGTAATCTCCTCACTCCATCCCCAGCTTCTTCCGTCCTGCTTCCGAGATCATGTTCTGAGTCCATGGCGGGTCCCAGACGATTTCGACGTGGGCTTTCTCGACTCCTTCCAGGCCAAGCACCTTTGCCTCGGCGTCGCGTGAAATGCTTGCGCCCATGCTGCAACCCTGCGTGGTGAGCGTCATCTTCACGTCCACGCGTCCGCCTTCCTTGATCTGCACGTCGTAGATCAGGCCGAGGTCCACGATGTTGACGGGCATCTCGGGGTCGTAACAGTTTTTGAGCGCGCCGTAGATTTTTTCCAGCGTGAGCTCGCTCTGGGGCGTGGCATTCATGCTAACAGTATTTTCCTGTAGGAGCCGCTGCCAGCGGCTCCTACAAAAGAGAAAACATCCCGCAGAAAACGGAATAGCCAATGACCGCTCATGGAAGTCGCTTGCGAAGATTTTCCGCCACTTGCAGGAACGCCTTCCCCGCCGTCGATTTTGCACCCGACACCATCAGCGGCACGCCGGTGTCTCCACCCTGCCGCGCCGCAATCTCCAACGGGATCTGGCCGAACAGCGGCACGTTCAACCGTGTCGCCTCGCGCTGCCCGCCGCCTTCGCCGAAAATATCGTAACGCTTCTGGTCGCTCGGACACAAAAAGTAACTCATGTTTTCCACCACGCCAAGGATCGGCACGTTCACCTTGTGAAACATCGCCGCCGCCTTGCGGACATCAATGAGGGCCACCTCCTGCGGAGTGGTCACCATCACCGCGCCGGAAAGCGGGAGCGTCTGGCAGAGCGAAAGCTGGGCGTCACCGGTGCCGGGGGGAAGATCGATCACGAGATAATCGAGCTCGCCCCATTCCACGTTGTGGACGAATTGCTGGATCGTTCGCGTGATCATCGGTCCACGCCAGATCACGGGCGCATCGGGGTCCATGAGAAATCCCATGCTCATGAGCTTGACGCCGTAACTTGTGATGGGAATGAGCTTGTCGTTTTCGGCGGTGGGCGGCGTCTTCACATTCATCATCAGCGGAATACTTGGCCCGTAAATGTCGCAATCCATGAGACCGACTCTCGCGCCTAGTTGCGAGAGGGCGATGGCGAGATTCACTGACACCGTGGACTTGCCCACGCCGCCCTTGCCGCTGGCGACGGCGACGGCGTAACGGATGCCCTTCACCTGATTCTGCTGGAATGCGCCGCCCGCTGGCACGGCGGCGTGCGCGTTGACGTTCACCACGATGCTCTCAAGCCCGTCGAGATCGCGTAAAACTTCCTCGCTCTCCTTGCGAATCTGGTCGGCGATCTTGGTGTCTCCCGTGGTGAGCGTCATGTTGACGGAGCAACGCTTGTCCTGGAGAACGATCTGCTGGACGATTCCAAACGAGACAATATCACGGCTGAAGCCGGGATATTTCACGCGCTTGAGCGCATCACGAACCTGGTCCTGGGTGAGTGGCATGGCAAAGTGTGAAATGTCACATGTTTGGGCTGAGAGAACAAGGGCGGAGAGGTTTCGCGCAACCCGCGCTACGCCGTAGGCTTCGGCGAGGTGAGAGACGCCAAGGCGCAAAGGCCCTGATTCCCTGCCACGCCAATCCGATCGTCACAGTGGTGACGATCGGATTGGCGTGGCAGACGGCCATCTCGAAATCTGCGTCCATCGGCGGAATCTGCGGAGAAATGCGGGACAAAGGGCTTTGCGCCTTGGCGTCTTTGCGAGAGGCTCTCCGAAACGAAGAGGTTGTCACCGCGTGGTTGAGCGTTCCTCGCGATGGCCGGAGACGGCGGCGGCGTGCTCGGTGAATGACTTGCCGATGCCGCGCGGCGCGATGGTGGAATCTATTTTTCCCTGCTGAAATTCGTCCCACATCGGCGACATGGTCCGCAGTTTCTCCACGATCTTGGCCATGGTCTCAACCACGTAATCCATGTCGGACTCCGTGTTGTCCTTGCCGAGCGTCATGATGATCGAGCCCTGCGCGAGCGCGTGATCCAGCCCGATGGCGCTGAGCACGTGCGAAACCTTGAGTGATTTGGAGACGCAGCTTCCGCCGCTGGCGACGCAGACGCCATGGTGGTCGAGAAGGAGGAGCTGGCCTTCGCCCTCGATGAATTCCGTGGCGAGCGAGACGTTGCTGGGCGAGCGATGCGGGCCGCAGGGCGGTCCGTTGATTTTCAAATAGGGAACCTTCGTGGAAAGGCCATCCATCAGGCGCTTCTGGAGTTTTTGAACGTGCTCGATGCGCTGGGGCATTTCCTTGCGGGCGAGCTCGGCGGCGAGTCCGCCGCCCACGATGGCAGGAACATTTTCGGTGCCGGCGCGACGACCGTTTTCCTGCACGCCGCCGTGAATGATTGAGACGAGGCGCGCCTTGCGGTTGCGGTAGAGGACGCCCACGCCTTTTGGCCCGTAGAAACGATGCGGCGCAAAACTCAACGCGTTCACGCCCATCGCGCGCACGTCAATCGGCACCCAGCCCGCGCTTGCGGTGGCGTCACTGAAAAACGCGATGCCCTTTTCATTGGCAATCTTTCCGATCTCGGCGATGGGCTGGATCGAGCCGATGTCGTGGTTCACATGGTGAACTGCGATGAGAATGGTTTTGTCCGTGATCGCGTTGCGCACATCGTCGGGGTTCAATATGCCCAGTTTGTCCACTCGCACCTTGCTGTGTGTGAAGCCCTGTTTTTCGAGGAAGGCGATGGATTCGAGGATGCTGGGATGTTCCGTCTCGGCGATGATGATGTGATTGCCCTTGCGCTGGTTGGCGTAGGCGATGCCCTTGATCGCGAGGTTGTTGGCCTCGGTGCCGCCGCTTGTGAATAGGATTTCTTCAGGGCTTTCGGCGTTGATGAGGAAGGCGAATTGCTCGCGGGCCTTGCTGAGGGCGTCACGCACCTGGAGCCCGTAACGGTGGAGGCTTGACGGGTTGCCGAAGACCTCCGTGAAATAGGGCTTCATGGCGTCGAACACCCGTGGATCCACGGGTGTGGCCGAGAGGTGATCGAGAAATACAGTGCGGGAAGCCATGGGGGAGAATGAAGAATTAAAAATGAAGAATGCAGAATTTACCCTGCGCAGGCAAAAAAGGAAATCGCGCTACAGACAAGGCGGGAGGCACGGCCTTTTCGCAACCGTGTGGCTGCGCGCAATCTCCTGATTTCCAAAACTTTTACTTCGTTGCAGCTGTTTCTGCGTGTTCTACCGCCTCGGGATGTTTTTTAACATAGTCCTCGAGGGCGGCCTTGAGGGCTTCCTCTGCGAGCACAGAGCAATGGATTTTTACGGGCGGGAGGCCGCCGAGGGCGTCCACGACCTCCTGGTTCGAAAACTTCAACGCATCCTCGATGGTGCGTCCCTTGATGAGCTCGGTGGCCATGGAGCTGGATGCGATGGCCGAGCCGCAGCCGAAGGTCTTGAAGCGCGCATCCTGGATTTTGCCATCCTGGATCTTGAGCGAGATTTTCATGATGTCGCCGCAGGCAGCGGCACCCACTTCGCCCACGCCGTCGGCATCCTGGATGTCGCCCATGTTGCGTGGGTTCATGAAATGGTCCATGACCTTGTCGTTGTAGAGCGTGTATTCTTTCGTGTCAGACATAATTCCTCCTGTTTTGATTGCCTAAATGGTTTGGAGCGCGCGGGCACGAGGGCCGTTGCCGTTGTGCAGATTGCCGCCCTGGATTCGTTTCATTACCTCGGCCTTGGGTCGCGTGAGATCAGCGAGCGTGGTGCTGCCCATGATTTCCCTCACGCGGTGTTGGGCTTCGGTAAAAAGGTCGCACAGCGTGCAGGCGTGCGTATCGTGGCAGCTGGCCGGCTCCTGCAGGCGTCGGTCGAAGGCGAGCTTGCCCTCGATGGCCTCGAGCACCTCGAGCACCGTGATTTCCGCGGAAGGGCGCGCCAGCGTGAAGCCGCCACGGATGCCGCGCTGGGAGCGCACGATGCCGGCCTTGGTCAGTGCCTGAAAAATTTTGGCGAGGAAACTCCGCGGAATGTGTTCCTCCTTGCAAACTTCATGAATCATGACCGCCTTTCCCAGACCACGGCGGGCAAGGCACGTTGCGCCCATGATGGCATATTCTCCTGCGCGTGTGATTTGCATGGTAAAATGGATTGTGGCGGAAAAAGGTAATTAAGACCTTTTTAGTCCTCTTTTCAAGATAGCACCCTGAGAAACGGTGTCAACCCATGTGATGAAGATTTTGAAATAATCCTTGGCTTGTGATCAGCGCGTTGACTTCGACTGTTCCGTGACGATCATCAATTCGGACCGGAGGCTTTCTTCTCCTTCTGATATCGCTTGAGTTGCGTTTCATAACCGCCATTGGAGCGATCAAGATCCACGGATTTGGTGATCGCAGTGAGGGCGGCGTCGCGCTCCCCCCGGCGGTGGCAAACTTCGGCCAGCGTCGCCCAGAATTCTGCCCGGTCCGGCTCCAGCTCCGTCGCCTTGCGCGCGTGGAGAAGAGCGTCGTCGAGTTTTCGTCCCGCATCGGCTTCGAGCGAAGCCAGGTCGTTGTGCGCCGTGGCAAATTTTGGGAAATCGGCACAGAGCTTGTCGAGAAACCCGGACACATCCTGGAAAAACCGGTCCGCCTCGCCGCGACGGCCGCGGGCTTCCAGCGCGGGCAGGAGTTCGTGCGCGACGTGAATATCACCCGGGAGGAACGACTGACAGACGCGCGCTTCGCTCAAGGCGGAGTCCATGTCTTCCTTCTGCAGAAAGCCCATCAGGCGCAGCCAATGAACATGTCTGGGCGCAAGCAGGCACTGTTCACTCGGATTGAAAAAGCCAACCTGATAATGGGGAATCGCACCCAATAGGCCGTTTTCATACATCGCCGCGCGGACAAAAAACCCCTCCGTTGGGGACTCGCGCCGATTGATTTCCCGGGACGGCACCTCAAACATCGCGGTGAACAACGGACGCGTCACCGCGCGGAAACGATCGAGAGCTGCCGCCTCCTGCGGCAGCCTCGCATCGTCCAGCTTGTCCGCCATTCCCAGATACCACTCTTCCGAGGCACCAGCGAGCAACTGAGCCTGTGACATCAGTTTTCTCCCCGACTCGGCGTCACCGCTTTTCGTGAGGACGACCCCTTGAAGATACATCGCGGGGGCGTTATTCGCGTCCGCCTTGCGATAACCCGCCGCGGCTTCCGCCCATTTCGCACGACGGGCGAAGAGATTGCCCTCGAGCACAGATCCATCGTGCCCCATCTGCTGATAGAGCTTGAGGGCCAGATCCTCGCGATGATCGTCTTCGCAGGCGCGTCCGACCAGTCTCCACACGGTTCGGCGCACCTCTTCGGGTATCCGCACGGATTTTTCGGACATGGCATTTACGAGGGCCGCCAATTCGGCGCCGGTCGGGCGCCGCTCCATCCACTTCCACGTCCTGCTTGCGGCCTCGTCTTTGTCAACCTTGTCATCCATGGATTGGTGAAAACGCCACCAGTCGCAAGCCCAGGCGGTTTCTTCGCCATCACCGTGCATGATGCGGGGACGGGAGAGTTGACGGGCATGGAGGCCTCGAGCGAGAGCTTTGACATATTCGAGGTTGATGGATGCGTCCTGTTTCCAGGATCGCTTGAGCATTTCCAAGGCCATCTCCTTTTCGCGAGAGCGTCCGAGCACTCCAAGAAGGTCGCATTGAAAGGACATGTTGGTTCGCACGATGTCGGTGGCCATCAGGCGGGAGAACTCGCTGTGAGCGCGCTCAACCTCTCCTGTTTCCCGGAGAAGGCAGGCAGTCTGCAGTTCCGAGGCGAATCGTTCATCATCGGAACCGGCCCGTGACGGCTTCGACAGGGCGAACGCATCGTTGAAACGCCACTGACACTGGAGCAACTCGGATGCCCACGTTAGATACCCTTCTCGGACGTATGACAACGAAGCTTCGTCGGGCAGGTCGTTCACCGCAAAGTCCTGATGCGGCCAGAGGCTGTTTGTGCCCCGTTGCTGGAGGGCGATCATCTGCTGGATTGCCTTCTGAAAAGGTTCTGGCCGTCCCGCTTTGCGGTGCCAGACCGCAGTCATTCCCAGCCTGTCAATATCGTCCGAGAGATCCGTTGCTTCCGCGTATTTGTCGGACAAACGCGTCCAGTTTCCGGCGTTGGCGAGCATTCCATCCTCGAGATAATCGTCTCCCGACTGCGATGCGGCCGCAACCGCACCGACAGCGTCCCCCATGCCGCGGCATAAATAGGCAAGGGCCCGGGTCGCGAGGGAATTCGGATCCCTCTTCGACATTTCCTCGATCTTCCGCCGGTGTTGCTCGCCCGTTCCGCTCACCAGGCAGTGGGCGACAAAATTGAGAATGTTCGAATCCAGAGACCGGACCTCGTAACTCTTTTCACTCGGGTCTTTCACACCCGCGACCTTGAGCCGCCAAACCATGTCGACCTCCCAATAACGCCCCTCCGTGAGTCGATCCACGGAGTCCTCCAACGTGGAGCCAAGCGCCTGGAGAACGTGCTTGTGATTCTCGTCACGCGCCGCCATCCCGGCCAGCTCCACCACGGTCCCGTGCGCCCGTTCCCCTTCGGAAACGAGGCGCGTCAGGGCAGCGCGCTGAGCCTCCTCATCTCCCTCCCAAAACTGGCGCAGGAGCGGCTCAAATTCCGGAGGGGTATCCGGATGAACATTCCATCGAAGTTTCTCAAGGAGTTTGCGGGCGCGGAAGGAGACTTCGGGATCACGGCTTTGAGCCGCATCCTGTAGCGCCGTTTCCGCCGCCTTGCCCGCTTCCCACAGGGACCGTGTCGCCTTCTCCCGCTGCTGAAACTCCGCTGCACCCAGGTCGTGGATCGAACGACGGATGTCCTCTGCAGCGAGTTCTCCTGTCAAACACCGGTGTGGTGGCAGAAAAACAGCGACGCACAACACCCATACCATCATCGTGTCGCAAGTTCTTTTCATCCGGATCGTCGTGTTGGAAGAAAGGCTCCCGGCCGGCCCGCGATGCATGGAGAAATTTGCATGGGAATGCGGCATCCACGAGGGTGATGCGACGATCCAACAATACCACGCGTGACTCTTGATGCCAAATCCAGTTTTGCCGGGAGAAGCATTTCTTTCCCCTCCCGGATAACGATTGAATTTCGGTTCTGTGCGAATTATGGTGAAGGGCTATGACTTTGACTGAAAAGCTCTTTGCGCGCGCCAGCGGAAAATCCAATGTGAATCCGGGCGACAACGTCTGGGTGAAAGTGGATGTGCTGATGACCCATGACGTCTGCGGTCCTGGAACCATCGGCGTGTTCAAGCGCGAGTTTGGCAACAATGCGAAGGTGTGGGACCGCGAACGCGTGGTGATCATCCCTGACCATTACATCTTCACCGCCGACTCGAAGTCCAACCGCAACGTGGACATTCTGCGCGACTTCGTCCGCGAACAGGGGATCAAGTATTTTTACGACGTAATTGACGACCCGAACGGCTCCTGGCATTTCGATCCCTCGAAGGGCCAGCTCAAGCGCCAGTTCGGATCCAACTTTGCCGGCGTCTGCCACACCGCATTGCCCGCGAAGGGACATACGCGTCCCGGCGAAATCCTTCTCGGCACCGATTCACACACTTGCATGGCGGGGGCGTTCAACCAATTCGCCACCGGCATCGGCAACACGGACGCGGGCTTCGTGCTTGGCACGGGCAAGCTCCTGCTCAAGGTCCCCGAGACGATGCGCTTTCACCTGGTGGGCGAGCTGCCCAAAGGCGTGATGGCCAAGGACGTGATCCTGCACGTGATCGGTGACATCGGTTTCGACGGTGCGACGTATCGCGCGATGCAGTTCGACGGCCCGGGCGCGCATGCGCTCAACATGGATGACCGCATGACGATCGCCAACATGGCCATCGAGGCCGGTGGCAAGAATGCGATTTTTGAATTTGATGAAACGACGCGTGCCTATGTGGACGAGCGGACGAAGCGGAACGGCACCCGCGCGCAATACGAGCCCGTGGAGCCCGATCGCGACCAGAAATTCATCTATGACAAGACCTTCGACCTTTCCAAGCTCGAGCCCACCGTGGCGAAGGATCCGGACCCGGGCCAGCGCGCCCTCGCGCGCGAGTGCGCGGACATCCAGCTCGACCGCGCGTACATCGGGTCCTGCACCGGCGGAAAAACAAGCGACTTCCTCGCCTTCGCCCGGGTCGTGAACGGAAAGCGCGTGAAGATTGACACGTTCGGCGTGCCGGCCACTCCCGACGTGGTCATCGAGCTGCAGACGACACTGTGGGAGGGAAAAAGCGTGTGGAGCATTCTTGAAAGCGCCGGCGTACTGATGACCGAGAATGCCTCATGCGCCGCGTGCCTGGGCGGGCCCGCCGACACGTTCGGGCGCCTCAACCGCCCGATGAATTGCATCACCGCGACCAACCGCAATTTCCCGGGCCGCATGGGGCACAAGGAATCGAAGGTGTTTCTCGCCTCGCCCTACACCGTGGCCGCCTCCGCGCTCACGGGACACATCACCGACCCGCGCGAGTATCTTGGTTGAGCGAAAGTGAGCGCGTCGTCCCCATCCGCCCTCGATCCTTCCCCGCGCGGACGCGACTGGGAATCCACGCGCACTGAAACAAATCCAAAACGGGGACCGTCCGGAAAAATCCGGGCGCACTCGAAGTTTTTCTTCGAGGGAGGCCGCAAGTTTTTCGTGAAGGGCGTCACGTACGGCCCTTTCAAGCCGGGCCCGCCCGAACCGGGATGTCCCGATGGCGTCTTTCTCCCATCGCGTGCGACCGTGCGAAGCGACCTCGGCCACATGCGCCAGGCGGGCATTAATACGGTCCGCCTGTATCACTCGCCGCCGCGCTGGTTTCTTGACGAGTGCGAGGCGGCGAAGATCCGGACGTTCATCACCATCCCGTGGGAACAGCATGTGAGTTTTCTCGACACGTCCCGCCAGCGCGCCGCGATCCGCAGGCGCGTGGAGGAGGCGGTGACGGTCAACCGCGATCATCCCGCGCTCTTCGCCTACTCGGTGGGAAACGAGATTCCCGCGGGCCTCGTGCGCTGGTACGGCGCGTACAAGATCGAGAGCTTCATCGAGAGCCTGGTGGACGTTGCGCGTGGCGTGGACTCGCGACCGCTGTACGCCTACGCGAATTATCCCTCCACCGAGTACATCCTGCCGGGCTCGGTGGATTTTTATTGCTACAACGTCTATCTGCACCAGCAGGCGGATTTTCAACGCTATCTGGCCCGCCTTCAAAACCTGGCCGGTGAAAAACCGCTCATGCTCGGCGAATGTGGCATGGACACGATCCGCCACACACAGGAGGAGCAGGCTGAACTGTTCCGATGGCACATCCAGACCGTCGCGCGCATGGGACTGGCGGGGACGGTTCTGTTCGCATGGACGGATGAATGGTTCACGGGCGGGCATTTGATCGAAGATTGGAAATTCGGCCTGGTGGATGCGAAACGCCAGCCGAAGAAAGCCTTCTTCGAGGTGCAGCGCCTGTTCAAGGACACGCATCGCGTGGCGCTGAATCATTATCCCAAGGTGTCGGTGGTGGTCTGCTCCTACAATGGCGGGCGCACGCTCGAGGCGTGCCTTACTTCGCTGCTGCAGATGGATTATCCCGATTACGAGGTGATCCTGGTGGACGACGGTTCGACGGACAACACGCAGGACATCGCGAAGGATTTTCCGAAGGTGATCCACATCCGCCAGAAAAACATGGGGCTGAGCGTCGCGCGAAACGTTGGAATGAAGGCCGCGCGGGGCGAGCTGATCGCGTACACGGACTCCGACTGCATGGCGGACAAGGACTGGCTCTACTATCTTGTCGGCACTTTGACGCAGGGCGATTATGTAGCGGTGGGAGGCCCGAACATTTCGCCTCCTGCGCAGAGCTGGGCCCAGGCGTGCGTTTCGGCTTCACCGGGGCAACCGAGCCACGTGCTGATCGGTGACACCGAGGCGGAGCACATCCCCGGCTGCAACATGGCCTTCTACAAGTGGGCGCTCGAATCCATCAGCGGATTCGACCCCGAGTACCGCAAGGCGGGCGATGACGTGGATGTCTGCTGGCGCCTCATGGAGATGGGCCATCGCATCGGCTTCAGCCCGTCGGCGGTGGTATGGCATCACCGGCGTTTTACCATCCGCGCGTACTTCAAACAGCAGGAAGGTTACGGCGAAGCCGAGGCGCTGTTGCGCTTCAAGCATTTCGTTTATTTTGGCCCGACCGGATCGGCCAAATGGCGCGGGCAGGTTTACGGCAGCACGCACTTCTCGTCCCTCTTCCAACGCCCCATCGTGTACCATGGCGTTTTTGGCATGGGACTTTTTCAGTGCATTTATCCAAGTCGCACGTCGGATTTTGTGCAGATCATGAGCAGCCTTGAGTGGAACATTCTCACGTTTATCACGTTACTCATTGCCCTCCAGACGCACTCGGCGTGGTACGTGCCCGCGTTCCTCTTTGCATGCACGGTATGCGTGGGGCTTTCCTACGGCCTGCGCGCGCGCGTCGAGCCTCCCTATCAAAATACCTGGAGCAAACTTTTGGTTTCAACCCTCGCCATCTGGCAGCCCATCGCGCGCGGCTGGGCACGCTACTCCACGTGGATGAAGATGAAGCGCACGCCCGGCGAAGTCATCGAGCCCACCGCTGAAGGCCGCGCCATGAAGATCGTCTGGGACCGCCCGGCACTCCTCTCGTTCTGGAACGAGAAAAGCGCAGGACGGGAACATTTTCTCAAGGCCTTCGAGGGGCGTCTCAATCGCGAGGGCTGGAAATATTCCGCCGACACGGGCTGGACCAATTGGGATTTTCAAGTCTATGGAAACCGCTTCTGGCAGATCCGCCTTCTCAGCGTCACCGAGGAACATGGCGACGGGAAAAGGCTCACGCGCGTGCGATTGCACCCAAGCCCCACCACGATGCTGCGGCTCATCGGCCTGGTGCTTCTTGTGATCAGCATCATGACCTTCCAGGCGTTTGAAAATCCGTCCCTCACCATGGCGCCCGAGGGATTCTACATCATCAGCGCATGGTTTTGCTTCGTCTCCTTCTTTCTCACCCTCATGGTCTGGATGAGCGCGCGACTGCGCAAACGTCTGGCCCAGCTCACGGAACTCGCCGCCAAGGATTGCGGCCTCTCCCCCATCCACTCAACAAAATGAAAAAATGCAACCTTGCGGATATGAAATGTTTGCCTTGTACCGGTGTAACCCCACGCTTGAAAGGCGCGGCGCTCAAAAAACTTCAACGCCAGCTCAAGGACTGGAAGGTCATCAAGGGCCATCATCTTGCCAGAGAATATAAATTCCCCAACTTCGTGAAAGCCCTTGCCTTCGTGAACCGCATCGGAACGCTCGCCGAAAAAATCGGCCACCACCCCGACCTCGAACTCGGCTGGGGCCGGGTGGGCGTTGAAATCTGGACACACAGCGTGAACGGCCTGACCCAAAACGATTTCATCTTCGCCGCGAAAGTGGATCGCCTGTAGGTCATACGGCCCGCCTACCGTCTCCGAACAGAGCCTCGCGCAAGGTTTCCGCGGCAATTTTTAACTTTTCATTTTGAATTTTTAATTTCTTCCCCCTGTGTCCAAGCAAACCACACGCCTCCTGCGCATCATGACGCGCCTTCGTTCGCCGAAGGGTTGCCCGTGGGACCGCAAGCAGACGCACGAGTCCATCATCAAGTGCCTGCGTGACGAGACGGAAGAGGTCATTGATGCGATTCGAAAGAAAGACATGCACAATTTGCGCGAGGAACTCGGCGACCTCCTGCTTCACGTGGTCTTTCATTCACAGCTCGCCCGTGAAAAGGGACATTTCGATTTCGATGACGTGGTCCAGATGTTGAACCGCAAACTCATCCGCCGCCACCCCCACGTCTTCGGAAACCACAAAGCCCGCAACATCGGCGAAGTCTGGAAGAAATGGAACGAGATCAAGGCAAAGGAAAAAACCGACCGACGCCACGCGAAAAATCGTGCCAGGTCAAAAAATGTTGGCCGCTGAAATATACTATAGCCGAACCCTCACGCCGGATTGCGCCACACGACGTCGCTGTAGAGTCTCAGGACCGTGTCTTCCGTGAGTTCCTTGTCCTCGGGCATGCAGGAAACCGGGTTGGGGAGGGACGGATCGGAACGGGTTCCCTTGAGCCATTCGGGATCGAGCTTCACGTCGCGTCCCAGCACCAGGAACGGGCGGTTTTCGTAGCAGGCCTTGTCTCCCTCCACCCGGAAATAAAGCACGCGACGGTTGGGGCCTGAGAGCACCATGGCGCGTGAGGTCATGGTCCACTCCGCCTGCTTTGGATCGATTCCGGGATGACAGGTTTCTCCCGCGATGCAGACGCGATCGGGGTAGGGCACGGCGTGGTCCGTGACGATGTGGACCATGTCCCAGATGGTCGCGCCGTTGCGGCTGGCATCGGCAACCAGTTTCAGCAGGCGATTGTAACGCGCCTCGCATCCCTTCCAATAATGCCAGTCCATCGAATGCTCATCCAATCCGCGAAGCTTCAATGACAGGCGATGACGTTCGTCGCGGAACGCCTTGATTTCCGGAATGACCACCGCGCAGGCGGTCACGGCGGAACTTCCGTCATTGGAATAGCGAAAACCCACGCGGCGGTTGAGCTTCTCGTACGCCACCGTGGAATTCTCCTCGTCCACAAGAATTCCATTGTGGGCCGCCCAGAAATCGGCGTACCGCTGCAAGTAAGGAACCACATCCTTGATGAGACGGCAGTCGTCCGGAATGATCTTGAACGGATTGAGCGGGTAGATTTCCTCGGGTTCCTCGTCGCAGAAAGTTCCTGACGACACGCCCTTGACGAAGAGACGCTGGATGTGGTCGGGGCCCTGCGTCGGCACGTCCATGAACTCGGGCAGCTTGTGGTGAGGCATGTCCCAGTTGCGTCCGAAAAGCGGCCCTCCCTCCTTGCTGTTGCGGATGAACACGGCGGTGCATTCGCCCTTGGGCACCCCGGTGCCGACGTACCGTGTGTTCATGCGGCACGACATGAAGTAAGCCCATGTGTAATAAAACGCGAGTTCCAGCGGTCCGCCCCCGCATCCTTCAAGAAAGCCTTTGCGTTCCGCAATGAGACGGTCGGGCCATCCTTTCGACTCGGGAAAACGCGTCAGGCTGGGAACGCTCTCCATGCGCAACTGGTCAAGCTTCAACAGTTCCTGCGCGTAATCGAGATGCGCGCTTGCGGGAAAGGCCTTGCGGGTTGATTGAAACGCGGCCTCGATGGATTCGCGGAGTCCGGCTTTGGCCTCCGCTCCATTCTTGCGTCCGCGGGCATGAGCTTCCGAGGGTGTTATTTTTTTCATGGGATTATTTTGTTTATTCCGACGTTGAAAGCAATGTGTGAATGGGAGCGATCATTTGCTGAATTTCAGGTATCCCCACTCCTGCTGGCGATGAAAGCCGCGTTCCTGGTGCGGTGAGGTTGAGGAAAGGACGGGCTCCTTGTTTCCCGTCGTGAAATCATAGCGGCAGAATGAGAAGCGCCACTCGTCGCCGGGCTTGATTCCACCGGTCTCGTCGAGGAGTTTCGACGGAATTTCCGCAAGCACGAACCATTTCTGGCTCTTCTCATCCACCCGCGTGTACGTGGCGATGACCTGCTTGCCCTCAATCACGCGCTTGCGGAGCTGGCGTCCTCCTTCCCGCACGTTGTCCATGTAATCCCCCGCGTACTTCCATCGCAGCTGCAGAATATGGTTCTGTGGCGTGACATGAAACTCGAGGTAGTGTTCTTTCGTGGATTTGCGGAGGAAAATTTCAAATGCGTCGCCGCGCGTGCTCGAGAGCGGGTCGAACCATTGATCCTCTTTGAGGTCTTTTGGAAAATCATAGACTTCATTCAGGCGCGTGGTGGGATTGGCGATCGAAACATCCTCCAGCTCCGCATAGACCCAGAGCGAGTCACCGTGCCAGCCGGTGCGAACAACGGCGGGCTTGAAACCCGCGTCCAATTCCTGCTGCCATGCCTCCTTCATCGAAACCGGAGTCGCGTCCTTGAACGCAAGCTCGACTGATTTCCAATCCGCGGGATCAAACGATGGCAGCGGCTTGCATTCCAGCGGGAGGGGCTCGGCCCCGGCAAGGCGGAGTGCACCGGCCAACCACAGGCAAAGTGTCAGGCGTCGGATCATGCGAGCTGCCATTGCAGAGGAAGTGATGGAACCCTGTCAACTCCGCAGATGTTTGAAATTCATTTTTATTGAAACGTCCTCCCCGCCACCTACGATGTTCGATGGATGAAGTTCGCGATCTGCAACGAGACGTTTGATGGCTGGGCGCACGAGGACGCGCTATCTTGCGCCGCGGAGCTGGGCTACACGGGGATCGAGGTGGCCCCGTTCACCCTTCATCCCGACGTCCGTCAAATCACCCCCGAACGTCGCGCATGCTTTCGACGTCTCGCTGAATCACACGGCCTTGAGATCCTTGGGCTGCACTGGCTGCTGGCGCGGACCGAGGGGCTGCACCTGACTTCACCCTCACCCGATGTTCGGGCCCGCACGGCGGAGTATGTAATCGAGCTCATCCGGTTCTGCTCCGACCTTGGCGGGCGGATCATGGTGTTTGGCTCACCCAAGCAACGCGACCTGCGGGAGGGCGCGACATTTGCGCAGGGACTTGATCGGGCGGCGGAAGTATTTCGGCGCGTGATGCCTGCCACGGAATCGGCCGGGGTGACAATCGCCTTCGAGCCGCTTGCGCGCACCGAAACCAATTTCATCAACACCGCCGCGCAGGGCGTGGCGCTGATCGAACGGGTGACGCATCCGAATTTCCGTCTCCACCTGGACGTGAAGGCGATGAGCGACGAGGGGCGGCCGGTGCCGGACATCATCCACGAATGCAAAAACCACATCGCTCATTTTCACGCGAACGATCCCAATGCGCGGGGTCCGGGAACCTCGGGCCTCGACCATGCCCCATTTGCGGCCGCGCTTCGGGAGATTGGATACAAGGGCTGGGTGTGCGTGGAGGTGTTTCACTACAAACCCGATCCGCGCGAGATCGCGTCCGCTGCGATGGATTATTTGAAGCGCGTGTACGCCTGATTTTTCACGATCACCAACGCAGTAATTTTTCCACCTTGCGCATATCCGATGGCGCATCCACGCCGATGGCATGATAGGTGGTTTTCAGCACGCGGATGGCCACACCATGTTCCAGCGCGCGCAACTGCTCCAGTTTTTCCGCGTGCTCAAGCGGCGATTGCCGCCAGCGGACGTATTGCAGGAGAAAGTCACGGCGATACGCATAGATCCCGATGTGACGAAGGAGAGCCGGCGATTTTCCGCCTCCCTGTTTTTCCCGCACATACGGAATCGGTGAGCGCGAAAAATAGAGCGCGTTGCCCTGTGCGTTGACGACCACCTTCACCACGTTGGGGTCCTTGCCGTCCCGTGCGTCGGTGATCGCATGGCACAGCGTGCCCATGCGGATGGAGGGATCGTGCCTCATCGTGTCCGCAAGTTTTCGGATCACACGAGGGTCAAGCAACGGCTCGTCGCCCTGCACGTTGATGACGATCGGGCACGGATATTTTCGCGCAACCTCCGTCACCCGGTCGGTGCCGCTTGGGTGATCACGGCGGGTCATCATCACGTTTCCGCCAAAACCTCGCACATGTTTTTCAATCCGACGGTCATCCGTGGCAACCACCACGAGCGAATCGCCACCCACTCCGCTGCACAGCCGATGGACGCGCTCAATGAGTGAAACTCCCGCGATGAGAGCGAGCGGTTTTCCCGGAAAACGCGTGGAAGCGTAACGCGAGGGAATGACGATGAGGACGCGCGGTCGCATGGTGCGCCGTCAGGATCCTACTTGCCGCCACCACTGGCGTCGCGACCCGTGAGAAGCTTGATCTCGGCGGGCAGCGATGCAAACCCTTTCACGAAGCCGGATGGCCCATGCTCGAACAGGACAAAAAAGCACGAGTAACAAAGGTTGAAATACACATACCAAAGGAAGAACCAGAGATAGCGCAGATTTTTCATGGATTCGTCAAAGCGAACACCAGACGACTCGAGGTGTCAAGCCAAGCGGGAGGGTTCGGCGTTATCCACGCGGATCCTTGCCAATCCTGGCGCGGATGCGGCGGCGAAGGTTGCCAGCCATTTTTGCGATGCGGCCTGGCTCCACTTTCCGCTCCAGAACGTAGGTGACATGGGGCACGGGGGAGCGCGAAATGTCCTCGGGGGTGGAATTTTTTTCGTGCAGGTTGGGCGCGAGGTCCACGCCGATTTTTCGGAAAAGATATTGCACCATCGCCGAGCAATAGAGCGACTTGTCGCGCGACAGCACGTTGCCCCGCCCGCGAAATTGCGGATGTCGCAAGGCGAAGAGCGCCCCCGCCAGTTCCCTCAGAGAGTAGCGCGTGCGACCGGCAACCAGGTCGAGCCCCTCACGCAAAAGGGCCGACACCTGTTCCTCCTCGAGCCCGAAATCCAGCACAGCCAGCCATGTGTAATACGAATCGTCGTGGTACTTTGAAATGCGGTTCTCCTGCACGCCGAGCGAGACGTGCTTGCGGATCACCTGCAGGTCGGACTCGATCACCCAGTGATGCCCATCCGCGCGCTGCCCTTGGAACAAAAACACGTGGGACCATTTCCCCCAGCTCCCTTTCTCGTCCACATGCCGCTCCGCCATCTGGATCGCCCGGTCAATCAACGTGATGCCTCCGGAAAGCCCGACCCTTCCCGGACGTGCATACTTCGCCAGAAATTCCTCGTTGGAGAGATTGGAGAGTGTGACGGTCTCGTTCATGTCTCCACAGGTTCTATCAGGTACAGGCCGCCATGCAAATCCTGAACGCCACAAAATTCCTTTTCTTCCAGCGATGAAATCCCCACAATGATTCCTTCTCCATGAAAAAAAGCCCTGGATTGAAAAAGATTCTTGTGACAGGCGGCGCCGGCTTCATCGGCTCCAACCTCATCCTCACCCTGCAGGAACGCCATCCCCAGGCATGGATCGTGGTGGTGGATGATTTTCGCTCAGGCCATTTCAAGAACCTCACCGGCTTCCGCGGTGACGTAGTGGCCGCCGACGTCGCGCGTCTCGACTGGAAGGCGCATTTCGGCAGGGAAAAGTTCGACGCGATTTTTCACGAAGCCAGCATCACCGACACCACCGAGCACAACCAGTTTCTGCAGACGCATGACAACGTGGAGGGTTTCCGTCGCGTGCTGGAGTTTGCGCGTCCGAACAAGACCCCCATCGTGTACGCCTCCTCCGCTGCGACGTATGGGATTGGGGGCGAGGCGGTGAATCTCGAAACCCAGCCGCCAAAGCCAGCCAACATCTACGCGTTCTCGAAGGTGATCCTCGACAATCTGGCGAGAGAATACTCAAAGAAGAATCCGAAATGGCGGATTGTGGGCGTGCGATATTTCAACGTGTTTGGCCCGCGCGAGGGGCACAAAGGCGCAGCCTCCAGCATGATTCTCCAGCTCGCCCAGCTGATCAAGGAAGGGAAACGTCCACGCGTATTCAAACACGGCGAGCAGATGCGCGATTTCGTTTATGTGAAGGACGTGGTGGAGGCGACGCTGCTCGGGCTTTCCGCGCCAAGCGGCGTGTACAATACCGGAAGTGGCGCTCCGCGCTCGTTCAACGACGTGATCGCCGCCGTCCAGTCACGCCTGGGCACCTGGCTCGAGACGGAATACTTTGACAACCCGTACCCGTTCTACCAGCCCCACACCGAAGCCGACCTCACGCACTCGCGCAAGCTGCTCAAATACAACCCGCAGTTTACACTCGAAAAGGGCGTGGCCGATTATCACGCCAGTGGATTCCTTGTGTGATTTTAAATGCAGGACGGGAAATCCAATCTCCATCGTGGCTGACATTTTCGGGGGACCCTATTCGTGATGCGGAACAAGTGGCGTTTGGAATACAGTCGAAGGGGTTGGTGATCAGCGATGTCTTCGTTGGTCCACCTTGCTTGACAAATATCTGGAATGTTGACATATTGTCCACAGCTGTGCGAATCATCAAGGAAACCCGGCTCAAGGAATACTGGCAGGAACATGAACGCGCCAAAAACCCGCTCGAACACTGGCGGGATGCGACACGGGAAGCCGAGTGGAAATCATTCCAAGATGTCAGGAAAACCTTTGGCAGCGCCGACAGCGTGCCGGTGGACGGTGGAAAAACGGCCATTATCTTTGATATCGGAGGGAACAAATGGCGGCTCATCACCACCATCCATTACAACACCCAAATCGTGTACGTGCGCCAGTTCTTGACTCACCCCGAATACGACAAGGGGCAGTGGAAAAACAATCTATGAACAAGACCCAGAAAATCAGTTGCTCCATTGAAATCCCAAAAACCATCGAGGAATTGGTGAAGTGGCATGTGCCGCGCCCCATCCATGACGACGTGGCCCTGCGCAATACCACCGAAATTCTCGACATCATGTCCGGATATCAATTCAACGCCGATCAACAAGACTACTTTGAGCTTCTCTGCGATGCGGTTGAGAAATATGAAAAAGAGCACCACCCCATGCCCAAAAGCAAACTCAAGGGGGTGGAAGCCCTGAAATTCCTCATGAGGGAAAACAACATGACCCCCGCCGATTTGTCGCGTCTCCTGGGATGCAACCGCACACTCGGTTACAAAATCCTCAAGGGTGAGCGTTCCTTGCTCCATCACCTTTCTGCCCTGACCGCGCGTTTCAAAGTCCGTGCCGACCTCTTTATCGAATAGGGGTTCGGAAAGTGTCAGGCTGGAATGGCACTTTTACTTTTCCACCCTCTCCATTCCGCAACCCGAACTCCGCAATTCTTCCATGATCATTCTCGGTATTGATCCTTCCTTGCGCGGCACGGGCTGGGGCATTCTCCAGGTGGAAGGCTCCCGCATCTCGTCCTCCGCGTGGGGCGTGATTCACAACGCTCCATCGGTGCGCCCATCCCGCTGCCTGGTGGAGATTCGGAAAACATTATCCGAGGTGATTGCGACGCATTCACCCGGCGTGGTGGCCATCGAGGCGCTTTATTTTGCACAGAACGTCCGGACGGCGCTCACGATGGGACAGGCGCGCGGGGCCGCGCTGCTGGCGGCGGCCGAGGCGGACCTGGAAATCTTCGAGTACGCGCCGCGCCGCGTGAAGCAAAGTGTGACGGGCGTGGGCGCAGCCGCAAAAAACCAGGTCGGATTCATGGTGCGGGCGCTGCTCGGACTTTCTCAGACGCCGGAACCGGACGCGGCCGATGCACTGGCAGTCGCCCTCACGCACGCAAACACGCGCGGCACCGATAAGGAACGAAAAAGTTTGTAGCTGCGTCCGCAAGGACGCGGCCCGGGGTCCGATTTTCCCGGCACAATATGTCACAGCGTGCCGTTGCGGATGGCGGAACTTAACGCGGCCGTGGCCTCGTATCGGACCAGCGGAGTGATGAGATAAATGCCCTTGAAGTGAGCGAGCACTTCGCCAGCGAGCTCGCGTGAAATTTTCAAGCCCTCGGCCGCACCCGCCTCGCCATCCTTGCCGCGCATGCGCTCGCGCACAGCATCGGGGATGACGATGCCGGGAACTTCGTTGTGCAGAAATTCCGTGTTGCGGGTGTTCAAGAGTGGCATCACGCCCACCAGCACGGGGATGTTGAACCCTGACACGGCTGCATGGGTTTTCTTCGCAAGCGTGCGATCAAAAATCGGCTGGGTCATCACAAATTGCGCGCCTGCCGCCACCTTGCGCTCCAGGCGTTTCACCTGTACGTCCAGGTTGTGCACATTTGGGTTGAAGGAGCAGCCCTTCACAAAACGCGTGGGGCGCCTGAGATCGCGACCACCAAACGTGCGCCCCGCGTTCATCGCGCAGATTCCCTCGAGCAGAGAAATTGAATTCAAATCGTACACGCTTGTCGCCCCCGGCGAATCACCCACCTTCGAGGGATCTCCCGTGAGCGCCAGCACGTGGTCGAGCCCCAGCGCGTCCATGCCCATGAGCTCGGATTGCGTCCCGATCAAGTTGCGATCGCGACATGCGAGGTGGACGATCGTCCGCAGGCCGGTTTCCTTTTCCACAAGGTGCGAGGTCACGACGCTGCTCATGCGCAGGATGGCGAGAGAGTTGTCGGCCACGGTGAGAAAATCGGTGCCCGCCTCCTTCAACGCGCGCGCGGCGGCCATCATCTTGTCGAGCACCAGCGTTTTCGGCGAATCGAATTCCGTGACGATCAGCGTGCGCTGGCGGATGATTTCAAGCAGGGTGGGGTGGGACGGCGGACGCGGCGCGGGGGCCTCGGGCGCGCGATCGCGCGGGGCCGTGATGGAAACCGCGGCGGCCTGCGGCTGGAGATTGGCTGCGCGCAGAGCGTCGCGCAGTGCGGCGATGTGTTCCGGGCGCGTGCCGCAACAACCCCCGATCAGGCGCACACCGTTGCGTGCAAGATCCACTCCCTGCGCTGCGAAATAATCGGGCGTCGTCAGGTAGAGATAACGTCCATCCATGAATTCCGGCCGTCCCGCGTTGGGAAACGCCGAGTAGGGCGCGTGGGGCGGGGGAGGGGCCCTGCTGGTAAAGAGCGACGCGAGGGCGCGCGGACCAATGCAACAATTCGCGCCCACCACGGTGGCGCCGGCAGCCTGCAATTCGCGGAAGGCCGTTTCCATTCGCACGCCGCGATGCGTCACGCCATCCTCGGTGAAGGACATGGAGCAGACGACCGGACATTCTTCCCCCACCTCCTTCACCATTTGCAGCGCGATTTTCAATTCTTCAAGGTCGCTGAAAGTCTCGAGCTGGATGAAATCAGCCCCGCCATCGAGCAGGGCTCGGATTTGCTCGTGGAAAATCGCGGCGACATCGAGACCCTGCGAGCGGGCGTCGTCGAGCGGAATGGCCAGTGGCCCCACGGATCCGGCAACCAGCACGTCGCGATCCCTCGCCACCCGGGCCGCAAGGTGTGCGGCCTTCGAGTTGATTTCAGCGACGCGTGACTCGAGCCCGCGTCGTGCAAGTTTCAAGCGATTGGCCGAGAATGAATTGGTTTCGATCATGCCCGCGCCCGCCGCCACGTAATCCTCATGGACCCGGCGCACGAGATCCGGCTGGGTGAGGATCAGCTCCTCGCAACAGCGGTCCAGCGGCAGCCCGCGCTCATACAGCAGCGTCCCCATCGCCCCATCGCCGATCAACACGCCGCCTTCCAATCGTTCCAAAAGATTCGACTTCACGCCAATGAGCCTATATCGGTGGGAACGGATTTTGCGATGAAAAACACTCCTCAACGCTCGTCCGTCCCGACCGTGATCGGAATCGAAGGCGGGGCCACGCACACGACGATGGTTTTGACCAGCACGCGTGGCAACGTTCTCGGACGCGCGCGAGGCGGGCCTTGCAATCTGCGCCTCCTGCGCGATGCCGAGATTCTTCGGCTCTGGAAAGAACTCTTCGCACGCCTTGGAGACACCCCGCCCTCCGCCGCCGGCGCTTTTCTCGCGGGATGTCGCACGCGCACCGATGAAGCGCGTGTCAAAAGATTGTTAAAAAAAATCTGGCCACATGCCGCCTGTGCGGCGGGCAACGACATGCAGTCCGCACTTGCCGCCGCGTTCAGGGCGGGTGACGGCATCATCCTGATTTGCGGCACCGGTTCCGCCATCCGCGCGCGGCATGGCAACCGCGAGGTTCACGTGGGCGGATGGGGGCATGTGGGAGGCGACGATGGAAGTGGTTATTGGATGGGACGCAAGCTGGTGCACCATATCTTTCAATCGTACGATGAACACGGCAAGGCTGACATCCTCGCGCAATCGGCGCTGGCCTTTCTGGGATTGAACGTTGTGGAGGAACTGGTGCAGTGGTCGCTCGAGGCACCCAAGGATGAAATCGCGTCGCTCACTCGCGTGCTTTTCCGCCATCACCGGCACCCCGCCGCGCGTCACATCCTGCTCGAATCCGCGCTGCTGCTGGCCGATGAAGTGGCCCTCGCCGCGCGCAAGGCCGGGTTTCGACCGGGCCACAGGCGTCAACCCATCCAGGTGGCGGTCAACCCGGGACTCGCAAAACATCAACCTCAATTTCGAAAAATCCTCGCGTTGGCCATCCGCAAAAAGCTTCCGGGCGCAAGGGTGTTTGTGTGCGAGACCGAGGGCGCGGTCGGCGCGGCGAGGCTCGCCGCGCCATCTCAAATCTCAAATTTCAAATCTCAAATGGGCGTGGATCCAGGGTCCGCCGCAAGGGTCTCCGGCCGAGGTCTTTCCTCGGCCATGACCGAGCAACGCAACCCGCGCACGTTGGATCTGGACCGTCGCTCGATTCCGCGGCTGGTGCGCACGATGCTTGACGAGGAATCCCGCACGATCCCCGCGATCCGCACCCAGGCTAAGTCCATCTCGCGGGCGATCACCTGGATCGTGAACGCGTTGAAGCGGGGTGGCCGTTTGTTTTACATTGGCGCGGGCACGAGTGGTCGCGTGGGCGTGCTCGATGCGTCGGAATGTCCGCCCACGTTTGGATGTGACCCCGAAATGGTGCAAGGCATCATGGCCGGCGGCTGGCGCGCACTCTATCAATCCATGGAATCGAGCGAGGATGACGCTGATTACGGAAAACAATCCGTGCGCGACCGGGGCGTTGGCCGCAAGGACGTGCTGGTGGGCATCGCGGCCAGCGGTTCCACGCCGTTTGTATTGGGTGCGCTGGAGGAGGCGCACAGCAAGGGCACAAAAACGATTCTGCTCACATTCAATCCAAATTCATCCTTCATCCTTCATCCTTCATCCTTTATCCGCATTGCGATCCCAACGGGGCCGGAAGTGGTGACGGGGTCCACGCGGCTGAAGGCAGGCACGGCGACGAAGCTGGTGTTGAACATGTTCACGACAATTTCGATGATCCGTCTTGGAAAAGTGCGCGGCAATCTGATGGTGGACCTGGATCCTTCATGCGAAAAATTGCACGATCGGGCCGCGCGGATTTATTCGGCATTGAAAGAGATTCCGCACGATGAGGCGTGGAAGCGGCTGGAGGAGGCGAAATGGAATCTGAAAAAACTTCTGGGCCGATGATCCGTATATTTGCACGGTCGGTCGGGCTTTTTTTGATCGTGATGGCGGCTCACGCCGGGGAGAAGCCGCCTGCCCCCGCCATCGGTGACGAGTTGGACCGCTATAAAGAGGTGCCGGTTTATTTCAACGGAAACGACATCGCCACCAGCCATGGCATGCATCTCTCGCAGAAAGGCTTTTATTACGGACAGAAATGGCAATGCGTGGAATTCGTGAAACGTTTTCTTCATGACGTCAAGGGTCACGTCATGCCTGACGGGTATGGGCATGCAAAGGATTATTTCGATGACTCTGTGCCCGATGGCGGATGGAACGAGGCGCGCGGGATGTTCCAGTATCGAAATGGCGGCAAGTACAAACCGCAACCGGATGACTTGATTGTGTTTGATGGAAAATACGGCCACGTGGCCATCGTGACGGAAGTGAAGGCTGACACGATTGAAATCATCCAGCAGAATCGCAAATTAAAAACCCGTGAGACGCATGCGCTCACGGAGAAGGACGCGCACTGGCGGGTTGGAGAAAAGACCGGGCCGCTCGGCTGGTTGCGCGTCAAGTCGTAAGTGCCCTCACTTTTTGGGCAGGAGGGATCCGAACAACTTGAGTGAATTTTCGCGGAGGATCATGCGTTTTTCCCCGGCGCTGATTTCCGCATGGTCGATCCGCGCGCGCTGCATTGCCGCCACGTATAGCGGGGTGTCGGTGCCGTAAAGCAGGCGCTCGACACCGATTTCACTCACAGCCCACTCGATGAGTTTGGGCAGGATGCTCTGTGCACTCGAAGTGTCCACCCACACATTCCCGTGCTTGGAAGCCTGGATCGCCCGCACCTGATGGGTCGGGTCACCATCCCAGCCGCATCCCAGATGGGCGAGGATCAGGCGTGCACCGGGAAAGTCATTCGTGAACGGGATGAAATCTTCCGGCATGCTGTTCTCTTCGCCGCTGTGCGTCAGGACAATGGCCTTGTGTTTCTGAGCAAATTCAAACATCGCGCGTCCATGCTCCTTGACCGGGTAGCCGTGTTCCTCGGGATGAATTTTGATGCCCATGCAACGGGGATGCCGCAGCATCACTTCGGCCTGCTCATAGGTTTTGGGCTGAAGCGGGTTGATGACGACCCACTGGAGCAAACCATCCGTCTGCGGCACGACTCGCGCCGCCTCCTCGTTGCCCGCGACCGCGTCGGCCTTGAAGCGTGGCATCAGGGCCATGAGCGGTGACACAATGGTCCACTCGGTGTTGGAGCGGCGCGCGCGGTCAACCACCGTGGCTGCGTCACCGGTCATGAAGGTGTTTTTCAACGGCAGAATTCTTACCTGGTAATAGATGCCGTAATGCCCGTGCACATCGATCGCCTGGATTTGCGACACATCATCTGACTTGGAGGAACGCTTGGTCATGTGGCGCGATGTAACCGAAGACGGTTGCCAGTGGCAAGCCGGAAGCGGAATTCCCGTCTTTCACTCCTCCCCGAGGTCGGTGGGCTTCTTGCGTGCGGTGCAGGAGCCGCGCTTGGAGTTGCGGATGAATTGCACCAGGTGGTGCACCTCGGCAGTCATGTCCGATTTCTCCAGGTCGGCGAGGGCTTGCGTCACATTCAGCCTGTTGAGGAAAAGGGTGGCGTAGGCTTCCTTGAGCTTGGAGCGTTGCGCCGCCGACATGCCCGAGCGCTTGAGCCCGATCGAGTTGAGCCCCACCAGCTCGTTGTTTTCCACGGCCATGCAATAGGGCGGGACATCCTTGCTGATGCGCGCCAGCCCGCGAAGGATCGCCAGGGTGCCCACGCGACAGAACTGGTGCACCACCGCGCCGCCACCGAGAAACGCACGGTCCTCGATCTCGACGTAGCCGCCAAGAAGGACACCGTTGACGACGATCACGTGGTTGCCGATGCGGCAATTGTGCGCCACGTGGGAATTCGCCATGAAATAATTGCCGTCACCGATTTCCGTGGCCGTGCCCTCGCGCGTACCGCGGTGGATGGTCACGTGTTCGCGAAAACGGTTTCCCTTGCCGATCACAAGCCGGGTCGCCGCGCCGTTGTAAGCAAGGTCCTGCGGCGAATCCCCAAGGACACACCCCGCGTGAACAATCGTGTCTGCTCCGAGCGTCGTGTTGCCCGTGATGTGACAGTGCGGGCCGATCCGACACCCCCCAGCCATCTTCACACCCTCGTCCACCACCGTGTAAGGCCCGATCTTCACCGATGAATCCAGTTCGGTCTTGGGGTGGATGATGGCGGTGGGATGGATCATGGGAATGCGTCATTCAAGATGAAAACTTCGGAAATGAGAACCGAAAAGTTCTGGATGAGGAACGCGGTGAATTGTGATAGGCTGCACGACATCATGGTTCACATTTCCATTGAATACACCGGCGATCTGCATTGCCAGGCGACACACGGCCCCTCCGGGAGAAAACTGGAGACAGATGCGCCGGTGGACAACAACGGGCGCGGTGAATCGTTTTCGCCCACAGACCTCACCGCCACCTCCCTCGGCGCATGCATGGCCACAGTGATGGGAATCATGGCGCAACGGCATGGCATTGACTTGAAGGGGATGAAGATTGAAGTGCGCAAGGAAATGACGAAGGATGCCCCCCGTCGGATCGCGCGTCTCGAAGTGGAAATCCATGTTCCCCTCCCGAAAACCCACGAAAAGCGGGACATGCTGGAACGCGCCGCGCTGACCTGCCCCGTCCACCACAGCCTGCACCCCGACATCGAAAAGCCCGTGAAGTTTATCTGGCTCGGGGAGTGAGGAAGAGGTTCACGCAAAGACGCCAAGTCGCAAAGTTTTAGCCACTGAGGGGAAACCCTTGATCCCAACCCCGCCATTTTCTTCGAAGGCTACCTTCGAAGAAAATGGTGGGGTTGAATGCGGTTCTAAAATCTGCGTCTGTCTGCGTTAATCTGTGGAGGAATCCCGGGACCGAGGGACCTTTGCGCCTTTGCGTCTTTGCGCGAAACTCTCCGCTTTCCGCCCTCCGGACTCATCACCTCCACTGCTTCACGCGGCGATTCCAGATCTTTCGAATCTCCTTGGTCAATACCTGTGCATCCTTCCACGGATCGGGAAATGTGGAGAGACAGTAGCCTCCGACGCGGGCGCCGACCTCGGACACCACAACCAGCTCGCGCCCCGGCTTCGAGCCTGTCAGCCACGCCTGGATCACCTTGTCGCAAAAGGGCAGCCAGTCCTTGAACTCAGGGCTCAGCTTCCCGCGTCCATCCGTGATCGGGATCTGGCAATGATGCCCGTTGAACGGGCGGAAATGAATCAGCTCGCCAAGACGCAACAAGTCGAGACGCACACCGAGACGCTCCCAGTAATTGCCGGGATTGAGGTGCTTGATGATGGCGGGATGGGAATGGTCGAAGTTCATCCGCAACTTTTTTCCGGTTTTTCTGTGATACGCGTCCGCAAGCGCAAACGTTTTCTCCGGCGTCTCCGTGCATGTGTCACGATGAACCTCGATGGCGGGCTTGATCCCGAGGCGCTCCCCGATCTCCATGATGCGGATCGCCACGGGCAGGGCCTTTTCCGTCGGCGTGTCGTGGTCGCAGATCTGGCAGTTGACGTGCATGATGCCCATCTCCTTGTACGCGCGGAGTTTCTGCGCCGCATCCTTCACGCCCGCAATATCATGCCCGCCCACGATGTACACCCCCGCCTTGCGCGCAAAGGGAACGGTCGGGTGGAAGTAATGCGTGGCGATGCCATCGAAACAACCTGCCTTGCGAACCTCACGGATTTTTCGCTCAGGACTCCATTCATGCTTTGCATCCGGGTACTGGGTGAGAGTCCACATGGCGGCGGCGATTTTGATCGTAGGTTTGGTTTTCATGGTGGGAGAACGGGGGAGTTGAAGGTTGCGGAAAGACTTCAGCGGGGAGAATGAGCCACGGATGGACACGGATGAAACACGGATAAGCCAGCGTTTGGCACGACAAACGCTCTTCTCTCATGCTCGTGTGCGGAGTTCATTTCCAGTTTGTCGATGTGAAGGTGTGCGATGATCCGTCGAGGATGGCGGCGGGAGGAACTGCCGCGTTTTTGATTTCGATGAGCGAAAGCGTTTCCGTTTGCTTCTTGGTTTTCTTGTCCACGCGGATCTTGTGATCCACGATCAATGCGAGGCGTCCGTTGAGGTCTTCCCTGGCAACGAGGAAGGAGATTAAAAGGTTGGAGCTTTCACCCGGTATAAACGTGACGGTTTCGCGAGAAACGGGGTTGTCCGATGTTTTCTGCCCCACGTCACTGATCTTGAAAATGCCGGCGATGTCATGGATTTCGCGCGACGGACCGATACGCAACGTGAAGCGGCTCGGTGAAATCTGGTTGGTGAGCGTGGATTGGTTGGTCACGAGCAGCGAAACGGTGACGTTCACTTTTTCCCGCAACATCAAGCTGTCGGTCTGGACGACTTTCATCACAAACGGATTGAGAGGGATCGCATCACCGTAGCGATAGGTGCGATTCATAAAATCGCCGCAACCCGCGAGCACGGCGAGGGCGGGCAGAATGAATAACCAGCACAAACGCTTCATCCGCTCATATAAACGGGAGCGGGAGAACTTGTCACCTTTGAAAGCTGATTGCTTCAAAGACAGTATCGGCAGGAACTTCCAACATCGAACTTTGAACGTTCAACGTCGAAGGTGGCGGAAGGAGAAAACCACGGAGGCACGGAGAACGCGGAGGGGGGAGAGGTCAAAAGTTGAAGTGTTCAGGCTGTAGAGGCGCTTCTGCGAAGCACCGTATTCCGAAAAGCGCTTGACGAAACGCTACAACTGTAGCACGTTGGCCAAAGCCATGAGTGGGACGCCGAAAATATCCGACGCGGAATGGGAGGTCATGAATGTGGTCTGGCAGCGTGCGCCCGTCTCCTCCTCGGATATCGTGGAAGCCCTTTCCGTCAGGCGTAAATGGACTTCCCGCACGATCCGCACACTGATGGATCGCCTGATCCGGAAAAAGGCGATCGGCCCCCATCCCGACGGCGGACGCCCCTCGCTCTACCGCGCGCTGGTGTCACGCGAGGACTGTGTCCGCCGCGAAAGCCGCTCCTTCATGGAACGCGTCTTCGGAGGCGATTCCGATCCCATGCTCGTCCACTTTGTTGAGAACACCCGCCTTTCGGCTGAAACCATTGCAAGACTCAGGAAAATTCTAAATGGGCGAAAACCATGAATGCATTTTCTTGTAGGAGCCGTTGCCAACGGCGATGCGGGCGGGGGGAACCGGGGACCCGGTCGCGGCTAGCAACCGCTCCTACAAAAAACTTTTGATGGAAATCTTCATCGTCAACCTGACCGCCTTCTTCTCTTGGCTAGTCACGACTTCGTGGCAGGCTTCCGTGCTGGTGCTTCTTGTATTGCTGATCCAATGGATATTCGGACGATGGCTGACCGCGCGATGGCGGTATGCGCTTTGGTTTCTGGTTCTCGGTCGTCTCATGCTGCCTGCGCTGCCATCAAGCGGGCTCAGCGTTTTCAATCTCATCGAAAGAGAACCGGTTCGCGAGGCGGCGGTGTTTTGCTCGGATGCCATGGATGCCGCCTATACGGGAAGTTACGACCTTGGAGACGGGTTCGCATCACGTCAAACCTCGGAACAAAGCGTGAGCGTGCTGCCCGCGACCGGGTTGACGCCTTCCCACTTTCTGTATTGGAAAACGTGGCTGGCCCTGAGCTGGCTGCTGGGGTTTCTTCTGCTACTCGCAAGAACCATGGTGACCCACGGGCGAATGTGTGTGCGCGTGTCGAAATCCTCGCTGGTATCCGAAACTCGGATTATCGATCTGCTCGAATCCTGCAAACAAACCATGGGCGTCAAGATCCGCCTGCGCGTGAGGGAAACGGAACTTGTCACGGGTCCCTGTCTCCTGGGCGTTTTCCGTCCTCAACTGCTGCTTCCGCCCGGGATGATGCAAACCTTCAACGAGCGGGAGATGAGGTTTATTTTTCTCCACGAGCTGGCGCACATCCGTCGGCGCGACCCGTCCGTCAACTGGGTCCTTTCGCTTCTTCAATACCTGCACTGGCTGAATCCCGTGATCTGGCTTGGGTTGGAGCGGATGAAGATGGATCGTGAGCCGGCATGCGATGCCATGGTGCTATCGCGCGCGGGAGAGAATGAGCACCAGGGATACGGCGAAACCATCCTGCATCTCCTCGAACGGGTGCAAAGCCCGCGGTCATTCCCGGGAATGGTTGGCATCGTGGAGGATGAAAAACAGATGACGCGCCGGATCACCCTGATCTCGCAATTCCGGCGCACATCGGTCTGGTTGTCCGCACTGGGAATCGCCTTGATCGTGGTGCTGTCCATCGTTGGGCTGACCCGTCGGGATTCCAGCCCGACGATTTCCGAAGAGCGCTCGTTTCCGGAGCCAAAGCCCCTGGTGATGGCGGCACGCCGAGGCCAGACCGACAAGGTGAGGAAGCTTCTTCAAGAAGGCGCGGATCCGGAAATGGGAATCGCAGCGCTCCGCGAAGCGGCGAAGAATGGCCATCTCGACACCGTGAATGCCCTGCTGGACCAGGGCATCAACATCAACGCCAAGGACAGCGGGGGCATGACCGCGCTGCATTATGCAGCCATGAACGATTATCCGTCTGTCGTGAAAATCCTCATTTCAAAGGGGGCGGATGTGAACTTGAAGCTCAATGGCGGCGCCACCGCCCTGCATCTGGCCGCAGGCAGGGGAAATGTCGAAATCGTGGAGTATCTTCTGTCACATGGAGCGGAGGTCAATACGAAGGATGATTCTGGTCGGACTCCCTTGCAGCAGGCTGCAGTAGGCGGGACGCGGGAAATTTGCTCAACCTTGATCACTCACGGTGCCGTCTATGATGACGTGTTCACAGCGGCCGCCTTGAACGACACCAATAAAGTTGAGGCGTTGCTCGAAAAAGATTCGAAGCTGGTGAGCACAAAGGGGGCATACGATGAAACTCCGCTTCACTGGGCTGCGATGGGCGGAGGACTGGACACCGCCGCACTCCTCCTCTCTCGCGGTGCCGAGGTGGACGCGCGAGCCAGGAGCAGGGAGATGTCGCCGCTTTGCATGGCCGCCATGCATGGGCATCCGGAAGTCGCCCAACTTCTTCTGGACAAGGGGGCCGATCCGCAATTCAAATCCGTGCTCGGATATACGCCACTCTTCTGGGCGGTGACTTCGCGCAAGCAGGGGGCCGCGGAATTGCTCATCCTCCACGCGGCGCATGTCGCCCCCGAAAGCGCCGAGGGCCAGATGATTCTGCACCGCACCGCAGAGGCCGGAAAAAAGGACCTGGTGCGGTTGATGATCTCGAACGGATGGAACTACGACATTTTCTGCGCGGCCGCGCTCGGCGACGTGGACCAGGCAACGCTCCTGCTCAAAAAGAACCCCGAATTGTTGCGCGCCACATGCGCATTGGGCGTTTTCTCCAGCTCGGATGCCAGGACCAGAAACTTGGAAACTCCATTGCACTGGGCTGTGTCGTGCAACCAAAAGGAGATGGTTAAATTCCTGCTGGATCGCGGTGCAGATCCCAACGCGAGAGGCTATTTCGGATGCACTCCGCTGCATTACGCCAGGACCAGGGAAATGGTGGAACTTTTGCTTCAGCGGAAATGGCTTGTCCGCAGGGTGAACATCAATGCGGCGGATGACGACGGGCGCACCCCGCTCCATTGGGCGAAGGAAGGATACAATTCCGACCCGGAAGTGGTGGAGTTGTTAACGAAGGCCGGCGGAGTGGATTACGGCGAACCCACACCCGCTCCTCCCCCTTCCAAAACTGAACTACTGAATGCGGACCTGATCAATCTTGCCGGCTCGGGCGCGACGAACCAGGTGTTGAATCTCATTGCACAAGGCGGTGACCTCAATGCGAGAGGCGACCAAGGACGGACCCTCCTCATGATTGCTGTGAACAAAAGGCAGGCCGGTATGGCCAGGTTCCTGATCGGCAAGGGAGCGGATGTGAATGCAAAGGACAGCAATGGCATGACCGCGTTGCAACTCATGTTCGATTCGGATTGGGGCGAATCAGACGACAGCCTGGAAGTGATCAAGGCATTGATTGCGAAAAATGCCGACCTCAACGAAACGGATTCCAAGCATGGCAACCCGCTTCAAAACGCGGCATTTTTTGGCCTGAGCCAGGCTGAGCAGTCGCTCGTCACCGCCGGGGCACGTCCCCCTCAAACCTTGATTTATGCCGCCGCCAAGGGGGATCTGGGTTCCATGGAAAAATTATTGGCGGAGAAAAAAGATGTGAACGAAAAAGATTCCAGGGGACGCACTCCGCTGATCGCAGCATCACGCAACGGGCATTTGGAAGCGGTCAACCTGTTGTTGAGCCATGGCGCAGATGTGAACGCGCAAGCGGAAGAAGCACACCGCAACTGGCTTGTGAAAACAGCGCTCGCCACCGCCATCCAGGCCCGACACATGGATGTGGCCAGCGCGCTGATCGCCAAGGGAGCCGACCTGGAACTCAAGAATCCAAACGGGGAGACACTCCTGTTCAACGCGGTCCTTTACAACCAGACGGACGTGGTGGAGTGCCTTCTTATCTGCGGAGCAAACGCCGATGCAAAAGGTCCCAAAGGCAGGACTGCGAAGGAGATCGGTTTGCGGAGTGGCAATTCCGAGATTGTGGAAATGTTCAAGAGGGGTGTTCGGCCGGGATCAAAACCCCGCTACCAGCCGGGCACAAAAGCGGTGTTCAGCTCCAATCCGCTGGCTAGGAAACTGTACGAGGCCGCAAGCAAGGGGGATTTGAACGAGGTGAGAGCCTTGCTGACCCAGGGAGTGGACGTCAATGCCGGGTATCAAGGTGGCGGAACGGCGTTGTATGCGGCGGTCATATATAACAAAAAGGATGTCGTGGAATTTCTGATATCCAAGGGAGCCAACGTCAATTTTCAGGGCAACTTGAGAATGGCGTTGCGGTATGGCCATATGGATGCTGCCAAGGTCCTTCTCGCGCACGGCGCAACGGAGGACATCTTTTCCGCATCCGCCTTGAATGACACCGCGAGGCTGAAGGATTTTCTCGACGAATACAAAGACGCGGTGGATGTGCAGGACGGGGCTGGATGGACCCCGCTGTATTGGGCATTGTGGCTGGGCGCGAAGGACTCCTGCCAACTCTTGCTTCATCGCGGCGCCAACGTGAATGCGCGAGAGAAGATCGAGGGTGCCACCCCGTTGATCATGGGCGTCCGCAGCCTTGGCGCCCAATTCATTCCCGCGCTGCTCGACAAGGGGGCAGACATCAATGCGCCGGACAACTATGGAATGGCCATGCTCCATTGGTCGTCGTTTATCGGCGACAGCGCAACCGTACAAGTGCTCCTATCGAGAAAGGCGGACTTCAATTTGAAAACGAAGAAGAATGAAACCGCCCTCCAACTCGCCAAGGAAAAGAAACATCCCGAGATTGTTGAGTTGCTCAAGAAGGCCGGGGCGAAGGAGTGAGAGGGGCAAGGATGAAGGATGAGGGATGAGGGATGAATGGGAGCGACTCGGATTGCGGAATTTGAAGAAAGAATCAGTGTTCGGAATCGGTGGCTGATGGCTGAAAGCAGATCGCTCCGCAGCGAGGCAGGAACTTCCAACATCGAACATTGAACGTTCAACTTTGAACACCGGACGGGATCGGAATCTGAAAGCTGAAGGCTGAGAGCTGATTGCTTTGCAAGGGCCAGAGCCCCTATAAAGGCGTAACAGCCTTGCAATAACCCTCTTCCAGAGGTACCTTGCACTAATGACAGCGGCACAAGTTATCGAACAGATCAAGACCCTGCCTCCGCAGGAAAAAGCGGCTGTGGTGGATTTCGTTCAACATCTTGCCGGGAGCGATCTTGCTCAAGAGCGCACGCCCGCTGACCAGGCAAACTTGGAAGGCGCGTCGGACAAAATCTTCGACCGCTACGATAATCTCTTCCGTAAACTCGCCAAGTGAGTTCGCCTGCCTTGCGACGCGACGAGTCGCGCGGTCCAAAGCGCCGAGAACTCGGCGCACTCCATATTTCTTCAGACTGCGCTTTGCTTTTTTGCCAGTCGTCCCACGAAGTAGGAATCCACCACCAGCTGGCTGATGTGGTAGAGGACGCAGACGACCAATGCCATGCCGTAGCTTGAGAAGTAGGTGGTCTGAAGCCAGATTGCTTGCGGCAGGGTTTTTTGGATTCCCATGAAGAAGATGCTTTCGCGACGACCTTGTCCGCGTCCGAGCGCGCGCAGCGTGATCCACAGGATAATGACGAGTGACAGGTGCAATGCGAGCACGAGGGCGAGGGCAACCACCACTTGATTGCCTTTGTCCATGATGCTTGCACGCCCGGCGCACAGGCCCATGAAAATGAAAACGAGGATCATGCCTCGGGAAAGGACACTCGGGCGGAACGGGAGCGCCGCGAGCGTAGGGGCGAGTGGCTGTCGCAACGCCATGCCGGCCAGCAGCGGCAACACGATTAGCGCGCCGAGCTTCAAAGAAGTGGAAAGCCAGGGCAGTTCGACGTGCAACGCGTGCTGGCCGGTCAACCATTGGAGTTGTGCGGGGATGGTGAAGATGCAGACCATGTTCGAGAGGATGCTGATCAGGAGCGCGTGCGCGGCACTTCCGCCCGCCGCCCCGCTCATCACGATGCCGCTTGCCTGCGTCGTGGAAACCACGCCGATGATGCAAAGCCCGATCGCGATGCCTTGCGAAGGCGCCACGCGGGACAGTCCCCACGCCAGCAAGGGCGCGAGCAGGAATGTGGCCAGCATGGAGAGGCACACGCCGCGCCAGTCGCGCAGCGCGTCGAGAATGTGGCCCACATGCAGCTCAAGTCCGGAGAGGATGAAGATGAGGGCGAGACCCCATTCCTGTGCGTGAATGCGCTGCAGGAATGGACCGGCGTGGTCCACGAGGTGAGCCGGATTCCAAAGCGCGAGGGCTGTGACCAAGGCCATCCCGATCAGAAACCATTGCTCGCGCAAATGACGAAAGTTCATGACGCGAGGCGGTGGCAGCGGCGGAGAGTCTCACGCAAAGACGCAAAGACGCAAAGACTGCCCTTGATCCCAACCGCGCCATTTTGGTTGAAAGCATGGCTTTCAATCAAAATGGCGCGGTTAGATGCCGTTCTGAAATCTGCGTCTGTCTGCGTTAATCTGCGGAGAAAATCCGACGGGTGACAGGGCTTGGCGCCTTTGCGTCTCTCGCCTCGCCAAAGCCTACGGCGTAGCGCGGGTTGCGTGAAACTCTCCGAAAATCCGTGCTTCATGCTTTTGCCTCGTCTCCTTCGCCGGTCAACACGAGGAAGGTTCTTTCCAGGGCGCCATCTTTGCCGCTCTGGGTACGCAATTCGGACACGGTGCCGCAGGCCACGAGTTTGCCGTGGGAAAGAATGCCGACGCGGTCGGACAGTTCCTCGGCGACGCTCAGCGTGTGCGTGGAAAGAAAAACGGTGCCGCCTTTTTTTGTGAAATCCTTCAACGCATCCTTCACCAGGCGCGCGTGTTTCGGGTCGAGCCCCACCATCGGCTCGTCCACCACGAGGATTTTGGGCGAGTGCATGAAGGCGGTGGCGAAGACCACGCGCTGGCGCGTCCCGTGCGATAGGTTTTCGCTCAGCTCGTGGCGGAATTCGCCCAGGTCAAGATAGTCGAACCATCGGTCGCGTTCGCGCTCGACGTCACGCCGGTCCATCCCGAACAGCTCGCCCACCATGAGCAGGATTTCCTGGGGCGAAAGCTTGTCGTAGAGAAACGGAAAGTCGGGAATATAGGCGAGCAGCTTTCGCGCCTCGACCGGCGATCCCTGAATGTCGTGGCCATCGAGGGTCGCGCGCCCGGAAGTCGGCTTGAGCAATCCCACGGTCATCTTGATGGTCGTGGTCTTGCCCGCGGCATTGGGGCCGAGAAAGGCGAAAAATTCACCACCGTGGACATCGAGCGAGAGATCGTTGACGGCGGTGAGGCTGCCGAAGCGTTTGACCAGGTGTTCGAGGTGGATCATGGGAAGAGGGGGGGGACAGGAGACAGGGGTCAGGAGTCAGGAGTCAGAATCCAGAATGGAGAACAAGAAGGTTTTGATGGGAAGAGGACCGCTTCGAAAAATAGTTTGGAGGATGAACTTTGATTCCGGACTTCTGGTTTTTTCAGTTCGTTTTCCTTCGATTCGAGTCCCTCGAAGAAATCCTCGTTGATGGCGGTGAGGCCGAAGCTCGAATCGAGCTTGAGGATTTCGCCCGTGGGGCTCATCCAGAGTTTGACCCACGTATTGGCGTCAAGGCGTCCCTCGACCATGTAGGCGTCCATCCATTCGCCGAGGCGGTCGACGCGGGTGCTCATGGCATGGAGCTGGATGTTGTCCTGCATGGACTTTAGATTTTCCGGGGATTGAAGCGCGCCCTTCGGGATTTCTGGAAATTGCGAGAGCAGCGCCCGGCCTCCGTTTTCAGTGAGGTCACTCATTTTGAATTCCCGTTTCTCATCCACGCCGCCGCCCTGGGCATTGATCTGCACGCGATCGGATTCGGAGTCGGCCGTCACTTCAAAATTGACGCCCTCGACCGAGCCGTGCAGGCGAAGGCGCTGCAGGTCGTGGGTGGGCTTGAGGCGCGCATCCATTTCCATTTGAAACTTTGGACGTTTGCCGAGGATGGGGATTTCCAGGCGGATGGAGGTGTTCAGCGCGGTGAAGGTGGTGGGTGTGACGCGAATGCTCACCGAGCCGATATCCTCCCCTTTCCAGACGACCTTGAGCGCGGAAGAGCTTTCGTGGTGAAGGAATCGTTCCCCGACGAAGCGTGGTGGCAGGCGGTGCAGGGGCGAGGATTCAGGAAAATACTCGCTGCGGACGAGCAGGAAGGTCATCAACGCGCAAAAAGAAACCAACGTGACCAAGACGCTGAGATCCTTTGAATTGCCATTCCGGGACATGCCGCATGATTGCGCGGGATGGATGGGGCTTCAAGCCGGAAGCGGAGGGAACCCCCTGTCCCGGGATTCTCCGCAGATTTCGCAGACAGACGCAGATTCCGAGGTAGGGAGCGCTCGCCGAGCGCGCCATCGTTCTCCATCGAAATCACACATTCACTTTCCACGAATCACCTTTACGGCGCGCTCGGCGATCGCGCCCTACCTTTAATACGGGAGGGGGAAGCGATTCGCCAGCACCTGGACGATCTGGCGGACTTCGGCCAGTTTCCTGGCGTCCTCGATGCTCACGAGCACGGTGGAGATGAGGTTGGCGATGGCGCGCATTTCGTTTTCCTTCATGCCTCTTGTCGTGACGGCTGGGGTGCCGACGCGGATGCCGCTGGTGACAAACGGTTTTTCTGGATCGTAGGGAATGAGGTTTTTGTTCACCGTGATGCCGGCCTTGTCGAGCGCGATCTGGGCTTCCTTGCCGTTTACTTTTTGCGAGCGCAGGTCCACGAGCATGAGGTGGTTGTCGGTGCCGCCGCTCACGATGCGGCTTCCATTTTTCTGCAGCGCCTCGGCCAGGGCCTGGGCATTGAGAACGATCTGCTTTTGGTAATCACGGAAGGAAGGCTGAAGCGCTTCCAGGAAGCAGACAGCCTTGGCAGCGATCACGTGCATGAGAGGCCCTCCCTGGATGCCGGGAAGCACCATCGAATCAATGTCCTTCGCGAAACGTTCGCGGCAGAGGATGAGCCCACCGCGCGGGCCGCGGAGCGTCTTGTGCGTGGTGGTGGTGACAAAATCCGCATGCGGCACGGGGCTGGGATGCACGCCCGCGGCCACGAGCCCGGCGATATGCGCCATGTCCACGAACAGCAGAGCGCCGACTGAATCGGCGATCTCGCGCATGCGCTTGAAATCAATCACGCGCGGATAGGCGCTTGCGCCGACGGTGATGAG
Organism: Verrucomicrobiota bacterium; assembly: GCA_023269615.1. Taxonomy (GTDB): domain Bacteria; phylum Verrucomicrobiota; class Verrucomicrobiia; order JABWAM01; family JABWAM01; genus JAHFSY01. The sequence continues at coordinate 120,621 of JAHFSY010000007.1, forward strand.
CTTCGGCTTGTGTTCCAATGCAAGTTTCGCAGCCGTGTCGTAATCAATGCGCTCATCCTCCTTGCGCACGCCGTAATGGACGACCTGGTAGAATTTGCCGGAAAAGTTTTTGCTGAATCCATGCGTGAGATGCCCTCCATGCGCCAGTTCCATCGTGAGAATTTTGTCACCCGGCTGCAGCACGCTGAAATAGACGGCCATGTTCGCCTGGCTGCCGGAATGCGGCTGCACGTTGGCATGGTCGGCGCCGAACAGTTTCTTTGCGCGCTCGATGGCGAGCGTTTCCGCAACGTCCACGAACTCGCATCCGCCGTAATAGCGTTTGCCCGGGTAACCCTCCGCGTACTTGTTGGTGAGCACGCTGCCCTGGGCCTCCAGCACGGCGGGGCTCGTGAAATTTTCGCTCGCGATCAGCTCGAGGCCTTCCTGCTGGCGGCGCTTTTCGTCCTCGATCGCCTTGTAGATCGAAGGGTCCACCTTCGCCAGGCTGATGGCGGAATTCTTGTGGATCAAATGCTCCACCTCCTGTTCCACGGCGGGCCCGTCCATTTTCAGCACGCGACGCTCATGGCGTCCGCCTTCAAATGCCGTGGCGAGCCATGCATCCAGAATCTTTGCAGCATCCTGGGAATTGGTTTCCATCGCCCCGAAGCAGAGGACGTTCGCATTGTTGTGCTCGCGGCTGAGGCGGGCGGCCTCCTCGGTGTGGACGAGTGCGGCGCGCACACCCGGCACGCGGTTGGCCGTCATGCTCATGCCAATGCCGCTGTTGCAGACGAGGACGCCCATGTCGGCGCGTCCCTCGGCGACTTCGCGGGCCACGGCCTGGCCGTAATCCGGATAGTCCACCGAATCCTTCGTGAACGTCCCGAGGTCGGTGAACTTTAAATTCTTTTTTTCGAGATGGCTCTTGAGCGCGTTCTTGAGTTCCACCCCGGCGTGATCTGCGCCAATGACGAGGCGCGGCTGGGAGGTGGTGGTTGGACGATCGGTGATGGTGTCGGTCTGGTTTTTCATAAATTTGAGAACGCTGGAGAGCGCGGACTGGATCGTGTCGCGGCAGTCCAGGTAAGTGAAGTACGATTGTCCGATGGGATCGGGCACATCGCGTTCGTAATCGGAGAGCCCCTCCTCGAATTCGCGGAGGAGAAAGGTTTTTGCGGCGGCGGAGGGATAGAGCGAAAGCATCGCGCGCTCGTGGCCGTGCGTCATGACGAAGATGGCGTCGGAGCGGCGGACGAGTTCGGGCGTGAGGTGTTGCGAGCGGAGACTGGAGATATCAATGGAGAGTTCGCGCAGGGCCTTCACCGAATAATCGCTCGGGGGATGTCCATCGTCCGCGTTGAGCCCAGCCGAGATCGCGGTGAAATCCTTGCTGCCGCGCAGCATGTGCCGGAACAGTCCTTCCGCCATGGGGCTGCGGCAGATGTTGCCGGTGCAGACAAAAAGGATGGTCTTCATGGGGAACGATCAAACTATTCCCCCGCCACCCGCGCATCGCAAGGCGAATTTGGCGGCAGGGCGTACGCATTTAGTGTGAGGATGGAACTGTTGTTGGCAGCATTGTGCTTCTTGTGCCTCTTCGTGGCCATATTCCCATGTATCGGACTCAGAAATGGGCCGCTAAGAGGCACAAGAATGTCGAGCAGACATGCGTTGGCATAACCAAATGCGTAAGCGCTGAATTTGGCGGCGGTAGAATGTGGAGTGAGCCGACAAGTCGGCGCGCTCCAAAATAAAAGTGCCTTGCCAGGATTTCTATTTCTTGATTTTGATGATGATCGGCTTTTCGTGCTCGGGAATGATATTCAGCTCATCAGATGCAGGCTTGGTGCGGTATTTCAAATCACTCTGGGGCTCCAGTTTCATCCCACCCTTGGTTCGCACGGTGATGCGGTAGTTTGCGGAATTCTTCCCAAGAGTCTCAGGGGAAATGTTCTTGAAGATGGGGCGATAGAACAGAATTTCCGAGTCACCTGCCTGGATCAACGGCTGCCGATAAGTTAGCATCAGCTTGGAACCTTCTTTTAGTTGCGACGCATCAATTAACACACGGAAGGTAAGGCAGAGGACCTCAGGATATTTCTTCTCAGCAGGGACGTCCTTTCCTGTTTTCTTGTATGCGGCTACCCAAAATCCGTCATATGGGACACTTTTTCCAGCCGACTCAATCTTCAAGCCAATGACTTCCTCAAAAAGCGCTCGGATTTCACCTTCCAGGGGTTTCCATCTATCCAGACGAATTGCCGCGAGAAAATGGGCCAGCGCACCATTCTTGTCCGATGCAGTTTCGGGGATCCAAATCGGAATCTCCAATTCTACGGGCATGCTGGGTGTTTGATATTGGGGAAGGGGTTGGAATTCGAATTTTCCGGAAAAGGCGGCATCACCTCCCGGTTCAATTGAAATGGTGAGGTCCTCGGAATGCATGTAGGCTTCGCCATAGTCCACCATGGGATTTGCCATCGCCGCCGCGATGAACATGACAAGCCAAGCGCCAACTAGAGCGGGAGATTTCATTTGTTCTGTGCCTTGATCCGTTCCATCTTCAACCGTTTCCTCTCCCGACTTTCCACCTTCTTGATGTTTTCGGCGGTTGGCAGGTTTTCCGGCATGGTGCCATTCAGTTCCCGGATGGTCTGGCGCACTTTCCGACCCACTTCGCCATGAATCCGGTTGGCATCCTGCTTGGAATGCACATTTTCCCGCCGCAATTTATCCTCGGCTTGCGTGGTGCGGAACAGGTTTGCGGCCAGTTCCGTGCTGCCCATGTGATCGAGAATGTGTTCACTGCGTTTCAGCCCTTTGCGCCGGTGAACGTCCCGCGTTCCGAGACCGCCGTAAAGCCCACGATATCCATGATCCATGAAAACGGCGTAGTCCACCGGCTGGATGACACCTGCCTGTCTGGCTGTGCCGGCGAGGTTCTTGTTGTGCTTTTTCATCTCCTGGCGGAGCATGAGGCGCTTCTGGCCTTCGACTTGAGCTTCGGATTCGGAGAGTTCCTGTTTCCGCGTCTGGACAGCGAAATAGGTCTGGCCGAGTGCGACGAGCGGTTTGGATGGGTCTGCGTTTTGAATGACGAGGTAGCAGGCGTAGCGGGAGAGTGCCCAATCCTCAATTTCCCGCTGCGCGCCGGAGCCAATGCCGACCATATCGTCGATATCGACGAAATGGTCGGCAACCGAATGTCCGCTGTTCGAGCACGCCTCTCGTGCCTTGGCGAGGACCATTACAAAATTTCGGAAATTCGAGTATTCAAGCACTCGTGCAAGCTCGCGGGCGGACCAGAATTCGTTGCCTGTCTTGCCGGTGCGTTTGATGCGCTCAAAGGCGCTGTTGGCGGAGGGAACTGGCAGTTGATTGCTCATGAGATTCCTTTCGTTTTGGCGAGCTTGAAGAGGGAGGGCAAGGCGAAAGGATGAATAGGTTATATCGTTTCTGCCATTTTCAGGAATGTCTTCTGAATCATTTTATGGCTCCGAGTTACGCAACGGAAGGTGGCCATGAAGATGAATTTGTGGTCTGCTGGCAGTCGCATGACGTCGAAATATCTGCACGTGATGGGGATCGGGTTTCAGAACACCTTTGTCTATCGCTGGAATTTTCTTCTTCGCGTGGTCTTCGGGTGCATTCCGCTCATGGGGACGTTTTATCTCTGGAACTCGGTTTATCGCGACCCATCGGTGGAGATCGGGGGATATGGGCTTCATGCGATGATCTCCTATTTTCTCATGCTGGTGCTGCTCGACTCGTTGACGTCGCCGACGGAGGACGATTTCCAGATTGCGGCCGAGATCCGCGAGGGGTTGATCAACCAGTTCCTGTTGAAGCCGATGGATTACCTTGCGTATCGCTTCAGCCTTTTCTGTTCCTCGCGCCTGATTTACACGGCGATCACGATCCTGCCCGTGCTCGCGGTGCTGTGGTGGATGCGGCATTACCTGGTGCTGCCTGCGTCACCCGCCGCGTGGGCCTGCGCCGCGCTTGCCACCCTTCTCTCCGCAACGCTGCAATTTTTGATGGCGTATTGCTTCGCGCTGATGGCGTTCTGGATCCTGGATGTGTCGGCGCCCATTTTCATGGTGTATTCGATTGAGTATCTTGCGGGCGGGCATCTCTTCCCGCTGAAGCCGCTCCTGCCCGAGGGCGTGTACAACGCGCTCATGCTCACGCCGTTTCCCTACGAATACTGGTTTCCGCTGGGGATATTCCAGGAAAGCCTGTCGTCCCACGAGATCGCGATGGGCTTTGTGTTTCAAATCCTGTGGTGCGGAATCTTCTATGGCATCGCGCGCTGGACGTGGGCGCGAGGGATACGGCATTACACGGCGGTGGGAGGGTGAGAGGAAATGAAGAATGAAAAATGAAGAATGAGGAATGCGGGACGAAATTGCGGAATTCGGATTGCGGAATGAAGCAAGCGTGGAGTTTCGGCTTTCAGCGGGTGGGCAGGTGACTTAGAGTTTCGGGTGGAGATGAAATCAAATTTTTTCAAAGAAGTTCGGCATCTGGTTCGAGAGGCGTTGAGGGAGGATCTTGGGCTTTGCGGGGATGTGACTTCGCTGGCAACCGTTTCCGCCCGATCGCGCTCACTGGCGCGACTTGTTGCGAAGGAGGATGGCGTGCTTTGCGGGGTGACGGTTGCGGTGGAGGCTTTTCGACGGATGGATCGGAATTCGCGGATCAAGGTTTGTGTCCGCGATGGCGCGCGGGTGCGACGAGGCCAGACTGTTTTGGAGGTGAAGGGGTGCACGCGCGGGATTCTTGTGGCGGAACGGGTGGCGCTCAATTTTGTCCAGCGGCTGAGCGGGATCGCGACGTTGACCCGCGCGTTCGTCAAAAAATCTCAAATCTCAAATCTCAAATCTCAAATCCTCGACACGCGGAAGACGACTCCGTTGCTGCGGACGCTGGAAAAATATGCGGTAACTTGCGGCGGTGGGCGTAATCATCGCTCTGGGCTGCATGACATGGTGCTCATCAAGGACAACCATCTCGCGGCGCTGGCGACGACGACGCGTCATCCGGTTCGCGATGCCGTGCGTCGTGCGCGTGCGATGTGGCCCCGGCTTGTCATTGAAGTGGAGTGCGACACGCTCGACCAGGTGCGCGAGGCTGCGGAGTCGGGGGCGTGCATCATCCTGCTCGACAACATGACGCCGGCGCAGTTGCGTCGCGCGGTGCGGATCGTGGACGGGCGGGCGAAGACGGAGGCATCGGGTGGCGTAAACTTGAAAACCGTGGCGGCCATCGCGCGCACGGGCGTGGATTTTATTTCGGTTGGAGCGCTCACGCATTCGGCGCGGGCGTTGGATTTTTCGCTGGAGATTGTGCATGAATCCCGATGAGCAACTGCTCGGGGCGCTCTATGCGTCGGGCTCGGTGGGTTTGCATGAAACGCAGCTTGCGGAATGGATGGGCATGACGTGCGACGGCGTTCGTGAGCGTCTTGATGAATTGAAGAAGCTTGGTTACGTCTTCGCGACCCATCCGCATGAGGGGCATCGGCTGATGAAATCACCCGGCAATTTAATGGCGGACGATCTGCGGGCACGCATGGGCGCGGGGGAACATCGGATCGGGAGCCGCATTTTGGTGCTGGAGAAGACGGCCTCGACGAATGACGTGGCCGAGCGTTTTGCCGGCGAAGGGCATCCGGAAGGGCTGGTGATTTTTGCGGAGGCGCAGACGGCGGGACGCGGGCGGCTTGGGCGGAACTGGATTTCACCCGCGCACAAGGGACTGTGGTTCACCGTGCTGCTGCGCCCGCGGATTGCGATGAGCGCGGCGTCGCGACTGACGGTGATGGCCGGCGTGGCGGTGGCGACGTCTCTGCGGAAGAGCACGGGGCTGCCCTTGCGCATCAAGTGGCCGAACGACGTGTTATGCAACGGTCGCAAGGTGGCGGGGATTTTGACGGAGCTGGGCGCGGACGCGGATGGGATACGTCATGCGTCGGTGGGGATTGGGATTGATGTGAACGTGGAGCGCGAGGATCTACCCGAGTGGCTTTGGGAGAGCGCGACATCGCTCAAGATGGAGGCGGGGCATGCGTTTCAGCGTCCTGCTCTGGCGGCTGAAATCCTGCTGGAATTCAACCGATGTGAAGCCTTGATATCCGACGGGAATTTTTCGATGCTGATGGCGCGATGGATGGAGCTTGATGGGACGCTGGGGCAGCAGGTGGCGGTGGCGTGGAATGACGGGCGCAAGCTGCGGGGGATGGCCTCGGGCCTTGATGCGGATGGTGCGCTTCTTGTGCGGACAGACGAGGGGCGCGTGGAACGGGTGGTGGCGGGGGATGTGACATTGGAAAAACAAACATAATGGACCAATTTTTTGTAGTGGACGTGGGCAACACCAGCACGAAGTGGGGAATTGCCGACCGGAAGCGCGTGTTGAAGGAGCATGAGTTCCCGACGACCAAATTCAGCGAGATCCGGGGGCGGAAGATTCCGAAGCTGAAACTGCCCGATCATCCGTGCGGCGCGATCATTTCGTGTGTCGTGCCCGATGCGTTGCCGGGCGTGAAGGCGTGCCTGAACAGCATGGGCATTCCGCGTCCGCTGGTGGTTTCCTCGAAGATGAACCTGGGAATCGGATTGAATTATCCGCAGCCCGCAAAGATCGGCGCGGACCGCCTGGTGAACGCGGTGGCGGCGGTCGAGCTTTATGGCGCTCCGGCGATTGTGGTGGATTTTGGGACGGCGGTGACGTTTGACGTCGTCTCGGCGAAAAACGAATACGTGGGCGGGGCCATCGCGCCGGGATTGGCGGCGATGACCGATTACCTGCACGAGCACACGGCGTTGCTGCCGCACATTTCGCTGGCGGAACCGTCATCGGCGATCGGCAAGGACACCGTGTCCGCGATGCGGGTGGGCGCGGTGGTGGGATATCGGGGATTGATCCGGGAAATTCTTCACGCAATTGCGAAAGAGATGGATGTCACGCTGGACGGATCGGCCGGGAAATCCACCGTGCACGTGATCGCGACCGGCGGCCATAGCGCACTGATCAGCTCGAAGATTCCGGAGATCCAGCATGTGAATGCGCAATTGACGTTGAATGGGTTGCGGCTGCTGTACGGACGACTGGCGGGGGAGTAGGGGATAGGTGGCTGGGGACAGGGGACAGTCGGAGGGGGGGATGCTGCTGGTTTTTGAAACGGAGGGCCACGCTCTCGCCGTCGCGACGTAGCGCTTTGGCGTAGCACGGGCCGTCGTGGCCTTTGAGCGGTGGACGTCACTGAGGACCCGGATTGTAGCCATCACCGTGATCCCCGGTCGCCGCTGACAGCGGCTCCTACAGGAAAAACATCCTGATTCGGATTCTGAACACTGATTTCCGCCCACGTCGCGGGCGTTAGACGAAAAGCTTGTCGGCGGAAACGGCGTCGCCGGCGAGGGCGGGCTCCTCGGCTTCCATGAGGGCGAAGGGGGATTCGGAGGCGTCGCGTTTGCGGAGGGTCTCGAGCAGGGCGGCGAGCGGGGCGGAGATGTTGACCGTGTAGAAGCGGACGAGGCCGACGGTGGTTTTTTCGCCGAAGACGGTGATGATGATGGTGTGCTCGTCGAGGGCGCTCATGAAGATGTGCTGTCCCTTGCCCTGGTGATAGAGGGCGCTGAATTCCATTTCGCCGATGCGGCGGGCAAGTTCCTTGGTGGCGGCGAAGGAGCCGGCGGCGAGCGCGGCGACGATGGTGACGTCGATCGAGCCCATTTCGCCCTGCTGGGCGATGACGGTTCCGCCCTTGTCAATGACGACGGTGAGCGTGGCCTCGGATTTCTGGAGGTAATCGAGCAGGAGGCTGTCGAGGCTGGCGACGTCTTCCTTGGTGAGAAAAGGGATGGTTTCCATGGTGGTGGCTGAAATGAATTACCGGACGGTGGACATGAGCACGGTGGTCTTGGAGCGCTTGTTGGTGAGGTCGCTTTCCTTGGTGAACTTGTAGAGGAGGAGCCGCGAGATGGCATTCAGCGTGGAGAAAACATTTTGTCCCGTGCTGGCGACGGCCTCGAAGGACTGGACGCGCACCTTGTGGTTGTTGAGGGCGTATTCGAGGTAATTGACGGGGGCGACATTGGGCATGTCGCGCTTGTTGTACTGGAGCACGTAGGGGATGTCATCGAGGTTGAGGTTTTGCTTGGCGAGATTTTCGTCGAGGTTCTTGAAGCTCTCGATGCTCTCCTCCATTTTTTCCCACTGCGAATCGGCAACGAAGACAATGCCATCCACGCTGCGGAGCACGAGCTGGCGCGTGGTGTTATAGATGACCTGGCCTGGGACGGTATAGAGCTGGAATTTGGTTTTGAATCCCTTGATTGCGATGGCATTCAGCGGAAGGAAGTCGAAGAAGAGCGTGCGGTCGGCGGCAGTGGCGAGGGAGACGAGGTCACCCTTGTTCTCGGGGCCGACCTGGGAATGGATATAGGAGAGGTTGGTGGTTTTGCCGCAGAGCGCGCCACCGTAGTACACGATCTTGAACTGGATCTCTTTGTTGGCGTAATTGATGATGGACATGGGAGAAAGGGTGTTTAGGCAGCCATGGTCTGGTGCTGGCAATATTTTGCAATCTCCGACGCGAGAGCCTCGTTGCGCTCTTCAAATTCGGGCGTGATCGATTCCAGGTTGTGGGAGAGAATCATGTAGATTCCATTACAATGCCATATAGTAAACCATGAATTGCCAATGCACAACAGACAACGACGCGGTTTTCCGAGCGCCAGCACATTGCCTTCCCTGCCGAATTTGCGGAAAAGCTGAGGGCTGATGCTGCTCCATGAATTGGTGTCCATGCCCTTGGGCAGCGCGCCCACGAGGGGCAATCCATCCTCGGTGGCGATCAGCACGCCCGTGAGTCCCATGTGCTTGCGAATCTGTTCTGCAAGATCCTGGATGCGCACATCTTTGCCGTCGGGCAACCCGATGAGCTGATGAAGCTTGGGCAACGTGGTGGGCGCGGCGGCCGGAACAGGAGCGGAAGCTGTTGGGGCAGCCGGTGCCGGGGAGGGCGGAGCGACTGGAGCAGGAGCCACCGCGGCCGGCGCAACCGCAGCCGGCTTGGGAGCTGTCGGCACAACGGCGGCGGGCTTGGGAGGGGAAAGCGCGGGGGGCGTGACACCTGGAGGTGGCGTGGCCGGCACGGGTGGCTTGGGCGCAGCGGCAGAAGGAGCCGGAGCGGGTGGCTTCACTGCGGGAGCAGCAGGAGCCGGAGCAGCTGGCGTGGTGGCGGCAGCAGCGGCGGCGGCGGCAGGCGCGGGAGCTGGGGCGGGAACGCCGAGTTTGGGAAGCGGAAGTCGGATGGAAGGAGGCGGGATGGCAACCGGCGCGGGAGCGGGCGCGGCGGGAGCGGCTGGAGGCTGAGGCGCGGCAGACGGCGGGACGGGTGTGGGCGGCTTGACAGCGGTTGCACCGGCCGTTCCGATGGAAGGCGCGGGAATTTTAATGGGAGCGGGTTTGACGGGAGAAGGCGCCTTGACCTGCGTGGTGAGAGCCTTGGTGGCGTCGGCTGGCGAGAGCGTCGAACGGCTGAGAGGCGCCAGGGGAACTTTTGCGACGGGCAGCGCAGGAGATTTGATCGGGGCAGCGGGTGCGACGGGGGCCGGAGGTGGCACGGGAACTGGCGGCGTGATTGCGACCGGAGCCGGCGCAGGGGGAGGAGCGGGAGCGACTACGGGTTCTGGAGGAGGAGCGACGACCTCGGCGACCGGTTCCGGTACTGGCTCTGGCACAGCGACGGGTTCAGGAGCCGCCTCGGCAACCGGCTCAGGAACGGGTTCTGGAGGAGGGGCGGCCACCTCGGCGACCGGTTCCGGTACTGGCTCTGGCACAGCGACGGGTTCAGGAGCCGCCTCGGCAACCGGTTCAGGAACGGGTTCTGGAGGAGGGGCGGCCACCTCGGCGACGGGTTCCGGTATGGGCTCTGGCTCAGCAACGGGCTCAGGAACAGGCTCAGGAACGGGCGTGGCTGCGGGAGGAGCCGCGGCCGCGGCTGCGGCACGCGCGGAACGTTCTGTAAATGGCACTTCGATGCTGGCGTCCACCTGCTGTTTGATCTGGTCGGTGGGAAGCGTCATCATCGTATCCGGCATGCGTGGGATGATGAGGTGGAGAGGGATTTTGACCTGGATGTCGCCGCTCGAAACCACGGAGGGATCGGCGGCCTCGGGCGGGAAGAAGGAGAGCAGGGTGGTGAGTGACATTTGCACGCGTCCCTTGCTCAGTTGTGGAAAAATCTCAGCCACGGGAAGCGGGATGGTTTCCGGCAATGCGGCTCCGGCGACGATGGCGCCATCGGGGAGAAGGGCAACGATGTCGGCGGAGGGGATGTCAATGGAGGCCGGGGAATTGGCGGGTGCAGTGGGGGGCGGGGGGGCGGGGGATGGGGCGGGCGCAGGCTTGGGAGCCATCATTGTCTTGGGGGCTGCCATGGGCACGGGCGCCGCCATGGGCACGGAAGCCGCGGCGGGTTTGGGCTCGGCCTTGAGCACGACACTGACCTTGGGCCTGAAGACGGCGGATTGTCCTGCAGAGCTGGCGCCGGGGCCGCTGGCCGTGGCTGCCTTGAGTGCGGCGGCGAGGCTTCCCTGGCGCGGAGCGACTTTTTTGATGACGGTGGGAAGCGGCTGCGGGGCGGCTGCGGCGGGGGCTGGTGACGGAGGAGGAGCTGCGGCCGGCGGGGGAACAAATGGGGGCGGGGCCGCCGGAGGAGGAGCGGCGGGCGGGGTTGCCGGTGGAGCGGCGGGCGCTGCTGCCGCCGGATCCTTCGATTTCATGAATGGAATGCGAAACGCCATGAACGGGGAATCCTACACGATGCGACGCGCTGGTGGAAGTCCTAAAAAGTTTTCCGAAAGTGGCACGCCCAGAAAAATGATGAAGCGGGACTAGATGGCATCGCTCGCCGTGTTGCCCAGCACTTCCTCGAGCGAGGTGATTCCCTCGCGGGCCTTGAGAATGCCATTGATCCGGAGTGTCCGCATTCCCTCTTTCAGGCCAAGCCGTTTGATTTCCGTGGCACTGGCCCGTTCGATGACCAGCGCGCGGATGGGATCCGTGATGGGAAGAAGTTCCAGCACGGCGCAGCGTCCGAGATAGCCCTTGTTCTTGCATTTTTCGCAACCGCGTCCCTTGAAATATTTGTACTGGGACTGTTCCTTGGGATCGAGCTTGAGCTGCTCCCAGACCTTGTCCGGGACCTTGAAAGGCTCCTTGCAATGCGAGCAAATCCGGCGAAGGAGACGCTGGGCGCAGGCGAGTGAAAGGCTGGATGTGATCAGGAAGGGCTCGATGTCCATGTCAGTAAGGCGCGTGATGGCACCGGGGGCATCGTTGGTGTGGAGTGTGCTGAGGACCTGGTGGCCGGTGAGGGCCGCTTCGACGCCGATGTGGGCGGTTTCCTGGTCGCGCATTTCACCAATCATGATGATGTCAGGATCCTGGCGGAGGATGGATCTCAGGGCCGACGCGAAGGTGAAGCCGATGTCCGGTTTCACCTGCACCTGGTTGACGCCGGCGAGTTCGTATTCGATCGGGTCTTCGACGGTGACAATGTTGTACTGGGGCTTGTTGAGCGCGGCGAGGGCGTTGTAGAGCGTTCGCGTTTTACCGGAGCCGGTAGGGCCCGTGACGAGGATCATTCCCTGCGGTTCGTCGAGTGCGCTTTGGAAGATCTTGAGCGACTCGGGATCCATGCCGATGTCGGCGATGCTGCCGGCGATGGCGGATTTATCGAGGATACGTCCGACGACCTTTTCCCCGTACTTCATCGGGAGGAAGGACATACGGAAGTCGATCTCGCGCCCCGCGATTTTGAGGCGGATGCGTCCGTCCTGAGGAAGCCGTCGTTCGGAGATGTCGAGCTTCGCCAGGATTTTCAGGCGGGAGACGAGCGGGTTCTGCATGGATTTCGGCGGTGCCGGATAATCATAGAGGGCGCCGTCAATGCGATACCGCAGCTTCAAGGTTTTTTCGTAGCACTCCAGGTGGACGTCGCTCGCCTTGTCTTTAAGCACGGTGGAGAGCATGAGGTTGGCAATCCGGATCACGGGAGCCGCACCGGCGTCCGTGGCATCCGCATCCCCCTCATCCTCGGCAGCAGCCTCAGAGACCTCAATGTCGCCGGAGTCGTCATCCTTGATGAGTTCCTCCATGCCCTGGCTGGCTGCGGCGTCGAGATTGGCGATGGCATCGGTGACCATGCGCTCCGTGGTGATGAGCGGGATGACTTCCAGATGGGTGATTTGTCGGACGTCGTCGAGCGCCACAACGTTCAGCGGGTCGGCCATCGCCACGTAAAGGACTCCGTTGAGCTTGGCCACGGGAAGAAGCTGGTGGTTCTTGGCGACATCACGGGGGATGAGGTCGCCGATTTCCTTCGGGACCTTGACGCGGGCGAGGTTGATGGGCGGCGTCCCGAGAATGCGTCCCTGACTCACAATCATGTCGGATTCAGTGACATAAGACTTGTCGAGCAGGATCTTGAGCAGGCGTCCGCCCTGGCTTTTTTGCTGGGCCATGACCTCCTCCAGCTGCTGCGTCTGCAGCACACCGTCCTCGATCATGGCATCGGCAATGCGTTCTCCAAAGGATTTCATGAGATTCGAAAGATGTCTTTGATGGCTTTGGTGAGGTCGAGCGGGTCCGTGAGGTACCACTGGATCTTGCCGTCAGTTTCAGATTCCACGTGGTTCTTGGCATGGGCGTCGAATGGGTTGACCGTGGCGACGAGGGTGGTCTTGCTGATCTGGTCGAAAGGAAGGACGAGGTGTTTCAGACAGAAATCCTTGTCGACCATCGTGGCCTTGGCGCTGTCCACGTCATAAATCGAGAGCGGGACATAGGGCAGGCGCGTTTTTTCTGCAAGGAGCGACAGGGTTTTTTCGGGCGCCGAAAGACCGCGTTCCCCGAGGATGGAAATAAGCGATGGGACCGGTCGATCGGGGGCGGTCTCATGGACTGCGGATTGGACGGCATCGAGCGCATTCTTGGCATCTTTTTCGCTCAGGAGCTGGTGTTCCTGCAGGAAACGGACGAGGGCTTCGTTGGGGTCCTCGTATTGCTCGCCGGACTTGAGCGCCTGGGCGGCAGCGGCGTTGTTTGCGCCTCCGCCTCCCCCCATCTTGCTTTCAAGTTCACCCAGCGCCGCGAGCGACTCGGCGTCGTCTGGAAATTTCTGAAGGATGCCTTCGTATTCGAGAATCGCGGAGGAGAGCTGGCCAAGCTGCACATAAGCATGGGCGATTTTCTTGGAGACGCCCACCGCGTCGGCATCGCGTTCGAGGTTGACGTAGGCCTCCTTGAGAATTTCAAGCGACTGCACGTCGTTCGGCTGCGTGTCGGCAATGACCTCGAACATCTGCACGGTCTGCAGCAGCGACTCGTTCTCAGCGCTGGATCTCTTTTTTGCCATAGTATGCTAATGCAAGTGTTATCCTTCCCGATCAGGGGAATATAGCGAATACGGCGTAAATTTCAAAGGAAACTTGCACAGGTCTGTGCAGTTCCAAATCATCATTTTACTGCGGGTGGATTCTCGGCCGCACACCGGAACCCGAGGGTTGGACTTCGCTGCAACTTGGACCGACGGCAGTCGCGGGTCGTCAGGCGCACCTCCGTGGTACCCCATGAGCCACCGCGAACCACGGGCACCTTGGTATCGGAAAAATCCGGGTGGTTGTCCCAGGAGTCCGTCCACTCGCTGACATTGCCGGCCATGTCCATTGCGCCGTAGTGGCTTTGATCCCCACGCATCGCGCCCACCGGGGACCAAAGACCAAAACCGTCATCCTTCCCGAAGTGGGGATCGGAGGGGCCGGACGCGGCGTCGGAGCCGGTGTTCGATTTTTTCATCACGAAGTCGGCACCCCACGGATACTTGTTGCCATTGGAACCACGCCCCGCTTTCTCCCATTCCTGCTCCGTTGGCAGGCGCTTGCCGGCCCACGCGGCGTAGGCCCAGGCGTCAAAGTAATCCACGTTGAAGACGGGCGTGTTGCCCTGGATGAGAATGCCCTTGTACGGCGTATGTCCCTTGATGGCGGCCTGAATGGGATCCCAGTCGCCCGGCGTGTGGTCTTTGCCCGGGCGCTGGTCGGGATGTTCCTTCAAGCCCGCACGGTTGTCATTCCATGCCTTGAGAAATTTGGCGTACTGGGCGATGGTCACCTCATACTTGTCCATGTAGAATTTCGGCAGCGTCTGCTTCTCGTTATCCTGGTAGATGAACGGGCCCTCGCCCACCGCGACCATCGCATCCACGTCGCGCGCCCCGTCGGTGCGGACGCGCAGGATGAACTGCCACACGGCGAGGCAGATGAACCCGGCCAGGCATGCGCCGATGCCGGCCCAGAGCATCCAGGGTTTGATCTTGAACGTGCTTTCCGGTGGAATCTGGACATTGCTGGTGGCGACCGGCCGCACGACTTTCATGGCGCGGCGGTTGAGGTCGAGCTGGCGCGCCTCCTGCAGGAGCGCGTCCCAGCTGGAATAACCGGCCTGCCCGGCGGTTCCCATGCGCTGGAGCATGGACTTGAGCTCGGCCGAAGCCATGGCGGCTCCTTCCATGCCTTGCTTGATGATCTCGCCGAGGCGTTTGATCTCGTCAATCTCGCCCCCGCTGACCTCGCCGCCTTCCATCGTCACGTTGTTGAGGAGCTTGGGCACCCCGGTGTCGGGGAGGAGGACATCATCGATCTGGAGCGGCAGATGAAGAATGTTGTTTTTCTTTTCGTAATTGAGCGCCTCGCCGATGTTGATGACCACGCGCAGGGCGAGGTCCTCGGGCAGCACCTGTCCCTGCTTGAGTCGCTCCTTGAGGTTGGCGCCCTCGACGTGCTCACGCGCATAGAAAATGAGCCCGTTGCTCTGGCCGGCCTCGTACACAGCGGTGATGTAGGGGTTTTGCGCCTTCGCCATCGCACCGGCGAGGGAGATGAATTGGTGGCATTTGTCCTGGTCGTCGTAAAACCCGGGATTCAACACCTTCAGGGCGGCGGGGCGGTTCACGGCGACCTGGAGCGCCACGTACATCGTGCCCCAAAAATCGGACACCAGTTTTTTCTGCACGCGAAACGGACCGACCATCTTTCCGATCAGCTGGGCCTCGTTTGCCTCGGTCCGAAGGTCCACGTTGCCCGTTTCGCCGCGCTCGTCCTTGCGCCGCACGCCCTCCATCAACAGGTGCTCCCATCCGGCGGAAACGGTGATTTTGGGAGCTCCGACGGATTCCTCGAGGGTGGATTGGGAATTTTCCCAGCCAACCATCTCGTACACCGCCTCCTCGCCCTCGAGGCCGGGGATTTCCGCGTGCACCACGGAGCCGGCGTGGATGTAGATGTATCCCTCCCTGCCATCATCCTGCACGACGAGGCGGCCGGTTTTCTGGCTGATGCAGCACATCTGGATCACGTCCACGATCTTGAAATTCGCCAGCGCCCCGGGATCGCCGGCGGGCGCGGCACTCACCGACGGGCTTACGACCACCGCCGCCTTCTGCTGATGATTGTACAGCGCCATGAGCAGTTTTTCCGGGTCGAGCGGCTTGTGGATCAAACCGACGGGCGTTCGCTGCGCGATGGCCTGGGCGTCGGCTGCCGTGGGTTGGTCCATCATGAAACCCACCTGCAGCGAAGGGAATTTTTCCGTGAGGAGACCGGCCACTCCGAGCGTGGATGGGTCGGCATGCTCGATGGCGATGAGCGCGACGTTGAATGGCTCCTGCTGCAGCGCCAGCATCGCCTCGTCCACGCTGGCGGCGAGCGCCACGTCAAAGTCCGTGTTGCCCTGAAAATGCGCCGGAATTTCGGCGGCACCCGCCGGGTTGGCATCAATCACCATCACCTTCATGGCTGGTGTCCCCCGCTTGTGCCGATCCGCGAATATCTCTCAAGCACGCTGGCCGGCTCCGCGTACACGTGCTGCAACTGGCCACCGTAATACACGCGCACGACGTAACCGCAGAACCCGTAGGTGTTGCCATATTTCCGGCGGCTTTCCCGGAACCCGCCAAAATTCCTGGAATATTCTCCCTGGAACGACATCTCGTCGCCCGTCTTCCATGGCTTCCGCGTGATGGGCAGATCGCGATCGGAAACCTTGAGCGCAACCAGGTCGCCGTCGGAATTCATGTACTGGTCGTAATAACTGGCCGCGATCCGCAGGGCGCCCATGTCCACCGAAGAGTCCGCCCCGCTGGAACTTACGCGCACTTCCAGTTTAAAGCAGATGTCATACTTCTCGGCGACCTCCCCGTAGGGCAGCTTGTCGCGCGTCACCTTCACGATGCGGAGTGTCATGGGAACCGTCGGAGTCTGGGTCAGGATCGCCGAGTCGCGGGGGTGGGTGACCGGCGGGGACTGCTTGCCGGCGGGTAAAATTCCATCCCCTTCGGGTTTGTAGGCGTGAGAACGGTCGTCGTCGTCCAGTTTGATGACGCGGATGAGGTTGCCCTGAATTTCACTTAATTCATCGCTCTGGGGCGGGGCCAGAGTGACTGCCTTCTGCCACTGGAAGCGCGCGCGGGGATAATCATGCTGCTGCTCGTACAGGATCGCCATTTCGCGGATTGCCGGCAGGTAGTCAGGCGCAAACGTCAGTGCGTTTTTCAACTCGATGAGCGCCTCCGCATACAGGTGTTTTTCCGAAAGCTCGGCGGCGCTGTGGATGGATTCATCCGCCTTTTTCTCCCAGACGCCGCGCACCACCATGCTTTCGGCTTGCCGCGCACGAACCAGATCATGCTCGATTTCCATGTTTTTCATGAGCAGCCACTGGTTGTCGTACTCGGTACGGTTCGCATTCTCGCGCGCCAGCATCGCCTCCTTCATTTTGAAGGCCTGGTTGAGGGAGGTTTCGGATTTCTCGCGCATCACGTCCCAAAATATTTTTCCGTCGAAATGCCGTCCGAAGCTCGAGCTCAACCAGAAGACGCTCGAGATGGCGAAGGCCTGGACTGCCATGACTGAGACCAGCAGGAGGAGTGTGATTCCGATCGCGCGATCCTGGAGGGCGAGCTTGCGGAATGGAATTCCGTGGACTCCGCTTCTGGGATTAGGCTGGTCGGGGGTTTCCATGGCGCGCGGGATTCAAGCGAAGGCGCGAGGGCGGTGAAGCTGGCGCTCCATCTGCTTTTTTAAACACACTCTCATGCCGGAACGCGCCATGAGAGTTCAGCCGATGATGCGGCGCCCCTCGTCGAGGAAAATGCCCTTGAGGTTCATCTTCAACTGGTCGGGGTTGGAGGCCTTGGCCAGGCCATCCTCCTCCGTGACCAATCCCGCCTTGATGTGCTTGAGGATGGACTGGTTGAACGACTGCATGCCATCATCCGCCCCGGTCTCGATGGCCGAGCCCAGCTTCTCGAGCTTTCCCTCCTCCAGCAGCTTGCGCACGATGGGCGTGTTGATCAGGATCTCGATGCCGGGCACCGCGCCGCCCGTCTTGGCGGGAATCATGCGCTGGCAGATGATGGCGGTGAGGCAGCCCGAAAGCGCGCGCATGATCTGCACCCGCTCGTCCATCGGGAAAAAATCCAGCACGCGGGTGATCGTCTGGGGCGCGGTGTTTGAGTGCACGGTCGTCATCACCAGGTGCCCCGTCTCCGCCGCGGTGATCGCCGCCGAGAAGCTTTCCGAGTCGCGCATTTCACCCACCATGATGATGTCGGGATCCTGGCGCAGGACGTTTTTGAGGCCGGCCCTGAACGACAGCGTGTCGAGCCCCACCTCGCGCTGGTTGATCACGCACTGCTTGTCCTCGAAGACAAACTCGATCGGGTCCTCCATCGTGATGACGTGGCATTTGTCGTGGTTGTTCACGTACTCGAGCATGCAGGCAAGCGTGGTGGATTTGCCGCTGCCGGTCGCGCCCGCCACAAAGATGATGCCGCGCTCGCTCATCGCGATTTTTTTCAGCACCTCGGGCAGGTTCAGCGAATTGAAATCCGGCACCTTCCCCTTCACATGGCGCATCGCCAGGTTGATCTGGCCGCGCTGCGTGTAGATGTTCGTGCGGAAACGGCCCACGTCCGGGGCGAAATACGAAAAATCCACCTCGCGCTCCTGCTTGAATTTGTCCTGTAAAAAGTCGGGGATGATCGCCTCGGCGATGGACTTCATGTCCGTGTCGGTCGGTGCGTCCGCCTCGACCGTGACGAGCTGGGCGGACACGCGCAAAATCGGCGGCTTGTTCGGCTTCAAGTGAATGTCTGAAGCGCCAATGTTGACTGCGTAACGCAGGATCCCATCAAGATACTCTTTCACAAAGCGGAGTCTCGGATTTTAATCTGAACTTCTCAAGCCAAAAGGGCGGTTCGTACCAGGTAGGGACGGACCGCCGGGCCGTCCGCTGCACAGCGGCGCGCCCGGCGGTCGCGCCCTACCATCAGCAAGACTCATTTCTTCTCGCACGCTTTTTCGAACTCATCGCGGAATTTGGCCACAAAGCTCTGCACCGGCCACGCCGTCGCCTCGCCCATCGCGCAAATCGTCCGGCCCGCGATGTTATCGGCCACGTTGATGAGCAGGCCCGGGTCCGAAGCCCGCCCTCCTCCCCGCACGATGCGATCGGTGATCTTTTGAAGCCAGAGCGAGCCCTCGCGGCATGGCGTGCACTGGCCGCAACTTTCGTGTGCGTAAAAGGCATTGATGTTGTTCATCGCCTTCACCATGTCCGTCGTCTCGTCCATCACGATGATCGCACCGGAGCCGCTCATCGTCCCCGCTGCCTGCAGGTTGTCGAAATCATACGGGATGTCGAGGATGCCCATCTCCTTCTCCGCCATCGAGCCGTCAGGCTGCTTCTGCCTGAGCTTGATGACTTCTCCCATGCGCAGCACCTTGGCCGAGCTTCCACCGGGGATGATCGCCTTGATTTTTTTTCCGCCGCGCACGCCCCCGGCCAGGTCGTTCACAATCTGCCCGAGCGTCCACGCGCCGTTTTCGATCTCGTAATAGCCGGGCTTGTTGACGTGTCCCGACACGCAGACGATGCGGGTGCCGGTGTTGTTGGGGCGCCCAATCTTCGCGTATTCCGCACCTCCCATGCGCAGGATGTGCACCGCGTTGCAAAGCGTTTCCACGTTGTTGACGATCGTGGGGCATTGGTAAAGCCCGAGCACGGCGGGAAAATAGGGGGGCTTGATGCGCGGATAGGCGCGCTTGCCCTCGAGCGACTCGATGAGCCCCGTCTCCTCGCCGCAGATGTAGGCGCCCGCGCCGCGATGGATGTAAATTTCCAGCGAGTAATCGGTGCCCAGGATGTTTTTGCCCAGGAAATTATTCCGCCGCGCCTCGTCGAGCGCCTTTTGAAGGATTCGCGCGCCCCCCGCAAACTCGCCGCGGATGTAAATGTACGCCAGCTTCGCGCGCACCGCGAAGCAGGAGATGATCATCCCCTCGACCAGCTGGTGCGGATCCCTGTCGATGATCTGGCGGTCCTTGAACGTGCCCGGCTCCGATTCATCCGCATTGCAGATCAGATAGATGGGTTTCTTTTCGTCGGCACGGATGAAGCCCCACTTGACGCCGCAGGCAAAGCCGGCGCCGCCGCGTCCGCGCAACTGCGAAGCCTTGACCTCGTTGACGATCTCCTCGGGTTTCATCCCTGCGGCCTTTCTCAGCGAGGCATAGCCGCCGTGTTTCAGGTAACACTCGATGTCGGGCGTGTAGCCGGGCTGGTCGAGGTTCGCGAGCACGATGCGGCGTTCGATGGCTTTGGTCTCGGGCATGGATGGGAAAATGAAGGAAGCGCGGAAACTCGTCAAATCAGGAGTTCACTAAAAATTCACAGGACGAGCATCGTTTCAGAGAGGCTCCGCCAATCGTCCATTCCCTTCTCCCAACAAAGAGTGTTTCGGGAAACGTTTCCAACCTTGATCATGCTGCGCACTGCGGAGCGGGTGTAAGGGCCCCGTCGCCGCCCGTCAATAAGAAGAAAAATTGTCCTCTCGGCCACGGACGCCGGCAAGGGAGGCAGCTCGCGCACGCCGCCCAGGGAGGGTCCGTCGGCATCCATCCCGGAGGGAGCGGGTGGGCCAAAGCAATCCCACAGCAGCGTCATGATCATCGGATGGTAGCGATAGTAGAGAAAACTCAGGATCGGCGGAAGGAGACAGAGCAGAAGGAAAAACTTCACCACCACCGACAGGTCCACGTGCCAGAATTCATCCGCGATGCGCGAGAAATCGTTCATCATGGCCCCATCGCCTTTTCCCTCCTCGTAATCCACCCGGCTTCCATCGCCCGAGATCAGCCCCCATCCAAAACGCAGGTCCTGCAGATTGATGAAAAATCCGACGAAGGCATACAGGGGCCGCTCGGCTTCCGTTGCCAGGGAACGGCCGCTCAGGACGCGATAAAAACAGATCGCCGCAAAGATCAGTTCCGCGCCATGCCCCATGAAAAGAACAATCACCTGCTCCACGCCCGTAAGCGCCAGCACACTATAGATGGCGATCAGCGCCAGGACCGTCACCCAGCCCGCAACCCTCCTGCGCGACCGATAAAGCCAGCTCGCCATCGCAAGATAGACCACCAGAAGCACGAGGCCGCTTCTCTCAAAACTCAGGGTCAGCCCGCCTCCATAGTTGAAGTCGAACGTCGGGATGGACGGATAGCCAAAGATCCATCCCGCTATCGCATGGCCGATCTCATGGACGAGGGTCAGCAACGGCAGGATGAACGCCGTCACGACAGGAAAACAATGAATGGCCACGGCGCCGACCAGCCCCAGCGCGAGCGCGGTCAACGAGTTGGACGAGACATGTTGAATGCCATTGGAGTTCATGTCAGAGGCGTGTTTCCTGGTCCAGACTCTCCAGAAATCCAGCAGGCACTTCGGCCGAGTACACGTTCACAATGCCGTCCGGGTCGGCCGTGTAAATCACGTAACGGTTGTCTGCCGTGAAATAGGGTTTGGCCTGGCGGCTGTCGTTGCCGCCGCCACCACCCCGACAGCCGCAGTTGGCGACCAGCGTCCGGTATTTTCCAGACTTCACGCCGAAAACCACGATGGGCACGGGGCCTTCCTTCAATATGTTTTCAATCCCCTCGAAGACGAGATACCGGCCACAACGCGAGGACGATACGTGATAGAGAAGATGCTCCCGCGCCGGGATGAGACGCGGCGCGGAGCCGTCTTTCGGATAAATCACCAGCTCGCCATCCGGATATTTTGGAAGGTGGACCAGCTTCTCGTAATCCATCTCGTGCAGGGCCGCCACGGCGCTCCCGTCGCCGACCCACACGGAGTGGTGGACGCGGCTGAACAGCTCACGGATGATCTTTCCATCCCCATCGGCGAGCAGGTTTCTGCCGAATCGCAACTTTCCCTCCCAGAACGTTTTTCCAATCAGGATTTCATCGGACGTGACAGGACTGAAGACGGCGCCAATCCGCTCCGTGGTTGATTCGTCGCACAACAACCTCCATTTCAACGTCTGCAGGTCCACGCGCACCACGTTGTAGGTTTCAGGATCCTCGCCCACAACCCCCGTGTAAAGCATGTGCCGCTCGTCGGACGAGAACGACATCAACTGCCAGCAGCGCGGCATGCCCGTGAAATCGAGGACGGGCTTCACCTGCATGTCGTCAAGCGAGGCGCGCATGAGCTTCGTCCCGCTCGGGTAATAGATGGAACCGCCCCACGCCGGGCCCACCGGCCAACCCGTCATTTCACGCTCGATGAGGCAGGTGTATTTCGTCGTGAGGTCAATCCCCACAAGCATGGCGTTCATGAACGTATCCAGGTAACGCATGGCCGCGATGCGGGTCCCGTCCCGCGACGCTGTCGGCTCGCAACAGTAGATGTTGTGGGTGAATGCGGCAGAGCCCGAAAGCCGCGTGATCGCCGCACCGCTGACCGGGTCCGGTTTCAAGTCGCACGCCTCCTTCGCCCAGCGGATGTTTGGTGTGCTCATAATTTCATAAAAATGATTACTCCCGACTCTCACCCAAGAAACACGCTCTCAGCAAGCCCTCTTTCCTGCACATTCCTTGTAGGAGCCGTTGCCAACGGCGACCGGGCCTTCGCCACGCCGCTCGCCACCGCGAAGCGCTTGGGCGTAGCGGGGAAGTGGCCACGGCCACGCAGGCGGGCGAGGTGGAACTGAACTCGGAAGTATTTCTCCGCAGATTAACGCAGAACGACGCAGATTTCCTGAACCTGGGTGCCTTTTCACGCAGCGCAGCTGCGTGAAAATCCGTCCGCCAGCAGCGGATAAAACTTTGCGCCTTCGCGTCTTTGCGAGAACCTCTCCGAAAATCTGCGTCTGTCTGCGTTAATCAGCGGAGAAAATCCCCCGGGGCTTCAGAGCAGCCGGCGGGAGATGGATTCTGTCCAGCGTTTTTCAAAACGCGGGGAATTATTCATCCGGACCTGCAAATCAATCGTCACGTGAAAATGCGTGGCCGTGCTGCGGATCACCAGCTCGGAGCTTCCCTCCACCACTTCCTGCGGACGGAGGATGCGGCTCACGTGCAGGCCGCGCGTGACCACATTCGCCGGATCCACGGGATTCACCTCCGACACGAGCGTGGACTCGCGGTGGATCACCGTCCGCTCGTCCACCCGATATTCCGACCTGCTCCGGAGATTCACGCGCTTGCGCCCGGTCAACACGTCCTCCGTCACCTCCCACACGGGCGGAGCCGGTGCGGCGGAATGGGGAATGACGCTCATCGTGGACGGCAGGAAAACCGGAGGCGTGGCGCTGCCTTTCGCCGGCACGACGGGCAGGATGAGGCGCGACAAATTTTTCCCGCCGCGATGGACCTGGTTGATGCCGGGTTCAGGCGTGGGCCATACATTCGGCCAGTCGGCGCTGGCGACGCTGAGGCGGATGCGATTTCCTTTTCGGAACGTCCAGCCCGTGCAATCAATCGGGATGTCGAGCTCCGCCACTTTGCCGGGTGTGAGCGGCTCCGGGTCACTCATGGATTTTCGGCGGGTGATGTTGAGCATTCCCTTGGCGACCAGGAACGACGTGCCGTCCGGCGCAACTTCGCAAAGGCTCGCCGCAAAACCCATCACGCCCGCCGTCGAAGAAACGTGAAGCAGGGCACGCGGCCGTCCGATGATGGATATATTTTCCGTGAGCGGCTCCGAGGTGTAAACCAGCGAGAAGGTTTCGTCGGGACGCTGGTCGCCGGGAAGCCCGAAGCGGATGCCCCCGGACCAGAGGCCGCCCGTGACGCCGACCGTCGGATTATATTCAAAAGAATCGGAGCCTTCGCTTCCGGACTTGTTTCCAAGCGTGCCATGTCCTCCGAGGTGAAGGATTTTTTCCGATGCGCCGGGTGCCGGCCATTCACTTTCCGCGCGCCACGAGCCCGGAGTGTCGAGCCGGTCCACGACAGGTTTCTGAAATTCCTGCATGTACACGGTGACGGGCGGTTCCTTCATGATGCCGGTATCCTTCCCCTTGCACCAGTGATCGAGCCAGCGGACCATTTCGTGGAGGTAATCAACCCGCGGGCCGGGCAGCGCGACTTCGGGAGGCGAATGGTCCCACGGGCCGACGGTGACTTTTTTCGGCACCTTCAACTGCTCAAAAAGCCGCAAGGGCGGATTCGGATATCCATCGCGCCAGCCGCCCCAGAGAAAAACAGGGCACTTGATCTGGTCTGCCGTGTAACGCACCGAGCCATGATGCCAGTAGGCGTCATCCGTCTGGTGATTCAACCATTTGAGCACGTAGGGCTCGTTGTGCGCGAGATGCTGTTCCCACAATTTCGCCCAGTCGCCGCCGGACCACTCAGGCACGGGAGGCATTGCGTTGAACACGATCATGAAATTGCCGTAGAAGCCGATGTCGTAGTAGAGGCGCAGCAGTCCGCCGCGATAATGACAGTCGTCTGTGTACCGGTCATCTGTGAACGCGATCGGAATGATGCTGGTGAGATGGGGCGGCGCTTCCGCGGCGACCTGCAGCGCGGAAAATCCGCCGTAGGAAATTCCGTACATGTTGACGTGCCCGGTGCACCAGGGTTGTTGCGCGATCCATTCGATCATGTCGTACCCGTCGCGCTGCTCGAGCTCCATGTACTCGTCGGTGTTCACCCCCTCCGATCCACCGCTGCCCCGGACGTCCACGCGGGCAACGATGTAGCCGTAACGCGGCAGGTACGAGTAATGGCGCGTGCGCCCCGAATTCACCTCATCCTTGTGATAAGGCGTGTATTCGACCACGACGGGAAATTTTGCACCGGCCCTGCGGTCCGCGTCATCGCGATCCGGCATGTAGAGATCTGCGGCCAGCCGCGTCCCATCACGCGTGGGAATGAGAACATTCTTGAGCAAACGAACCCCCTCGGCCGGATAGAGCGTGATGGGATCAGGCATGCGGAGAGATTGAGCGGAGGGAGGCGAAAGTTGAAAGCGGAAAGTAGGCCACCTCGGCAAGCGGCGGGAACGTCGAACATTGCCTTGCTGATGGTAGGGCGCGACCGCCGGGCGCGCCGTTGCGCAACGGACGGCCCGGCGGTCCGTCCCTACCTCGATCTGGTTGCTTTTTTGACACGCCCTAAATGGCCGGCATTACGTTTCCGCCGCAAACCGGCACGTAAGCGCCCGTGATGAAACCCGCCAGGTCGGAGGCGAGGAACGCGACCACGTTGGCGATTTCCTGGTCGGTGCCTCGGCGGCGAAGAGGCACCTTCGACGCGTAGGCGTTTCTCCCTTTGAAAGAAACCCGGTTCCCAAGCTTCCGTTCCTTGTCGCCGATGGTCCAGCCGGGCGCGACCTGGTTGACTGTGATCCCGTGCTCACCCACCTCTCTCGCCAGGACACGCAGGACCCCGTCCATCCCGCGTTTTCCCGAAACGTATGCGGATTGTCCTTCGAAATTCATCATCGCGCATTCGGTGCTGATCGCAATGACCCTGCCGAAACTTTTCTTCTTCATGGCGGGAACAAAAGCCTGGGCCATCAGCACATTCTGCAGGACGGAGGAACGAAACTGCCCCTCGTAATCCTTCACCGGCTGCTCGAGCACCGGCTTCCACGGATACTGGATCACCGCGTTGTTGACCAAAATATCCGGCGCGCGCAACTGACGCAGGACATTGTCGCGAAATCCAAAAACTGATTTTCGATCACCCACATCCGCCTGGAGAGCCACCGCATACCTTCCAAGAATCCGGATCTCTTTCACCAGTTGCAAAGCCATGGTCTTGTTTCGATGGTAATGGATGACCACGTCACACCCGCACCGCGCCAGCGTGCGCGCCATCACCCGCCCCAGGTCGCCCGAGGCACCCGTGACCACCGCCAGCCGTCCGCTCAAATCAATTTTCATACCCCGAACCGTCCCATAGAAGGCGGAAAGGTCAATTGGAAACTACGCTTGATGTCAGGCGATCAGCCGTCAGCGTTCAGCTCTCGGGTTCTGAATCTGACATTCGTGTCGGGCCACTTCTTGTTGCTTTTATTGCAAATCTCCCGTGTATTCTGCAGGCAACTGTCCGCTCAAGATGAACTCAACAAGAAGCGGTCCGACGCCGAAAGCACCGAAATTGCGGCCTGATACTGAAATGAAGCATCGATATGACAATCATTGGGTTTGCTTTGCTTTTGCAGCGCTCACCCTTTTATTTTCGCTGACGGCATTGGTCAAGGCCGAGGAAGGCGGGACGGCGCGGGTGAAGTCCATCGTGGTCACTCCGCACAAGGTGGATGACACCGGCGTCGGTGTGGAATTGTTCGTGCAGGTGGATTTTGTCGAGGATGCACCAGCCGACGGCACGCTCAAACTCAGCATCGTTACCGACAAGGACCAACCCGGTGAGGGCCAGTGGAAGGATGGGCAGCCGGAGCAATCCTTTCCATATCATGCGAAGGAACATCGCGTCGAAGTGCGGGCCACCATCCGTATCATCAAAAATGGACTCCTCGCCATCAAAGGCGAGACCGCGGCCGATGAGGATGCGGATGACAGTTATTACTGGATGCCGGTGACTGTCCGAAAATAAGAGCGTCATGGGGTGCTGCGGTTTTTTTTACACATCCATTTGACAAGTTTCTGACCCATTCATGCGTGGTTTGTTCCAACGTCGGGGCATGCGGATTCTCATGCTTTCGGCCATGATTGTGCTCGGGATTTTGATGGCCACCGGTCAATTGAAGGACGCGATCCACCAGTCATGTATCCGGATTTGGCAAAGGCTTTCCCCGTCTCTTTTATGAAGAGCTGAAGAATGGCAAGTGGGTTGATCCTGGTCGCAGCGTGTGTGGCAGCACTAAGGATTATCCCCTGCCAGCAGGTCGGATCGTAGAGTTCCAAACGTTTGCCAAGCCATTGGATGCCGGCCTTCGTGTTTATACGATTTTCAAATCGAAAGATAAAAAAAGGTGTTCGCTTGTTTTACTTCTTGAAGGAAAATAACGCCGAACCACTGCACCGTCATCCACCAGACACATGACGCAACGCTTGAAAATTACTCCAGCTCGGACAACCTTTCGCCCGCAACAAACTCGAATCGTTTGCCGACGAGAAGTTTTTCCAGATATTTCCGTTTGACCAGCTGCAGGAAATCGCTTCGCGCAGTGCCATAGGCAATGCCATGCTTGTGCTGATGTTCGGTGATGGTGAAATGCCGATCCTGGTTGCGTGTGGCGTTCAGCACGATTTCCTGTTGACGGTGGTTCAACCGGCGGTCGGACGAGAAGAGGCGTCTTGCCTGTGCGATTTGATTCTGTTTCCTGGAAACGTATTCCCTTAGATCATGCCGTGCCGTGTTGATCAGGCGTGCCTTGTACATCAGAAAATAGGTGACGTCGAAATGGTCGGTTTCGCAATGGAGGAACGCGCGCGCATAGCTGCTCCCGGAGCCGGCAAGCTTGTGTTCACCAGTTTACGGGCTTGTGAAATGTGCCTTGGGCGTCAACCATCGTTGCAGGAAATCCGCTGTTCGCGAGGAAATTGGGTCGCAGGTGCTTGTAGAAAGTCGCCTGTCTTTTCAGCACCGCACATGGATGTCGCTGAGGATTCAAAACGCCCACTGGTTTCTTGAGTTCGCTCATGATGATCCGCACCGGTTCCAACAGGTCTGAATCACCACTGATCACCACAGCACAATCGAAGTGGTTCATGTGCCCGTCATGCACAAGATTCGTCCCGAGGTTGACGTCCGATCCCTTCTCCTCGGTCTTGAGCACCTGGACCGTTGGGTTTTGTCCGGACAGAGGGTTGGCGAGTTGCATTCGAACGACCTTGGTCAGGAAGTGTCCGTAGATGATCTGCAGGTTGGGAATGGTTGCGAGGGCGCGAAGGTAGAGCGCCTGGCGGATCGGCTGGTCGGGATTGTGAGGTCGAGGGTTTAACCGTGCGGTGAAATACTTGATTTCAACAATCCGATGGTGCGCGGCCAGATGCATTTCGGTCAGCCTGTGAATATCCAGCCACTTGTGCCGCGTTCCCCGTACCGCGCCATAATAGAGATTGAACCCATCCACATAGACAAGAGTTCTCACGGGAGATCATCCAAAAAACAAGAGCCGCCATTTTCATGGCGGCTCAAGGCCCTTTCGCCGAAGCTACCGGGGGGGGTGACGTTCGGAATATAGGTCAGATGTCTGCGGGTTGTCAAACTGGTTTTGGATGGATTGTGAAATCACGGTCAATGTATTGGCATAGTTGTTTATATATACATGGCAGGCTCATTTCGTGTCAAAGAATAATCACCGGATGCCAAACTCTTGCGAGTTCGGCTACTTGATTTCTGGCAAGCTTGCCGCGGCCACGGCCTGGCCGACGCGTTTGCTTTTCTCGTCGGGGAGATGAAGCTCGATCGTTTTTGACAGATCGGGAAAATCTTTTTTCAACACCTCCCGCGCTTTTTGGATGATGACGTCGCCGCCGGCGCCTGATGTCACGCGTCCCAGTACCAGCATGTGACGGTAATCGTACATGTCCGCGTAATGTGCCACCGCATAGCCAAGATAGACGCCGATGGTTTCGAAGATTCCGATGGGACGTTTGTCGCCCGATCGGTGTAAATCCTGCACGAATTTCAATTGTTCGGCGGGGTGACCTTTCGGCAGCTCGATGCCGGCGGTGGGTGCGAGACGCACCACGGCTTGCTGTGAAAAACATTGTACGCCGCAGCCGATGTCGCCGGACCATTCATCGGGCATTGCTCGCGGGTTGTAATCCACCGGTGCAAACGCCAGCTCGTTCAGCCAGCCGGTGATCCGTCCCTCGCGGTCAAGATAACCCGCCGCCTGGCTCGATCCCATCGCGATGCCGAGCATCGAATTTGTCCGCAATGACATCGCCCCCGCGAGGGCCGTCACATCCCCGTCGTTGGCGACTTCAAACGGAACGCCCCATTCGCGGCGCAGGTTGAGGAACATCGGCTTCACCTTGCGGTCGAACTCGTCCTTCGGCACTGCGCGGAAGAGAGAGGACGCCATCACCTTGTTGTCAATGTACACGCCGGCGGAGCTGCCGCCGATCGCGTCCACGCGCGGCAGATGTTTGGCAGCGAACTTCAAGCCTTCGTTGATTTTCCGATGATGAAAATCCGGGTCCGACTCGATCTTCGGGTCCCATGGCAGCTCGGTGGTGAAGATCGCCTCGCCATCCTTCACGGCCGCAATCTTGTAATCGCTTGCGCCGAGGTCGAAGCCAATGCGGCATCCGTCGAAATGCCCGCCGATGGACATGCCGGATTCGCGCGGCGCGGGCGCGTGGCCGGGCCCGACCGTTTCCACCACAAATGTCTTTTCGTAAATATTCCCCATGAACTGGAAATCGAAGTGGCGTGCCCCGGTGCTGGAATAAACGCGACGGATATATTCGCCCACTTCTCTTGGCCCGGCGATCACCACCCTCCATCCACCGCGCGCCCACAGGAGAAACTTGACGAGCCGCTCCACGTAAAGAAGCGTGTCGGCATCGTGCGGGGAACCCGGCGTAAAAATTTCGGTTTCAAATCTGGAGATGTGACCGAGGTCGCGCTCGATGGCGATGACGAGCGGGGTCCGTCTGTCCGAAGCCTGCACGGCTTCGAGGTATCGGCGGTTGCCCAAGGCGATGGGGTAAAAATCCGGATCGAGCGGAGCGGGAACGGAAGGTTTTGTGAAGAGAAGATCGGGCTGCGGGGGCATGGACGCATCTTTCCGACTGGACGCGGCATTTCAAACAAAAATGCGCTCCTTGAATTCTTGTGGATCATAACGGAGGGACACGCTCCGGAGGCTGTCTCAGAACATAAAGCACTCTAATGGAGCAAGTCCGAGGGAAGGGGAACGTTTTGTAAAAAGTTGGCCCACGCACTGAACCGCCAAGGCAGTAAA
>JAHFSY010000045.1 GCA_023269615.1 Verrucomicrobiota bacterium
GGGTGACGATGCTTTCGCCCTCCTTGACGCTGTCATGGATCTTGCCGACGGCGTCGGAGATCACCCGGTTGCCGCTGGTATCCTTGACGATCTGGAGTGATTGGAGAATGGGGACGCCACTGGAGACGAGCGTGCCGAGCGTGCGCGTGAAGCGGGCGATCGAGGTCTTGCGGACGAGGTCGCCGAACAAAGGGGCTTTCATCATGATCTTGTCGAGCACGAGCCGTCCATTTTTGGTTTTGCCATACAGCTTGACGGCGACGTACACGGCGACCCCGGCGATGAGTACGATGAGGAAGTGATCCTTGCAGAAGCGGCTGATGCCGAGCACGAACACGGTGAATTCAGGGAGCGACGTGCCGCTGAGCATATCCTTGAAGATGACTTCGAACTGCGGGACGATCTTGATCATCAGGAACGCGAGAATGCCAACGGCGATGATCAGCACGGCGATCGGATAGAACATGGCGGCCTTGACCTTGCCTTTGATTTTCTCGGCCTTCTCCATGAATTGCGAGAGGCGGTTGAGCACGACTTCGAGCACGCCGCCGACTTCGCCGGCTTTCACCATGTTGATGTAGAGCTTGGTGAAAATTTTCGGGTGCTGGAAGAGCGCCTCCGAGAACGTGCTGCCGCTTTCCACCGAAGCCGTCAGGTCCCCAAGCACCTGCTTGAGCACGACATTTTTTTCCTGGCGCATCAGCACCGCCAGGCCGCGCAGCAAAGGCAATCCCGCATCCACCAGGGTGGCAAGCTGCCGGGTGAAAATACAAAGAGTCTTTGCAGGAACACCGCTCCCACCCCAGAGGGAGCTCAGGTTGATGTTCATCCCGCCGCCCTTGGCCTTGGGGCCGGCCTTGCGGACGTTGGTTTGCGCGCCGCCCTTGGCGTCCTTGGCCCCTTTGTCCTTCTTGCCTTCCTTGACCTCTGCAATATGAGTGGTCCGCAGGTCTTGGTCTTCTTTCAAACGACTGACAGCGTTTGTTTCGTTATCCGCATCGATCGTGCCTTCCTTTTCGACACCTTTCGAATCCATGCCCTTGTAGTTGAACTTCGGCATAACAGAAGGAAAGGTATGTTATTTTGCCCGTAAAAGCAAGTGGTTTTTGGCCCTGAAACCCATCCGCATCACTTCCACTTATCACGCCACCGCAGCACGTCCCCCGACGCCGGCCTGCGGGGAATTCAGAACCGCCAGCACCTTTTCAGCCGTGGCTTTCGCCGTGATGCCATGCTTCTCGCGCAACAGGTTGATCGCCCCGTGCTCGACGAACACGTCGGGCCAGCCCATCTTCACCACGGGGATCGAAATCTTCAGGGTGTCCAGCGCCTCCACCACGATGCTGCCAAATCCACCGTTCACCACGTGATCCTCGATCGTGACGATGGCGTCCACGTTGCGGCTGAAGAAGTCGAGTGTGCCCGTGTCCACCGGCTTGATGAAGCGCGGGTTGATCACGGCGCATGAAACGCCCCTGGCCTCGAGCAGCGTTGCCGCCTCGAGCGCCATGTCGAGCATGTTGCCCAGCCCCCAGATCGCCACGCGCTTGCCCTTGAAGCTCGCTCCGTAATCGCCGTGCTTGACCACCTCCGCTTTTCCAATCTCCAGAATTTTCGGATGCGGCTTGATCGTCACGCCCTTGGCCGGCCCGCGTGGGTAACGGATTGCGCTCGGCCCGGGATGTTGCGACATGGTGTACAGCATGTCGTTGAACTCATCCTCGTCCTTCGGCTGCATGTGGATGAAGTTGGGGACTGGACGCAGATACGCGATGTCGAACACGCCGTGATGCGTGGGGCCGTCCTCAACGCAACCCGCACGGTCGAGGCAAAACATCACGGGCAGATTCTGCAGCGCCACGTCGTGGATGATCATGTCATAGGCGCGCTGCAGGAAGGTGGAGTAGATCGCGCAGACGGGCCGCATGCCATTGGTGGAAAGCCCCGCGGCGAAAAGCACCGCGTGTTCCTCGGCGATGCCCACGTCGAAGAAACGGCTCGGCACTGCCTTGGCGAATTTGCCCAAGCCCGTGCCCGAAGGCATCGCGCCCGTGATGCAGCAGAGCTTCGAGTTGGTCTCGGCCAGCTTGATCATCGCGTCGGCGAACACGTTGTTCCAGGTGGGCGGCCCGTCGCTCTTGATGAACTCGCCCGAGTCGGGATCGAACTTCCCGCAACCGTGAAACGGCTCCGGCTTGTCGAGCGCCGGCTTGAACCCGCGCCCCTTTTCCGTGAGCACATGGAGCACCACGGGATGCTCCGCGTTTTTTGCGAAGGTCAGAAGCTTGATGAGGTCCTTGAGATTGTGGCCGTCCACCGGCCCGTAATAATGCAGCCCCATCTCTTCGAACAGCACTGCGGGCGTTCCCGACTCGTGCCCCGCCGCGTGAAGTCCCGCCGCATGCACCAGCAACCCTTTCGCGGCACCCTCCGCCTTGCGCTCGAGCTTCACCACTTCGCCGAGATGCAGGCGCTGCAACAATTCCTCCGTCTTCTTGTGCCAGCGGTTGTAGGTGGGATGCGTGACGATCTTGTTGAGGTAACCGGCGATCGCGCCCACGTTCTTGGCAATCGCCCACTTGTTGTCGTTGAGGATCACGATCAGCTTTTTCGCGGAATGCGCCACATTGTTGAGCGCCTCGTAGGTGACGCCGCATGTCAGCGCCGCATCCCCCACCACGGCAACCACGCTCTCGTTCGTGCCCTTCATGTCGCGCGCCGATGCCATGCCCAATGCCGAGGAAAGGGCTGTTCCGGCGTGACCGGCGCCATAATGGTCGAAGCTGCTCTCGCTGCGCATGAGAAATCCGCAGGCGCCGCCGAACTGGCGCATCCGCCGCACCGCATCTCGCCGCCCCGTCAACATCTTGTGCACGTAACCCTGGTGGCTCACGTCCCATGTGAAGAAATCCGTCGGGCAATCAAACACCACGTGCATCGCGATCGTCAGTTCCACCACGCCGAGGTTCGGCCCGAGATGTCCGCCGGTCTTCGCAAGCACTTCGATCAACTCCGTGCGAATCTCCTGGGCAAGCTCCTCCAGCTGGGGGTGCGTGAGCTTCTTGACATCCGAGGGATGTTTGATGGTGTCGAGCATGGGTGTGGGCATGGTGATCTCCTGAAAAAACGATGGGTTGGTTGCTTCCTAAAACAAATCCGGTTCCTTGGTGGACGATTTTTTAGTCGGGGTGGTTTCCTCTTCGTCCTCATTCTCCTCCCCGTCTTCATCAAGCTCAAGCGTCTTGAGCCCGACCGAGCCGTCCTTTTCCTTCATCAAAACCTCGATGCGCTGCTCGGCCTCGTTGAGCTTGGCGGCGCAGAGCCTGATGAGGCGGTTGCCCTCCTCATACTTCTTGAGAATGTCCTCGAGCGGAAGGTCGCCGGATTCCATCTCCTGCACCAGCGCCTCCAGCCGCTCCAGCGATTCCTCAAATTTGGGCTCCTTGCCCTGCGTCTTGGTTTTCAAAGGCCGGACACCCTAGCAGGTGGGGCGCGGTTTGTCACGCACCGGTGAATTAAGAATTGAGAATTCAGAATGAGGTATGCAGGATGGCACGCCATGTTTCATTTTTCATTCTTCATTTTGCATTCTTAATTCACATGCTTCGCGCCGGAATCGTCGGACTACCCAACGTGGGCAAGAGCACGCTCTTCAACGCCCTCACCCGCTCCCGCAAGGCGGAGGCCGCCAACTATCCCTTCTGCACCATCGAGCCCAACGTGGGTGTCGTCGTCGTGCCCGATCCGCGCCTGGATGTGCTCGCCAAAATTTCGAAGACGCAAAAAATCATTCCCGCCGTCATCGAGTTTGTGGACATCGCGGGCCTCGTGAAGGGAGCGAGCCAGGGCGAGGGGCTCGGCAACCAGTTCCTCACTCACATCCGCGAGGTGGACGCCGTCGTGCAGGTCGTGCGCTGCTTTGAGGACGCAAACATTCATCACGTGAGCGGCGCGATTGATCCCATCCGCGACATCGAGGTGATCACCACCGAGCTCGTCCTCTCCGATCTCGCCTCGGTGCAAAAGCGGCTTGAGAAACAGCCCAAGGGCGTGAAGGCCAATGACAAGGCGCTGCTGGCCGAGCGCGCCCTGCTCGCAAAGCTCGAAACGCATCTCAACGCCGGCAGGCCCGCGATCACGTTTGAGGCGGGGGTCGAGGAAAAAGCGCTCTTGAAGAGTTTCCTTTTACTGACTTCCAAGCCAACGCTCTTCGCCTGCAACGTGGCGGAGAATGATCTTGCGGGGATCTTGTCCGGCGGCGCAACTGTGCCGCCCGCGGGCCGGTTCGTGCAGGCGGTGCGCGATTACGTGAAGGCGCATCATGACACCGAGGCGGTGGTGATCAGCGCGCAGATCGAGAGCGACCTCGTGGATCTTTCCCCCGAGGAGCAGAAGGAATATCTCACGGGGCTGGGTGTCCAGGAATCCGGCGTGGGGGCGCTCATCCGCGGCGCGTACCACCTCCTGGGGTTGCGCACCTATTTCACCACGGGCGAGAAGGAGACGCGCGCGTGGACGATCCACATGGGCGACACCGCGCCGGCGGCGGCGGGCGTGATCCATTCGGATTTTGAGCGTGGCTTCATCGCCGCAGAGACCACGGCGTACAAGGACCTCGTCTCGCTCGGTTCCTTTGCCAGGGCGCGGGAGGCCGGCAAATTGCGGCTGGAGGGGCGCGAATACCTTGTGCAGGATGGCGACGTGATGGAGTTCCGCTTCAACGTGTGAGCGGAGAAGTGCTCATGGAAACTTCGCGAAACCAAGGTAGCCGAACTCGCAAGAGTTTGGCCGCGGGCCGCGTTCTTGCGAACGCAGCCACATACGACCCATGAAAAAATTCCGGCTCAAATTCCACCC
Organism: Verrucomicrobiota bacterium; assembly: GCA_023269615.1. Lineage (GTDB taxonomy): Bacteria > Verrucomicrobiota > Verrucomicrobiia > JABWAM01 > JABWAM01 > JAHFSY01. The sequence continues at coordinate 4,858 of JAHFSY010000045.1, forward strand.
GTGGCGCCAGCTATGGGAGAAGGAGAAGGAAATGGGCGGGCTCATCCTTGGAAAGCTGCGCCTGCTTTGGACGAAGATGGACCAGGATGACATCCTCTTCCTTGCCTCCGGCCTCGCGTTCAACGTGTTGATCTGCCTGCTGCCGATCCTGCTGCTGTGGATTTATGTCCTGGGCCTCTGGTTTCAATCCACGGAGTCCATGCGCTTTGTGGACAACATCCTCGAGGCCGCATTCCCAAACGAGATCTACGCGAAAACCATCCGTGAGAACATTTCGGAGATCCTCAAGAGCATCGTCGCCAACCGCAAATCGCTCGGCCTGCTCAGCGTCGCCGTGCTCGCGGGCGCGTCGGCCTCGCTCTTTTCCTCGACGCGCTCCGTGCTGCACCACGTGTTCCAGATCAAGACCCGCCGCCATTTCCTCGCATCCTACCTCGTGGACCTGGGATTGGTGCTGGGGCTCACGCTGCTGATCCTCGTCATCACCTCGCTCACATGGGTGTACCGATTCGTCAAGAGCCTGCGCGATTACCTGCCGCCAGTGAACGACTGGGATTTTCACGGCGTGGTGGGCGCCATCGCCGACCTCACCTCGCTGCCGATCATCCTCGGGCTCTGCTACCTGCTCTACCGCTACGTACCGGTGCGGCGCACGCGGAAATGGACGGCGCTGGTCGCCGCCGCGACCACCAGCATCATCTGGGAGATTTCCGGCCGTGCCTTCGCCGTCTATCTGGGCTCTCTCTCTTCGATCAGCAAGGTGTACGGCGCCTACGCTTTCATCCTCGTGTTCCTGATCTGGGTTTATTACTCCTGCGTCATCTTCGTCGTGGGCGCCGAGGTGGGTTATATTTCCCAGGACAACCCGCAGCCCAATCCGATGGATTCGTCCACGGAGCTATGCTGAAAGCCTTCCCATTCAAAATTCAACCCAATACCCCCATGACATCGACGATTCTTGATCTCTCTCCGTGCGCTCCGTGCCCCCGTGGTTCAATTTCCGATTCTTACTCCGAACTGGGAGCAAAGACAAAACCACGGAGGCACGGAGAACACGGAGTTCGGAGATGTGGTGTTGGGTTGAAATTCCTGGCCTCACTCTTCCTGTTCGTCGCCACGGCTTCCCATCTGCAGGCCGAACCCGATTACGACCATGTGGTCGTCGTCATGCTCGAAAATCATGGCTACGCCCAGATCCTCGACTGCGCCGGCGCCACCTACATCAACAAGACGCTTCGCGCCGAGGGAGCGGACATGACCGCGGCCTACGGCATCCAGCACCCGAGCCAGCCAAATTATTACTGGATTTTCTCCGGCTCGAACCAGGGCATCATGACGGATAAGGCCCCCAGGCAGGCTTTCTGTTTAACCCCCAACCTCCACACGGCGCTCATGGCCCGGGCCAAGACATTCGGGGGCTACGTGGATGCCTATCCCGGGAAAAGGAAGCTCTATAAAAACACGACGAACTACGCCGTGCGTCATGTTCCATGGCTCGGCTTCGCCAACATTCCATCCGGGATCACAAAACCCTTCAGCTCGTTTCCCACCAACGCGAAGGGTTTCGCATCGCTCCCTGACATCAGCTTCGTGATTCCCGGCCTCGACCATGACATGCACAACTGGAACTCGACGGGGGAAGAAGTCCGGAACTTGGCCCAATCCAACATCGCGATCAAGAATGCCGACGCCTGGCTCAAGGAAAATCTCGACGCGTATTACCAGTGGGCAAAAAAGAACAACAGCCTCCTGATCCTGACCACCGATGAAAACTCCACGTCCGACTGGATCACGCCGCCGTTGAAACAAAGGGACGCCGAGGGCTACACAAGCCCGAATCTCGGCCCGAATCCGGAAGGAAGCAGCGGCCCCAACCAGATCACCATCATCTTCGCCGGGGCCCACGTCATTCCCGGTCCAAACGCCACTCGCATGACCAACGTCAACGTCCTGCGCACCATCGAATCCATTTTCGACCTCGACTCCAGCGGCGACCAGGCCCCGCTGGCCACATCCGCCGATATCAACAACGATGCCGTGTCGGATATTTTTTTGGAATAGAAATAGTAGGATTTGAGCTCGGAAACGTAGCCGAATTCGCAAGAATTTGGCCGCTGCGATGTCCGAATGGATATCCTCCACAAACCGAGACAGCTTTACTTCTCGTCCAAGGCTTTCAATGCGAGGGTTGGAAATCGGGACGAAGGCAATTTCTTCTGCATGTCCGCGAAAACGTGTCAAAAACGTGTCAGGCAACTTCTTGTTGATTTCATCATGAGTGGGCAGTTGCCTGCGAATCGCACACGAGGTTTTCAATAAAAGCAGCAAGAAGTGGCCCGACACCGAAACTCGCAGCCGCCCCGCTTTTCGGCCTGAAAGGAACCAACATCATTCCGTGAGAGTCGCTTTCATGATGCCCTTCAACCAGGCTGGCGTCGGAGTTGCAAGAAACCTCCGTTCCCCCTCCTCAAATTCCGCCACCCTTCTGAACGACTCGTGAAGATCGGTGTTGTCAAAGATCATGACTCTCGGAAGTTTCCGAATCGCACGCTTCAGGTTGGCCATCGTGCGGGGGAAGCGCGCGTTGAGTTTTTCAGTAGGGACATCGTGTCCGCCCTGGGACACGCGCATCGCCACGCGTTCCTCCGAAATCCGCGGGCTTGACACGCCGATGAAACACAACAGGACGTTGTATCCCGCCTCTGCCGCCCCTCTCAAAAATGAAAGTTTGTCTCCCACCGGATCGGACAAGACCGTTTTAAAGACGAAGCTCTCGCGTTGACGCGCAAGCTCCATGCGGAGGGCATTGACCACCCGGGCAGCCTCGTAGGGATCAAGGGCGAGCTCTTTTGCGATCGCGTCCGCATTCAGGAATCGAAGTCCGGCCGGACGAAGATGGGCGTCGTGAAATGTGGTCTTTCCCGCGCCGTTGGGTCCGGCAAGGGCAACCATGACCGGGCGGTCATCCAGACCCGAAATCATCACTTTTTGCCGAGTACGCGCACCGTCTCGAATTGACGGTTGACGAAACGTCCAAGGATTCTCTTCCCGTCAGGATCCGTGCGCACCAGCAACCCCGGCTGTTCAGTCGAAGCTTCATAGCGCGGTCCAGGTCGGGTTTTAAGGAGGTCGGCGACACGACGACGACCGGCCGGGGAGTCCGCTCCGGCAAGACAGGCGGAAAGGGATCTGAGCCCTCCCGATTTTCGCAGGGCAAGCACCTCGTGGCCGCGCATCAACCATTCGAGAGAACGACCGAGCCCGGCCCAGAATTCAATCTGTCCCGCAATGGATCGTTCCGCAACCTGTCCGGTCAAACGGGCATCGAGAACAAGATTGTCGGAGAGTTTGACAGGTTGGCTCATGGAAACAAGGTAGCAAAATGCCACCGGAATTCAAGAATGAACTTGAGCGGGGTTCCAAAAGGGTGCGCGACAAATTTGCTGGTCGCTCCCGCCGATGTAGAGCGCTTCACAGAAGCGCAACTACATCACGAACAGGAATGATGGGGATCTTGTTCAATCAGTGACAGCACCCACGGATGCGCAGCTTACCTGTTTTGCGTACTTGGACAGCACGCCGTGCTTGTACTTGATCGCCGGGGCTTTCCATGCTTTGCGGCGCTTCGCCAGTTCGGCCTTGGACAGCTTCACTTCCAGCAGGCGCTTCGCGGCGTCGATGGTGATGAGGTCGCCGTTTTTCACGAGGGCAATATTGCCGCCGTCCTGCGCCTCGGGCGCCACGTGTCCCACCACGAGGCCGTAGGTTCCGCCGGAAAAACGTCCGTCGGTGATCAGCCCCACGTCTTCGCCCAGGCCCTTGCCGATGATGGCCGATGTCGGCGAAAGCATCTCGCGCATGCCGGGTCCGCCTTTCGGTCCCTCGTAACGGATCACCAGAACTTCTCCCTTCTTGATTTTGTCATTCATGATCGCGTCCATGCACTTCTCCTCGGAATCGAACACATGCGCGGGGCCGGTGATCTGCGTGTGCTTGACGCCGGAAAGTTTTGCCACGCATCCCTCCTCCGCGAGGTTGCCCCACAGGATGCTGAGATGACCCCGTTTGTACTTCGGCTTGTTGATTGGAAGGATCACGTCCTGCGAGGATGGCGGCGAGTCGGGGACATCCTTCAGGTTTTCCGCGATGGTCTTTCCGGTCACCGTGATGCAATCGCCATGGATCAACCCGGCCTTGAGCAGGATTTTCATCACGAGCGGGATGCCGCCGGCCTTGTGCAGGTCGGTGGCCACGTATTTGCCCGACGGCTTGAGGTCGGCGATGTGGGGCACCCTGCGGCCGATCGTCTCGAAATCCTCGATCTTCAATTTGACACCCGCGGCATGCGCGATGGCGAGCAGGTGCAGAACCGCGTTGGTGGAACCGCCGATGGCCTGTGCCACCACGATCGCGTTCTCGATGGATTTGCGCGTGATGATGTCGCGCGAGCAGATGCGCCGGCGGATCAGTTCCATGAGCGCCCGCCCACTTTCCGCCGCGCTCACCGCCTTCTCCTCGTCCACGCTGGCCATCGTCGAGCTGTAGGGAAGGCTGATGCCCATGGCCTCGAACGCCGAGCTCATGGTGTTGGCCGTGAACATCCCGCCGCATGAACCGCTGCCGGGACACGCAAAGCGCTCGATACAGTTGAAATCCTCGCGCGACATCGTGCCCGCGTTGAACCGCCCCACGGCCTCGAATACGCTCACCACGGTGAGGTCTTCGCCATGATAATGCCCCGGCTTGATCGTCCCACCATACACGAAGATGGATGGAATGTTGAGCCGCGCGATGCCAATCACCGCGCCCGGCATGTTCTTGTCGCAACCTCCAATCGCCAGCACGCCGTCCAGGCTCTGGCCACGGCAGACCGTCTCGATCGAATCGGCAATCACCTCGCGGCTCACGAGCGAACACTTCATCCCCTCGGTGCCCATCGAGATGCCGTCGCTGATCGTGATCGTCCCGAAGAGCTGCGGCATTCCACCCGCGTCGCGCAACGCCTTCTCGGCCCGGGTTGCAAGCGTGTCCATTCCCGAGTTGCATGGGGTGATGGTGCTGTAACCGCTGGCGAGGCCGATGATCGGTTTGTTGAAATCCGCATCCGTGAACCCCACCGCCCGCAGCATGGCGCGGTTCGGCGCGCGATAATCGCCGTCCGTGATGGCATGGCTTTTGATCTTGAGATCGTTCGTCTTGGTCTGGCTCATAAAATGACTCCTGTTTGAGTTGTGGAGGGGTGCGGAGGATGGAATACGGATGGGCCCCATTCAAGCCGGAACAGGGCGGGCGCATTCGACAGCCAAATTTCCTCCTTTAGTGCGGCGGGTACTTCTTCTAAATCAGGGATGTGTTGAAATGGCTTCGAAATTTTCTCGTGGGGCATTTGGGCGCGGCATTGATCCGCCTCATCGCCTTCACGCTGCGCATCCACATCGAGGATGAATCGGGGCTCGTCGCCGACCCGGACCAGCCCGAGCCCGTCATATTCGCCTTCTGGCACAATCGCATGTTCCTGATGCCCTATTTTTACCGGCTCCTTTTCCCTCAACGTAAAATCCTCTGCCTCGTCAGCGCCAGTTCGGATGGCGAGATGATCGCGCGCGTGCTCGGCCGCTTCGACATGGGCGCGGCGCGCGGCTCCAGTTCACGGCGGGGCCGTGAGGCTTATCGCGAACTCGCGGAAAATCTCCAGCAGGGATGGGATGTCGCCATCACGCCCGACGGGCCTCGCGGCCCATGCTACGATGCGCACATCGGCGTGGCGGGACTCGCGTCCCTCGCGGGTTGCAGCGTGATTCCTGTCACGCTCAAACTCGATTCGCGATGGGAGCTTCCGAGCTGGGACCGCTTCATGATCCCCAAGCCATTCGCCCGCTGCCTGCTGCATCTCGGGAAGCCGGTCCCGTTCGACGGCATGGCGCGCGACGATCTGCTTGAAACTGCCCGGGCCAGACTCGAGCGGACTCTCAACGCCTTGAATTGACGCGCTCGCCATCATTTTCAAAAATCCCTTCTTGATTCAGTGTTCATTTTACTACAAAAAACTTCCATGAAAAAATCTTGCCATCGCACAATGCTTCCGCCGGCCCGGAAATCCGTCTCGAAACAGATTGTCAGCCACATCATGGATGGCATTCGCGGGGGCGAGTATTACGTGGGTCAACGCCTTCCGCCCGAGCCCGACCTGTTGCAGCAGTGGAAGATCAGCCCGGCGAGCCTCCGCGACGCCTTCAAGGAACTGGAAACGCTGGGGATGATCACGCGCAAGCCGCGCGTTGGAACCATCATCCAGAAATTCGAGCCTTCGCGGCTGTTTGAGCGTTGCGCCGGATTGCTGGGCCACCGGCCGGATTTGCGGGGCGACGTCATCCAGATGCGCACGGTGGTGGAAAGGGCGTTGGTACCCCTCGTGATCGAAAATGCGGAGCCTTCCGACTGGGCGGGGATGCAAAAGGCCGTGGAAGGGATGAGTGTCTCCGCCAACATGGAGGAGTTCAACCGCCACGACCTTGTGTTTCACACGCACTATTATCTGGCCACCAAGAACGCCCTGTTCATCGCCATGATTTCCATCCTGGTGGATTACTTCTCGAGCCCGAACCACCTTCCGCAGGAACAGTTTCTTTTGGACCGCAAGAGATACACGCGCCGTCATGCCGACTTCCTCAAATCCCTGAAGAGCGGAAATATCGCCGAGGCAACCGAATACGCCTCCGTGCTTCCAGCCGTCCGCTAGCACCTTCACGCGGCTTGTGCATCGAGGTAACCCTGCAGGATCTGCTGGGCGGCAAGCTTGTCGATGACTTCCTTGCGGCGTTTGCGGGAGACGTCCGCCTCGATCAGCATGCGCTCGACGCTCTTTGTGGTGAGGCGCTCATCCCAAAAATGGATTTCGATGGCGACAGTGGCCTTGAGTCTTTCGGCAAATTTCCGGACCTCTTCCGCCTTCGGCCCGTAACTCCCATCCATGTTGCGCGGCATGCCCACCACGATGGATTCGACTTGTTTTTCAGCGACGACTTCGAGGATGCGCTCGAAGGCTCTGGCATTCTCCACGGTCTCGAGCGGCATGGCGAGCATGCCGATTTCGTCGCTTAACGCGAGCCCGACCCGCACCGATCCGTAATCAATTCCGAGGGTTCGCATGGGAAGGGAGCTATCAGCGGTCAGCCGTCAGCTGTCAGTTTTCTGAACGCTCTCCTGTCTCCGGGAGTTGATGGCTGACAGCTGATCGCTTCTCATGCTTTTTTCTTCCTCAGGATCAGGCATGTCCCCTCCTGCGGCGCGTGGTCAAATTGGACTTCGTCGAACGCTTGTTCGATGAAAAAGAGACCGAGGCCGCCGGGTTTCACGTCATGCAGCTCGCGTCCCTTCAGACGGGACGGGTCGGGTTTTTTCCCATAGTCGCGCAACCTGGCCTCCCACACCCCGTTGGTGACGATCACGTCGATTTCGATTTTTCCGTCCGTGCGCCCCTCGTACGCGAAGCGGATGATGTTGGTGCACGCCTCGTCCACCGCCAGCACCAGCCGGGCCACCGTGTCCTCGTCGAATCCAAACCCCGTGGCCGACTCACGGATGCGCGCCCGCACGGCCGACATCTGGGAGGGACAGCTCGTGCATTCGTAATGGAGGTCGGCGCTCATTTGGCTCCACAAAGCAGGAAGGTCACGTCGTCGCGCTGGGGCGCGCTGACGGTGAAATCCTTCACCGATTGCAGGATCGCCTCCTTGGCGGCGGCGCAGGAGGGGGGCAGCGAGGCCACGAGTTCCTGCATGCGTTCGGTGCCGAACTCCTCGTTCGCGGGATTGCGCCCCTCGGTGATGCCGTCGGTGTACACGCAGAGCAATTCGCCGGGGCCGAGCACGATTTCCGAACTCGGAAATTCCGCGCCCGCCATCAACCCCAGCGGCATGCCGGAATCGAGCTCGATGGAATCGAAGCCGTTGTTTTTCCGACGGATGGGCGCGAGATGTCCCGCACTCGCCTGGCGCGTGCGAAGCGACGATCCCTCGGGGCGGACCACGGCGCACCACGTGGTGGCGAACATGCCGCGGGCACTGCGCTGGCTCAGGCTGTCATTCATTTTTGCCATGATGCGCCCGGGATCGGATTCATTCGGGGCGGCGTGGCGGAATTCGGATAGAATTTGCGCCATGAGGAGCGCCGCCGGCACGCCCTTGCCCGTCACGTCGCCCAGCACGACCGCAAACCCGCCGTCGCCGGTTTCCTGCACATCGTAAAAATCGCCGCCGACCTGGAATGCCGACTGGGAATGAAACGCGAGCTGGAACGCGGCCTCGGCGGTTTCAAACCCCTGCGCAAGAAACCGGCTCTGGATTTCCTGCGCAATCTCAAGCTCCTGCAGGTTCTTCTGCTGCTGGAGCATCGTCTCCTGCCATCGGATCTTCTCAATGGCGGTGGCAGCCATCGCCCCATAAGCCTCGAACACCTCCAGGTCGCGCGCATCGAAAAATTTTTTATGGAGCGGATTCAAAGCCTGGAGAACGCCCACCAGCTTGTCGCCGATGACCAGCGGCACACACACGATGGATCGCGTGATGAAACCCGTCTTGGTGTCCGCCCCTCGAAAGAACCGGTCGTCGCGCGACGCATCCTCGACCAGGGCGGATTTCCGGTTTTGCGCCACCCACCCCGCCACGCCCTGCCCCATTTTCAGGCGTCCCATCTCCTTGAGCTTGTCAGCTTTATCGCCAAGCGCAACATGCCATGAGAGGTCGTTCGTGGGCTCGTTGTACAGCATGATGCTGCCGGCGTCGCAACCCATGACTTCCTTCGTGGTCTGCAGCAGCGACGTGAGGAGCTGCCGGTAGTCGTGAATGGAGTTGATGCTGCAACTGATGCGGATCAACCCGCGATACGGATCGGTGTCTGGCGGACTCGTGGCCATGGCCGGAAGGCTCGGGCGGCTATTTCTGCGAGGAGGAATTTTCCGAAGCTGGTGCCTTGTACTTCTCATCCTCGGGCTCGATGGGAATGGGCCCGCTGACACCCCAGACGAGTTTCCACGGGCGCTCGGCGAGGATATGGCTCAGGCTCTTCATGTAAATGGTCATCTGGCGGGCGTTCGAAATCAAATGTTCAAGATCCGTGCGGTTGGTGGCGAGGATGCTGTTGGCGTCGCCGGTGAGCTTTTGCGCCTCGCTCGTCAGCTTCTTCGCGTCGCCTGTCAGGTCCTGCACCGAGGCGAGCGTCTTTTCCATCTGGATGATGAGCTCGGGCATGCGTTTCTGCGCGTCGCCCGTGAGCTGCTTGGCATCGACCGTCAGCTCCTGCGCGGATTTCAGTGTTTTTTCAAGCTCGGCAATCAGCACCGGCAGGCGGTCCTGCATTTCCACCACGATGGAGTTCACATTCTTCGTGGCCACCTGCATGTCGTCGGAAAGTTTTTTGGCCGAGGCGAAGACCGAGTCCATGGGTGTCGGGTCAATACCCTCAATGGGCTTGTCGTTGTCCAAGTATTTCTTGGAGCGCGCCTCGGGCATCAGTTCGAGATATTTTTCGCCCATGAAACCCATCGTGTTCACCAATGCTTTCGTCCCCTCGGGCATCTGAATCTCCCGGTCAATGCTCGCGTACACATAGACGTAGGGCGGATCCTTCGGGAATCCCGCGCGCTCCTCCTCCGACAACACATGAATGCGTTTCACCTCTCCCACTCGGGCGCCCGCAAAGCGAACCGGCGAATGCACTTCCAGACTGTTGATGAATGAGAAATTCACCTGAACCTCACGTTGGGGCGTAAACGATATGCCGCTGATGCTAAGCACCATCACCATGAAGAGAACCATGGAAATCAGGGCCACAACGCCGATTTTAATGCGCGAGGAAATATCACTCATAAGGCGCGGAAATTAGTGCAATGACCCAGAAAAATCAACATAAATCCTTATTTATCAGCATGTTGTGTATTTAGATCAAATCGGCTTGTTTTGGATTGTATTCCCATAAGGCAGGTTGCTTTGCGACGGCCTAGCTGCCCGTCCCACCTCGGTGCGATGATTTACGGGCAGGCACTTCAGACTACTCGCCCAACAAGGTCTTCAGATAATCATCGCCGGTCTGCTTGAACGAAATCGGGCCATCGGCCTCGCCGTTGATGAACTGGACGACGATCGGGTCCTTGGACGCCTTGATCTGATCTGACGTTCCCTCGAAAATCACCTTGCCCTTGTGCAGCATCACGATGTGGTCGGCGATGCGATACACGCTCGCCATGTCGTGCGTCACCACCACGGCCGTCATTCCCAGTTTCTTGCAAAGGTCGTTGATGAGCACGTCCACCACGGCCGTCATCACGGGATCAAGCCCCGCCGTGGGCTCGTCGCAAAAAAGCATCTCGGGGTCCATCGCGATCGCACGCGCGAGGGCGACGCGTTTTTTCATGCCGCCTGAAATCTGGGACGGCATGAGATTCTCGAAGCCCGAGAGCCCCACCATGCTCGTCTTCATCTTCACCATGATTTCCACGATATCAGGCGAAAGGGTGGTGTGCTCCTGCAGGGGCAACGAAACGTTCTCGCCCACCGTGATCGAGTTCAGGAGGGCGGACCCCTGGAAGAGCATGCCGAATTTTTTGCGCACCTCGGAGAATTCATCGTCGCCCATCTTGGTGATCTCCTTGCCCATCAGCCAGATTTCGCCGGAATCAGGCTTGAGCGAGCCGATGATATGGCGCAGCAGCGTGCTCTTGCCACAACCACTTCCACCCAGGATGACCAGCGTCTCGCCGCGCTTCACCTTGAAGCTGATGCCGTCCAGGACACGACGGTCATCAAACGCGCGCACCAGATTCTTCACCTCGATATGAGGCGAGTCTTTTGAAGCCGCCGATTCGTTTGCTTGGGAAGCGTTGCTCACACGATGTACACGAAAATGCCCGTCATCACCGCGTCGGCGACGATGATCATGACGATGGAGGTCACGACGGACATGGTGGTGGAGCGCCCGACGGCCTCCGCGCCACCTTCCGTCTGGTAGCCGAAATAACAGGCGATGCTGCCGACCAGCAGGCCAAACACGACGCTTTTGATGATTCCCGACACAAAATCCTTCACCACAAGGCCGCTCATCATGATGGTAATAAACTGCCACCCGGAGAGATGGAGGGAACAGATTCCAAGAATAAACCCACCAAGGATGCCAACGTAATCCGCGATCACGGCCAGGACAGGCGCCATCACCGTGAAAGCCAGGACGCGTGGCGCGACCAGGAAACGGACGGGGTCAATGCCCATGATTTGCAGGGCCTCGACCTCTTCATTCACCTTCATGGTGCCGATTTCCGCGGCGATGGCTGCGCCGCAACGTCCCCCGAGCACGATCGTGGCAATCAGCGGCCCGAGTTCACGAAGCATGGTCAGTCCCACCACGCGCCCCACATACATCTCGGTGCCCATCTTCAAAAGCTCGTTCGCAGTCTGCATCGCGATCACGAGCCCGACGAAAAAGACGACGAGGCAGACGATCCCGAGCGACTGCACGCCAATGGCGTCCATCTGCTGGATCACGTGAACCAACTTCGGCCCTTTGCGTCGGAACGGGCCGACCAGGCAGCAACGCAACGCCTTTCCCAGAAGGATCATGTAATCCCCCAGCATCAACAGGAAACTCTGAAGGGCTTTCTTCAAGCGAAGGGTGCTGCAACCCGGTTACTTAAACGACGCGACAACGGCAGGCTCCTCGTCATAGATGGGGAAAAACTTGTCCAGCCGCGCCACTTCAAACACGCTGCGCACAGACTTTGCCAGTGAAAACAACGCCAGCTTCCCGCCGTAGCCGCGGATCTTCTGGAATGCGTCAATCACCGTCGCCAGCCCGGAGCTGTCAATGTACGTCACCCTCAGGAAATTGATCGCCACCGCCTTTTCCTTCCGGATGATCAACTTGCCGATCTCCGCCCGCAACTCGGGCGACTTGTATAAATCAATCTCCCCCTCGAGATCGAGGATTGAAACGCCTTCCACTATTCGGGACACAAAAGCCATCCGTCCTTCATAACCGCCCAAGCCGGCAGACGTCAACCCACAACTGAACATGGCCACGGCTCCAGGGTGTGCGACAAAAAAAGTTGGTGGCCCGTGATATGGGATGGCAGTGGACTTCCCTCCATCCTCCAATCCATAATCAGAACAGAAATCCTCAACATAACCCATCCCATGCAATCACAACCCACAACACCCGCTCAGCCCATCGAACGACACACGCCTTTTTACGACATTCACGTGAACCTCGGCGCAAAAATGATCAAGGGCGGCGGCGACTTCATGTTTCCCCTCTCCTACGCCGATGCAAAGGATGAGCATATCAACACCCGCACCCATGTCGGCCTGCAGGATCTGTCCACCATGGGCGATGTGGACGTCAAGGGCCCCGATGCCTTGAAGTTGATCAATGCACTCACGGTCAATGATATGCACAACCTGGTCCCCGGCCAGGCCCGATACTCGACCATGTGCAACGAGCAGGGCGGCATCATGGACGATATCACGGTGTACAAATTCAACGACGAGCACTACCTCATCGTCACCAGCTCCAGCACCCGTCAGAAAACCGCCAAATGGATCGCGGAACATGCGAAAGGGAAAAGGGCGTACGTGACCGATACCACCGCGGCCATTGCGCTGCCGGTCGTGCAGGGACCTCGCTCGCGTGACTTGATGAAAGCGGCAGTCCAGGGCATCGACTTCGATTCCCTGAAATTTTTCCGGTTTGCCAAGGGGCGGATTGGCGAGACCGACGTGATGATTTCCCGGTCGGGTTACACGGGCGAGCTCGGCTACGAAATTTTCACGCCCGCCGAGGAAGCCTATCTCGTATGGAATCACCTCATGCGCGTCGGCAAGGATTTCAACTTGAAACCCTACGGCGTTGCCGCCATGCACACCATGCGACTGGAAAAGTCGCTCGTCCTTTTTGGCAATGACGCCAACGAGAACACAACCCCTTTCCATTGCGGCCTGGAGAAGTGGATCAAATTTGACAACCACGAGTTTGTCGGCCGCGAGGCGCTGTTGAAAATCAAGGACAAAGGCACACCAGTTCGCTGGACGGGACTCACCCTGGGCGGCGACAAGCCGGCCGCGGTCAAGGACAAGGTCATGAATGGCAACGATGAAGTCGGCCATGTAACCTACAGCAACATCGGCCACACCGTCGGAGCCACCCTGGCCATGGCCTACATCAAAGCCGAACACACCAAACCGGGAACGCAACTCGATGTCATGATCGACGGGGTCAAGACCTCTGCCAGGGTGACTCCGACTCCGTTCTTCGATCCCGAAGGCAAACGGTTGCGGAGCTGAAGAGGACATCCCCGTGCAGCCCCTTGGTCCCGTGGACGCGACGGAGCGCGTCCCCCCGTTACGGAATTTTGATGGGTCACCTGACTGCGGCTTCCAGGCTGACGATGGTCACGGTTTCCCTCGACTGGTCTGCGAAGTGGTTCTTGGGGGCACCGTTCATGACGACGATCTCGTTCCATCCCTCGCGGATGCCCGACAACGGGAAGCTGAAGTTCAGGCCCACTTGTTCCGGGATGTGATGCGTCATGGTCGCCACGGGGAAAAGCATCCGTTCGTCCAGGGTCGATCTGAAGTTCGGCCAGCAGCCATTGAGATAAACGCCGACCGGCGGCAGCTTGTCCTGCTTTCGCACGACGATCTGGATCACAAACTCCAGCTTGTCGTTGCTTTCAGCGCACATGGGCAGCCGGCATGCGCGTCGCTCACCGGGGCCCAACGCGGTTGGGAACGGGGCAATGCTTTCGAACAGCACGTGCGCGTAATATCCTGTTTGCGACGAGAAGGTGTAGAGCTTGGGTTTGCCCCTGAGGAATTTCAGGTCATCGAGTCCGCGCAGGGCCGTATACTCGGCCTGGTAGGGCTCCTCCGGCCATGGCCAGTGTCCTGACTGTTCGGAGCACGCGAAGTTGTAAGTCTCGATCCCATCCACGCCCAGCACGAGCTTGCCGGCCGCGTTTCCCCGCAGAATGGGCGGACATGCGGGCGAGAGCCGATAGTTAACGGCCAGCGGATTCCCCAAATTGGGATTGCCTTTCTTCTGGTGCGGCAGCCAGCCGAGGAGAAAGTTTGGAGAAAACTCGATCACGCCGTAAACCGCCACGTCAGGACCCACCTCGCGGCTCACTTCATCGCAGGGAATGTCCCAGCTTGTCTGCCAGCAGTTCGTTGGCGACACGAAATCAATGATTCCCAGGCGTGCCATTTCACGCAGATCAACGCCGATGCTCCGCATCTGGTCCAGCGTGCCGAAATATTTCACGCCCAGCGTGCAGGGCTTGCCCGACTTCTTTGCGCGTTGCACGGTCAGCCGTCGGATTTCGGCGTGCCACCGGGTGATCATGTCCGTCGTGCCCGCAGCGGCATCCGGCTCGCAGCACAGGGGCCATCGAGACCAATCCAGCTCCAGCCCTTCAAAGTCGTAGTTTTCGACGACGTCGCGAAGGATCGCCATCATGTGGTCACGCACTTCGGGTTTGGCGTAGTTGAATCCCCGCCAGGTTTCTTCCAGTGGCGCGGTTGGGTTGTGGCTCACCCCTCGCAGCCGCATCTCCGGATTCTTGAACAGGGGCGGGTGCATGTAGTAACCCTCCTGAAATTTGGGGTTGCCGTGCATGTCGTTCATGCGGACGCTTGCCCAGGGGCTGATCTTCCATTTTCGACAGGCCTTGGCCGTCTCCGCCAGCCAGTCTACTCCCGCCTCCACAAGGTCAACATAGCCATCAAGGCGGTGCGTTGAGTCCACGAGATACGTCTCGATCTGCTCCGGCGTCATGTCCCAGCCGAGGACGGCGCCAAGAAAGAACGACCGGTCGCCCCGGCGGTATTTGTCGAGGATCGTGGGAACTGTCTTGCTCGGATAGTAGGCGATCCGGTCCGCCGCATGAATGGCGAGCGTATCCACGCCGTTGGCGGCCAGGACACCCACGCAGCGGTGGATTTCCGCGGCGGTGAGGGGTTGGCCAGGCGGCCGGTGCAACGCGCTCTGCGGCGGATACCGGGTCATCCACGTTTCACCATCGGCGTTGTAGATGTTGCGGTGGCCGGCGGGTTTCATGTGTTTGAAACCTCGTCTAAAAGAAACTCTGCGTGTGCCTCTCCAGATAATGTGAGGCGTACACGCTTTTGCCAAGCCAGTTCCAGAATCGGAACCCCGTGAAATTCTCACCCTTCGCCGCGACCCCGATGCCGAGCTTCACCGCCATCGATCCCGCCTCTTTCTTCATGGCATCGGTCAGCGTTCCCGCGTCCCAGTGCGCAAAGATCTCAGCAAAACGTTCGCCTTCATTCTCCGACCCGAGTACCTGGCCCATCGTCTTTCTCCCGAACTCCCGCATCGTGTCTTCGGGGTAATGGATGAAATGCGAGAACGCCAGGTAGTTGAGCGCCGCGGGGATGTGCCTTGAGGTGAGCTCGCCATGAATGGACACCCCCTCGAGGCCCGATCGGTGGGCGCGCAAACATCCTTCCTTGATTGCGCTCACCACCTGGTCATACCGACGCTCGCGAAACGACTGGCTGCCCTGGTGGAGAAAGCCGACTGTTCGCTTGCCCGGCGGACGGACGCCTTCGGGCCAGGACGGGTTGTCAAACACCTCCTTCGGCGCTCCATGGTCCAGATACGCGGTCAGGGGAAGCGGTTGCTCCCTCACCATCCAGGTCAACGTCCACTGCCCAATGGCTTCCTGTGGCATTCTCTTGATCAGTGCGGGCTCCTGGCATCCCATGTGCACGATGTCGCCCAGCTTCGCCCTCGGGCCGTCGCCGGGCAGAAAGCCCGAGTACGCCGCCCAGGTCACGAGCTTTTTGGTCAGCAGCGGCTCAATGGATTTCAACGCCGTGTCGTAGCTAAGCCCCTGCATTCGGAAAAAATCCGGGTCGGACGCAGGCCAGTTTTTTTTGTGCTCCTTGCACCGCTCGCAGTGGCACACCATGAGATCGCCGTTTTCGATGTTCGCCCCCCCGATTTCAAACTCCCGGAACAGCCATTGCATTCCTTCCGCCAGCCATTCCTTGAACAGCGGGTGAAGGGGGCACGCGAAGCGTGACTCAAACCCCCCGGATACGTGGACCTCCTTGGAGCCATCTGCTCGGGTCATCCGCACTTCGGGGTTCTCCTTCATGAACGTCTCAATATTGTACTTGTGGTCGCCCTCGTAATACACGCCACCGTACCCCGTGGTCCCGACGCCTGGCATCATGGCGACGCCCTTCGACGCCGCATAATCCGCCACGCGCTTGGCGTATTCCACCCCGCCGTGGGAATCACGCAGGAACCCCCAGATCAAGACGCCCTTCACGCCAAGGCCCGCCGCGAGATCGGTGAGCTGGCGATAGTCGGAGAGAAATGTCTCCGGCCGCTTCAGATACATGTTCTGGCAGCGCTCGTTCTGGATGCCCGGATCGTCAAGAACCCAGTTGGTGCTGTGGTCCCACGTCCAGAAATAAGACGAGGGCAACGCGGGCTTCGGGCGGTCAAGTTTCCAGATCATGTTCTTGATAGTTTGAGTTTTCGATGGAGATGAAACATTTCACCCATGTCGTTTGCGGCGCGATCCTGCAATGCCTGCAGCGCCATGTAAAGGCGGGTGTTTTTTGAGCGGGGCGATGCGGCGGTCCTGGGATCGGTCTTCACGCAGTGGTCGGTGAGGTCCGAAATTTTTGTGCGGTTGCCACGCTCGTTTTCATGGCACCACCATGCCTGCAGCGCGGCGCCGTACGCCGCGCCCTCGGAGGTTTTCATCCCGATCACTTCGCAGCCGAAGACATCGGCCATGATCTGGCGCCACACGGGGCTGTTCGCGCCGCCGCCCGTGATTCGGATTTGCGTGGGCCGGATCCCCAATGTGCGCAGGCGTTTGAGGCCGTAATTCATTCCGAGCGTGACGCCCTCCATCGCGGCACGGGCGAAAATCGCGGGATTGAATGTGCGCTGATTCGCCCCGAAAAACACGCCGGTTCCATCAGGCACGTTCGGCGTGCGCTCGCCGTCGAGATACGGAATCAGCAGGAGACCGCCGCTTCCGACCGGGGTCGCGGCGGCTTGCTTCGAGAATTGTTCGTGCGTCCAGCCAAAACAGTTGCGGAGCATCTCGGTGGCGACCGTCACATTCATCGTGCAGAGCAACGGCATCCACGCGCCGGTGCTGTCGCAGAACGCGGCGATCCCGCCCTCGGGATCCACGATCGGCTTGGCAGACCATGCGTAGATCGTTCCGGATGTCCCGAAGCTCGCCGTCACCATTCCGGCTCGCGTGTTGCCGGTGCCGATTGCGCCCATCATGTTGTCGCCGCCGCCAGCTGAGACAAGCACGCTCGTGGAAAGCCCCAGCGCGCGCGCGGCTTCCGAGGAGAGATTTCCGGCGGGTTGATCGGAGGGCCGGACCTCCGGGAGTTTCGACACGAGTTCCGCTCCAATGCTCCGGATCACTTCCGCCTGCCAGCGACGCTTCACCACGTCAAAGAGCGCGGTGCCGCTGGCATCGCCGAATTCCATCGCGCGGTTTCCCGTGAGGCGAAAATTGAGGTAGTCGTGCGGAAGGAGGACGGTGGCGAGCCGTTTGTAATTGGACGGTTCCCTCTGCTTGAGCCAGAGAATTTTCGATGCGGTGAATCCGGCGGGGATTCCGTTTCCGATCAGGCGGATCACGCGCTTCAATCCTCCCAGTCTCCGGATCATGAAGTCGCACTGTTCTGTCGTCGCCGTGTCACACCACAGCTTGGCGGGGCGGATCACGTTTCCCTTCGCATCGAGCGGAACGAATCCATGCTGCTGTCCGGAAACCCCGATCCCAAGCACGCTGGATGGAGAAATTCGCGCGTTGCGAATTGCGCCACGCACCGAGGTCGCAACGGCGTCCCACCACACGCGCGGGTGCTGTTCCTTGTGGCCGGGAGGAAGTCCTGCGATGAGGCCGTGGGCCTTTGTAGCACCGCCAATGACTTTGCCGTTGCCGGCCTGGAGGACGATGGCCTTGGTGCTCTGGGTTCCGCTGTCAATTCCGATGAAACAGGAAGGCATGGGATGCAGTTGAAAGTTAAAAGTTAAAAATTAGAAGTTAAAAATCAGCGTATTGAAGGCTGAAAGCCAAAAGCTGAGAGCTGACCGCTTTTAAAAACAATGTTGCTGAATCATGATGGGCTGGCACACTGGCGGGATGAACGTGATTTTTCTTGGGCTGGTGATCTGGAACATCCTGTTCCTGGCCGCCACGGTGCTTACCGGAATGGCTGGGAGATCCTGGCATGTCTGGCATTGGTCGCTCGGCGTCATCACGGGAATCTTCACCTGCTTCACCCACAGCCTCGTCTTCATCCAGCTCATCGGCTCGGGCAAGGGGATCAAGGAGGCCGTGGACGCGTACTCTCTGCCGGACGATCCCGAGACGGGTTACGTGCGACGCACGAAAAAATTCAAGGGCCGCGCCTTTCCATACGCGATGTTTGTGCCGATGATCACCATCGCCGCCGCGTGGCTGGGAGCATGGCACGACACCAACTCATTCGCCGCCCCCCAATGGCGCCCCACGTCGCATCAATGGCACATGTGGGTGGCGTGGGTCGCCATCGTCACCAATCTCTACGCATTCTGGAAAGAGTACCAGGTCATCGCCGAAAACACGCGGATGATCCGTGAGATCAACGATCTCATCCAGCAGAAAGGCACGAAGGACGGCGTGGCCGCGGAAAAGTCGGGGATTCAAGCCTGATTCCGGCGAGCGGATTTTTTGACAGAATTTACAGAATTCCAGAATCATTTTATTTTCCCTCATGCAAACTGATCCCACGGGCATTCTCCTTGTTGACAAGCCAAAGGGCCCAACCTCCCACGACATTGTGGACGTGGTGCGGCGTCATTTCGGGATCCGCAGCACAGGGCATTGCGGCACGCTCGACCCGATGGCAACGGGATTGCTCGTGCTGCTGCTCGGCAAGGCCACCAAGCTGAGCGAGCGGCTGATGGGCGAGGACAAGGAGTATGAAGGCACGCTCACGCTCGGCGTCTCGACTGATTCGCAGGATGCGGAAGGCGTGAAGCTCGCTGAGAAACCGGTGCCCCCGTTGACCGACGACGAGATTCGCGCGGCGTTTGAAAGTTTCAAGGGCGATCTTTTGCAGACACCACCCATGGTTTCGGCAAAAAAGATCGCGGGCATCCCGCTCTACAAGCTGGCGCGCAAGGGAAAGGTGGTCGAGCGCAAGCCGCGGCTCGTGCATATTTACCGCCTCGATATCCTCCGTATTGCGTTGCCCGAGGTGGATTTTCGTCTGCTCTGCACCAAGGGAACTTACGTCCGCACAATCTGCCATGAGCTCGGAGAAAAGCTGGGGTGCGGCGGCCATCTCTCACGTTTGCGTCGCACGGCGAGTGGAAAATTCCGCGTCGAAAATGCGCACACGCTGGAGGCGATTCAGAAATGGGGAAGGCAGGACCTGGAGCGCCAGATGATCCATCCGCTCGATGCCCGATTTTGAGAGATGCGGAGCCGCCCCTGGTCCCCCGGATTTTTTGACAGGATTAACTGGATTTACAGGATTTGATCACGCAGCGCGTCGCGCTGCGTGAGCCGATTAATCTGCGTCCGTCTGCGAAATCTGCGGAGAACTTTCGGGATGAGGGAGGGGTTCAATTTCCCGAACGCGCTCCAGGATAACCTCGGCCATCCACGGCTCCGAGCCGATGGCGCGGGCGTACCAGAGACAGCGCGGATTTTCTTTGCCGTGCGGATTGAGGACGGGATTCTTCCATGACTCGCCTTTTTTGGCGAACCCCATGTTCACCGGCACATCTTCCCTTGAGTGTAATCCATCGCTGATGAAAAAAGGCGTCACGATCACGTACGGGGTCCGCACGAGTGGAAGCGCGTTCCTGTCGTAGGGCTCCTGGGCGGTGAACGCGGGAAGCACCTCGGCAAAGAGCTTTTCCTTTTTCAATAAGTCCACCTGGCGCAGGATGGCATCGGCGGAATGTTCGTTCTGCGTGGTGCCATGCCCCACCACGATCAACGTGGTTTTCTGCGACTGCGGACGGGCTGACCCGCTTTCAGTCACAACGTTTTCCGCGCTCCGACAAAGAGCCTGCGTCATGGAGGGATGCGTCCCCACCGGCTCACCGTAGAAGATGCGACGACCGTCGCGCTCGGTGAGGCGCCCCGTGATTTTCAGTTCACGCGGAATGATCTGTTCGGTAAAGTAGCCGTTGCTGATGAAGTAAGGGATGACAAACACGTCGTCGCTTCGAACCATGTCAAGCGCACGGCTCATGTGCGGCTCTTCGCGCCAGAAGGCGGCGAGCACTTCATCAAACAATCCACGTTGACGAATCGCGTCCGCCTGCATCCGCGTGGGCTTGCTCGAATCGGCGTTCTGCGAGGAACCGTGTCCGAGAAGAACCAACGCCCGATTGCGGGCGGGAGGCAATCCGGATTTTTTGACAGGATTCACGGGATTTGCAGGATTGGATTCTGCCAACCCCCGAATCCTTCAACCTTCGATTACATCGCCACGACGCAATCAATCTCGACGTCAATGCCAAGCAGTTGCGAGCCGACGGTGGTGCGGACGGGCGGCTGGTCGCCGAAGTATGTTTTGTACACGCTGTTCATCTTGTTAAACGTCTCGAGACTGAGCGTGTGCAGATACACGCGGCAGCTCACGGCGTTTTCCATTTTCGCACCTGCAGCCTCCACGATCGCCTTGATGTTGTTCATGGTGAGTGCGGTCTGCTCCTCGATGGTGCCACGCTCATAGTTGCCGGTCTTGGGATTGTACGGCCCTTGTCCGGCGACAAAGAGAAATTTGCCTTCACCGATCACGCCGAGGGAATAAGGGCCGCCCGGCTTGGGTCCGTTGGGAACATTGTTGACGACAGTTTTTTTCATGGGAATGGGGGTTGATGTTGGGAGAACGCAGAAAACAGGAGATCATCGGCCTACGTCAAGTCCAACTGATCTTGTCAGGCCGCGATCCATTCACACGGAGGTGTGGACGCGGTTCATGGGATAATGTTCCTTCCCTTCAATCCGAAACAGGGAGCGGCAGCCAGCAGCCGTTCGTCGTTGGAGTAGATCTCCTTGAAAGCGTTGTCGCGGGCGCATACGAGATGAAGCGCGTCCGACGCGCGGAGGAAGACGCGCGGAGACAAGGCTTGATATTCCTTCGCAGCCGCCTCGATCAGATCATCCGTCACGGGCAGCCACAACCAGGTCTTCTGCAGGCAATCCCGATCAAATTGTCGAAAAAGCGCGGTGGTTTCCGCAGCGGTTGTGCTTCCTTCGCGGGCTTTACGATGAAAAATGGACGCCACCTCCAGCCTGCCCAGAACGCAACTCGCCACTTCCCCATCGCCCTCGATCAGAAACCGGACCTCCGCACTGCCATCTTCCGCAACGTAATACTTGCCGAGATAGGCCGAGTCACAATAAATCATGGGCGGTCGCGTCCCTCGGAAACGATTTGCGTGCTGTCCGTGCCCCCGATGCGTTTGTTCATGATGGCGGCATATTCACGAAGGAGCACGCGCCGTTTAAACGGATTATCTCTCGCCTGGTCCGTGGCTGACGCCAAGGGTTGAATCTCCGCCACCGCTTTTCCATGATCAGTGACGATCACGCGCTGGTGGGCTGCGGCTTTGCGGATGTAGTGCCCCGTGCGGGCATGAAGTTCGCGGACGGAAACCTGAATGGCGGCGCTCATGAGAATACCGTGACACGCGAGACACACCCTGTCAAGTTCCTGCTGCGAACAGAATGCTTGAGATACGATCTCCTTTGGAGAACAGTCCATCACGTGAGACACATCCTTGCGATCATCTTGTCTTTGATTTGCTCGGGTTGTGCTGCGAAGGATCCCATTGACTCATTGGCTGCCGAGTTGTCGCGCAATCCCATGTGGATGAACGGGATATCCCCCTTCATCAATCTACCTGAGACCGCTCAGCCGGACGCCGTAATTGCGGAATGCCTGAAACATACAGTCAAAACCTACAAAATCATACAAATGAGGGAGGTCAAGATTCACATTCAGATTCGCGGCGCACGAGAAGAATTCCATGCCGCGCTTGTTGATTCTGATCTCGGTAAGAAGATCGTTCTTTTCCAATATCAAGGATCAACCGTTGGATGGTGGACAAGGGTTTATGACGTGAAATAGAAGTCACGAAGGCGTGCCCTCTTTCCCGGGGACCCTGCCCGACAAGTCGGGGCTCCGAAAGCGCCGACGAGTCGGCGCACTCCAAATTCGATCAGGCCCAGACGCACCAGTCACCGACGAAGCGCAGGAGGCATTTGACACAATTCACCACGCTTTCTAATTCGACGTACTCGTCGGGGGCGTGCGCGTTTGAGCCGTCGGGGCCGAACCACGCGCAGGGCGTGTTGAAATGATTGTTGAACACAAACATGTCGCAGGGCGCGGGCGATCCCTGGATTTTCGGACGTGCGCCCAACTGCGCCTCGACCGATGCGGCGAGGGTTGTCACCACTGGATGATCGGCGGGGATGAATGAGGGTTCCATCAGGCGGACCGTGGCTTCGATGGCGGGCGGCTTCGGGAAAAGGTCGGGATATTTTTTTGAGAGCCCCGCATTCCATTCGAGGAACTGTTCGCGGATGCGTTCCATGGATTCGCCGGGCACGCTTTGCAGATACACGAGCAACTGCACCTGGTTCGCGATCGCGATGGGCACGCTCTTGCCCCACAAGCCGGAAACAATCTTGCTTACCCACACCGGCACCGGTTCCTGCTGATGCCGGTATTCGGGCGGAATCTTTGCTGTCGCGGTCCGCAGTTTCGCCAGCTCCTCGATTTCTTTCAGCACTACCGCGAGCATTTTTGGAAGCTGAGGAATGAATTCCCGGTTGAGATTGATCCCTGCCGCCGCCTCGGCCACCCGCATCTCGGGAAAATATCCGCCCTTGTGCATGTTGTTGATGACAAGGGCCGACGGCTCAAGCACAAGCGCGGCGTCGGCTTGATACCCCCGCAACCGCTGGGCGATCGTGCCATGCACGCCACCGTCCTCCTCGTCACACACGCTTTCCAGCGTGAGATCGCCCCTGAGGGAAAGGCCTTCCTCCTTCAGGACTTTCGCAAGAATCAACATCGCCGCGAGCGATGCCTTCATGTCGTAGGAACCGAGCCCGTAGAGACGTCCCTGCTCGACGACGGGCTTGAATGGGTCACGGGTCCATGGGAATTCGCTGGGCGGCACGGTATCCATGTGGCCGTTCAGAACGAGCGAATGTCCCCCACCCTTTCCCTTGATTTTCACCGCGAGATTCCAGCGGTCGGCGATGTGGTGCTTGTCATGGCGCAACGGATGCGTGTGCAAAGCCTTCACCTCCCCGATGTCGTACAAATCCGTTTCATATCCGAGCTTGCGAAATTCAGCGGAGAGGAGTTCCTGCCCTTTTTTTTCCGAGCCGCGCGGCGGAATTTGCACGGTGGGCGTGCGCACGAGATCGGAGAGAACGCGCACAAGTTCGCCGCGCAGCGAGTCCACGCGGGTGTTCAAGCGGGAAAAGTCAGGTGCAGGCATGTGTTCCATTTGGAGTGAGAAGCCAAAGGTTTCAAGCCTTCAATCGCCGTCCCGCCCAGAGGCTTCCCGCTCCCAGCAATGCCGACGCGATCCCGACCAGTTGCAACGTGTGCATGATTCCAACCTGATGGATGATGGCCTTCGAAAACTGCAATGAGACGAGGAAGCCGATGCCGACGAGGACGCCGCGCGCGGCGAAAACGCGGCCCAGAAATCCGTCCGGCACATGCTTCTGCAAATAGGTATCGAGCGGAACCATCACCATCACGGAGAAAAATCCGGTCCATAACAACGCATCCGCGCCCAGCCATGGATTGTGACAATGCCCAAGGAAAAACATTCCGGCACCCGAGCCCATGATCATCCACATCGGCCAGGAAAACCGTCCGCACATCTTTGGAAAACGCGCAAGCCACCATGCGCCCGCGCCCATGCCAAGACCCATCGCTCCAAAGAGAAGACAGATCCCGATTGCCTTGAGGCGCAGGATTTCATTTCCGTAACTCAGGAAACAGACAATAAAGACCGCCACAAGGCATTGAAGGAGACCGAAAAACACGACGCAGAAAAACACGGGCGGCGTGGCGCGGATGTATTGAAGCCCCAGGCGAAGGTCCTCGACCGGGTGCGGACGTTCCCCGCCCTTCACCTCGTCGTTCCGATTTGGGCGAAGGCTCAGGATCAACAGGGCGGAAGCAATGTAGGTCAGGCCGTTGACATAAAAACTCGAGTCGCGGCCACAGAACCTGAGGATCAGCGATCCCG
Organism: Verrucomicrobiota bacterium; assembly: GCA_023269615.1. GTDB lineage: Bacteria > Verrucomicrobiota > Verrucomicrobiia > JABWAM01 > JABWAM01 > JAHFSY01. The sequence goes on from JAHFSY010000045.1 coordinate 29,206, forward strand.
CCGACACGCCGAGAAGAGTTCCAACGTTGCCGGCCTGGGAAAGAATGCCATTGGAAGGCACCAGCATCTCCTTCGGAACCAGGCGGGGCAGGATCGCCTGGCGGCACGGCGCAAAGAATGCGCTGAAGGTCCCGATCAAGAAAACAATCGTGTAAATGACGTAGTGGTGATGGATCCAGCCCATCAAAATGGGAAGCGAGACCACGAGGCACGCGCGCGCCACGTCGGATGTCACCATCGTGCGTTGTCGGTCCCAGCGGTCAATCAACGCCACGACAAACGGGCCGAGGACGACCGCCGGCAGGATGGCCCAGAACATGATGTCGGCGCTGTACTTGGCCGTGTTGTTCATGTCGTTCACCACGATGCTGAGCAGCGCGATCTGGTTGATCCGATCGCCGGAAGCTGCTACGACCGACCCGATCAACAACTTCGCGTAGTTCGGCTGGCGCAGCGTGGCCCGGAACACCGAGCGTGAGGCGGTTGGTGAAGAACCCATGAGCCTTTCATCAAACAGATTCGCACGAGGATGGCCAATCCTTTTGTTGACTTGCGCCCTCGTTGCCGCGGCGCCCGCGCCGAAATCCCCCCCCAGTCTCACGCTCAAAAATGACAGCGGCAGCGGCGTCAAACTCGGCTCGCTGAAAAACAAGCGGGAGGTGCTCGTGCTCATCTTCGGGGCCTCCACCTGCCCGGTCACCTCGCTTTATTGGGAGCGCTTCAAGGGGCTGTGGAATAATTTTCACGAGAAGGACGTTGCCATCTACCTGGTCGGCGGCAATTCCGATGACAGCATGGAGGCGCTTCTCAAACCGATCAAGGACCACGACATGGAAATTCCCGTGATGTGGGATGACGGCCACGCCGTCGCGAAAGCGTTCGGGCTCGAGCACACACCCGAGGCCGTCGTGCTCGGAAAAAATTGGGAGGTCCTTTACCGTGGGCGCATTGACGATGCATGGCGTGACGAGACAGCGGTGAAGGAGCGTTACCTCGATTCCGCGATCAACGCCGCACTCAAGGAAAAGAAAAGCTCCGACCACCTGGATGACTCGTTTCTCGGCTCGCACATGCGGTGAAACTTGACTTCCGATGTTTTCGGCCGATAGTAATCCTTGTGTGGGCGTCTGTTGCAAAGGATTTATATTTTCACCGGGAGGCGTTATGAAAGCCATGATTCATGTGTTCCGTTTCAGTCTCTGTGCCCTGCTCTTCGCGGGGGTCGCGATGGCCGGGGAGCATGGGTTTGACCCCGATAAGAAAGCGCAGGAACACGAGAAGAACGCCGAACGCCTTCGAGAGGAAGCCGCTGCAAAGGAAAAGATGGCTGATGAAAAGGGGCTGACATCCGAACAGATGCAGCTGGCGCGTGAAATGATCAAGGTCATGCAGGACCGGGCCACCGTTCAGGACAAGCTTGCCAAGGCTGCCCGCGCCAAAAACACCTCCATGTACAAGGAGGCCTTGGATGATGATCGGCCGCTCATCGAAAAGTGCCAGCGCATTACTGCCAGGATAAACAATTCCAAAAAGAATGAGACCGCTGGCCGCGACGACAACCGGACCAAGGATGAAAGAAAGGCATGGAAAGAGGACCAGCGCCATGCGGAGGAAAGGAAAGCCGACACACGGGTGACAACCGTCGAGTCCGAAGAAGATGTTCAACGCTGGCTGAGCGAGGACAAACCAGCCTCGGAGGCTGTGAAAAATTAATGCGCGGCCAGCGCCTTTTGGATCAGTAGCTTTTCCTTCGCGCGCAATGGCAGCGCCAGCGCGTGGGCATGGGCTTCGGGTGTCATTTTTTTCCACGTCTTCCGCACAATCTCCATCACCTTGGCGTCATCTTTTCCCGCGGCGAATTCCACAAACTGGTATTGCAGGAACACCAGGCAAAGGGCGTCCTCCATCACGCGGCTGAGCGGGTCGGTTGGAAAATTTTTCTTGAGGTTGAGTTCCTGCACCCGTGTGATCATGGCGTCAGGATAACCGCATTCGCGCAGGATTTCACCAGCCTTGCGCGCATGGAATTGCTTCAGGTCGTTCCTCCAGAGCAGGTAGCCCGCGCGCGTCATCTCGTGGGATTCACGTGGAATGCTCCAACGGCAGATGTGCTGGCAGCGCGCGGCAAGGCGCAATTCCTCGGGCGCATCCGGACAAAGTTTCAACACCCACCCGGTGAGGCGCTGCGCGTAAAGAAGCTCCCTTGGCTGGCCAGCTTCCAGATTTGGATCGCGCGAGTTCTCCCCGTCAAAGCGGCAGAGAGCCGCTTCAAACGCGGATTGCGGATTGCGGATTGCGTAATCAGGATTCATGAGGGATGATTTTCTGAGAGCCTCGCGCAAAGGCGCAACGACGCAAAGTTCATCCGCCGCCGACAGCCCCTTGATCGCAACGTCGCCATTCCAATCGTCACCACGTGACGATCGGAATGGCGACGTTGAATGCCGTTTAAAAAATCTGCGTCCATCTGTGAAATCTGCGGACAAAATCCGTCGGGAATCAGGGCTTTGCGCCTTTGCGTCTTTGCGCGAAACTGCCGGAACTCCTTCTTTCAAGGCGTGACGGACATCCGCTCCTCGCGCGCCGACTCGGCCATGATCACGCCCTGGTCCTTGTAGGTCTTGAGCATGAAATGGGTGGCGGTGGATTGGACGCGGTCGAGCGTGGAAAGCTTGCTCGCCACAAACGAAGCAACCTGCTGCAGCGTCTTGCCCTCCACGAAGATCAACAAATCATACCCGCCACTCATGAGGAAGCAGGAGGTGACCTCGTCAAATTTCGCGATGCGCCCGGCGGTGCGGTCAAATCCGCCCTCGCGCTCGGGCGTGATGCGCACCTCGATCACGGCTTTCACGCGGTCCTCTCCGAGCTTGTCATCGTTGACCACCGCCTTGTAGCCGAGGATCACGCCTTCCTTCTCATATTTCTGGATGCGCTCCTTGACCTCGCCCGGCTTCATCCCGAGCATCTGCCCGAGTTTTTCCGGTGTAAGCAACGCGTCGTGTTCGAGCAGTTGGAGAAGTTTGTCCATGTCAGCGATCCCTGGGGGGTCTGCGTTTGGGGGCCCGTTTCGCGGTCAGACGATCAGGATCTTGTAAATCAGGAACGCGAGCAGCACGGTGGCGATGAGTCCGAGGACGACCACGGCAATCTGGAGCCATTTCTTTGAACCGCCGGAGCCGCGGTTCGCGAACGGCGATGCGCGGCGGAAATCAGTGGGGCGACCAGTGATGTTAGGCGACAGGCCGCTGAGGTCCACGGTTTTCTTGTGCGCGGGCATCGGCTGCGGCGCACCTTTGGCCACTGAAAAATACTGCATCTCGATGTGTCCGAACGCGACGGTGTCGCCATGATACAAGCGCGTCTCCACGATGCGCTGGCCGTTGACACGCGTGCCGTTGGTGGAATTGAGGTCGCGCACCACGTAATCCTCGCCACGGCGCGTGAGTTCGGCGTGGTGCGAGGAGATGGCCGCATCCTCGATGTGGACCAGGTTGTCCGGAAGGCGGCCGACGGTCATGCGCTCCTCGGTCAGCTCGAAGGTGCGATCCTTCATCTCCTCGTTGATGGCAACTAGTTTCGACATGGTGATCTGTTTTGCTCAGTGTGGTCAAAATGCGCCACGCCTATGCAGACAATGATCATAATTGAAGGGCACTGGCAAAAGCAAAAACAAAAATGGTCCCAAGTCGTTGCGTCATCCCGAGTTAGCCTCCCGCACTCAAGGTGAAAAAACCGGCGATGATGCCGGATCAGATGATGGCACGTCTCCTGCTTTTGAATGGCGCAACCGTAAAAAACCATCCCAACCACGATCAATCATCCAAGCAACATGCCATGAAACTGACTTTTTGTAAATGGATCACCCTCGCACTTTTCGCTTTTCTGCCTTGCCCCGGCTTTGCCCAGGCGACGGCGGACGGCAAAGCCAGCGAGCCCGAGCTCTCCGATCGCGTCGCCGACCTTGAAGCCTACGTGAACAACGTTGCGCCCCCCACCGCGGCCGCAAAATTTCAGGAAACGAAAAAGGCCGGCCCCATCGCCGCCGTGCCGGGCCCGGGCCACAATGCGTGGATGATGACCTCCTCGGCTCTGGTGCTCTTCATGACATTGCCCGGCCTCGCACTTTTTTATGGCGGCCTCGTGCGCTCGAAGAATGTGCTCTCCGTCCTGGCTCAATGCCTCGGGATCGCCGGCATGGTGACCATACTTTGGTGGGCGTTCGGGTACAGCCTCGTGTTCGGGAAAAACTTCAACAGTCCATTCCTCGGTGGCAGTGAATATTTTTTCCTCTCGGGCGTGGATTCCATCCCCAACACGGATTATGCAGCGTGGGTTTCGCAAAACGTCTTTTCAATGTACCAGCTCATGTTCGCGATCATCACGCCGGCGCTGATCATCGGCGCCATTGCCGAGCGCATGAAGTTTTCGGCGGTCATGCTTTTTGTCCTCGGCTGGATGTTTCTCGTCTATTTTCCGCTCGCACACATGGTGTGGGGCATCACCGGCTGGATGAACGGCGTATGGAATGAGCACGCGACCATCAAGGCGGTTGATTTTGCAGGCGGCACCGTCGTGCACATGTCGTCGGGCTGGTCGGCGCTCATTCTCTGCATCCTGCTCGGCAAGCGCATCGGCTTCGGCAAGGAGCCCATGCCTCCGCATAACATGGTCCTCTGCATGGTCGGCACCGGCATGCTCTGGGTCGGCTGGTACGGCTTCAACGCAGGCAGCGCCGTCGCATCCGATGTCGTCGCCGCCAACGCGTTCATGACCACCACCCTCGCAACCGCCGTCGCTTCGTTCGTCTGGGGAATGGCCGAATACATGCTGCGTGGAAAACCCAGCGTGCTCGGTTTCTGCTCGGGCGCCGTCGGAGGACTCGTCGTCATCACCCCCGCCTGCGGATTCGTAAGCGTCAACAGCGCGATGTTCATCGGGCTCGTCGCGGGACTCGTTCCTTTCTTCGCCTGCACCACGATCAAAAAGAAATTCGGTTACGATGACGCGCTGGACACCTTCGGCGTCCACGCCGTGGGAGGCACGCTCGGCGCATTCCTCACCGGCGTGCTCGCCACCGCAAGCGTCAACTCCAACCTCAACACCTTCCTCAAGGACTACGTGGCGGGTCACACCCTGTGGATCGAACAGTTGAAGGCGATCGCCCTCACCATCACCATGGCCGTCGCCGCGACGTTCATCCTCGCAAAAATCCTGGGAGCCCTCCTGGGATTGCGCGCCTCGGAGGATGTGGAACGCCAGGGTCTCGACCTCAACGAACATGGCGAAGTCGGCTACGAATATTGAATGGAAAACGTAGCTGCGTTCGCAAGAACGCGGCCCCCGGAACCAAACTCTTGCGAGTTCGGCTACCTCTTACAACAAAACCAAACATCATGAAAAAAATTGAAGCCATTATCAAACCCTTCAAGCTCGAGGAGGTGAAGGAGGCGCTCTCGGAAATCGGCGTCGAGGGCATGACCGTCACCGAGGTCAAGGGATTCGGACGCCAGAAAGGACACACTGAAATCTATCGCGGCAGC
>JAHFSY010000128.1 GCA_023269615.1 Verrucomicrobiota bacterium
CAGCGCCGTTGCAAGGCCGCTCACCCTGTCCCCATCCCGCCTTCCGATTTCCTCCCTGACAAGAATCTGGGGCAAAAATTCCATCGCCACATTCCTGCTCAACGAATCGGACAAGGAACAAAGCGCCTCCTTGAAATGTCCCGACGGCTGGATGCTTTCCGAAATGAACATCGAGACGGGCGAAATCTTCCGCATGGATGAGAGCGGCCCCGCATCTCTGAAGTGGAGACCCGGCCAATCAAGACTCATCCTCCAGGACCGGGGTGTCAATCGTTCCGCGGTACGGGCGCTTCAACCCAGACGCTCCGAAACGATCCGCCTTGATTCATGGCAGCTTCGATTGCCGTCAAAAAAACGCGTGCAGGTCTCGAACCCATTTCCATCATGGAACGAGCTTGGGTTTGGCGATTACAGCGGGGTGATGATTTACGAGGCCGAATTTTTCCTCCAGCGAAAACTCGATCGCGCCCTCCTCGAGCTGGGCGCAGTGAATTACACGGCGACGGTCCTGCTCGATGGTAAAATCGCGGGGCACGCCGTGTTTGAACCTTACACGCTGGTGCTCAAGGGATTGGCGCCGGGAAAACATCGCATCGAAATCGAAGTGCTCAACACCCAGGCCAACTCGATCTGTGGAACACCGGAAAGAGAGCGTCAGCTTGAGAAAAAGGGCGCCTTTCGGGGAACTTATTCACCGATCTACCTTCCAATCGACAGGACAAAGCTTCGTTCCGGTTTGTTCGGCCCCATCAGCCTGTGCCCTCTGTAGAGTCTACTGTCGGAAGTCTCGCGCAAAGCATCCCCTGGCCCCGGGATTTCTCCGCAGATTCACGCTGATGGACGCAGATTTCTGAACGGCATCAACCGTGCCATTTTCAATCGGCACCTCGGTGCCGATTGAAAATGGCACGGTTGGGATCAAGGGCCTTTGCGGCTTTGCGGCTTCTCGCCTCGCCAAAGCCTACGGCGTAGCGCGGGTGCGCGAGACTCTCCGAAACTCCGTTAAGGAACCTTCTTCTTTGACATCAACTCCTTCAGCGCGGGAATACGCCCCACGATGGTTTTCTGAATCTCTTCCAAGCGTTTTGCATCGCGCGCTTCAAATCTCAATGTCAACAAGGGCTCGGTCACGGAGGGACGGATCAACGCCCAGCCATCCGGCCACGCAATACGGACGCCATCCAGCATGGAGACTTCACAACCACGTTCCTTGAGAAACATCTCCCGCACATCGTGAAGGATCTTCTTCGCCTGGTCCGGCGGACATGGCAGGCGCAGGTCGGGCGTGATGGCGTAACGCGGCACGGAATCCGCCATGGCCGCAAGCCCTCGCTTGTCTGCCTCCACAATCTCCAGCATGCGCAGCGTGGCATACAAACCATCGTCACGTCCAAGTTCCCCAAAGAAAAAATGGCCGCTGATCTCGCCGCCCAATCCGGCCTTCGTCCTCATCAACGTGCCGCGAATGAATGAGTGCCCGGATTTCTCCATCACCGGTGTCCCTCCGCCCTTCCGTGTCTCCTCCGCCACCACACTCGAACACTTGATGTCGTACACCACGCTCGTCGGTCCGCGGCGCAACACATGACGCGCAAACAATACGATCCCCTGGTCGCTCTCCACCACGCGTCCTTTTTCATCCACAAACACCACGCGGTCGCCGTCACCGTCATACGCCACGCCCACGGCAGCATGCTCGCGCTTCACCGCTTCGCATAACGCGCCGAGGTGCGAGGCCACGGCGGGATTCGGAGATCGGTTCGGAAAACGCCCATCCGGTTCACAGAAGAGTTCCACCACGTCGTAGCCGAGTTGGTGCAGAACCTCCGGCGCGATCCGCGAGTAACAACCATTGCCGGCGTCCACCACCACCTTCAACGAGCCGCGACGCGTGAAATGTTTCAGGATAAAATCCTTGTACCGCTTTGCCATGTCGAGGGTTTCGCAACTCCCCTTGTCCGAAATGAAGTCGTTGCGCTCGACGCGGCGACGGATTCGTTCGAGGTCGTCCTCCGTGATGGCATTTTCACCGACGCTGATCTTGAACCCGTTGTCACTAGCCGGGTTGTGCGAGCCCGTCACCATCACTCCGCCGTCCGCCTTCAATTCATCCTTCGCAAAGTAAAACGCGGGCGTGGGAAGAATGCCCACGTCGAGCACGCGGCAGCCCGCGGACACGATGCCGCGGATCAACGATTCCTTGAGAGGCAGGGTGCTGGGTCGGACATCGCCGCCCACGACGACGGTTTTTCCCGCGAGTTCCGAACCCACCGCGCGCCCGATCGGCCCGGCAATTTCAGCCGTCAGTTCCGCCCCGTATTTTCCACGGATGTCACATGCCTTGAAGATGCTCATGGGAGAAGCTGTAAGCTATAGGCTGTAAGCTTTATGAGGATCGAGGGAAATCTGGAACGTAGCCGAATTCGCAAGAATTTGGCGCGGGGTTGGACGGGGATGCCGCGTTCTTGCGAACGCAGCTACGCCCGGATGTACCCGCGTCCCCGCAACGCTCCAAGAAAACGCTGATATCGTTCCTCGTACGGCCCCTTCATGGCAGCGCGCGGCTCCACCTCCTTCACAATTTTCACCATTTCACGCGTCGCGGGCACGATGCCTTGATACATGTCGCCGCCCGCCGCGATGATCGCCGCACCGATCGCGCCTCCCGTATTCGCAGGAACGCGCAATTTCCGCTGC
>JAHFSY010000046.1 GCA_023269615.1 Verrucomicrobiota bacterium
ACAATCAGCAACTGACACCGCCGACCAGGCGAAAGCCGAGGGAAAACGCATCGAGGTGGAACGCAAGAGGCTCGAGATGGAAGTCGGTTCAAAGGAGGAGCTTGTCCGCAAATACAAGGGGCAGTTGATCGCGATCAAGAACAACGACCAGTTTCATGCCCTCCAGCATGAAATCACCAACGCGGAACAGGAAATTCGACGGATCGAGGACCAGGAGCTTGTCCTGATGGAAAAAAATGAGAACGCACAATCCACCTCAAAACAGGCGGATGCCGCGCTGCAGGAAACAAAAAAGCGACTGGAAATGCAGCGCAAGGAACTGGCCCAGAAAGAGCTGGTGGTCCAGAAGCAGGCGGGAGAGATCAGGTCCGAACGGGAAAAGCTTGCGGCTGAAGTCGATGAAGACACGCTGGGCCGTTACGATCGAATTTTGAAAAGCAAACACGGCCAGGCCATTGTTCGCATCTCGCACGGCCTCTGCATGGGATGTCACCTCAAGCTTACCGCCCAGGAAGTCCACCGCGCCCAAGCCGACTCCGAGCTCGTCACTTGCACAAATTGCGGACGTATCCTATATTGGATGGCGGAGTAAATGAAGAATGCAGAATGAAGAATGAAAAATTGCGGCGGTGAAATTCGAAAGCAAAACTGCCGTCGTTTTTGCATTTTTCATTCTTAATTTTTCATTTGCTTTAGAGGGCGGATCATCGCTCCGCGGACGGCTTGCCGTCGGCGGGGAGGAAAGTCCGGGCTCCTCGGGCCAGGTAGCCCCTTGAAAAAGGGGGAATGCTGTAGCGCAAGCGCGGCATGACGGACAGTGCCACAGAAAATAAACAGCCTCGCGGGCGCAAGTTCGCGGGGTGATGGTGAAAAGGCGGGGTAAGAGCCCACCGGCCGGCGAGCAATCAATGGCGCATGGAAAACCCCAACCGGAGCGAGACCAAATAGGGGACGAACTCGAGCGAGGCCCGACTCGTCAGAAGTCCCGGGTAAGGTCGCAGTCCCGACTTGATCGGGGCTTCGTCCCGACGGAGCAATCCGCCGGGGCGAAAGAGAAATGATGATCACAAACGCCAGGGCGGGGGAAACCTCGTCATGGCCTTTGACAGAACCCGGCTTACAGCCCTCGAATCCAAACCCGTCCCGTGACTTCCAAGTCGCGGGACGGGCCATTTTTCTGATGATCCCTTCTGATGATCCCTTCTGTGTAGGAGCCGCTGTCAGCGGCGATCTCCGCACGGAACCACCACGCCCGGTCGCCGCTGTCAGCGGCTCCCACACATTCCAAAGTCAGATGCTGCAAGTCCTTCTCCATCCAGTCGTGACAGGGGGGCTTGTGTTGGATAAGATCACTTCCTTCAATGACATCGGCAAATCATTCCATGCTCTGGTGGGCGCTTTCGTTCTATGCGATCAGCCTGCTCTTTGCGCTCTGGCGCATGGGGATGGGGCTGCCCTACCGTCCATGGGTCAAGTTTGCGCTCCTCCTGCCGGGATTTCTTCTCCATACGATTTATCTCTGGGAGCGGGGGCTCGCGGCGGGGCATTGCCCGGTTTCCAATCTCTTTGAAACACTCACCTTCATCACGTGGTGCCTCGTCGCACTTCACCTGGTCATTGCCGCCGTGTGGCGCATCCATTACCTCACCGCTTTTTACATGCCGCTGGTATTGGTCATCCAGCTTGCCGCGTTGATTGCTCGAAAGACGGATCGTCCCGCTTTTGAAAACTGGCAGGAGAGTTCCTGGCTCGGCCTTCACGCCTCGCTCATCACGCTCGGTTACGCGGCCTTCGGCCTCGCGGGCGCGGTGGCGCTCATGTATCTCGTGCAGGAACGACAGTTGCGCACGCGGCGGCTCGGTCCAAGCTTCATGCTGCTTCCGCCCATTCTCCGGCTCGAAGGCATCCAGGTCTGGCTTCTGGCCGGAGGCTTCGTGTTGCTGACCGTTGGCCTGGTGAGCGGGTTTGCGGGAATGCACTTCATCCGCCAACGGCTTCTCCCCGTGGATCCCAAGCTGCTCTGGTCGGGCGCGATCTGGGCGATGTATTTGATTTTGCTGCTCGGACGCCAGATGCGGGGTTGGAGCGGACGCTGGCTCGCATGGTCAAGCGTTGTCGTATTTGCATTTGTGCTCGCCACCTTCTGGATCTCCAACGCCCTTTCCCAGTTTCACCGTTACTGACCCATGCGCCCGCTGATGAACATCATGGCCATCGGAGTGAACCATCGCACGGCCCCCGTGGAGGTTCGCGAGCGTTTTGCGATTTCCGAGGCGGACATCGCCCCATGCCTTCACTCGCTCGTGGGTGATGGGACGATTCGTGAGCTGGCGATTCTTTCCACCTGTAACCGCGTCGAGGTGTACGCGGTTTCTGGCGACGTGAAGGCTGCGACGCGAATGATTTTTGATGCCCTCAAAAATCGCTCCGGCCTTGATCCCGAGGCACGGAATGATTTTTACATCCATGAACAGCCCTCCAGCGTTCAGCATCTTTATGAAGTGTGCGCGGGCCTCGATTCCATGGTGGTTGGTGAAACGGAGATACTCGGCCAGGTCAAGGAGGCGTATCGGATCGCACACGAGGCTCATCGCACCGGACTCGCGCTCAACAAGCTTTTTCAAAGCGCGTTTGCGGTCGCCAAGGAAATCCGGTCCCGCACGCGCATCGGCATGGGAAGCGTCTCCGTCGGGTCGGTCGCCGTGGACCTCGCGGGACAGATTTTTGGCGACCTCGACAAGCGCACCGTGCTCCTGATCGGGGCGGGGGAAACGAGCGAGACCACGGCCCGCTCGCTCCAAAGCCGCGGCGCGAAATCCCTCGTCATTGCCAACCGTTCGCTCGAACGGGCCAGGGCGCTGGCCGACTCGCTGCACGGACGCGCCGTGGAGTTGGATTCATGGACCGCGGAATGCGAAAGGGCCGACATCGTGATCAGTTCCACCGCGGCGCCGCATCCCGTCATCACGAGGGAAAAACTGGAGGGCGTCATGCAACGCCGCAACGGCTCGCCGCTCTTCCTCATTGACATCGCGGTCCCGTGCGACATCGAGCGCGAGGTGAGCCAGCTTGCCGGGATTTATTTGTACGACATTGACGACTTGCAGGTGATCGCCGACCAGAACCTTGCGATGAGGCAGAAGGAGATCGCCGTCTGCAAACAGATCATCCGCGAGCACGTGGACCGTTTCAGCGCCTGGTTTTCCGAGCAGGGCGTCCAGATTGCCAAGTGTCCCACGGCGAGGAAAATGGCGGCCTGGCGTAAATCCACCGTCACGGCATGATGAACGCGCGTCCGCTGATCATTGGAACCCGGGGAAGCTCCCTCGCGCTGGCGCAGACCAATCTCGTTCGCGCGCTGATTCACCGCGTCCATCCACGCCTGGAAATCGAGATCAAGATCATCAAGACCAGCGGAGACAGGCTGACGAAGACATCGCTCGCCCACAGCGGGGTGAAGGGGATTTTCACCAAGGAACTTGAGCAGGCGCTCTTTCGCAACCGCATTGACCTGGCCATTCACAGCCTCAAGGACATGCCCGTGGCAATTCCTGCGGGCCTCGTATTGGCCGCAATTGTCCAACGGGAGGATCCAGCCGATGTGCTGGTAGGGCATCCATCCACGAACCTCGATGAGCCCGCCGTCGTTTTCACTTCAAGCCCACGCCGTGCATTCCAGGCGAAGCTGCTCTGGCCGCGCTGCGAGTCGAGGGAGATCCGCGGCAATGTGGAAACGCGTTTGAACAAGATTGCGGAAGGAACATCCGGTGAAGCCGTGCTGCTCGCCGCGGCGGGCCTTCGGCGCCTTGATTTCTTGAAGGGCGACGACGTCCTCGGTGCGTTGCGTCTTGATCCGGCCCTGCCTTTTCGAAGGCTGTCCATCGAGGAAATGATTCCAGCTCCGGGCCAGGCGGCCATTGCCCTTGAAATTCGTAACGCGGATGGCGAACTGCGCGAGAAGCTTCGCCCGGTGAATCATGCCGCCACATCGGCCGCTGTTTCAAGCGAACGCGCCTTTCTCGGGGCGCTGGGAGGCGGTTGCGCCACGCCGGTCGCCGCCCATGCCCGGGTCGGCCTTGACGGCTTGAACCTCGTCGCCGTGGTGCAAAATGAAAATGGTTCGATCTGGCGGGGCGAAAGGCAAGGGGAACGTAGGAATGCCGAAAACATCGGAAGATCGCTGGCGGAGGCATGCCTTTCTCGTGTATAGTCGAGGTTCACCAGCGATTCCGTCTTTCCAATCCACTCCGACATGAGCCCGTCAATCACCAAAGGAAGCGGCAAGGTCCTCATCATGGACGACGAGGATTACATTCGCGATCTTTTCGGCGAGGTGTTGAAGCAGCTTGGATATGAGCCGACCGTCTCTCGTCACGGTGAGGAAGCGTTGGAGTTCTACAAGGCCGCGACCGCAGCGGGTAAACCGTTCGATGTCGTGATCCTCGACCTGACGGTGTCGGGTGGTTTGGGCGGCCTGGACACACTGAAGGAATTGCTGGCCATCAATCCAGCCGTGAAGGCCATCGCCGCCAGCGGCCAGGTCTCCGATTCGTTGGTGAGTGATCTTCAGCGAAAAGGCTTTTGCGGCGTCCTCTCCAAGCCCTGCCGCATCGCTGAAATCGCCCAGACGCTTCAGCGCGTGATCAAGGGAGATGCAGCGACGGGCTGATGGGATGAAGCGTGGCACAGTCCATCTCGTGGGGGCGGGACCCGGTGCGACCGGGCTTATCACGGTCCGCGGTCGTGAATGTCTCTCCTGCGCCGACGTGGTCATTTACGACAACCTCTGCAATCCCGCATTGCTCAAGGAGGCGCCGCGGGACGCGGAAATCATTTTCGCCGGTAAACATTCGGGAACCCGCACGCTCACCCAATCGCGCATCGAGCAGATCATGGTTCGACGTGCAAAGGCAGGCAGGACCGTGGTTCGTTTGAAGGGCGGTGATCCGTTTGTGTTTGGCCGTGGTGGCGAGGAAGCTGCAACGCTGAAAGGCCACGGAATCAAATTTGAAGTGGTGCCCGGCGTGACCTCCGCCATCGCCGTGCCCGCGTTTGCCGGCATTCCCGTCACCCACCGGGACCACGCCTCGGGCGTCGCGATCGTCACCGCGTACGAGGACCCGGACAAACCGGAATCAGCCCTCGATTATGGAGTGCTCGCCGGATTTCCCGGCACGCTGGTGGTTCTCATGAGCGTGAAACGTCTCGGGACCATGGCTGACAAGCTGGTCGCCGCAGGCAAATCGTCCCGCACGCCGATGGCCCTTGTCCGATGGGGCACGCGCGGCATGCAACAGACGCTGGTTGGAACCCTCGGTGACATCGCTGAAAAGGCGGCGAAAGCGGATTTCCGTCCACCCGCCGTGGCCGTCGTGGGCGACGTGGTGCGCTGTCGCAAACAACTGCATTGGTTCGAGCAGCGTCCGCTTTTCGGCAGGCGAATTGTCGTCACGCGCACGCGCGAGCAATCCAGCGACCTTGCAGCGCGACTGCGCGACATGGGGGCCGAAGTCATTGAATTGCCAACCATTGAAATTCAACGCGTTCAATCCACCGCCGTCCGCAACGCGGCGAGAAGGGCGGGGGAGTGGGAGTGGGTGGTCTTTGCAAGCCCGTGGTCCGTGGATTTTTTCCTCGATGCCGTGATGCGCGAGCACGGCGATGTCCGCGCGCTTTCAAAAGCGAAGTTCGCCGTCATCGGACCTGCAACCGCGACGCGCCTGAACGCACGAGGCTTGAAGGTGGATCTGATGCCGTGGATCTACACCGGGGCGGGGTTGGCGGAGAAAATCAAAAGGCAAATTGCAAAAGGCAAAGGGCAAAAGGTTTTGTTGCCGAGGTCTGAAATTGGCGGTGACGAAATCGAGAGCGCACTTCGAACCATGGGCGCGCACCCGCAACCCGTCGTGGTTTACCGGAATGTGATGCCGAAACTGACATGGGAGATTTCCGCGCTGGAGCGCATCGGCGCGGATCTGGTGACGTTTACCAGTTCTTCCACCGCGCTGCATTTTGCGGCGCTCCTGAAAAACCGAAAACTGATTTCAGCCAGTACCCGGGCGATGCTGAAGCGCTGCCGTTTTGTTTCGATCGGCCCATCCACAAGCGCGAGCATGCGGCGCGTTGGTTTACGGGTGCATGCCGAGGCGAAGCCGCACACGATGGATGGATTGATTCGCGCCGTTCAACGTGTCAAATAGAGCGTCCAGACTATTTAGCCACGGATGAAACACAGATGAAACACGGATGGCAGACCCTTTTCCCATGCCCGAAATCGGAAAAATCCGTGTTTCATCTGTGTCAATCTGTGGCAAAATCCCCGTTCAATGAAGAAGGACGCGAGATGCAACGGTGTTGATTTAAAGCCATGAGTGAAACCATCCAGATCGATATCGTTGTCATTGGCGCCGGCCCCGGCGGATACGCCGCTGCGTTTTATGCCGCGGACAAGGAACGGAAAGTCATTCTCATCGAACGCGACCAGCGTCTTGGCGGCGTGTGCCTGAATTGCGGCTGCATTCCCTCCAAGGCGCTTCTCCATGCGACCCACCTGATTTCCGCAGCGCGAGATTCCGCGAAGCGTGGCATTGCGTTCGATTCCCCAAAAATTGAAGTGGAAAAGTTGCGCGCGTGGAAGGATTCCATTCTCTCGAAGCTCGGGCAGGGCATCAGCGGGCTGGCCCAGCGGCGGGGCGTGCAGGTCATGCATGGAAATGCCGGATTCATGGATTCGAAAACTTTGCGCGTTGTGTGCGCGGACGGCGAAAAAATCATCCAGTTTGGAAAAGCCATCATCGCCACGGGCTCGCAGGCGGTGATGCCGAAGGCTTTTGACATCGGAAGTTCGCGCGTGATGACATCGAAGGAGGCGCTGGATCTCGAAGAAATTCCGAAGAGTTTGCTGGTGGTGGGCGGCGGCTACATCGGCATGGAGCTCGGGACGGTCTATGCTCCGCTCGGAAGCCAGGTGGTGGTGGTGGAGGCGCTTGATGCCATCATGAACGGCGCGGATGCCGACCTCGTACGCCCCGTGGCGCGTCATGTGGAAAAACTGTTCAAGGAGATCCGTCTCAAGACGCGCGTTGTCTCGCTTGCCGCGCAAGGCGACCAGGTCCAGGTGGTCACGGAAACGGATGGACAGCGGAAGGAGGAGAGCTTCGACCGCGTGCTGGTTTCCGTGGGGCGTGCTCCCAACTGCAAGGATCTCGGACTCGAAAAAACGAACGTGCAGCGGGATGGAAAAGGCTTCATCCAGGTGGATTCAAGGCAGGAAACCTCGGATTCCAATATTTTCGCCATTGGCGATGTCACGGGCGGGGCGATGCTTGCTCACAAGGCGGCAAAGGAGGCGCGCGTTGCCATCGAGGTGATCCTGGGCGAGCCCAGTGCGTTTGAAAACGTCGTCATCCCCGCAGTGGTCTTCACCGATCCAGAGGTGGCGTGGTGCGGCCTGACGGAGACCGAGGCGAAGGCGAAGGGCATCGCCATCGAAGTCGTCCGCTTTCCATGGGGCGCATCGGGAAGAGCCATGACGATGGACCGCACCGAAGGCGTGACCAAACTGATTCTCGAGCCCAAAACAGAACGCGTCCTCGGCGTGGGAATCACCGGCGTCAACGCCGGCGAATTGATCAGCGAAGGCGTGCTGGCGCTCCAGATGGGTGCGACAGCAAAAGACATCGCGAAGGCGATGCATCCCCATCCCACGCTATCGGAGACACTGATGGAATGTGCCGAGCTGTTTTACGGCCACGCAACCCATGCGTTCGTGAGGAAGAAGCCCGCGCACGCCTGACGGCCATCCAGCGCCGCTTTTCATCCCATATCCCCAGCTCATGCAACCAGTCCGGGCCGTTACGTTTGACGCGGGAGGGACGCTGCTTTACCCGTCTCCGTCGGTTGGCGCGATCTATTCCGAGGTGATGCGCGATCATGGGCTTCGACTTGACGCGAACACGTTGAATGCGGCATTTCGACGGGCATGGAAGCTGGCGCACCAGACACCGCGCGTGGGAGTGAGCGAGGAGAGCGAGCGCGACTGGTGGAGGGGGCTGGTGCGCGAGACATTGAACGGGCTGGGTGAGGTGGAGGATTTTGAAAAGTTGTTTGATGCGCTGTGGCACACATTTGCCGAGCCCCGTCGCTGGGCACTTCACGATGGGGCGATGGAAACGCTAAAGGGACTGCGGGAGAGAGGATATCGCCTGGCCGTGCTCTCGAACTGGGATCAACGGCTGAGATCGTTGCTGGATGGGATGCAGCTCTCACCGTTGGTGGATGAGGTGGTCATTTCAAGCGAAGTTGGAGTGGAGAAGCCCGATCCGAAGATTTTTCGCATTACGGAGAAGCGCCTGGGCTTTGCGCCCGGCGAGATCTTGCACGTGGGTGACAGTCCGCATCATGATGTAAATGGCGCGCGAAACGTTGGGTGGCGCTGCGTGCTGGTGACGCACCGGAAGCCGGGGGGCGAGGATGCGGCGAAGGAGGAGGGGGAGATCCGTAGCCTGGGTGAGTTGCTGGAGAAGATGTTGCCAGTTCCCATGTAGCTGCGCTCGCCAGAGCGTGGCCGCCCGTACCGAGACCGCGTTCTGGCGAACGCGGCTACATTTTTACCGGCGGACAGATTCGGGGGTGAGGGCTTCTTTGCCGAAGATTTTGGAGTAGGGTGTTCCGGTTTTGGTGTCCCGCGTGCGTGCGTCCATGTAGCAAACGCTGAAGGCGCGCCTGGATGTGTCGGAACGATTCACGTCGCTTGCGTGAAGGAGCCAGTTGTGGAGGAGGGCGACTTCGCCGGCCTTCAACTCCAGCTTGATTGCCTTCTCGGGCTTGCAATGCTTTTCAGCCATTTCCTTCGTGAGGAAACCCGAGGGATGTTCGGGGTTGATGACTCCCATCTTGTGGCTTCCCGGAATGACCTGCACGCAGCCGTTGGCTTCCGTCGCGGGATCTAGGGCGGTCCACACGGTGAGAAGAGGATCCATGCTGAGGGTGCTCCACCGGTCCTGATGCCATGGCAGCCATGTGCCCTTGTGCGCAGGCTTGTTCATGAACATCGCGCGAAAGCAGGAGATTTCCGCGTCCTTCCCGTACACGCGGGCGCAGCTGTCGTGGAAAATCGGTTCCTGCATGAACGCGAGAAACAGCGGATCAAATTCGAGATCCTGGATCTTGCGGTAGTTGGTCGTCGAACCCTTGAATCCCTTCGTCTGCTCGCCGGCCTCCTCGTATTTGCCGCTCTCGCTGTCGAGTTGCATCATCATGCGGGTGTAGTCGGCGGGGGCCTTGCCCAGCATGATGTCGTCAATGCGGCGCTGGAGCTCCGCGAGGTCCGCGTCGTTCACAAGTTTCCCGAGGTTGAGGTAACCCCGTTCCTCGTACTCTTTCCATTGGTCGTCGGTGATCTTGAGGGTCTTGATCTTGCTGGCAGGGAGGGTCGTTGGATTCATGGGGATACCTTAACCGGGCTTGGATTGAAGGGGAATGGACGCGATGAATTTGAAGATGGAGAATCTGAATATTGGAGTGGGCTTTGCGCGTGGGACGTTAGCGTGGTAGGATTTTTCTCCTGGAATAAACCCATGATGAAAACCAAGGAACTTGCAGGCCTTAACAGGAAAATTGTGTTGCGAAGATCTCCGCAGCGACAGGTGGAAGAATTCCTCCTTTCCCAGGTTCCCCGATTCAAGGCGCCAACGAACCTGCGCCGCTGGAAACACGAAATCCGCAGACTCCGAATGGCGGCCCTGTCCAAAATTTATCTTCGTGGCTGGCCCCGCAAGATCGTCGGGGCCAGGCCAAGGATCGTCTGGGGCGAGACGCTGCGGCCGGATCCTTCCTACATCATCCGAAAGTTTCGCTTTGAAGCTTTTCCCGATTATTGGATTCCCACCCTGTTGTATGAGCCGCTCGGCCGCCAGGGGAAGTTGCCCGCCGTCCTGAATCCGAACGGCCACCACTCGGGCGGCAAGGCGGCGATCTACAAGCAGATCCGTTGCGCGAACCTCGCGCGCCGCGGCGTGCTGGCGCTGAACTTCGAGTTCATCGGGATGAGCGAACTTGGGGGAGACATTGATCATGACAACATCGGCCTGCTGGACATCGCGGGCAGGGCGGGCGTCGGCCTTTTCTACCTTGCGATGCGCAAGGCCCTGGACCTTCTGATGGCGCATCCGCGAATTGACACAACCCGTGTGGGCATGACCGGTCTCTCTGGAGGCGGATGGCAGACGATCGTGCTGTCGGCGCTGGACCCGCGCATCACCCTCAGCGTGCCGGTCGCGGGTTATACCTCGTTCCGCGGCAGTGTGAAGCACAAAGACATCGGCGACTGGGAGCAGACGCCTCCCGACCAGGCAACCGTGCTCGATTACCAGGGCATGACCGCGATGCTGGCTCCACGGCCCGCTTTGCTGATCCTGAACGAAAAGGATGATTGCTGTTTCGTCGCCAGGCACACGAAGCCTGAGATTTACGACGCCGTGCGTCCGACCTGGCGCGCATTCGGGGCGCTTGATCGTTTCGAGTTCTACAGCAACCGCGTTCCTGGGACGCACAACTACGACGCGGACAACCGGTCGCAATTCTATCGTTTCATCAACCGCCATTTCGGATTGAAATCGCCGACCCATGACACGCACCGACCGGACGAGATTTATCCTGAATCCAGACTCAACGTCGGTCTCCCGCCGGAGCAGACAAGCGTTCTCGTCATGGCCCGGCAATGCGCCCACGCGGCGGCCCGGAAACTGACAATGCCGGAAACCGCACTGCAGCGTCGTCAATTGCGACGCAAATTGGCCGAAGTCATCCGGCTGCCGCGATATGGAAGGGCAACCGCGCGCATCACTCGCCGCAGGAAAGGCATCCGGTTGATGGAACTGCGCGTTGGCCCATGGCTCCTGCCGATGACCTGGGTCCCGGACGATTTCGTGCGTGCAACATGGCTCATCGTGAACGATCAACCCAATTTCGCCGAGCTCTCCCCATCCCTTCGCGTGCAGGGGACCCGGGTTTTCCTGGACGTTCTGGGCACCAGCGGATTCGACGTTGAATTTCGTCCCCTGTCCATGATCAAAACCGCCGGGCAGAGAATCCTGGGGATCCAAGTGGCCCAGATTCTTGCCGCGATCCGGTTCGTGGCGAAAGCGAGCGGCACCCCTCGGCTTTGTGTCTCTGGAAACGGACCGTGCAGCGCCCTGGCATGCCTTGTGGCCGGCGCATTAGAGCCATCGCTCTTCCGCCGCATCTCCGTCACGTGGGAACTTTCGACGCTGACGTATCTATTCGATCGCGCCACGCGCTTTCCGGAAGCCCCGTCCCTGTACTGCCCCGATTTGCTCACCGTTGCCGACATCCCCCAGATGATGGCGCTGCTGGAAGATGTGGAGTATGTGCAACCCGGGCGCTGCGTGCGGACGGAAAAAGTCCGACCCTTTGATAAGTGATCAACGTGTCGCGGACTTTTGCAGGAGATCCATCTGCGCCGCGTCCAATGCCCCGCGATAGAGCCGCACGTTCGCGATGGAGCCCGTGAGGGAGCCTTGCGCGCCGAAGCCAATTCTGAGGGGTTCGGCGTTGGTGAGATCAAATACCTGGCCCGCGGGCGCCAGTGATTCGGCGGACAGCGCTCCGTTTACGTAGAGTCGAAGACGGTCGCCGGCGCGGACGGCCGCGATGTGCGTCCATGCGCCGCCAATGTCGTATTCGTGGCCCACGACATGACCCATCCGACACGCGAGGACGCGGCCGTTCGTCTTTGCAGGATCAATATCGATTGCCCGTGCCTGGCTCGCGCCCGTCGCGGCGAACAGGCGTCCCTGATGTGTCGTGAGGCTGACCACGCGGCTCCAACTCGGACACACGGCCACGTCATAGACCGGGTTGCTCGCAAGGCAGCCGAGCAGCGTCCAGTGCCCGTCGCATTCGTAGCGCCAGACCTGGGCCTTGGGCAGCACGCCCGCGTAAAGTTTGCCGTGGTGCACGACGAGCGCGTTGATCTCGTTGATCAACGGGATGTCTTTGCCCTCGGGCAGACCGACCCGGCCCATGATGGTCCATTGCCCATCGTCTTCATACCGCAATACGTATCCCTGCGGCCACGTGCCGATCACGAGATGTCCGTTCATGACGCTCATGGCGTGAATCTGCGTGGTGTCGTGCGGGTTGCGGCCGATGCACTTCCATATGCTTCCGCCCTCGTAGCGATAGACGGCAGAATGTGACGCGCCATAGAGAACTCCGCCCAAGGGCATGAGGCACTCGAAGTTATCCCTCTCGTCGAGAGCACCGCAGTCCATCCAGCGTTCGTCCTGGAGTTTGAAGCATCGCGCGCTGCCGCCACGATCGAGCCCGGCGTACAGCTCGCCCTCGAAGCTGGCCATGCAGATGACGCGGTTGCCCCGGCCAACCTGTCCGAGATCGCGCCACTCCTTGCCTCCCTCGTAACGGAACACATGGGTCAGCGCGGTGGGGGGCACGTTCTTCGCGGCGTCGCTGGCACGGCCCCAGTCCCAGATGCCGGTGCCCGCGTAGAGCGATCCGCCGTGGACAAGCATCGACATGACGCTGAGATGATGTGGATCACTTCCCAGCCGTCCACAATCGGTCCATTCTTGTCCGCCGTTCCACCGGAAGACGCGGCACGCATCTTCCGGGCGATCCGCGTCGGAGAGCCCTCCATAAAGCTGGCCCTTGTAGACGACGAGACATGGCACAAGAGGATTGCTGGGCCAGAGCCGGCCGCAATCCTCCCAATCGCTCGTGTAACCATCATCGGTGCCGAAGTAGACGTGCCGCGCATCAGACATCGAGTTGTAACCCGGTGCGCTGCCCGCGACCCAGAGGTTCAAGCCGCAGCGATGCTCGGCGTTGAATTTTGAGAAGATGTCACCATGGATGCTGCGCATGGGCAGCGCACAGCGCACCCATGCGCTGAGCGTGAAATCGTGATTCCCAAGCCGCAACGGCGCTGCGTCGGGAACCTCGATGACGCTGTCCTTCCCGTTGAACACGGCCGCTCCGCCTCCCGTCCCGCCCGGGCCATCGCCGAAGGTAACATTGCGAGCATTGCCGTGCGAGTTGCCGTGGACATCCTTCGCGTCGCGATCGAGCGGCCAGTGTGCGATGAGGTCGGTCGATGTCATTGGCTCTTTTTTTGGGGGGATCAGCGATCGCTGCATTCATCGGCGGACTTTGACCGCAGTGCTGCGGGATGGAGAATCTGAATCCATGGCGGCGCGGTACTGCGCCGGGCTTTGTCCGTGCTGCTTCCTGAACATCCGGCTGAAGTAGTAGGCGTCGTCGAACCCGACCTGCCGCGCGATGGCATGGACAGTCAACCGTCCCTCTCGCAGGAGTGCCGCTGCGCGGTCGATCCGGGCGCGCAGGTGGTATTGGAGGGGCGTCATGCCCAAGGCGCGACGAAAGATGAGGTTGAGATGCTGGGCGGAGAAACCCGAGGTGGCGGCAAGCTGCGGGAGCGTCACGGTTTCCGCCATGCGACGGTCGAGTTCATGGAGGAGCGAGACAACAACCGGGTTGACGGCGCGGGGATGAATGAGTCCCTCCCTGGCGTTGTGGGCGATGTATTCGTGAACGATCAGATGAGCCCAGCCGGGGAACATGCGATGAGAGGCGTCGTCATCCCCGCGCGCAAATTCGGCCATCACTCCCCGGAAGAAACCATCGAGACGGCTTCCGCGCGGGACGTGCTGTTGTCGCGGCGGTTGCAAGAGTGAGAGCACATCCTGCCGGCCCGGCAGAAACACGTCCACATGCACGGAGCCGAGAGTGACGCGCTGGGTGAGACTGTGGGCGTGGTGCTTGACGTGTGGCGGAACGAGGACAAGGTCGCCGCATCCGAGCGGGTGGGGGCATTCGTCAATCACCCAGACCACGCGTCCGCGTATGACATAGATGAAGTTGTAATCCGGCACGGTGCGAAGTCGCAGCGTGTAGCCATGCTCGTGCTGCTGGAGAGAGCCAAAATTCGGGCGGATGCCCATGTGCCGCAGGACGTGCGTGATGAGGGGGGTGTTCATGCGCGCGATGTTTGTAGCACACTGGGATAAGGAAGGAAGCGGGGAACTTCCCTTGGTCCCGGAGAAACCTGGGATCGGGGTGCTTTGTTTCGATTCTTGCAACTCCATCTGTTTGTCTCTTGATTGGTGAAATGATTCCTGAACCCAATCCGCACCTGGCGTCGCTTCCGGTTTATGAGCCGGGTCGTCCCATCGAGGACGTGGCGAGGGAGCTTGGGCTTGACCCATCCAGAATCATCAAGCTGGCTTCAAATGAAAATCCGATCGGGCCATCGCCCCGTGCGGTGGCGGCCATGCGCGAGGCGGCCGGGCGGGCGCATATTTATCCCGACGGAAACGCCTTTCTTCTGCGCCAGGCCATTGCGCAGAAACATGGGCTTGGCATCGGGCAGGTGGTTCTGGGGAACGGATCGAACGAGATCATTGAATTTCTCGGCCACGCCCACCTTTCGCCGGGCGCGGAGATGGTGATTTCGCAGTACGCGTTTGCGATCTACGAGCTCGTGGGGAAGCTGTTCCAGGCAGACATTGTGGAGGTTCCTTCGCGCGGATACGGCCATGATCTGGACGCGATGCGCAAGGTGGTGACTTTGCGGACGCGGCTTGTATTTGTCGCCAACCCGAACAATCCGACAGGCACGTCGGTTTCAGCCGAGGAGCTGGGGAAATTCATCGGGACAGTTCCGTCGCATGTGGTCGTGGTGGTGGACGAGGCGTACCAGGAATTTTTGAAAGACCCGCTCGACACGCCAGCGCTGATTGCAAAACATCCGAACCTGGTGGTGATGCGGACCTTTTCGAAGGCGCAGGGGCTGGCTGGATTACGGATCGGATACGGCCTGGCAAGCGAGGCAGTGGCTGCAGTATTGCAGAAAGTACGCCAGCCTTTTCAGGCGAATCTCCTCGCGCAAGAGGCGGCGCTGGCGGCGCTGGCGGATGCAGACCATGTACGCCGCACGGTGGAAATCGTGGATGAGGGACGGGCTTTTCTCGAGAATGAATTCCGGCGCCGCAAGCTGGAATACATTCCATCGTCGGCCAATTTCATCATGCTGAACGTGAGTGATGGAAAAAAGGTGTTTCAGGACTTGATGAAAAAAGGCGTCATCGTGCGCCCGATGCACGGATACAAGCTCCCCACATGGATCCGGGTGACGGTTGGGACGCGCGAGCAGAACGAAACGTTTCTTAAAGCGTTGGGCTGAGGGCGTACCCGGAAAGTTCGGATTCCGAGGTAGGGACGGACCGCCGGGCCGTCCGCTGCGCAACGGCGCGCCCGGCGGTCGCGCCCTACCTTGAGCAATGCAACTTACCTGCCGCTGACTCTGGGCACGAGCCATTCGGCAAGCGCCTGCGCCACGGCTTCCTGTCCACGCCCATTATAATGGCAGTCCACGGGATAAAAAATGGGGCCGGCTTTGGCGGCTTCGCGCAGCGCCGGGCGAAGGTCGAGAATGTCGCCGCGTTTGGATAGTTCAGGCAAGTCGGCGTTGACCTCCTTGAACGGACGGTCGAAATCCATCGGTATTTTTTCAAGGCCGGGGAGTGACTTCAAATGTTCAGGCCAGATGTCGGGCCATAGATTTTCCGGGGCGGGGAGCAGCGCGATGCAGAGACGCGCACCATCCTTTTCCACATCATGCTGGAGACGCTGAAGGAGAAGGCGCGTCACGGCGTCCGCCTCGGCGACGACGGGATCATTGATTCCCTGCGCGTAATAGCGGTAGTTGCGATAGCCCGCTTTCTTCCAGAGTTTGTCGAGTGGCAGGTCCCGGTTGTGTTTTTGCGCGTCGGCCAGGTTGAATTTCTGGCGGATGTTCCAGATGACCAGTTTCTGGCGGTTGTAGAGATGGGAGTGATGGTACCAGCGGAGAGAGAGACGATCCCGGTATTTTTTGTAGTTGGCATCGAGCTGGGCGGGATCGGAGGGCACGTCCTCAAGCCTGCCATCCTTGAGTCGGAAATAGGGACGCCCGAATCCATACTCCAGCTGGTAGAACGCGCTGTTGAGCAGATCGTTGTCCACGTACACCGCGACGACCACGGCATCGGGATGATATGGTCGAACAAAGTTTTCGTAGCATTGGACGTACTGCGGGATGTCCCATCCACCAATGCCGAAGTTCATGATTTCGACAGGGGGGCGGCTGCCATTGAACAGCGTCTCAGTCCGACGCACAAAGGAGTTTGGTTCTTCCACCTGCTCGGCGAACGTGAACGAGTCGCCCAAAAAAGCGATGCGCCTGTCGGCGGACTTGATGAAGGGATGGTCCGAGTCGCGAAAGCCTTCCTTGTTGATGTGGATGGCAGTGTCGTAATCGCCGAACATGTTGGATGCGCGGCCCGAGTAGCCGGGCTGCATCAGGTAACCGACCTTTTCATTCGCGACGTTGATGTAGGCGTATCGCGGAGTTGGCCAGAGGAGACGAACCGCCACCTCGGCAAGTCCGAGGCTGAGCGCCAGGCTCAGGGCAAGAAGGATGAGACGGGCAAGCCAGGGGTTGATTTTTGTTGGAGGAGCGGACACGTGTGTGGGGCGATGGTTGAGTGTGGGGACATTGAAAGGCAAAAGGCAACTCCGACTGTGTCGCGAGTCCAGAAGGAAAGGCAAAAATTTGAAGGGAATCAATCGACACCCATGCAACCTTTTATCGCATATGCGATAAAAGGTTGCATGCCGGGATTTTGTACATTCTCTAAATTCTGTCAAAAATCAGCCAAACAGGACAAGATGGTGACTCGATGAGCAAGGCTTTTACAAAGGAATCGGACGATGCGCCGGAGGAATTCACGCCGCGAGTGCGTGCTCCGTTGCCACCGGGTGTGAAAAATTACATCACGGCCGCCGGCGCCCAGCGATTGCGCGACGACCTCGAACATCTGCTCCAGTCGGTCCGTCCTGCGCTGGCGTCCGAGAAGGCGACGGCGGCGGCAGGTGTGGATGTTTCCGAGGCGCGGCGCAAATTGCAGGCGGTGGATGGGCGCGTTCACGAGATCGAGGAGATCCTGGAGTCAGCGGAAGTGGTGGATCCGCCGCGTCAGAATACGGACCGAGTGCAATTCGGGGCGAAGGTCACGATCCGGAACGAAGCCGGCGACGAGTCAACCTATCGCATCGTGGGCGTGGATGAGGCGAATGTGGGCGAGGGGTGGGTGAGCTGGCTTTCACCGATCGCCAAGGCATTGCTCCAGGCGCGCGCCGGCGAGGAGGTGAAGTTTCGCTCGCCCGACGGCGAGGTGAGGCTCCTTGTGCTGCGTGTGGAGTACGCCTGATTGGCCGACAAACCTGACATCACCACAATTTTGTTTACAGCGTTGCACCCCTGTGCCAAAGAGGACGCCCATGAAACGTTCCACTCCATTTCTCATCGCTCTCTCATTGATTTTGCTTTCCGGCCCTGTGCGGGCCCAGAGAACTCCCCCTGGCGGAACCCAGAACCGGGCGGCGAAAGATTCAGGCTCCGAACCCGTCCGCCAACGGGAGTCCGACAACGACGAACCCTCTGCCCATGTGACCTATGACCCCGTGGTTGGCAATGGCGATGCCATGGGTTCCGGCGAGGTGGAGGAGAGCAAGGGCGTGGTCAGCGAACAGGAGCGCATGGCAGATGGGGAAACGACGCCTCCCAAGACCAGGCAGATTGCGCCGTCCGGGACGTCGAGCAAAAAAGTCAAAGCCACATCCGTCAAAAAGTCAAAATCTGCAAAGTCGAAAAAGGCCAAAGCGACCGCCAAGGCTTCAAAGCCGAAATCCTCATCCAAGGCGCATTCCAAGTCTGCGAAGTCGCCCGGGAAGAAAAAAGCCGGGCGCTGAATTCAGCCAATCCCAAAGTTGCCCCCTGAGAGTGGGGCATAGGCCACATCGGCGCCTTTCGCCAGCGAGATCGTGTTTGCGGGAATATTTCCCACGGCGTTGGCGGTGCGACAGCTCACAAGATTGCCGGAACCTTTCCACGGAAGGAATTCCACGGAAACCAGGCCTCCTTCCTGTTGGACGCAGGCGGGGAGCCATCGATCGCGCGCGTCGATTTTGCCTTTCCATGTTTTTTTCATGCGCGCGACATGTTTCGGCCGCGGCGGCAGTCCAAGCTGCGCGTGAATGGCAGGCGCGATGAGCAGGGCGAAGACGGCCAGATGAGAAACGGGATTGCCGGGAATGCCGAATGCCAGGGTTTTCCCCCGCGTGGCAAAGAGGGAGGGCTTGCCCGGCTTGAGGTCCACGCCGTGAAAGTGGACGGTGAATCCGCCTTGTTCAAGGGCTGAGCGCGTAAAATCGGCATCCCCGACGGAAGCACCGCCGCTGATGCAAAGGATGTCAGCACCTCTTTCAATGGCGTCCTCGACCTGGGCAAGAATGCGCCCGGGATGGTCGCCGAGGATTCCTGTCGTGCGGGCGTGTGCGCCGAAAGAGGCGAACTGGGCGGCGAGTTGCGGGCCGTTGCTGTTGTAAATCTGCCCGGGCTTCAACTTCCGACCCGGCTCGACCAATTCATTTCCCGTGCTGAGGATCCATGCACATGGACGTCGTGAGACCGCAAGATGGGAGCAGCCGAGCGAAGCGGCAATTCCAATTTGGGGAACATCGATCAGCAGCCCGATCGGCAGCGCCACATCGCCCGTGTGAGCGTCCTCGCCCTGTCGTCGGATGTTGCCACCCGGCGGGATGGCCTTGGTGACTTGCACATGCCGACCTTTCACCAGGCATTCCTCCTGGATTGCGACGCGATTGGCTCCCGGTGGGATGGGTGCGCCGGTGAAAATGCGGGAACATTCGCCTGCGCGCAGGGTGGGGAGATCGGATTCGCCGGCCGCGATGCAGGCAACCAAACTGTACATTCCGTCCGTTGTTTCACCCGCCAAAGCGTAACCGTCCATTGCCGACCGGTCGAAGGGTGGCATGTCGAAAGGGACGGGAACATCCTCGCGGAGGATACGCCCGAGGCATTGATCGAGCGGGGCGCGCTCGGCATCCACCGGCCTGGCACGCTTCAGGACTTCATCAACCGCCTCGGCAATGCCGGGGAGTTTTTGTCTGTGAACTGGGGCATGGGGCATGGCGCTTCGTTGTCGCAAATGTCCTCCTGAAAGAGAAATGGATTTTTTGATAGTAAAGCCTTAAATCTCCGTTTTTTCTTGCTCATCAGGGCGGGTTGTGGTTGGCTTTCATGCGAAATTATTGACAACCATGGTTTAATAACCGCCAGAAAAAATCAACCAACCACCGAAGAATATCATTATGGAAAACTCATCCGGAGCTCCCCAGGGGCGTTTCAAGAAACCTGGATTACTAATCGTTGCATGTCTCATTATTTTGGGCGCTGGCTTTCTCGTCTTTAACAAGATCGCGGAGATCGAGGCGGAGGGCGATGCCGAAATGAGTCAGGCCATGGG
This sequence comes from Verrucomicrobiota bacterium, assembly GCA_023269615.1. Classification (GTDB taxonomy): domain Bacteria; phylum Verrucomicrobiota; class Verrucomicrobiia; order JABWAM01; family JABWAM01; genus JAHFSY01. The sequence goes on from JAHFSY010000046.1 coordinate 19,431, forward strand.
CAAACACAAACGTCGCGTCCCCGCGGCACAAGTGGCGCCGGCGCCCCCGGCCGCAGCTTCCACCTCGACCGAGACAGCTGCGCCTGCTCAGCCTGAGAAGGACAAGAAGGTCAAGAAGCACTGAGCTGTTGGATTGCGAAATGCAGTTGCGCGCCCGTGCTGCGCTCCTGCGTTTTTATCGCCCTGCATTGGAGGCAGTTCCTTCTGGAAAGGAGGGCACACGTGGCTTCCCGGTTGGAATTTGCCTGGCGAAGCTCCTTCGGCGCCTGCTTATTACGGGCTGTTCGTTGTATGCTGAGAACTTCGCGGCATCGCATCCTCCTCTTTGCCTGGGTCTGGCTTATCCTGCTGTTGCCCTCCGCACTTCGTGCCCAGCTTGTGGTGGACGCGTTTCCCGCCTGGGATGGCCAGTCGGTTGGCAACCGCTGGATGCCCGTGGTTGTCGAGATTTCCAACAAGGGGGCTCCACTCCAGGGCTTGATCGAGGTCGCGGGCAGCGGCCCGCTCGCGGAACACTCGGCGCTTTGCGCCGTGGAAATTCCCAGCCAGACCAACAAGCGCCTTTGGATTTATGTCCCGCCCGCCGCCTACCGGGGAGAGCTCAAGGTCCGCCTGCTCACCCCCCGCGGAAAAGTCCTGGCTGAAACACCGCTGAAAATTGAGACGCATCCTCTGCCGTCGCGCCTCGTCGCGGAAAGCATCCCCACGGGCTGGTTCAAGATGGGGCTGGGCCGGGTGGCGACGGGCAAGACGCGGCTCCAGTGGAATTCAACGCGCGTGTTGAAACAGCATCTGCCCGACGACGAGGTGGGATATGACGGCCTGACCGCGCTGCACCTGGGCTGGCCCGAGATCAGCGATCTGCTTCCGTCGCAGCGCCAGGCATTGCTCGACTGGATCCTGTCCGGCGGGCATTTGATCGTAAGCGCCGATGACCCGAACGCCTGGCGGGCCGATCCGTGGTGGGGATCCATTCTTCCCGTCGCTGCGGCCGAACAGAAGAGTGTGCCCGGTCTCGCACCCTTGCAAACGTGGCTCGATGGGAATCGCGTCACCGCCCTCGTCGCGGAGGGGAAGGAGAAGACGGTGACAGCCGCCACCGCAGAACAGCCCATCGCCGAGGTGGAAACACTTTTGGGGATCGGCGAGCTTGTGCGCGGCCATGTGTTGATCGAGCGGGAAGGCATTCCGCTTGTCGCACGCACACGCATGGGACGCGGAATGGTCACCCAGCTTCTTTTCAATCCCGGCCGGGAGCCATTTCGGAGCTGGCAAGGTCGAAGCGATTTCTGCCTGCATTTACTCCAGGATGGGCGGGAGAACATGGATGCCGCGTTGCTGGACTTGGGGAGCACCACGAATTCTGTTCGCCAGGTGGTACGGCAACAAACACGCGGCCGTCCCGCTCCGCAGGCCATGAACTACAACCAAACGCGTTACATCCAGCCTTCAGCCGTCGAGTCCTTCGCCAGCAACCTGCTGTTGACCCGCCAGCAACGAACGCTTCCATGGCTCCTGCTGGGAGTGGTGCTCATCGCGTATATCATCCTCATCGGCCCCTTCGACTACACCTGGCTCAAGCGACGGCGCAAGCTGATCTGGACGTGGGTGACGTTCCCCGCATACGTCGTCGCCGCCACGCTCATCATTTATGGGCTCGGTTACTGGGTCAATGCCGGCGATTCCGAATGGCGTCAATGGACCATACTCGATTGGTTCCCGGGAACAAGCCGTCAGCGCGCCACCACCATGGCGGAATTTTATTCCACGCGCAACAGCCGCTATCATTGGAGTGACGCCACGGGACTCGCCTCCCATGTGCGCGTGATGGACGCCTCGTACTCGGGCCGCCTGGAACGCCCGGATGCCGCCGACATTCTCGTCACGCCATCCGGCACCGAGGTGAGCGCAGCTGTTCCTGTCTGGACGAGCCGTGGTTTTCTTGGGCGATTTTCGCAGCCCGCGCCGGCACTTCAAGCCGGGTACAACCCGGGCGAGGGAACGCTCACCATCACGAACCCGACGCAGTCTCCATGGAGAAATTGTCGGTGGATGACGGAGCCGGGAAAATACAGGGCCATGGGAAACCTTGGGCCGGGGGAGACGAAGACCTGGAAGCTGGATGCGAATGCGCTGGTGGACGTTGGGCCGAACGCCGATGCATTGCTCAACATGTACTACAACCGCGGATACGGGGAGGACCAGCGCACGGAGTGCACGGAAGACCAGATGATGAACGGCAGCCTCGGGTTGTTTTTTCTGCCTTCAAGAAACGCAAGCGCCCAGATCGGGTCGGTCGGCGAGGGACTCGATCTTTCCGAAGGCTGGCAGGAGGGAGATGCCGTGTTCGTCGCCATGTCGGATGCGCCCGCCAACTGGCCGTGGCAGCTCGCGTTCAATCCCCGACGGACGGCGCACCGCGTGATGCACCGCATCTATTTCGCGTCCGAGACGCCGCCTGCAAAGAAAGAACTTTCACCTTGAGGATCACCCCATGAGCACTCCCGTCATCGAAATTAAAAATCTTTCCAAGTTTTATCGCACCCAAAAGGCGGTAAGCGGATTGAACATGACCATTGAAAAGGGGGACCTCTACGGGTTTGTCGGCGCGAATGGCGCGGGCAAGACGACCACGCTGAAAATCCTCGCAACGTTGCTGCGTCCCAGCAGCGGCGAGGCGAGCGTCCTCGGCCACGAAGTCCAGATCAACCCCCACGAAATCCGCCGTCGCATCGGCTACATGCCGGATTTCTTTGGCGTGTACCAGGACATGGAGACATGGGAATACCTCGATTTTTTCGGGGCTGCCTACCGCATGACACCCACGGAGCGGGAGCGCCGCGTGGGAGACGTGCTGGAACTCGTCGGCCTGTCGGCGAAGAAGGACAATCTCATCGGTGAACTTTCGCGAGGCATGCAACAGCGGCTCGGACTGGCGCGCGTCCTCATGCATGACCCGGAACTGTTGCTGCTCGACGAGCCGGCAAGCGGGCTTGATCCGCGGGCGCGCCTGGAAATCATCGCTGTGCTGCAGGAGTTGCAGAAAATGGGAAAGACGATCCTCATCTCGTCACACATCCTCTCGGAGCTGCAGCAGCTTTGCAACAAGGTGGGGATCATCGAGCGCGGCAAGCTCGTGTACAGTGGGCCCGTGGCCACAATCCCGTCGCATGGAAAGAAAATCCTCAGCGGCGAGATCATGGTCGCCGACCATGCGGAGGAGGCGACGGCCGCACTCAAGGTGGACCCACGCGTCGAGGAGGCGGTGTTTGCGGACGGCCTGATTCGTTTCAAGTTGAAACCGGAAGCAGACGACCTTTCCATCGCCGCAGAGATCATCGTTCAGAGGGGATTTCGCCTCCGCATGCTGCGCGAAGTGGGAGGAGGACTCGAAGACGCCTTCATGCGCCTGACTTCCGCAGAACTGGAAGGCGGTCCGCCGGTGTTGCCGGGAAAAAATGAAAAGTGAAAAATGCAGAATGAAGAATAAGAGAGCGAAAGGCGGTGGCAGGCAATGGAGTCAGAATTCAGAATCTGTTCTGCTTCATTCCGCAATCCGCAATCCGCAGTCCGAAATTCGCATCTCATGATTCTTCTCCGCCATTTTTCGCTTCCGCTCGTCGCGCGTGAAATGCGTTCGCAGGCGCGTTCAAAGGGCGCATTTGTCCTGCGGTGCCTTGTGGTCCTTGGCCTCCTGGCTCCCATGGTAATCTGGGGGGCTTTGAACCGTGGCAGGCTTGACGGCGGTGCGGGGTGGTTCGCTTTTCTGAGTTGCGTGATTTTTTACGGGCTGATGATCCTGTCGCCGATGATCGTTGCCGGCTGCCTCACTTCGGAGAGGGAAGGCGGGACCCTCGGGCTTCTCTTTCTCAGCTCGCTGCGCTCGCTCGATATTGTCACCGGAAAATTCACCTCGAACATTCTTTACCTGCTCGTCATCGCGATCGCAGGATTTCCTGTGCTTGCAACGACCATCATGATGGGCGGAGTGACCTGGGCGCAGGTGACCGGCGCAGGCATCAGCATTCTTTCCCTGCTGGTTTCCACGGTGGGCGCGGCGGTCTTTGCCTCGGCCGTGTGCCTGCGGACACAACCGGCCGTGATGCTGACCTATTTTTATGTGGGAATCCTTAATTTCGGGATTCCAACGCTCAATGCGTGGCTGAACTATAAATTCAATATTTCACTGCCCGACTGGGCGATGCAATTCAGCGTTTCAAACTCCATCGCGGAGCAGTTTACATGGACGCATCCAAACTATCTCTCATGGGCGGGTTGGACGTTTGCCTTTGCGGGCGCCCAGGCTGTGATCTTTCTCGGCATTGCCGCATGGTGGCTGCCCGGGACGCTGGCGGTGACAGGACAGGAATCGCTTTGGCGGTGGAAGTGGCGCCATCGCGCAGCCAGGCATTTTGTGACATTTGGAAGATGGGGGACGCGGATTCGAAATCGAAATCCCCTGCTATGGCTGGAGTGGAGGCGGCTGACCGTGGCATCGCTTGCCACCATTGTGTTCGTGCTGGTGGGCGGAATTTGTTGGCTGGGCACTTATATTGGAAATAACGACAGCGTGTGGGCGGCCGTGGCATTGGGCATTCCCTGCCACATCATCGTGGCGGCACTGGCGGTCAGCGGCATCTGTCGTGAAGTTTCAAGGGAACGGCGTGAACGCACGCTCGAGTTGTTGTTATGCACGCCTCTGGAGGAACGAAGCATCGTGTGGGCGCGTTTCAAGGGCGCATGGTTGCGCTACGGGATGCTCTACATCGCCATCAGCATCCCCGCATTTGTGGCAACGTTTTGGTTCTATTTTTCGGATACCGTCTCAACAGGAGACCAGGAGATGGTGGGGATCGCGCTGCTGGAGTTTGTCGAGGATTTCAGTTTTTTCTGCATGGCATTCGCCGTGTCGTTCCGCATGGCTCTTTTTTCAAAAACAGCCACGAGCGCAATTCTGAGATCGGTTGCCACCATCGCCGGCGTGATTCTCGGCTGGGGATTTGCGGCGTACGCGGCCATCGCATTCGTGTCGATGTCGAGGTTGTTCACCGGCGGCACCGGCTCCGAGGATTTCCTGTACGTGTGCATGTATGGCATGTTCATCATCAAGATTATCATCGAATTTGTGATTTTCCGCATGCTGATGGGCCGATTACCCGACCAGTTGCGCGAGCAGTGTGGATTGTCCAGCGATGCCATGTGAACGAAAAAACAATGACTGGCTTTCCCCATCTCCAACCTGACCGAACGGGAGTTTTCCCCTGATGGCGATGCCTTTGATCGGACGGGAGTTTCGGTCGGCGAGCCGCCAGAAGCGGCTTTATGTGATGCGCGTGGTGATGGTCCTGGTGCTTGGGATTGGATTGCTCCAGGCGGCGATCATGCAGATGATGCTCCGCCGTGCGGGCGGTGGCGGTGGCGGAAGCACTGTTTTTGTGAGCCAGGCGCTGATCATCTTCTTTTTTGCATCGATCTTCGTCATCGCGCAATCGTGCGGCGCGATCTCCGACGAGCGGCGGCGGGGAACCCTCGGTTTGCTTTTACTGACGCCCCTGCGACCGTGGGACGTGGTGCTGGGGAAATTCGTGGCTCGTTGCTGCGAGGGTTTTCAGATTTGCCTGGTGGCGTTGCCCATCATCTTCGTGCCTTTCATGATGGGTGGCCTGACCTACGGGCAGGTGCTTGCGGCGTTCGTGCTGATCCTCGCCCAGATGATGCTGTGCGCTTCACTCACACTCTGCCTGAGCACGTGGTGCCGCGGTGCAGCAGCGGCGTTTTGTGGGGCCCTTGTCATTCTTGGAGTGATCGAAATTGGAGCAGAAATCCTGATGCAGGTGGGAGGCTTCACCTTCTTCTCGTCCTTCTACAATTCGAGCAAGCCGATCATTTTCATGAGCCCCTTTTCCGCCCTTGTGCGGCAGTTCACGATGGGATCGGGAGATTTCGCCTGGTCGTTTGTGACGCTCGCGGTGGCCATGCTGTTCTCAGTCGGCATGCTCTCGCTGGCAGCCTTGAGCCTGCCCCGTGTTCTCGACGAAGCGGTTGGCAGACGGCGTGCATCGGGAATCCGTCCATTAAAACCAACTGCGAGGCGGGTTCGCTGTTGTGCCAATGAGAACGCTCCCATTTATTGGCTGGAATGGGGGAGGAAGGCCTCGCCATGGCGTTGGGGATGGCTGGCACTTCCCGTGGGGCTGTTTGCCCTGATTGGCTACCTTCCCCAAGTCGAATGGATGATGATGATGGTGATGATGGGCATTGGCTGGGTTGCATGGCTCATGAACATGGTGATGGCCGTTTCGGTTGCCCGTGGCGTTCAAGCCCAGAAACAGGAACGCATCCTGGAACTGATGATGGCGACGCCGATCCGGGACAAGGAATGGGTGAACCAGCGCTTGCGCTCAGCGTGGAGCGCATACGGCGTGCCGGTGCTCATCATGGTTTTCTCCGGCATCGCCTGCAGTTTGTTTTTCGGCTCATACGGCGCCGATCCGATGAGGATTCAAACGGTCTCTCTTCTCGTCTCGCTCATCGGTTCATTGGCGTCATGGTATATGCTGGCCGTCATCGCAATCTGGGTCGGTCTTGGTGCGAAAAGTGCGGGGGAGGCTGTGGGCAAGCTGGTCTTGTATTACGTGGTGTGGCATATCGCGTCTTCGATGCTTGCAACCCTTTTCTGGATTCCAATGATGGTCGCGGGGCCATTTATGGGGGGCATCGCCGGCATGGGCAGCATGGTTATTTTCACGGTCCTGTCGTCGTTCGCCGTTGTTTTGGGGCAGGTTCTCGTGGCGGCGTTTCTACATCGGCGATTGCTGACCAATCTACGCGACCGGATTGTGCAGTGATCTGCTGTCTTGCTGATGGTAGGGCGTGCTCGCCGAGCGCGCCGTCGTTCTCCATCGGGATCACACATTTGCTTTCCACGCGCCACCGCAACGGCGCGTTCGGCGAACACGCCCTACCTCGAAATTGTTCTCACGTCCCGGGATCCTGTTCCTTGCGCGCGCGTTTTTTTGCGGCGAGCAGCTTGGCGGTGTAATCGGCGCCGGTTGCCGGTTTTGCGGGATCGGCTTTTGGCGCAGGTGGTTCGTCTTTCTTCGATGTTTGCGGCGTGGTGGCGGGTTGCTCCGCGATCGGGGTTGCCTCGGGAAAGCTCACTTCGCGGGCAATCGGGGCGGGTTGCATCTGGTCGAGCAATTTTGCCTTCCGAGCCAGCAATGCGCTCATGGCATCGTCCGCCTTGGGGTGCGCCTTCTGCCAGCGGTCAAGCCCGAGCCTTGCGAGAAGTTTTCGGAGAAAATCCATCCATTGCTCGCGGTCCACCATCACGCGCCGCACGCCGACGTCGAATGGGAACAGCAGGATCGCCGCGCCCAGCAGCCAGTTCCAAATCGGGGTGGGGCGTGACGCTGCCACGCGCTGGTGCGCGAAGGGATCGTCCGTGGGCTTGAGAACGCGCCCGCCGCTTACCTCGGTCACCTTGCGCAACAGGTGGGCGTTGGGTTTCATGTCGCGGTACTCGATCGAGTAGGCGATGGACGCTCCCACGGCCTGCGAGGCGACCAGTACACCGTTGGTCATCGTGCGCAGGTTGGCCATGTACACCCCGATTTCGGGCGCTTGAAAATCCGCCTCGTAATGGCCTGGCTCCGTCTGGCGCAGCTTCGTGTCCACGGTCTTGCCCTGCGGCAGCGTGATGCTTGCCTGCAAATCAAGCTGGTTCAGAAATTTTCCCTGCGTGTCGAGCGCGTCCACCAGGATGCGGCCTCCGCTGTTCTGGATGCTGAGGCTCGCGTCGTAGGATGAATTTTCAATGCGGCGCAATGTCCACTTGGCCGCCTGGCCCCAGAACGAATCCCAGTGGTCCCAGCCGATCCAGTTGACGGCCCACTTGGGCTTGGCGTCGGACGTGAATGCAACCACGCGCCCAAGCCCGTACTGCCATTGCGCGAGAACGGGATCGTTGTTCTGGGAGACAAGCGGCGTCTCGGCGCGCGGCTTTTTGGTGGTGGTGACGTAGCCCAGCAGCAGGGGCATTCCATCCTCGCTGATGCCGCGGGTGATTTCGCTCGGGTCGCCCATCTTCGGATGGAAGGGTTCCTCGAAGATGCTGGCCTTCAGGATGATCGCCGCCTCCTTGATGAAGATTTGCGGAAGATCGTTGGGCGATTTGACGTCATGAAAGCGCCCGTGTCCCCGCTGCGCCATCGCAATCATCGGGTCGGGTGCAACATGTCCGCCGATCATCACGGTGCTGATCGTGATCTTGTCCGCCGTAATGGCGTCAATCTCCGCATCAGTGGGCGGCTGTGGATCGCCGTCGGAAAACACGACCATGTGCTTGAGGTGCGCCTTGCATCCAACAAGCCCCTGGTGCGCCATTTTCATGACATTGATGAAGCTGGGCATGTCGCCGGGGTTCATGCCACTGATCATGTGGCCGATTTGCTGGCGATCGCCGACAGGCTGCATGGGAAAAAGCCATTTATCTTTGCCATCCCAAAGCACAATGCCCATCTGGTCGGAGGGCCCAAGGGCATCGAGCGCGGCGAGCGCGGTGTCGCGAGCCCAGCGGTTTCCATCCTGAAATTCCGTGGCGTGAACGACGAGCGCAAGCGCGCCGGAAGGCAGAACTTTTTTACTGCTGAGGTCCATGCTCACCGGCAGCACGTCCTCCAGCGCCGTGCCGCGATACGAACCCGCAGTGAAGCTGTCGTCTCCACCGATCACCATCAGCCCAACGCCAAAATCACGGACCGCGCTCTGCATCCGCTTCATCTGCGCCTCGGAAAGATCACCTGCATTGACGTTGGAAAGAACGATCAGGTCATAGTTCACCATTTCCGATATATCCTCGGGTATCCCGTCAATGCCCGCAGAACGGATCTGGATCTTTGTCCGCGAGAGCGCTTCGTCCAGCGGGGCGGCCTTGCTTTTGTCCGCGTGGATCACCAGCGCCGTGGGGTCACCCCGCACACTTGTAAATGCCGTGCCCTTGTTGTTCTGCGGGATGTCATCCGCTGCGCACTCGATCTCCACGGCGTAGGAATGAAACCCCGTGTCCTCGATCGTCTGTGGAAACGCAAAGACGTTCCGTCCTTTTTCCACATGCACCTCCTGCTCGCCCAGATAGCGACCGTTGCGAAAAATGCGGAGCTTCGCGGGCGCGGGATCCGAGGCAAGAATATGGATTTTGACCTCGAATGTTTCACCCTTCTTCAGGATCGCGGGCATCATCACCTTTTCGAGCTGCAGGTCCATCCGCTTCGCCTCCTCCACGGCAAGCACGTCCACCGTCACTCCATTCGCTCGTGCCGACTCGGCCTCCTGGATCGCGTCGCCCAGGTTTTCATTGCCATCGGAGATCAGGACGATGCGACGTTGGGAGTCGGTGGGCAGCGCGGCCTGGGCGAGGCGCAGGGAGGCGCCGATGTCGGTGGCGTGGGTGTTGACGATGGAATAAACCTTCTGCACGTCAATCTGCTCCGAGGGCATGACCTCGATGCTCGCATCGCCGCCGAAGATGATGACGCCCGCCTTGTCCCTGGGAACCTTGTTTTTCGTCGCGGTCTTCACGTAATCCAGCATGGCGGTGCGATAGCGCTCGGGAATGCTGTCGGAGTAATCGAGCAGGAAGACAATGGCAAGGGAATCGTTTCGTTGCCGCAATTCGAATCCTGCAAGCGCAAGAATCACGCCGACCAGGATGAGCACGCGGAGCGTGACGGAAAGCACTCTTCGCCAGCGGTCGAGGCCTGCGGGCGATTTCCATGAAAGCCAGATGACCCACGGCAGGACGAGTAGCAGGAAGAGCCATGCGGGCTGGGAGAATCCAACGTTCATGAGGCTGCCTCCTTCCGTCGCGCCAGCTTCACCACGCGATGATTCATGGAATCGGCAACCCAGAGATTTTCCGAGGCGTCAAACGCGATGCCCCACGGGTTGCGAAATTGCCAGTCGCCGGTGCCCGGGCCACCAACAATTTCCAACGGCTCGCCCTTCGCCGAAAAAACCTGGATGCGGCTGTTTCCAAATTCACAGACAAAAATCCGGCCTGCCGCATCCACCTTGACATCATAGGGATAGTTCAACTGCCCGGGCGCATCGCCGGGAGAGCCAAATTGCGAGATGAACGCGCCATCGTTTGAAAATTTCTGGATGCGATGATTACACGAGTCGGCCACGTAAACATTTCCCGCGCGATCCACGCCCACTCCCTCGGGACGACGGAACTGCCCGGGCCCCGATCCTTCGCTGCCCCATGCGGTGATGACATGGCCATCCATGTCGAATTTCTGTACGCGCTGCACATCGAGGTATTCACAAATGAACAGGTTGCGCCCGAATGCGGCGATGGCGCGTGGAAACGCGAGTTCGCCCACAGCCTTGCCCTGCTTACCCCAGGTGCGAAGAGGTTTTCCGTTCGAATCAAAATGCGTGACGCGCTGGTAATGCGGCTCGACGAGCATCAGGTGACCATCGCCATCCACGCCCATTCCCTTGGGACGTCCCTGGGCGGTTTGTGGAGCCTGCCATGCGCCAAGGTAATTATTTTTTGCATCGAAGCGCTGCACCCGTCCCGTCATGTCCACCACGTGAATCACGCCTGCGCCATCCACCCCGACGGAGCGCGGCTTGTTGAATTGCCCCGCGCCCGTGCCAAACGATCCGAGGGATTCAAAGCGTTCAAAGATTTTGCTGGAAGGCGCAGGCGAGGTCGCTTGTCCGCAACCGCTCAACATCAAGACCCCGGCGACCAACAGCAAACTCGTCTTGTAGGAGCCGCTGTCAGCGGCGACCGGGCCTTCGCCACGCTGAAGTGGCTTCGGCCACGCAGGCGGGAGAGACGGGGCATGCGGAGATCGCCGCTGACAGCGGCTCCTACATTCCGAATTCCAGATGCGCAAGATCCTCACAAGATCCTCCCTTCCTTCATCCGCACAAAACGGCTGGTCAGCGCGGTGGCATCCTCTTCCTCGTGCGTGGCCATCAGGACGGCCCGGTTTTCCAGGTGAGGTCGGAGGCGGGCGCGTAAATCCTTGCGGCTCTCGGCATCGAGATGCGCCAGGGGTTCATCGAGCAACAGGATTTCGGGATCGGGCGCCAGCGCGCGCGCGAGGGCCACGCGCTGCTGCTCGCCGCCCGAAAGCATTCCGGGTTCTCGATCAGCCCATTGCGAGATTCCAAAGAGCGCCATCATCTCGTCCACGCGTTGCTTGCGGAGCGACGGATTCCAGCGTTCGTCATGAAGCACAAGCTGGAGGTGATCGCGCACGCTGACATGCGGCCAGAGCGCAAGCGATTGAAAGACCATCCCGACGCGTCCCTCGGCGCGAACCTTACCCGAGTCGGGAGAGTCGAGTCCGGCGACCAGACGGAGGAGGGTTGTTTTTCCAGACCCCGAGTGTCCGAGCAACGCCACCGCTTCGCCGCGCTTCACGATGAGCGAGGCGCTGACGACGGCAGTCGTCGTGCCGTGGCTTTTGGAAATGTTTTGAAGTTCGATCATGATGCGGGGGAGGAGATCCGGAGTTTTTGGACAGAATGCACAGAATTTGCCGAATGGGATCGGAAGAAGAGGAGAGCCAGGCCTGGGGCGATTCCCATTGCTAACAATCCGAGACTCAACACCCCGACTTGCGCGTCGTAACCGTAATGGAGCAGTTGATAAATCCTCAATGAAACGGGTTCGCCGCCGGGCGGATAAATCATTACGAGTGTCTCGACATCCCAAAGCGCCAGCACATAAACCACCCACGCAGCAGCCAGCAGGGACGGGCGCAATGCGGGCCACTCAATGAATCGCAAGACAGAGCTTCGCGGCAGACGAAAGATTTGTGCGGCATCGAGGATGTCGGAGTTGATCCGGCTGTGGGCCGTTGCCGCAGCCTTGTAGGGAATCCAGATGAAGCGGATGGCAAGCGCGGCGATGACAAGCGTCCAGGTGCCTTGCCACCACGCATATTTTCCAGCCCACTGGCTGATGGCGATCAAGAGCACGCCGAGGAAAAATCCGGACAGAATGAAAGGCGTTGCGAGAACCCATTCGAGCTTCCACTTGCGGCAGAAAATCCAGACCACGCAGGCGAGCGATGTTGCAAGCACTGTGCTTCCAACCGCGTAAGCCAGTGATGCGCCGAATTGCGGACGCGCAAGTTGCAGCGAAGTCCAAATGTTTTCATGACAGCATGCGGTGATGATACGTGACAAAGGCGGAACAATGGAGAGGCCGAGCAATACCAGTGAAAACAAAATCCACGGCGCAAATCCTCCGGGCAATGGTGTGCATTGCAATGCGGATGAGCTGTCGGCCGCGGTGTGACGGTTTGCCGCGCGCATGCGAACGGTCAAGCGTGCGGCGAGAACGAGCGCGATCATCGAGACGATCCAGATGGGAATGGATTGGAGCAGCGCGCCACTCGTATTGTAGAGACTTTGAAACTCCACATAGATTTCCGTGATCTGCACATGCGTCTGGAAGGTGGTTGGGATGATGAAGTTGTTGAGTGCGAGGATGAATGCCGCGACCCAGCCCAGCGCAAGGGCAGGGGAGAGCAGCGGAAGAATCACCCGGGTCCAAGTGGAAGCACGCGTGAGCGAGAGGCGTGCGGATTCGAGAAGCGAGGTGTCGAGGTGTCGCGACATCGCGAGAAGAAGAAGCGTGACGATCGGCCAGAGTTGCAATGAAAGGACGAAGGCGCCGAATGGAAGACTCGCGTAGGGTAGCCCGACTTTCATCGCAAAATCCATCCAAGCGCCGGCTTGCAGGAATGCGGGTGTGAGAAGGCAGGCGATGGCGGAGATGATGAGCGTCATGCGGATGCGCTGCGACGATGTGGCCAGTGCGGCAAAGGCGGCGACGCCGAAGACCGTTGCGAGGCTCGATGCGATTCCCGCGAAGAGGAGGGAGTTGGGGATGGCGGAGGTCATTGGCTGTTCATGACTTTGCGTAGCAACCCGAGATCCGACTCCAACGTTTTGGCAAGCTCCTCTTCCGCACCGTCATTCAAATATGAGGGGTTGATCATCTTTCCTTTTGGGTCTTCTGCATCATTTGAAAGCCAGAATAACCCCGGGCGTTCTGGATCCATCTTCTTCTCGTTTGGTTGCTTTGGATCTGTTGAAAGCCAGAACAGTCCGGGAAATTGGGTGCCCTTGACCTTTCCAAGAGGTATTTGTTTGGACATGCCACGCAGCAGAGCAACCTCCACATCCTCGGAAAGTAAAAAGTCCACGAGATGCTCGGCCTCCTTGCAATGAGGCGCACCCTGAATGATGGCAACGGTATTGGGGATCTTGAGGGAGCCCATAACGAATGAGACGCGATTAATGCTTCCAAACGTGCCATCCAGCCATACGTGTGGAAAGACGAGTTCAAGTCTCTCTCCACGTGTGATGGCGGATATGGCGTCATCGGAATCGGTGTACCCGAGCCACGCCTGTCCCGCTGCGACTTTGCGGACGACATCCGAATTCCCGGCACAAATGAGCGGGCTGTTTGCAAATATCTTTCTAAAAAAATCCGGCACGTCTCTGTTCGCATTCCGTGTCCAATGCATCCAATATAGGAAATGAGTGGACGTTGTTCCAAAGAGGGGATTTGCGATGGCGATTTTGCCTTTCAGTATCGGATCGGATGACAGGAGCCACAATTCTTCATTCACATAGCCGACGCTAGTGTGGGAATCCTTGTCTTCCGGTTTTCTCTTTTCAGATCTGTTTGCCGCAGCAATCAGTTCCTTCTCAAATTTCGGATTGTAAACAATCACCCGCGCCCGGGCCGCGAACTCACTCCACAAACCATCCTTTTTGTCATGCGGCAGCTCGCGTTCTTTCCATGCGGCAGGCTCATATTTTTCGAGGAGGCCTTTGCGGGCGAGGAGGACGGTTCTCAGCTTTTCGTTGTTCCAGAAGACGTCGCATTGGGGGCGTTCCTTTTCGGCGATGAGGCGGTTGACGATGCCGGCGGTTTTGACGGCTTCGGAGTCGTAGATGGTTTTGACGTGAATGCCGGTTTTCTTTTCGAAGGCGGCGAGGATTGGAGCGGCGTAGGGTTCGTCGAGGGCGCAGTAGACGACCACCTCGCGGGGCTCGGCGGAGAAGGATGAAGGATGAGGGATGAGGGATGAAAGAAGGAAGGAGAAAGAAAAAATCTGCGTCAGTCTGCGAAATCCGCGGACAAAAATCCTTCCGCTGGAATGCGGCCGTGGACACGACGGCTCGGCCTTCGCAGCCAGCGCTGCTCTCGCCTCGCCAAAGCCTGCGGCGTAGCGCGGGTCGGCGTAGGAGGCAGCGTGTCCCTCCGTTGAGTTGGAATTTGTGTTCATGTGGCGATGCGGTGGAAATACCACCATTCTCCCAGCAGTACTGCGAAGGCGGCCAGGGCCAGCCAGCGCCAGATTTCCAGGTTGCTGGCTTGCAGCTTGCCGCCTTCCACCACTTGATATTTTCCGAATTCGATTTTCTCGGCGGGCTTGTTGTGGGTTTCCTGTGTGTTCAACAGGTTGGCGCAGAACTGGAGGGATTGGTCGCCGGCTTTCACCTTGTACACGCCGGCGCGGTCGGTCTGGGTGAAGACCATTTCCTGGGCTTTCGGCGGAACGTCCACGGTGAGATGACGGCCGTCGGGCGTTTCCACCTTGAAGTTGGGAATGGACTTGGCGAGGGGCAGCCGCGCGCTCTGGCCTGTGCGCACCTGCAGGATCCGGCTTTCGCTGGAGGCCGGGTCGAGCCAGCGCAGGGCGTTCGCAACGAACATCGGGAAGGAGAGGCGCAGCGGCCAGTTGCTTTCGAGCACGCTGAATCCGATCCACACGATGCGGCGCGGGCCGTCCTGCCCCGCGATGATCAGCGGGGAGTGGGTGGATTCAACAAGGGAGATGCCCCATGCCGGGAGTTTCACCTGCATGGACGCGGAAATGTTCACGTTGTCGAACTGCACGAAACGGGTGATCGGATGTCCCTGTTTCACATCCGTGATGGTCGGAGATTTTTCCGCGCCGGTGGACTCGAGCAACCCCGCGGGAATCGAGCGGACCAATAGAAAATTGCCGCTGCCTAATTCCTGGGGCGTGGTTTCGTCGAGCACCGTGATGTCGTAAGGAACCGATGGGTTGTAGAGGGCAGGGGTGACTTTTGTGAGCTCGAAATCCTTTTGCACCGCGA
>JAHFSY010000047.1 GCA_023269615.1 Verrucomicrobiota bacterium
ACAGCCGCCGTCCCTTTACACGAAAATCACGGACATCCCACCTGCGTAATCCATGGGATTCCTGATTGATACCGGCATCTGGGTCGCGGTGGAACGCGGGAGATTTGCACCGGCGGACACCGCCTCAATCACCCAGGCTGCATCTGTTTTCATTTCGCCCGTCACCATCGCCGAGTTGCAATACGGCGCCGAACTCGCCTCCAATCCTGGCATCCGTCAGAAACGCCTCATGGCCATCCGCCGCCTCCGGAGGAAACCGGTGCTGCGCATGGACGGAGAAACGGGCGAAGTGTTTGGAACGCTCGCCGCACATCTTGCTTCAAAACGGGGTCATGACCACCGCATTCAGGACATCTGGCTGGCCGCGCAGGCAATCCAGCATGGCCACCGGCTTCTGACACTCAACCGAAAGGATTTCGAGGACATCCCCGGCCTGAATGTGGTATCAATGCCGATGCCCAACGATTGATTTGTCACAATAATGCGAAGCACTCCCCAATGTCTTGTCGCGGCTCTGGCCGAAGCGATCCGGTCCATTGTTTCCGCCGCTTCTCCATCGCACGCCGCTGTCACTCCCTGCCACGACGCGCGTTTCGGCGATTACCAGAGCAACGTGGCGATGGCGCTCGGAAAGAAACTCGGCAAACCGCCCCGTGAAGTTGCACAGCAAATCATCTCGGGGTTGAAAGTGGATGATGTCTGCTCGAAAGTGGATATCGCCGGTGCGGGGTTCATCAACTTTCATCTTCGCACCGAATTCGTGGCGCGACAGCTTGTGGAAATGGCCGCAGATTCCCGGAATGGGATCGCCCCAGCCGCCCAGCCCCGCCGCATCATACTCGATTTCTCCAGTCCCAACACCGCCAAGTCCATGCACGTGGGGCATATCCGCTCCACGTTTCTCGGCGACGCCCTGGCACGGATCGCGCGCGCCGTCGGGCATGCGGTCATCACCGACAACCATCTCGGCGACTGGGGGACGAATTTTGGAATGCTGATTTACGGATACAAACATCGCCTCGATCGTGCGGCGCTTGCCCGCTCGCCCATTGCGGAATTCGAGCGCCTCTACAGGGAAATCAATGCTGCATCCCAATCCGACAAATCCATTCTCGACGCCGCGCGCAAGGAACTGGCGCTCCTGCACGCGGGCGATGCGGAAAATCTCAAAATCTGGAAGGAAATCACTGATTTTTCGCTGCTCGAATTCAACAAGACTTACCAACATCTCGGAGTGACCTTTGACCACACGCTCGGCGAAAGTTTTTACAACCCCATGCTGCAAGGCGTGGTGGACGAATTAAAAAAACTCGGTGTCGCCGAGTTGAGTGAAGGCGCCACGTGCGTTTTCTTCCGCGATGATCCCGCCCTCAAGGACGCGGCTCCCATGATCATTCAGAAATCCGACGGTGCGTTCCTCTACGCCACCACCGACCTGGCCACGGTGCGTTACCGCGTCAATGAATGGAAAAGCGACGAAATCCTCTACGTGACAGATGCGCGCCAGCAGCTTCATTTCAAGCAGTTGTTCGCAGCCGCAACCAAGTGGATGGGGAAAGAGAAGCCTGAATTGAAGCACATCGTGTTCGGCAGCATTCTCGGACCAGACAAGAAACCGATCAAAAGCAGGTCGGGTGATCCCATCAAGCTGACGGAACTCCTGGATGAAGCAGAGGCGCGCGCACGAAAGATCATCGGGGAGAAAAATCCAGAGCTGACAAAGGAGGAACAGTCCCACGCCGCGCGGGTCATCGGCATCGGGGCTCTCAAGTACGCCGACCTCTGCCAGAACCGCGATCTCGACTATGTGTTCGACTGGAACAAGCTGCTCGCGCTGCAAGGCAACACCGCCCCATACCTGATTTATGCCTATGTCCGCGTCCGTTCCATCTTCAGGAAAGCGGATTCCAACAATATTTCCTCGAACCGATTTCAGCTTCAGGCCCCGGAAGAACTGTCCCTGGCCAAACACCTCATCCAGTTCAGCGATGCGGTTCACCCGATTCTCGAAGATTATCGCCCGCATCTTCTCACAAGCTACCTGTATGAACTTGCCGTTCGGTTCAGCCGGTTTTTCGAGGCATGCCCCGTCCTCAAGGCGGAGGAACCCATCCGCGCCGAACGCCTCGCGCTTTGCGACATCACGGCGCGCACGCTGAAGACCGGATTGAATCTCCTCGGCATTGAAACGCTGGAGAAGATGTAAGCGGGCTCCAGATTTCGCTCAGGGCTTGTGCGCGTTGATGTAGATGACTCCGGAGGTCTCATCCACCGTGATCGAATTCAGATGGCGGGTGTCGGGCTCGGCTGAAACGAATTCCGCCTTCCCGATCTCGCCCTTGGCGTCGGGCTTGAAACGTGCGATGCGAAACGAAAGGGCCACGGGATTTTTGGCCTGCTTGTCAGTCTCGGCGAGGACCGCGTAGAGGCTGGTCTTCGTCGAATACATGCAGTCGATGAACAGGTTGTTGGCGGATGGGGGCAAACCGTGGGCGGCATCCCACGATGTGAGGGCGGCTTTTGGCTCGCCTGCGGGCTCCAGGTCGCCGGTGAACAGCCACGACCAGAGTTTCCCAGCCTGCGTAAAATAGATGCATTTGCCAACGCGACGGAGGCAAAGATACTCCGGCAGTTCCGACACCTTGCAGGGTGAACCGAGTTTTTCAATTTCGCCGGACGGGTTTACATTCACCACCTCGATCACGGAGGGATACGTTCCCAAAAACATCGCGGTAAAATTGTCGTTGGGCACCATGGTCCATTTCCCCTGTCCCCCAATGCCATAATCCACGGGCTCGTTGGTGGGCTCGCCTTTCTTAAGCGGCATCGCATACACGCCAGCGCCACCCCAACCACCCGTGTATAAAAAATTCAGCTTCGAATGAACCGCCATGGTCTGAAGCACGAAATGCGGATTGCCGGTTTTGTATGAGCGCGGCTTCCCCTTCGGCTCGCCCTTCTCGTCGAGGTCGTACACGATGAGGGTGTCCTTGATTTCCTCAGCTGCATAATCAATGCCGAGATAAAGCTTGGTGCGGTCCGGCGAGATCGCGATGCAATTCACGGATGTGCGCCAGACCTTGTCGCCCGACGGCACCATGCACGGGTACGATCGCTCGTCGCTGTCCGAAATCTCACCCTGCGAATTGATGTCGAACACAAACAGCCCGCTCACGTTGCCCTCGGTTGTGTATTGCTGGCCCGCATACAACTTGTGGCCAGTCGGATTGACGAGCAACGCCGTAAGCGCGGCTGTTCCCCCGGAAACATCCACATCCACAATACGGTCCGCAGCACGCGCGGGAAAAATGCACATGTGAAGCCCGCAAAAAACAACCAAAAGACTTTTTTGAGACAATTGCACGCGCATCACTTTTCCGGTACGTCATTTCAGGCCGCGTGTCAAACCGACGCAGAACATCCTTTCACCCGTGTTTTCCAAATATTTCCCGAATAATGTCCTCAATCGGCGCTTCCTCGATGTTGATATCCTCGACCGGGTAACGCGCGAACAGCTCACGGCAAACATCCGCGACCCGTGCCCGCGGAGCCTTCAGCTTCACCATCCCCTCCCGTGTTTCAATGATCTCGCCGAGGGATGCCAGCGTCCCAAAATCACATGCACCCTTGCAGATGATCTGGATGACCTTGTACCCCGCAAAACGGTTCACGATTTCCGACAGTTTCCCATCAAAGAAGATTTTTCCATGGTCAATGATGACCACCCTCTGGCATAACTCCTCGATATCCGTCATGTAATGGCTCGTCAGGATGATCGTCACCTTGTGCTCACGATTGTACTCCCGCACAAATTCGCGAACTTTTTTCTGGCTGACCACGTCCAGCCCGATCGTCGGTTCGTCGAGCAGAAGCACGCGCGGGGAATGGAGCAGCGAGGCGATCAGCTCCATCTTCATCCGCTCGCCCAGCGAGAGCTCGCGCACCATCACGTCCAGCTTGTCCTTCACATCGAGAAGCGACGTGAGCTCGTCCAGTCTTCGGTCAAAAGCGGAACGTTCAAGTCCGTAAATTTCACGGTTCAAGTCAAATGAGTCGTGCGCCGGCAGATCCCACCAGAGCTGGTTCTTCTGCCCCATCACGAGGGAGAACTGGCGACGGTACGCATCCTTGCGCTCTGACGGCACAAAACCCAGCACACGAGCCGAACCGGAAGTCGGATAAAGGAGACCCGAGAGCATCTTCAACACCGTGGTTTTCCCAGCGCCATTGGGCCCAAGGAAGCCGACGAGCTCACCCTCCTCGATCGAAAAGCTCACGGACGACGCAGCAGCCGTCTCCACGTATTCGCGATGAAACAGCCCCGTAACCCCACCCCAGAAACCTTCGCGCTTTTTGTAAGTGCGGAAAACTTTGGTGAGCTGGTTCGCTTCAATCGCAGGCATGGCCACGAACCGTAAACAGCGGATGGCGCAAAGACAAGGCCGACACGCCGCAAGTGACGGTCGGGACCCCTTGGACAATTCTGGCGCCGAAACGAAGTCAGTTTTTCGCAGCAACCGCGGTCAGCGTCCACTTCCACTGTCGAGCATCGGGAGCATGGATGCGTTTCTCCTGGAAAGTGTCGAGATAGGCAGCCACTTTGTTCATGTAGGCCTCATATCCGGGCTTCAATTCATCTGCGGGCACATATTGGGCCAGATAAACCCAGCGCTGGCAGCTTGCACCTTGCTCCCGCACGGTGAGGTCATCCACCTGTCTGGCCATCGTTTGCCATGGACCGGCGCGGGTGGCGAGGTTGAGACCGGCCGCCAATTCCGCGTTCGAAAACGTCCCGGTCTCAACTCCCTCGACCACCAGTTTCCAGGTGGATGCCTTGAGACCGGTGACTTTGAAGCGATATTGGTTGAAGTCCTCGATCAGCGGAATGTAGCGGGAAACCGGCTCCGCATCCGTAAAAACGGTGGGCAACGCCTCATCGGTGCGGGTGAAGCTGATCTCCGCGTCCGTGACCTTCAGGTTCTCCACCTTGCATCGATCCGCTTTGGCTTTCTGTGTCCCCGCGTCCAACTCAAGCCCCGAAGCCTGCTCCGTGCAGCCAAGGGCCTTGAGCAAACCGTAGGCCATGACGGCGTGGCCGGCGGGGTCCGGATAAATCCCGTCTGGGATCATGGTGAACTTCGGGTCGTCCTTCCTGCCCCGGGCCTGTACATCGAGCATCAAGCTGAACAGATCGAAAACGGGCACTTTCTTGTCGGCCGCCAGCTTGACGACCTCCTTTGAGAGCTGGGCCAGCGTTTCATTGTAAGTCCAGCTTTCCTTTTTTATCCGCGACAACTTGTCGCGGTCCGGATCCACACAATTGGGCGTCAGCAGGATCACTTTCACGCCACGCTTCTGGAATCCATCCACCAGTCCTGTCATTCCTTTCCGAAACTTTTCCCGATGGTCGTCATCCAACGACGCAAATCCGCCGTCATTCATTCCATAGCAAATCGTGACCAAAGTCGGTCTAAAGCACTGGAGATCACGCTCCAACCGGTCCAGATGCGTGAACGCTGTGTCCGTCCAGCCGATGTTGTCGAAATGGATCCGGATATCGGGGTGGCGCAAGGTGAAGTAATTCTCCACCATGCGTGAATAGTAAAATTGAAGTGTCGCGTTGTCGCCGATAAAGAGCACGCGGTCGCCATCCTTCAACATCGGCTCCGCAACAAGTGTCGCGCAGGCACAAAGCGACAGCAGGATGACGGTGAAACGCGATGCGATGCGGGGGGGGTGTGACATGGGGTTTATTTTCTCCACCAGCACGGAATCAGTTTTTCCCCTTCGGAACGGCCAGCGTCCATTTCCACGTGCGAGCATCCGCAACATGAAAGCGTTTCTCCTGCAGCCGATGCACATGGGCGTCCGCAGTGGCGATGAAGCCATCCAGATCCGCCTTCAAATGTTCCGGCGCCGGATACTGCGACAAATACAGCCATCGCTGGAAAAACTCCGCCTGTTCCTTGACCACCAGGTCATCGGCCTTTTTCGCCATGGCCTGCCATGGTCCGGGGCGGGTGGCAAGATTGATGCCAGCCGCCAGCTCCTGGTTCGAAAACGTGCCCACCTCCATCCCCGCGACGACCAGTTTCCAGGCGGCGGCCTTCAGGCCGGTGACTCGAAAGCGGTACTGGTTGAAGTCCTCGATCAACGGAATGTACCGGGGGACCGGCGTGCAATCCGGATAGAATCCGGTGGGCAACGCCTCGTCGGTCCGTGTGAAGGTGATCTCCTCATCACCCACCTTCAAGCCGTCCACACGACAGCGGTCCGTCACGGCTTTTCCATTCGCGGCATCGATTGAGAGCCCGGAGGCCTCCTCCTTGCAGCCAAGCGCCTTGAGCAGCGCGTAGGTCATCACGGCGTGACCCGGTGGGTCCGGGTGAATCCCATCGGGGATCATGACAAACTGCGGGTCATCCTTTTTGGCCCGGGTCAGCACATCCAGCATCAACGCATGGAGGTTGTGGACCGGCACATTCTCACGGGCTGCCAGATCCAGCACCTCCTTCGTCAGTTGGGCCAACGTGTCGTTGTACGTTCCGGTCGGGGTTTTCAGCCACTGATACTTGTCGTGATCCGGGTCCACGCATCCGGGCGTAAGCAACACCACCCTCACACCGGCCCGCTTCAATTCCCGGACGATACCCTCCATTGCCGTCTTGAACTTGTCCATCGTGTCCTTACCGTCATTCATCCCGTAGCAGATGGTGACCACCGTTGGCTTCAGGTTCAGGACATCGCTCTGCAATCGGGGCAGTCGACGGGTGGCGGTGTCTCCGCCGTACCCGACGTTGTAAAAATGGATCTTGGTTCCCGGCTGGCGCAATGTAAAATAATCCACCACCTGTCGCGTGTAGTGCAGCTCACCCGTGATGCTGTCGCCGAGAAACACGACGCGGTCGCCATCCTTGAGCGGTGGCTGGGCCCATGAGATCGCGCACCAGAACGGCAGCGCTGCGGTCCACAGGACTCGAAACGATCGGCTCCACCAGGGACGAATCTTTCTTGGATGAGGGAGTCTGTTCATTGGTTCAGGTTCGTACCCACGAGCCCGGTTCCAGCGTTTTGAAAGCGGATGTGGCGCTTCCTTGTAAAGCACACCCAGCGCGAGCTTGAACGTGTTTTTACTGACGCCAACTGCTTCACAGATCGTCTGGGGCGGTCTGGGAAACGTGCGACCGTGCCGAGTGAATGCTCGCCGTGTAAAGACATCAATCCAATTATTATCATAAGGATGATTCAAACTTCTTCCATCTGGTTGTAACAGTTTAGCTCATTTTCTTTTTCGTCACGAGGAATTGTTGAAGAGGATGGCGCTCCCTTCTTCGCACGCACCACGCCAGGTTCCCGTTCCTTGAAAAACATTTACAACTCCATTCTCGCTTATATCGCCGAAGATCTCCTCCCTCACCGCCCAAACCGCGTCGAACCCCGCTGCATCAAACGCAGACCCAAACCGTACCAACTCATGGCCAAACCCAGACACCTCATGCGCGAAATCCCTCACCGACGCAAAAGATCATGACCTTAGCTTCGTGCCATTCGTGACTCCCTTGACGGTGCGGCTCTCATTCGGCCCAGATCCCCAAATCGTTGGACGTGTAATACGCATGCCATTCGAGGGCTCCAGTAATGGCATCCCATTTGCCCTTCCGAATGAACTCGCCATGGCCATCCACAAAGACAAAATTCAGCCCCGTGCGGCGATGACGTCCCCAAAGTGTATAACCTCCGGAGACGTACGGAGGGCTTGCGATGGAGACCGTGTCATCGAAGTGTCCGCCGTAAAATGGAGTGATACCATAGCAGTCGGCTACAAGGAAGATGCGGCTGCTGTTGCGGACCTCATTCAGGGAGTGCATGGGATAATAGCCAAACCCGGTGAACTGCGTGTTCACTCCAAAACTGTAGGAGATGTCACCGGGCAATTTGCCGGGGCAACCTGTATTGGCTCCGCCAAGGAAATGAACCAGTGTTGAACCTCCCCGAAGATAGGAGTTTGTGATGTTGTCCGTCCATAGGTTCGGCACAGGAGGATTGGTGGGCTCCCCGGTGCCATTCACCCAGCCATTGTTCTCCGTTCCCATGACAATCAAGGCCATGCCCACCTGACGCATGTTTGAGAGGCATGCGATCTTTTTTGCTGAATCTTTTGCGCCTCTCAGCGCCGGAAGGAGCAGGGCGGAGAGGATGGATATGATTGCGATCACCACCAGGAGCTCGATGAGGGTGAATGCGTGCCACTTCCCCCGTTGGCGAAGGATGTTCATGGCGGGATGCGCTCGCGGGATACGTTTCAGCATGCCGCATCCTAATTCCAAAAAGGAAATCCGGCCAGCGGTGGGTGTTGGTCATTTATTATGTCCAAACTATTTCAAGCCGGCTCCACGGCGAGCCGTTTCCTTAAAGCGGGAACCCGTCCTGTCTCAAAATAATGAAGAGCGGCCTTGACCAGGCCCGTGACCGTACGTTGGGTGGATGAGGAATACAGGATGGGGGCGGGACAGAGCTGGAGCGCTTCGCGTCCGTGAAGCACGGCCGCCAGTTCCACGTCGCGCGGGATCGCGAGGCCGCGCTGGAGGATCGCCGTCATGAGCATGCCCACGGGCACGGGCGCAACGACCACGAATCCCCATTTGCCACGGATACGCGTCGCCAGACGGATGAACGCCTGCCGCAACGATTCCAGGTCCAGCGGCGCTTGGGTCACATGGGGCTGAATGGGTTGATGTGGCCACTGGCTGCAGGTGGAGAGAAACAGGGAGATCGTCTGGCGGATGCCGGGAGAGGTCAGTTTTGCGATGACCAGGCTGATGCGCGAAAATCCACGTCTCAACAATCGCTGGGTGGCATGACGGACCGCGCCATTCTGGTCATCTGTCAGAAAGGGCAGGGTGCCCCCTGGCAACGGTTCGCCGAGCACCAGTACGGCATGGCGCGAGTGTTCGAATATCCGCTGATAAGCACCTGCCATTCCCAGCAAGAAGACCAGTTGGTCCGGGCGTGACTTCGCATGCGCAATGGTCCGTAGTTTTGCGTCGGAACATTTTTCCACCGTCAACTGGATGCCATGAAAGTGAAGGCGGTCGGAGAGTGGCGCAATCCATGCCATGAAACTTTGCGATTCGGGAAAATCCCGCGCGCGGTACAGGATTCGAACCATCTGTCTGGCCATGTGGGTGGAACGGAATTTTTGAATCCGTTCAAGCCGCAGGCGGCTTCCTCGTGGTGTGATGGAGAGAATGCCCTCCCGGCTCAACTGACGAAGCGCTGTTTCCAGGGTGGGGCGTCCCACGCCAAGCTGCTTGCTCCACACCCTGGTGGAAGGCAGGGGCTCGGGCAGCTGGCGTTGATGGATCTGCTCCCGAAGGAAATCGGCCAGATGCTCGGCGCGGGAACGCATGAAATTCATGGACCATGCATGCCGATCCGGGACGGATGTTCAAGATCACATTCAAGTGGTCTTCCGTGAGATTTCCTTGTTAATGCGTCGTCAGGCCATTCTTTATTTGAAGGCGCTGGGACGTGACGCAATCAACAAGAAGTGGCCAGACACGTTTCGAAGTTGAACCTAATACTACTACGTTAAGTTAAGATGAATCCTTGAAACAAGTTTTACACCATGGGCAACGGCCTGAGAGTCGGATCAAAAGTGGCAGGAGCATCTTCCTCACCTGGGACAAAGTCATGCCAGAAGTTTTTTTTACTGCGCGCCTGTTCGTATCGTAGAAAAGCGAAGGCCATGGGTGGCACACAGCTTTGTGTTCATGCGCAACCATTACCACCTGCTCATCGAGACGGCGAGAGCCACGCTGGTCACGGGGATGCAGTATCTGAATTCTTCACACCAGCAGGTAAGACCGCAAGTGCAAGCGGCTGTCCAGCGCCGTAGCCGCCCTGTTGCGTTGCGCAACATAAGCGGCGAAGGCGCTGGACAGCCGCTTCGACAGGCTCAGGACAAACCGCGTGGGAGGTTGAGTTCGTCGGAATTTTAATTCGTTTGACTCGCGCCTCACAAACCGCAGCATCATTTCCTGCTCGAACCGTCTGGACGCCGCAATTTCGCCGCGCTTTCCGCCTGGGTCCTGACCATGGATTGGAAAGAGATCCATCCTTCCAGCTGCGCCGGTGAAAGCGTGGCCACCTTTCCCGTCACGACACGGTGCTCCACGGAGCGCAGCCAGCGGCGTGTTTTTCTCGGGAGGTTCACGCGCTCGTTCACCACCAGGCCCGTCACTTTCTGGCAATCATGCCGTCGTCGAACCTGCAATTTCTTGTGCTCGTGAATGTCGTAGCCCTCCTCCTTCACAATCTTCCGGACCATTCCGATCAAGGAATTCACGGGGTCGGGATCGTCCGTCATGAAAGAGAAGGTCATGTCGTCCGCATAACGCGTGTACGCGCCGCCCTTCTTGTCAGTCAAATGATACAGGCGGGCGTCCATGCGATGATTGACGAGATTGCTGAGGCGCGGGCTTGTGGGCGCGCCTTGCGGCAATCCCCCCTTGTAAGTGCACCAATGCGAAAGCAAATCGACGGCATCACGGTTCCACCCGATCTGCTGAAAATATTTCTTCACGCGATCCGCCGCCGTGGACTGGAAAAAATCCTTCATATCCAGCTTGATCACCACTTTCCGTCCGACATGGCAGGAGGCGTTGGTGACGATCGAATGGCCGCGCTCAAAGCCGGTCGCCAGCGGATGGCTCTTCAGTCCGCCCAGAATGCGATGAAGGATGTGGCGCTGGAGAACCTTGAGCTTGTCATCCGGCGCCGTGATGATCCGCTGTCCTCCGGATTTTTTTGGAAGGGTGAATTGGCGGTATCCAACATGGACCAAACGCAACTCGTCCACGGACATCTTCATCCTTCGCGCCAGTTCGTCCACGCCCATCCCTTTGTCGGGCCCTGCGAACATGCCTGCGATGAAGTTTTTCAGTCCCATGGTCTTGTATATGAAAAATTGCGGCGGGCGCGGCATCCCGCACCCGCCTCTGCCTTGCTTAGAAGGGAGGGGGGCGCGCCCCCCTCCCTTCTATCCCTGATTACCAGCAGGTTCATTCAAACCCGGTTGACGAAACATCAACCTGCGCATATTTCGGCGCCACCAAAGCAGTGCCCCGAGGTTGCGAATAATGGCCCGGATCGTCAAGCCATTAGTCATTGACATCCCGCATGGCTCGCACCCGCAAGATAAGCCAGCTGGCATGGAAGAAATCTGTTGACTAATAGCCACCACAAATGACCCAGTTCCATTGACACCCCTTCCCCCACTGTTTACGATCCACAATTCAGATTATCCCGACCACATTGAATTGAAGGAGCTTTCCCCATGGCAGAATCAAATTCCATCCTGAATCCGAACGGCCTGGGGGTGAACCAGCGTCACGATGCATGGTGGCTTTCGCCTCTGCTGACATTTCTCGGGTTGGGCGGTTTTGGCGTCTATTCGACCTGGGCGGCGTTTCAAGGGGCACACTACGAGTGGGGGCCGTATCTCTCGCCGTTTTATTCGCCCAACATCCAGAAGATGTTCGGATGGAGTTATCCCTTCTCCTTTGCCTTTGTGTTCCTTTGGATACCCCTCGGATTCCGCGGGACCTGCTACTATTACCGCAAGGCCTACTACCGCGCTTTTTTCCTCGATCCACCCGGCTGCGCGGTGGGCGAGCCTGCGGGAAGGGCGTATCGGGGTGAAACAGGCTTCCCCTTCATCCTTCAAAACGTGCACCGCTACTTTTTTTATCTCGCGACGGTCGTGCTGGCTTTTTTGTGGTATGACGCGGTTGAAGGATTTTTCTTCAGGAATGAAATCACCGGCCAGAGAGAGTTTCACGTGGGGGTCGGCAGCCTGGTTCTCCTGGTGAACGTGATCGCGCTTTCGGGATTCAGTTTCGGCTGCAATTCCCTTCGCCACCTGGTGGGTGGAAAGCTCGATTGCTTTTCGTGCACGGCCAATGCGCGGATGCGCTACAAGCTCTGGGGAGGCGTCTCGATCCTGAACCTCAAACACATGGAGTGGGCCTGGGTCAGCCTTTTTACCGTCGGCTTCGCAGATGTGTACGTCCGACTCTGTTCCATGGGAATCTGGCACGACATGAGGATTTTCTAAATGAGCGATGACGTAAAATACCAGACACTCGAACATGACGTGATCGTCATCGGAGCCGGCGGAGCCGGGTTGCGGGCGGCAATTGAATGCTCCGCGAGGGGCTTGAAAACAGCCCTCATCTGCAAATCGCTCCTCGGCAAGGCGCACACCGTGATGGCCGAAGGGGGAATCGCGGCGGCCCTCGCCAACGTGGACGCCCAGGATTCCTGGCAGACTCACTTCCAGGACACCCTCTTCGGCGGCAAGTACCTGAACAATTGGCGGATGGCTGAGCTGCATGCGAAGGAAGCGCCCGAGCGCGTGAAGGAGCTGGAGCGTTGGGGCGCGGTGTTTGACCGGACTCCAGATGGAAAAATTTTGCAGCGCGCGTTCGGCGGGCATACCTACAAGCGCCTGGCCCACGTCGGCGACCGGACCGGCCTTGAATTAATCCGCACGTTGCAGGACAAGGGGATTCATCAGGGTATCGATGTCTACATGGAATGCACCGTCACGCGCCTCCTGAAGGATGGCGACCGTGTTTGCGGGGCGTTCGGGTACTGGCGGGAGACGGGGCGCTTCGTGGTGTTCAAGGCCAGGTCCATCATTCTCGCGACAGGCGGAATCGGCAAGGCGTACAAGATCACTTCCAATTCGTGGGAATACACGGGGGACGGCCAGGCCCTGGGCTATGAGGCGGGCGCAGAACTCGTGGACATGGAGTTCGTGCAGTTTCACCCGACGGGAATGGTCTGGCCCCCGGGCGTGATGGGGTTGCTGGTGACCGAGGCGGTTCGCGGCGAGGGCGGGATTCTCACCAATTCCAAGGGCGAACGATTCATGGAGAAGTATGATCCCAAACGCATGGAGCTTTCCACGCGCGACGTGGTGGCGCGGGCGATTTACACCGAGGTGAAGGAGGGGCGCGGCTCGCCACACGGCGGATGTTTCCTCGACATCTCTCATCGCGGCGCGGAATACGTGAAGAAAAAGCTTCCCAGCATGTACCACCAGTTCAAGGAACTGGCGGATGTGGATATCACCACCGGCCCGATGGAAGTGGGACCGACCTGCCATTATACGATGGGAGGAATCAAGGTGGATGCCGACACCGCCGCAAGCCGCGTGCCGGGTCTCTTCGCCGCCGGCGAATGTTCCGGCGGCATGAACGGCGCCAACCGCCTCGGGGGCAATTCACTTTCCGATCTGCTGGTTTTCGGCAACCGGGCAGGAGCCGGTGCGGCCGACCACGCGAAGAAAGCGCCTGCACCCAAGATGGACGAAGCCCAGGTCAACGACGCGGCGAAGGAGATGACCGGTTATTTTGAGCGCCCAAACGCCGAAAATCCCTATCAGCTTCACATGGATCTCCAGAACACGATGCATGCCCTCGTCGGCATCTTCCGCGAAGAAAAGGAATTGAGCGCCGCAATCGGAAAACTGGAGGACATCAAGCGGCGCGCAAAAAATGTGGGCATCGCGGAGGGCAATCGCATGTACAACCCCGGATGGCATCTCTGCAGGGATCTCCACAACATGATCGTGTGCGCCGAAGCCGTGACCCGCGCCGCGCTGATGCGGAAGGAAAGCCGCGGAGGCCACAGCCGCATCGATTTTCCAAAATATGACGACCACTGGGGAACGCACAACATTGTCATCCAGAAACAAGGCGAAGCCATGAAACTGGCCCCCTGCCCCGTGGTCCAGATCCCCGAGTTGAAACCGCTGGTGGACGACAAAAAAGCGAAGGAGGCCAAATAAATGAGCACCCGCACTTTTAAAATTTTCCGCGGCGACAAGGAAGGTGGCAAGGATGTGGATTACAATGTCGAGGTCGAGGAGGGCATGGTGGTGCTCGACGCCGTCCACCAGATCCAGCGCACCCAGGCCGGCGACCTGGCCTGCCGCTGGAACTGCAAGGCGGCCAAGTGTGGATCATGCAGCGCGGAAGTGAACGGCAAACCGCGCCTCATGTGCAAGACGCGGCTGGATGATTTTCCCGAGGGAGAAACGATATCGGTCCATCCCATCAAGGCTTTTCCCATCATCCGCGACCTCGTCACTGATGTTTCGTGGAACTACGAAGTGAACAAAAAAATCCCCCCCTTCACTCCGCGCAAGGACGCAAACTGGGTGATGTACCAGGAAGACATGGATCGAGTGCAGGAATTCCGCAAATGCATCGAGTGTTTCCTCTGCCAGGACGTCTGCCATGTGCTCCGGAACCATGACAAGAAGGACCAGTTTTACGGACCCCGCTTCATGGTGCGCGTTGCCAGCCTGGAAATGCACCCGCTCGATGGACTTGACCGCACCAAGCTCCTGAAGAACGAAGGCGGGATCGGGTTGTGCAACATCACCAAATGCTGCACGGAAGTCTGTCCCGAAGACATCCACATCACCGACAACGCCATCATCCCGCTGAAGGAACGGGTGGTGGATCAGTTCTACGATCCAGTGCAAATGATCTGGCGCGCGCTTACAGGCGGGAATGACGGGAACAAGAATCCTGGCTTGCAGCAAAAGGACTGATTTACGGTCACGTCGATTTTTTGGCCGTCCGATCTGGCATCAGCGCAAAGATCGCCTTGAATTCCTCGCCCTTGCGCAAGTTCACAAGATCGGGATCCTTCATCAACCAGTCCCAATGATTGTAGCCCAGTTCAATGGCGCGGTGAACGGCTTCAGCGGATTCCCTCACGCGCCCAAGCAATGACATGCTGCAGGCGAGGTTGTACTGCACCATCGAATCCTTGGGGAGCAGTTGGGCGAGTTCCCTGTCCACATCAAGCCCCTCTTTCCAGCGACCCGCCCGCGTATAGTCGTCGCCGAGCAATTTCAGCGTTTCCGTGTCGTCCGGCATGCGGGCTCTCAACCCCTCCAGAAACCCGATCTCCACCGTCAGATCCTCTTTCTTTTTGTTTGTCTCTTTCATTCAAAAAATCATGACACGTTTTTTAACACAATGTTGCGGCGAATGAAAGTGGGACGATCGAGATCCTCTCCATCCACCAGCGTGCGCTCCACGCGTTCAAAGAGACCACGCGTGGCTTCATCCAGCTTCAAGGTTTCCTGTCGGGCTGTGATCCCCACGAGATCGCCCGCCCCGGCCTTTTTCCGCACCACGATGCGTTTCGCCTGCTCATCGGAAAAAATCCCTTTCGGCGTGTCTTTCACCTCGCTCGGCGGGGACTCGATCCTGGCCGCTTCCTTCTCAAATTTGGGCAAAGTCACCGCCGGCGCCACCGGTTTGACGGCTTCACCCGTCGAGGCAATGATCACCAGGGCCAGTCGATCCGAGTAATTTTCGTCCACTACGATCCCCTGTTTGCATGCTGCATGGGGGCCGATGCGCGTGTGCACCTCGCCCATCAGTTTTTTCAACTGCGGCATGGTGAAGTCCGGACCATGCGTCACGCCCACAAGGACGCTTCCGGCCCGGGCAAGGAGATCGGCGTCCTGGAGGAGCGGGCTGCTGAGAGCACCTTCGAGCGATTGCTCGATCTTGTTTACACCCATGCCCTCGCCAAATCCAAAGAGCGTCTCGCCGTTTTGCCGCTGCAGCACGGAACGCAGGTCCGCGAAGTCAATGTTGATGAGCCCCGTGCGCGTGAGCATCTGCCAGATTTTGCGGACGCCGTGGCTGAGAAATTCGTCGGTGGGGCGGAAGGCGTCCAGCACGCTCGTGTTCTCGCCCGCAAGCGCCAGCAGCTTGTCGTTGGGGATGCAAATGACGGCGTCTGCGGACTGTTGCATGGCGGCGAGCCCTTCATGGGCAATCTCCATCCGCTGCCTGCCTTCGTGCGTAAATGGCATGGTGACCAATGCGAGCACCAACGCCCCCTCCTCGCGCGCCACATGGGCGATGACCGGTCCCGCTCCGGTGCCCGTGCCTCCACCCATGCCTGCCGCCAGAAAAACGAGGTCGTACCCTCCCAGCAGGTCGCGCAGCAGCTGGATGTCCTCCATCGCGGCATATTTGCCAACCTGGGGATCGCCGCCTGCGCCAAGGCCATGCGTGAGATTTTCACCAATCTGTAATTTTTCCGAAACCAACGAGGATGCCAGCGCTTGGGCATCGGTGTTGACGGTCAGAAGGCTCACCGCATCGAAGCCGTCCAGGACGAGACGGTCCACGGCATTGACGCCCGCACCTCCCACCCCCACGACCTTGATGCGGATTTTCTTTTCAGCCGGCGAGCGGCGCGTCGTGCGGCTGATTTTTTCCGGCTTGTTCGAATCGGAAGGTTGCGAGTTCATAAATTTAAATCACTCACCGATGCCCAGCATTTTCCTGACGTAGGAACCGAACCCGCGACGCGAACCATAGGCGCCATGCCCCTTGATATGGCCGTACTTCACGAGGCCGACGGCCGTGGACATCTCCGGCTCGGCAAGCCGTTCCATCTGGCCGTCAAAACCCTGTGGCACAGCCACGGTTGCCGGCATTTGAAAGATTGCGGCCGCAAGCCCCACGAGGCCCTTGATGCGCGCACAGCCCCCCGTCAGGAACACGCCTCCTCCCATCATTTCGAGCAAGCCTTGGGCGCGGATGCGCTCGTGGATGATCCGCAGAATTTCATCCATGCGGTGATGGAGGATCAGGTGGATGTTTTCAAGGTGGAGCGTCCGTTCCCGGTCGGTGAGCAGATCACTCGTCTTTACAGTAAGGATTTTATCGGAAACCGAACCATCCATCAGCACCGAGCCATGTTCGCGGATCAGCGCCTCGGTTTTTTTCCGGCTGCGCAGCTTGAGCCCGAGCTGCAGGTCGTTGACCAAATGGTCGCCTCCCACGGCAATCACGCCGGTCTGGCGGATCATGCCTTTCACATATACCACGTACTCGGTCGTGCCGGCGCCAATGTCCATGGCGATGGCGCCAAGTTCCTTGTCATGTTTGTTCAACACGGCGAGGGCGCTGGCAAGGCCGCTGAAAATGCCGTTGCTGACCTCCATGGATGTCTCCTGCTTCGCATGCAGGCAATTCAAGGTGTTGAGAAAGCGCGTTCCGATTCCGTGGATGCAATGCACGTCCGCCTCGAGCTTGGATCCCAGGAGCCCGGCAGGATTGGCAATGCCATCCTTGCCATCCACGTAAAACTGCTGGCGGATCACGTGCAATACCTTCATCCCGTCGCCCCGAAGCACGCACGCGGCGGCATTTTCCACCGCTTCCCTTACATCCTCGTCGGTGATCTCATGCGTCTCGCTGCGGATCGGCACGGTGCCGCGATGATTGCCCGACTCGATGTGGGCGCCGGTCAGCGCAAGCTCCACCTCGCCGATCTCCATGTTCAACACGTCCTCCGCCTCCTGGACCGCCTGGAGAATGCAACGGCTGGCCTCGCCGTGGTCGGCCACTTCGCCCTTGCGGACACCGCGTGATTCCACCTGGTGACTTCCCAGCATCGTCAGCCCGCCATCCGCCCGGCGTTCGCCCACGGCGATCTTGATCGCGCTGGTGCCAATGTCCATTCCGACGATCAACGGGGATTTTCTTGAGAAGATCATGGTTTCAACACTTTGTTCAGGGATTGGAAACCCAGACCACGGGTATGTCGTTTCGCACGGTGAGATCAACCGAAGCCAGCCGCTTCGATCTCTGTTCTGGATCAAGATGGGAATCGGCCATGATCTTCGCCAGGCGCCTCAGCTGCTGCTCCATGTCGGGAAACGCGTCGGACACGCCGATCTTGATGACCGCATGGTCCGCCGTGTTCAGCACCAGCATTCCATGGCGGGAAACATCGACGGACTCGATTTCCACCGGCGAGCCGAAATCAAGGCGCATCATCTTCTCAATCAATACGATTGCCTTCACAATCTCCGCGGAGGTCGTGACGCGCCCCACTTTCAAATCAGTCATGTTCGCGCCGATGATTTCTGGGAGAATCTCCAGTCGTCGGCGGTATTCCTCCGAATTTTTAACGTACGCGAGCAGATCCATCACGACGCCATGGCGGTCCACCTGGAAACGCTTGTCGCTGGCGACGGAGGAAACATTGGCCACCGCAATGCGCTCCGTGATGTGGACCATGAGGCGGGAGGGCAGCTCCCGCGTCACCTCCGCCCGCTCCACCATCGGCAATACCTCCAGGTCGCGGCGCATCTGCTCGAGGTCGAGGCCGAGGAGATTCTGGCCGCGCTGCACACGCAGAAACGACAGCACCTGGTTGGGCTTTAATGCGTCGCCTGAACTTTCGACGGTGATCTCGCGCACAGCATACGCCGGGTTCTCGGTGAACACTTCGCGCGCGCCCTCTTTCATTCCAAGCCATGCGCCCCACCCCAGCAACCCGGCCAGCAGCGCACCGGCCAGGGCGAGCGCAGCCACGCGTGTCTGGCGCTGGCTGCGAATACGCGTGCGCAACTTCGACTCCAAGCCCCGGAGATCATGACGATGCATGCGGTTTTGCGGCTTTCTGGAAAACCAGTTCATGAGTTCTTCCCCCTACGTTTCAAAGCCTGCTCCACAAGAGCAAGACATAAATGAGGGAATGTGATCCCGTCCGCGGCGGCCGCGCGGGGCAAAAGGCTCGTCGCGGTCATCCCGGGAATCGTGTTCACTTCGAGCAGCCAGGACTTGCCGCACGCGTCCACTCGAAAATCCGAGCGGGAAAAATCCCTGCAGCCCAGGGCGCGATGCGCCTTCAAGGCGTCATCCTGCACCTGACGCGCCAGGGCCGCATCGATCGGCGCCGGCACAATCTCCTCCGTGGCGCCCTCGGTGTATTTGTTTTTGTAATCAAACCATCCTGACTTGGGGCGGATCTCGATCACCGGCAGGGCCCGGTCCTTCAGGACTCCCACCGTCAATTCCCGCCCCGCAATGTATTCCTCCACCAGCACCGTGTCATCCCGCCCAAAGGCCACCGCAAGCGCCTCCTTCATCTCCGATTCACGCTGCACGATGCGCACCCCGATGCTCGACCCTTCGCGCGAAGGCTTCACCACGCAGGGACAGTCGAAAACAAGGCCGGGGTCGCTTCCGTTCAAATCCTGCCTGCGAAGCACCACGTCCCGCGGCGTGGCCAGCCCGTGCTCGCGAAACACCTTCTTGGCCGCCACCTTGTCGAACGCAAGCCGGCTCGTTTTTGAATCCGACCCGGTAAAACGCACGCCGCATTTTTCAAGGATGGTTTGCACCGCCCCATCCTCGCCCCATGTCCCGTGCAGCGCGACGAACACCACGTCCATTCCCGAGGGGATCGAAAAATTCTCGTCGCGGACATCCACCTCCTCCACAACGCAGCCGAGCGAGCGCAACGCCTCCGCCACGCGTCGTCCGCTGTTCAGCGACACTTCGCGCTCGGAGGAAAATCCCCCCATCAGCACGGCAATTTTCAGTGGCATGGCAAGTTTCAATTTGGAAGTCATGGCATCACCATCTTTCGTCACCGATCACAACCACTTCAGTCTCAAGCTCAATCCCGCGTTCCTTGCGCACGCGGTCGCGGATCATCGAGATCAGGCTCAGCACCTCGCCCGCGGTCGCGCCTCCATCGTTCACAATGAAATTTCCATGCTCGTCCGACACCCGCGCATGGCCGAAGCTCAGCCCCTTCAAGCCAAGCTCGTCAATCACCTTGCCCGCCGCGGTGTCCTTTGGGTTCTTGAAAATACACCCCGCGCTCGGAGCGGCCGGCTGCGACGACCATCGCTTCTCCTCAAATTGTTTTAATCGCGACGCGATCTCCGCAGGATCTCCGCGACGCGTCTTCAACACCGCCGAGAGTGCCACATGTTCACGCAACCCCCTGCAGGCACGATACTCGACCGACAGCTCGGAGGGCTTTTTCTCGGAAACATTTCCCCGCATGTCCATCATGCGCACGCTCTCCACCACGTCAAACGTGCAGCTCCCCATCGCTCCCGCGTTCATCCAAAGCGCACCGCCGACGCTTCCCGGGATTCCCTCGAGAAACTCAAGGCCGGTGAGGTTTTCCTTCTTCGCAGCCATCACCACGTGCTTCAAACGCGCGCCGGCGCCCACCCGCACGCGATCCCCCTCAAAGGCAATGTGCGTAAACGCCTCCGATCCCAGGTGGATCGTTACACCCGAAATCCCAGCGTCGCGCACAAGGAGGTTTGACCCTCGCCCCACAAACGTCACGCCGACAAGTCGCTGCTTCGATGCATCCCCGTTGGCCTCCGCGCCACGCTCATGACAATACCGCAGGACGCGGGCGAGGTCCTCCTCGTTCGCCGGTTCCACCCATAACTTGGCAAACCCTCCCGCGCGCATCGAGGTGCGTTTGGCCATGGATTCGTACCGTCGCAGCACGGTGCCCGCCGTCAAAAGTTTTCGCAAATCCTCGTACACGCGCAACTCATCCGCCAGTACCCGGCTGATCTGGCTGATATTCCCAGCCCCCATGATCAACACCAGGTCTCCCTCCTCGATCCCCGCACCCACGAGTTCCTTCAAGCGCCACAGGTTCGGATCGTACACCACGGTTTTTGCATGATGCGCCGACGCCGAACGTGTCGCCTCTGCAACGAGCCCGCCATCCACGCCCTCGATCGGCGTCTCGCTCGCGGCATACACGT
Source organism: Verrucomicrobiota bacterium (assembly GCA_023269615.1). Taxonomy (GTDB): domain Bacteria; phylum Verrucomicrobiota; class Verrucomicrobiia; order JABWAM01; family JABWAM01; genus JAHFSY01. Next base: position 20,651 of record JAHFSY010000047.1, read on the forward strand.
CGGTGAGATACACGCGGTCGGCCGTCGCCAGCACCCGCCCGAAATCGCGGTACAACGCCTTGGTCCGGCTGTAACGATGCGGCTGGAAAACCGCCATCACGCGCTTGCACCCCTTCTGTTTGGCGGCCTGGATCGTCGCCTGCACCTCGCTCGGATGATGCGCATAATCGTCCACCAGCAAAAACTGGTCGCTCGCAAACAACTTCTCGAAACGGCGCCGCGCACCCGTGAATTCCCCCAGCGCCTTCACCGCCATGTCAAACGAGACACCAAGGTCGAGTGTCATCGCCATCGCAGCGATCGCGTTGGAAAGGTTGTGAAGCCCGGGAATCACCAGCGCCGCCGTGCCAAGACACTCCTTCCCGCACCACACCTCAAATTGTGTCCGCCCCTCCTCCACGCGGATGTTTCCGGCCCACCATCCCTTTTCCGCCGAGAGCCGCTTGTGCACGCTGTAGGGCACGCGCTTTTCCAGCCTCGCCCCCACGCGCGACGCGCCCGGGTCATCCGCGCAATAAATCACCCGGCCAGTTGCCAGCCGCCCCAGCCCCTCGAAGGCGCGCTCGATCGCCGCCAGGTCGTCGTAAAAATCAAGGTGCTCCGCCTCGATGTTCAAGATCACCAGGTCCTGCGGGCGAAATTCGCCCATCGTCCCGTCGCTCTCGTCCGCCTCGATCACAAAATATTCCCCTGGGCCGGCGGCGGCATTTGAACCGAGATTGGGGACATGCGCACCCACGAAGTACGACGGCGCCTTGCCGGCCGCGCGCAGGATGCACGCCACCATCGAGGTGGTGGTTGTCTTTCCATGCGTGCCGGAAATCACCAGGGCCTTGGACGGGGGAACCAGCGCTGCCAGCGCACGCGCACGGCGCACCACGGGAATCCCCCGCCGCTCCGCCTCAAGCAGTTCCGGGTTGTCGCCGGGAATCGCGGATGAGTAGCACACAAAATCCGGATTCACAATGTGCTCGGGCGCGTGGCCGCGAAAACGACGGATCCCCAGCTTCTCCAGCGCCGCTGCATCGGTGTCGCCGCCCAGGTCGGATCCCGTCACCTCGTGACCCCGCTCCGCCAAGAGCCGCGCCAGCCCGCTCATGCCGCTGCCCGCCACTCCGACAAGGTGCACCCGCCGCGGACCTTCAGCCAGCAGCTTCTGCAAATCCTCCTGTGAAATTTCAGGCAGCATGGGCGTCACGCAAAAAGCGTCTCTCCTTTCCCAAGTCGTTCCACCATGTCAGCCAGCCGGCGATGCGAGTCTTCATGTCGCAACCGTTGTGTCGCATCAGTCATGCTTTTTCGACGGTTTTTATTGGTCAAAATGTCCTGTGCCTCGGCGGCGAGTTTTTCTGCGCTGCAGTCGGCTTCCTCGATCAACACGGCTGCGCCGGCCTCATGGAACAAACGCGCGTTGGCAGATTGGTGACGATCCGCCGCGAACGGAAACGGAATCAAAATTGAGGGCAGATTCCACTCCGCAATTTCCGCCAGTGAAGCCGCGCCGGATCTCGCGATCACAAGGTCAGCCGCCGCGTACATCTTTTCCATTTCGTGACAAAATGCATCCACCCTCGCCTTCCGTCCGGCGCCCTGGTAGGCAGCGCGAACATTTGCCTCATCCTCCGCTCCCGCGAGATGGATCCATTGAATGTTGTCCGATGCAATCGCAGCAGCAGCGGTGGCGAGACGATTCAATCCTTTCGCGCCCTGGCTTCCACCCATCACGAGAACCACGGGCCCATCGGCTGACAGTCCAAGTTCCATGCGCGTCTTGCGGACATCCCCCTTTGACCGCAAGGAAGCGCGCACCGGGGTGCCGGTCCAGACGGTTTGAAACTGTGCGAACTGATTTCCGGCGGATTCCAATCCGACGGCGACCAGCGTGGCAAAGCGTGCGGCGAGGCGGTTGGCTTTGCCCGGGATCGCGTTCGATTCGTGAATGCATGATGGAATCCCGCGCCGCCACGCCGCGTGCAGGGGTGCGACGGAGCTGAAGCCGCCCATCCCCATCACCACCTGGGGTTGAAAGTCCTGGAAAATTTGTTTCGTTCGTTTCATGGATTTCCACATCATTCCTGCAAACTGCAACATGCGATCCGGCCTCCAGCCCCGCCAACCCACCGCCGGCAGCGTCTGGATCAAGAAACCCCGCGCACCCTGCGTGGCCCGCTGGTCAATTTCCTTTTCGGAAATCACGAGCAGCACCTGGTGCCGCCGCTCGAGAAGTTCCTCTCCCACCGCAATCCCCGGAAACAGGTGCCCGCCCGTCCCGCCGCAAACAATCAGGATGTTCATGGTGTTCGCGCATCTCCATTTCCCGCCCAGCCAGGATCAAAACCGGGGCGTTTCATCGTCAATGGGCATGCCCCCGGAAAAACGTTTGGTCCGCAAACTCTCCCGATGTACGCTTACCAGAAATCCAATCGCCACGTAGCTGATCAACAGGTTGGAACCGCCGTAGCTCACAAATGGAAGCGGCATCCCCTTCGGCGGAATCGAACCCGTCACCGTCCCGATGTTGACCATCGCCTGCAGGCAAAGGCCGAACATGAGCCCGAAACCCAGAAGCATACCGTGGGAGTCCCTTGACTGCATGGCGATCCACAGGCCGCAAATCAGGATGACAGCGAATGCAATCACCACTGCCAGCGTCGCGTACAGGCCAAGTTCTTCGCCGATGATGGGAAAGATGCAGTCCGTGGTGGATTCGGGAAGGTAAAACATCTTCTGGCGGCTGTTCCCCAGCCCGAGCCCATCCGTGCCCCCCGACCCAAACGCCAGGATGCCCTGCCAGACCTGATAAAATTTTCCATCCTTGTTTTTCTCCGGATCCAGAAACGCGAGAAATCGCGCACGCCGCTCCGGCACCAGCCACATCATCATCGCCAGGCCTGTCATGCCCATCCCTCCCGTTGCAATCACAGGCCAGATGCGCGAGCCCGCCACAAACATCATCGTCAGGGTGGTCGCGGCCAGCAGCGCCATGGTCCCAAAGTCCGGCTCCATCCGCAGCATCAGAAGCGGCACCGCGATCACGCCGAGCGGCCACACAAAGCCCCACTTCCATTCGCGGATCTTCGGCTGCTGCTTTGCCAGCCCATGCGCAAGCAGCAAGACCACCGCGAGGCGCAGAAACTCCGATGGCTGAACCTTGAACCCAAACACCTTCAGCCACCGTGATGAACCCTTCACATGGCTGCCAATACCCGGTACAAACACGAGGCAAAGCAGCAGCAGCGAGAGGCCGAAGATCGGCCACACATACGGCCGCCAGCTTTTGTAATCCACCCAGCCCACGATTCCGAATGCCACCAGTCCGGCGGCAAACCAGATGATCTGCCTCTTGAGCTGTCCCGAATAATCCGCCAGCGGCGCCGTGGTGCTCGAGATCATCACAAGGCCAAGCCCCGTGAGCGCCAGCACGGCAATCACCATGATCACCGCCACATATCGGTTCATTGATTTCATGATGACTGCTCAGGAGTCAGGATCCAGAATTGAGAATATGAAGACGAGATATTGAACGATGCCGAAAGTGTTCCCGATCAAAAGCAACTCCAGCATCCTGCAGAAAAACGATTTGTATTTGCATGTTTTCATTCTGCCTCCCCCGCGCTCCGCCGTAGGCTTCGGCGAGGCGAGTGTCTTTTTGATTCCTGAGTCACTGCGTTTCATGATGTCTCAATAAATCAGGCTTCCCCACCCCCCTCCCTTGCGGGAGAGAAATGGGGAAGCGGCTCACCAAGGAATTGGAATCGTGATCAGATGCGTTTGACTTCATGCCCCTTGTCCACCGGCTCCACACCCGAAGCCGGCTGAATCTCCTTCGAGGGAGGGGTTTCCCTCGCCACCTTGGGCGTCGGAATCACCAGCTTCTGGTTGACACGGATCTTGCGCGCATCGGCGATGTGATTGACGCGCATCAGCGAATCAACCGTCACGCCATAACGCTTCGCAATCGAAATGGGCGTGTCGCCCCGTTTTACCACGTGGTTCTTCGCCTCTCCCGATGAGACCGTGGCATCCACCGGCATCGAAGGAGCAGACGAAGTGGCTGGCTCGATCTTTGCCACTTCCGCCCTGGATGCCCCAGGCACCACAAGCTTCTGGCCGATCTTCAGAGCGGTCTTCTCTGTCATCTTGTTGACCGATGCAATTTCGCGGACAGACACCGTGTATTTTTTCGCAATACGCGAAAGCGTATCACCCTTCTTCACCACGTACTTGATCGTCGCGGTGGTTTTTGCGGGTGTCACGGGCGCCGCCATGATCGGATCACGGGCCTTTTCATGAGCGGACGGGGGCTCGGTCACAGTATGCGGCGCTTCAGCCGTTACGGGTTCCGTATGCGCAAGTGGCTGCGGCTGGGGGATCGTTGCAGCCGGTGGTGTGCCCTGCGCGACATTCGCGTTCGGCAGATTCTCCTCGGGTGTCAGCATATCGCCGCCTGGCAAAGGTGTTACGACGTTGCCGGCCGCCGGCTGGTCCACCTTGGCAAGATCATGCTCGTCCTCGATGTTCGAGGTCCTTGCATTCTCGCTCAGGGCGGGCGATTCGCTCTTGCTGCAACCCTGGATCAGAACGACGGCGCCCAGGAGGGCGGCGTGCAGCGTCAGCACGATGGCGACGATTCGCCATGCGCGGCTGCGCTCGGGCGGACCCGGCTGCATCTCGGGCGTTGATGGGGTTTCATTGGTTGCGGTTTCCATGGTGAGTTCCTTTGTTTGTGTGTGGTTAGGATTTGGGTAATTGCTGGACGAGCTGCGCGACGGAACGGCGGAACACGTCGCCGCGCTCCTCGTAGTTTTCAAACATGTCGTAGCTGGAGCATCCGGGCGAAAGCAGGACCACGTCGCCACGCCTTCCAAGGCGCACGGCCATGCTCACCGCCTCCTCCAGCGAATCGGAGAAGACGCACGAGACGGAGTCCTTCCACGCCTCGAACATGCGCTGGCGCATCTCGCCGATGAGGATGCAGGCCTTGACCTTTCCGCGGATCAGCGGCGTCAGGTTGGAAAAATCAAATCCCTTGTCCTTGCCGCCGGCAATCAGGATCACCGGGCGCTCGAACGACCGGATCGCCTTCTCCATGGCGTCAATATTCGTCGCCTTGGAATCGTTGACGAACTCGATCCCGTCGAGTGAGCCGACTGTCTCGAGGCGATGCGCCAGGGGTTGGTACTCGCAAATGCCCCTCCACGCCTTCGCAAGATTCAAGCCCAGGACATGCCCGACCCCGAGGGCCGCCATCACGTTTTCCGCGTTGTGCGGTCCGCGCAACCGCGTCTCGCCCAGGTTCACCTTGATGCCCGCGTTCTCAACCACGGGCCCGCGAATGGTCTCGCCGTCAAACCATAAATCCGCAGGCTCACCGCGCATGCTGTAGCGAATCGTTTGAACAGGCGAAGTGAAGCCCAGCTTCGCAAGATGTTTTTCCGTGTCGGCGTTCACCACGGTCGCATCGTTGCCGCACTGGTTCTTCCAGAGCGCCGCCTTGGCCCTCGCGTAATCCTCCATCGAGCCGTAACGATCCAGGTGATCGGGCGTGATGTTCATCATCACGCTCACGCGCGGACGGAATGCATCAATGGTCTCAAGCTGGAAGGAGCTGACTTCGACCGTGAGATAGTCGAGCGTGTCGCTCTTCAGCGCAGCCTCCGAGATGGGGACACCGATATTGCCCGCGGTCAGCGTTTTTTTGCGGTTGGCGCGGATGACCTTTGCCACGAGCTCGGTCGTGGTGGTCTTGCCGTTGGTGCCCGTGATGGCGATCATCGGGCACTGGCAGAACCAGGAGCCGAGCTCGAGCTCGCCGTAGGTCGGGATGTCGAGATTGGCCACTTCGCGCGCCAGTCCACGCCGGGGATCGAGCCCCGGACTGAAGATGGCCGCGTCGAAGCGTCCCTCGGGCGGATGCTTCACGCCGAACTGCATGTGGATGCCGGTGAGTTTTTTGCGTCGTGCTTTTCGTTTCATGGTTTCATCCTCGGATTCATCTATTGCCAATACCCTGGCCCCTTTCAGGACCAACAACCTGGCCGCGGCCTGGCCACTGACGCCAAACCCGACCACCAAAAAATATTTCCCTTTCACGTCCATTCATGTGCTTCAGCGAAGTTTCAATGTGCTCAGCCCGATGAGGGCGAAGAGGATCGAGAGAATCCAGAAACGCACCACCACGGTCGTCTCGCTCCAGCCCTTCAGCTCGAAATGATGATGGATCGGCGCCATCGCAAAAATCCGCCTGCCCGTGAACTTGAATGACGCCACCTGCAGAATGACGGACATGGCCTCCATCACGAACACGCCGCCGACGATCACGAGAAGGAACTCCTGCTTGAGACACAGGGCCACCACGCCAATCACTCCCCCAAGCGCCAGGGACCCCGTATCGCCCATGAAAACCCGCGCGGGATGGCAGTTGTACCAAAGGAATCCCATCGAGGCCCCCAGCAGCGCCGCGCACACCACCGTCAACTCTCCCGCGTTCGGCACATGGGTCAATTGGAGGTAGGCCGAGTACTTGATGTTCGAAGCCAGGTAGGCAATCACCGCGTACACCGTCACCACCGTGCTCGTGCAGCCAATCGCAAGGCCGTCGAGCCCGTCGGTGAGATTCACCGCGTTCGACGAACCCATCAGCACCAGGCACACCAGCCCGATGGCGAAAAGCCCCATGTCCATCACCAGCGGATGTTTGTAAAATGGAATCAGCAGCTGCCCGGCCGTCACATAGGTGTCCGGATGAAGCATCAAGACCACGCCCACCCCAACGCCGAGGACAAACTGAAAGCACAACTTGGCGCGCGCGCTCAACCCCTTCGATTGCTTGCGCACCACCTTCAGGTAATCGTCCGCAAAACCCACGCCTCCAAGAACCACCATGGTGCCCACCGAGAGCCCCACAAACATGCTGTCGGGCCGCGCCCACAGGAGCACGCTCACCACCACCGAAAGAATGATCAGCACCCCGCCCATCGTGGGAATCCCCTTCTTCTGAAGATGCAACTCGTGAAGACGATGCACCTCCTCCGCCGTGCGGATCGGCTGGCCGATCTTCAACTCGGTCAATTTGCGGATCACCCACGGGCCGATCACCAGCGTCAGCACCAGCGCCGTCATCGCCGCCATCATCGCGCGGAACGAAATGTAGCCAAACACCCTCCAGGGCGAGTCGCCTCCAAGCGAATGCAGATAATAAAGCATGGTCGTTCAAATAAATTTTCTGGATGCTCACTCCCATCCCTCCATCACTTTCTCCATCGTCACTCCCCTTGACGCCTTCAGGAGCACCACGTCGCCCTTCCGGGCGCGCTTCCTTAAAAAATCCCGGGCATCGCCCATCTCTTCAAAAAACTCGACCTGCCCCGGCGGATGGATCGAGTCGCGCGCGCCCGCCGCAATCGGCTGCGCCGCCTTTCCGATGACCACCAGGCAATCCAGGCCGCTCTCCGCCGCGCGCCGCCCCACGTCGCGATGCGCCGATTCCGAGACGCTTCCCAATTCGCGCATCTCCCCGAGCACCGCAAAACGACGGCCCGGCGTTGAAAGATCCTTCAGCGTCCGCAACGCCGCCCGCATCGAGCTCGGATTGGCGTTGTATGCGTCATTGATCACCACCACGCCGTCACGCGTCGTGGAGCTCTCCATCCGCATCTTCGTGGACGTCACGGTTTCGAGACCGCGCCCGATCTCCTCCAGGTCGAGCCCAAAAAATTCGCCCACCGCCGCAGCCGCCAGCGCGTTGGACACCTGGTGCCGGCCCATCAGGTTCAATGTGACATCCTGCTTCCCGCGCGGCGTGCTCAACTTGAATTGCGTGCTTGAGAGGCTGACACACACCGCCGAGGCGCGGTACTCCGCCCCGCGCGCAAATCCAAACTTCACCACCCGCGCCTTGCAACGCCGGGCAATCGAATCGCTCCACGGGTCGTCGGCACTCAACGCCAGCAACCCATCCTCCGGCAGCACCTCGGCCAGGGTCCCCTCCTCCTTTGCAACGCCCTCCAGGTCGTGAAAATATTCCAGGTGCTCCTCGCCGATGATCGTGATCACTCCTGCCAGCGGCTTCACCATCTTGAGCAGCGGGATCAGCTCGCCAGGATGATTCGTCCCCACTTCCAGCACGCCGACTTGATGCGATCGGTCGAGCTTCATCAGGCTCAGCGGCACGCCGATGTGGTTGTTGAGGTTGCCCTTGTTTTTAAGGACGGAAAAGCGAGTGCCCAACACCGCCGCAACCATCTCTTTCGTGCCCGTCTTGCCATTCGAGCCCGCCACGGCCACGGTCCTCACTTTCAAACTGCTGCGGTAGGCGCGCGCCATGCTCTGCAGTCCGTTCAACGCGTCATCCACAAGCACCATCGGCACCGGGCTCTTCCGCGTCTTCATCTCGCGTGTCTCCACGAGCACCGCCACCGCACCCCTGGCAACCGCCTCCTTGAGATAATCGTGCCCGTTGAATTGCTCGCCCTTCAGCGCGACAAAAAGATCCCCCTGGCGAATGTCGCGGCTGTCACTGCTCACCCCGCCCACCTCGGCCAGGGCTGAGGAGGACGCGGAAAGGCGGCCGCTCGAAAATTCGGCAACCCGGCTCAACGTCAGTTTTTCCATGACGCGCCTCCTCCCAGATTTTCCAAAAGCTCCACTGCCACCTTTCGGTCGTCGAACGGCGAGCGCGTCCCGGCAACTTCCTGGTACGTCTCGTGCCCCTTGCCCGCGAGCAGGACCACATCGCCATCCTTCGCCATCTCAATCGCCGTGCGGATCGCTTCGCGCCGGTCCAGCACCACTTGAAAATTCCTCCGCGATGAAAATCCCGCCTCAATTTGCTTCACGATCGCCAGTGGCTCCTCATGACGCGGATTGTCGGTCGTCAGGATGTTGATGTCTGAAAGCTCTTCCGCCACGCGCCCCATGAGCGGACGCTTCATCGGGTCGCGATTTCCACCGCAACCAAACACCGTGATCAACCGTCCGCGGGTGAGCGGACGAAGCGTGTTCAGCACATTGCGCAGGGCGTCATGCGTGTGCGCGTAATCCACCACGATCGCAAACGTCCCGCCACCCATCTTCGCATCGAGACGCTCCAGGCGGCCAGGGACATTTTTTACGGAGGCGATCCCCTTGCGGATCGCTTCCACATCCAACCCCATCGCCAGCGCCGTCGCCGCGGCGGCGAGACAGTTCGAAACATTGTGCGCGCCGCACATCGACGTCGTGATCGGTGTCTGCCTGCCTTCGAACGAAAGCATGAAGCGGCAACCGGAAATGGATTGTTCCACCGACTCAGCCCTCACGTCTGCTCCCGCGCCCAGCCCGTACGTCAGCAGGCTCACGCCTTCGCGCAACGCGGCGCGCAACGGTTCCCATGCAGGATCGTCCCGGTTGAGGATGGCAACCGCTTTCTTCGGGGATGCGCCCAGTTGATGAAATAAAATCTTCTTGGCCTCAAGGTAGGCCTCCATCGTCTTGTGGTAATCGAGATGGTCCTGCGTGAGATTGGTGAACACGCCCGCGCCCCACTCCACGCCATCCACCCGATGCTGCACCAGCGAGTGCGAGCTGACTTCCATCACCACCGCCTTCATCCCCGCCTGCACCATGCGCGCGAGCATCTCGTGCAATTCGTCAGCCGAAGGCGTCGTGTTCGGCGCCGGCAGTTCGCGGTTCCCGATCCGATACGCAATCGTTCCGAGCACGCCAGTCGGCATTCCGGCCGCCTCGAGAATCGCCGCAATGAGATAGCTCGTGGTGGTCTTCCCATTGGTCCCGGTAATCCCCACCACGCGCATCTTTTCCGAGGGATTCCCGTAAATCCGCCCCGCCATCTGCGCCAGTGCCACCCGCGCGTCGCCCACGCGAATTTGCGCCACCGAGGCGGTCACTCCTCCCTTGCGCTCGCACACGATCGCCGACGCCCCCGCAGCCACGGCGTCCGCGATGAAATCATGCCCATCCACCTTCTCGCCATGCAACGCCACAAATACATCGCCCGGGCGGATGCGCCGCGAATCGCAATGGATCCCGGCCACCTCGACATCGAGATTGCCCGTCGCCTCGATCACTGCCATGCCTTCCATGATCGTCTTCAGTTTCATCGCATCACCCCCGGATGATTGGACGCTGGAATGATGGATGCGCTCACGCGCGATGGTTCCGGGCGCGACAGTTTCAAATTCATGTACGACGCCACCCGCACGCCGATATTGTGAAAAACCGGGGCTGCCACCGCTCCGCCGTAACGATCCTTGCCTTTCGGATTGTCAAACATCACGTAAATGCACAATTCGGGGGCATCCGCGGGAAAATAGCCGATAAAGGACGAAACATATTCGTCATGGCCGTACTGCCCGTTCACCAGTTTCTGGGCCGTGCCCGTTTTGCCGGCCACCCGTAAGCCGGAAATGGCCGCCTTCGCCGCCGTTCCGTCCTTGCTCACCACCATCTCGAGAGCCTCGGTGATCTCATGGGCCGCCTGCTGGTCCACCACGCGACGGCGCACCTTCGGAAAAAATTCGCGAATCACGCTGCCATTCTGGTCCACCACGCGCTTGATCATCATCGGCCGCATCAGGTTGCCGCCGTTGGCGAGCGCGCACATCGCGTTGGCCATCGCGATCGGCGTGACCGCCACCTCGTGCCCCATCGCCACCCGTGTGATGGAAACCGGCACCCAGCTTTTCAGCAGATGCACGATGCCGCGCACATCCCCGGGCCAACGTTCACCCGGCTGGTCGCCAAACGCCCTCTCGTCAAAACCGAAATTCAGCATCGCCCGATGCATCTTCGCATTGCCCATCATCAATGCCACTTTCGCAGCCCCGACGTTCGAGGATTTTTCCAGCACCTGGGCCACCGTCAGGCTTCCAAACGGCTCGTGATCCGTCAGGTAGCGCCCGCCATACAAAAATTTGCCGTTCTCGCACCAGATCGTGTCGTTCAGCGTCACAATCCGGTTGTCGAGCGCCGTGGCAATCGTCACGATCTTGAACGTCGAGCCCGGCTCATTCAGGTCGGAAACCGCGCGGTTGCGCAGCGAGTCAATCGCTTTTTCACCCGCGTTCGGATCGAAGGTCGGGCGGCTGGCCATCGCCAGGACTTCCCCGGTGGCGGGTCGCATCACGATCACCACCGCGTCCTCAGGCATGTACTTTTGCACCGCGACATCCAGCTCCTGCTCCGCGATGCTCTGGATCGCCTGGTCCAGTGTGAGCACCACCGAGCAGCCGTTGCGCGCCGGGAAATCCTCGTTGCGAAACACCACGATCTCTTTCCCGAGCCGGTCGCACTCGATCCGACGCCAGCCATCCTGCCCCTTCAAATCCACATGCATGAGCTTCTCCACTCCATCCATGCCGGACTGGTCTGAATTCATATAGCCCAGCACGTGGCTCATCAGGGCGCCGTTCGGATACACCCTCATCTGGTCATCATCGCATTTCACGCCCCTCAGGTGCTCCCGCTTCAGCGTCTCCAATAGCTCCCGCGCCGTCTCCTCGGGAACCTTGTGCTTCAGGATCACGTAGCGCGTGGTGAGATCAAGCTTCTGGCGGATTTCCTCCACGGGCATCGCGAGCTCGTCGCCCAAAATCCGCGCCATGTCTGCTGCGCGCAATGGCTGTCCAGCCTTCGCCCGACGGGCGTCATCCTCGCGCACGGTCTGCGGATCCAGGACCACCGTCCGCACCACCACGCTGCGCGCCATCACGTTCTCGTTGCAGTCCAGGATCGGTCCGCGCAACGCCGGCAGCTTTTCCACCCGCCCATGCATCTTGTTCACCGTGCTCGCAAGCGCCGCATGCCTCACCACCTGCAGCGTGTAGAGACGAAAACCCAACGCAACCAGTCCCAACAACAGCAGGGAGGCGAGAATCGTGATTCGAATGCGATGGGTCTTTGTCGGAATCATCGATCAGGGATTTTTTGAGGCGGCCCGCACCGGATCGGCCTGCACCAGCATCCGGGCACGACCCGCTCCGTCGGTGTCCGCATCCGGCTCGCGCAGCCGGCGGACCTGCGCGTCGTCGGGACGCGTCATGCCGAGCTGCCACCGGGCCAGCTTGTTCTCCAGTTCGCGCGGCGTCTTGATGCGCGCCAGTTGCGTTTCGAGACTGCTTGTCTCCTCCATCGCCAGCTTCAACTCGCGATCCAGCGCAGCCACCTCGTCACCCATCTTCAGGTTGCGACGTTTGAGAAATGTGATCCCGAGCAGGAACCCGACCACCAGGAAGAACAGCAGCATGCGGGTTGCCACCCACGAGAACGTAAGCTCACCTTCCACCCGACGACGATTGCGTGCCATACATGCTCCTTTTTTGAATTTTAATTTTTTAAATTTTTATTTTTTCGATCGCTCTCATTTTTGCGCTGCGTGATCTCGGATTTTCCCTCGCCTCATCCTCCCCGGGCTCCCTCGGCTTCTTCGTCAAAATGATCCCCGCTTCCTCCCCGCCTCCCCATTGGCGGAACCTCAGCTTCACCATCCGATCCTCAAGCGAGTGAAAACTGATCACCACCATCCTCCCGCCCGCCGCCAGGCATCCCCACGCTTTGTCCAGCCCCTCCCTTAACGCTCCCATCTCGTCGTTCACCACCAGCCTCAGCGCCTGGAAAACCCTCGTCGCCGGGTGCAGCCTCCACGCCCCCCTCCCCGCCACCCGCGCCACCAGTTCCGCCAGCTCACCCGTCGTCCGGATCGCCCGATGTTTCCTCGCATCCGCCACCGCCCGCGCAATCCGCCGCGAGTGCCTCTCCTCCCCCCATTTCCAAAAAATTTCCGCGAGTTCCTCCTCCTTCCACTCGTTCACCACCTGCGCCGCCGTGAGCGAACCTCCCCGGTCCATCCTCATGTCCAGCGCCCCATCGCGCTGAAAACTGAACCCGCGCTCCGCCGTGTCCAGCTGGTGCGAGGAAACCCCGATGTCCATCACCACCCCCTCCGCCCGATCCGCGCCCAGCGCCTCATCCATCCTTCGAAAATTAAGTTTTGCCCCGCGGAACCGGTCTCCAAATTCCTTCAGGCGTTCCGAGGCTTCCCGGATCGCATCCTCATCCTGGTCCAGCCCCACCACCCGCGTGTCCTCACGGCTCCGCAAAATCGCCTCCGCATGCCCGCCCCCACCCAGCGTCGCGTCCACCACCAGCCCGCCACGCGTCCCCTCGCGGGTCAAAAACGCAACCACCTCCCTCGTCATCACGCTCTGGTGATAACCACTCATCCACGCATCCCGGTTTCAAAGATCACCCTCACTCCCCCGTCCGCACTCCCAACCGCCTCCAGATCGAAGGCAGATGCCCGCCGCTCATCGCGCGAATCCTCTTCGCGTTCTCCACCGTCATCACGCTGCCCACCGGCGCAATCCGCTCCACCGAATCCGTCGCGCGCACAATGGAGGTCGAAGTCGCCGACGCCCCCGCGCCGGCCTTC
>JAHFSY010000048.1 GCA_023269615.1 Verrucomicrobiota bacterium
CCCTCACGCAGGATCCCCACAATCTGTTCCTCACTGAATCGTTTCTTCATCGGTCTTGCCTTTCGTTCTTGCGGCAAGACTATACGTCCTTTGCGTCCACTTCCAGCCTGTCAGGTCAGCCTCTGACAGCGGCTCCTACAAAACTCAAAATAATGAAGCGGAAAAATGTAGGAGCCGCTGTCAGCGGCGACCGTGAGAGACCAACTTTTTGTCGCGCACCCGAACAAGCTGTAGAGACATGGCAGAATTGCAGTTTGCAAGAGAAGTGGTGGCGGGTACGATCGGGACATGGGTTTGCTTTCTCTCATCAACACGATTCGCGGCGTGAAGCCTCTTGATGTGGGTGCTCCGGTGCCGGTGATCTTCACGGTGGATCAGGATGGGGTGAGCCTTGACCTTGCGAAAGCGTGCGGTGAGGGGAGCGTGCTCGTCTATTTTTATCCAAAGGCGGACACGCCGGGGTGCACGGCCCAGGCTTGCAGTCTGCGCGATTCGTTTGCGGAATTGACTGGCAAAGGCGTGAAGGTTTTTGGCGTAAGCGTGGACAAACCGGAAGACCAGAAGCGATTCAAGGAAAAATTTCATCTGCCCTTCACGCTGATCGCAGACCATGACGGGCAGGTGGTGCGCGCATTCGGGGTGTCCACGATTCCCATCGTGGGGCTGGCCTCGCGTCAGTCGTTTCTGTTTCGCAACGGGACGTTGGTGTGGCGGGATCTGAACGCTTCGACCCAGGAGCAGGCGGCGGATATTCTGAGGGTTCTGCCCACGTAACAGTTTGCCCGAATTTTTGTAGGAGCCGCTGTCAGCGGCGACCGGGAGTCAGGATTTCTCCAGAACTCCGCCCTCCAGATCGCCGCTGACAGCGGCTCCTACAAGGAGGGAAAACGAGACGCTTAATGCGAGAGCTGCTTGGTGAGCTGGTTGATCGCCTGCTTGAGGCCGGTGTCTTCCTTGAGGCGCTCGTCCACGAGGCGACAGGCGTGGATCACGGTGCCGTGGTCACGTCCGCCGAAGGCTTCGCCGATTTCCTGGAGCGAGGAGCGCGTCATGCTGCGGCACAGGTACATCGCGACCTGGCGGGGAAAGGCGATGGCGGCGGTGCGGCGTTTGCTGGTCATGTCGGCAAGGCGGATGTCGTAATGGGCGGCCACGCGCTTCTGGATGGTTTCGGCAGTCAGCGCCTGCTTGCTCTCCTCAATGAGGATGTCCTGCAATTCCTCCTCGACCTCGGCGAGCTCCAGGGCGCGCCCCTTCAGCTTGCTGCTAAACCACACCTTGGCCCATGCGCCTTCGAGACGGCGGATGTTGGTCTTGATGTGATGCGCCATGAAATCAATCACCTCGTTGGTGATCGGCACCGTGCTGCCGGCCTGCTTGCGCCGCAAAATCGCCACGCGCGTTTCCTCATCGGGCAGCTGCAGCTGGACGGTGAGGCCCCACTCGAAGCGCGACACGAGGCGCTGCTCGAGGTTGGCGATCTCGGTGGCGGGGCGGTCGCTTGAGAGGATGATCTGTTTCTGGGACTCGAAGAGCGTGTTGAAGGTGTGGAAAAACTCCTCCTGCATCTGGTCTCCGCGCCCGAGGAAGTGGATGTCGTCCACCAGCAGGATGTCGCAGGAACGGTATTTGCGGCGGAAGGGGACGAACTTCTTGTTCTGGATGGCGTCGATGAACTCGTTGACGAAACGTTCCGTGGAAACGTAGGCAACCTGGCCGCCCTGCTTCTGGCTCAGGAGGTGGTTCCCGATGGCGTGCATCAGGTGGGTTTTGCCGAGCCCCGTGGCACCGTAGATGAAGAGCGGGTTGTAGGCGCGCCCGGGAGATTGCGCAACGGCCCAGCAGCCGGCGTGGGCGTATTCGTTGGAGGGACCCACCACGAAACTGCTGAAAGTGAACGTGGGCGTCAGTCCGCCGCTGTGCGCCCTGGGCTTGACGGATGAAGTTTCGACAACGGGCGCGGGAGTGGGCTCAGCCTTGGGGTCGTCAGACTTTACGAACTCCAGTCGCAGATCACGACCGGCCATGGAGCGGATGGTTGCGCGAATCAGGTCGGCGTAATTGTCCTCCAGCCAGTAGCGGTAGAGACCGGAAGGCACCGCGAGACACAGAAGATCGTCCTTTAATTCCATCGCGCGAATGGGTGTAAACCAACGCTTATACGTTTGCGGCGCAACGATTTGTTGAAGGCGCTGCAGGCTGCGCTTCCACAGTTCCTGCACGGACAGCTCGGTCTTGTGGGGCGACTTATTCACAAGCTGTTCCTTCCCCCTCTTTCCGCCCTCTCAGACGGCACGCTCGCAGAGTGATTAAATGCGTAGTTGTCTCGGAAAATAGGCTGAAATGCAGCATTTGAGCCGATTGGAGGCAAAATCAGGCCATAAGTGCTTGAATCAGATGGAGTTACAGCAGATTGCGATGATTGGTTTTCAGGTACGGTTCTCGAAGGACTACGGACGACATATTCGTATGTACGGAAGATGATTTCTGGTGTCTGCTTCATGATTTTATTTCCCCTGTGAAGCGCGTTCAAAAGGTCGGGTTCTTCACAAGTTATTCACAACCCCATCCTTGCTGCTCTGCCGCTTTCGCGTGCGAGTTTATGTCGGCAAATTTTCTTCGCAAGCATTTTTAAAATTTTTTTTAAGATTTTTTTCCGGCGAATTTTGTTGCATTTATTTTTGCTTGGTTCTCCCCACGGGATCGCAGTGCGAGCGCCAGCAGGTAAGCCGCGAGCGCGAGCAGGAGGAGCGTCTTGAAACCGGTTTCCATGGAAAGCATTTCGAGCAATCCTCCCACGACGGCCCCAAGGAGATTCCAGCCGAAGGCGGTGGCTGCGGCCTGGCGTTTGCGAAAAATGGTGGCGAAGCACGAGGCCGCGAAGAAAATCGGGGTTCCAACAAAGAGGAGGGAAACTCCCAGCCGCATGACCGCGCCGGATTGCAGCAGGAGATGGGTGGGGGCGGCCCATGCTGCGAGAAGTGATGCCGCCAGGCCGGCCATGCTCCAGGAGTAGGGCAGGGGGCGCCATTGCATCAACAGGGTTGAGAGAAGTATCATGGCCAGGATGGAGCCGAAGACGACGGCGCTCGTGAGCCATGTCGCGCCCCAAAGCAGATTCATCTCCGTGGCGGAACGTGTTTCAAGGAGCAGAAACCCCAGCCCGAAAAGAAACATCTCCCCATCCACTCCGTCCTTCTGAAAAATTCCGCTGCGCATTTCGGGCGAGGCAATGAGCACACCCAGGATCGTGGTGATCATGATCGCCGCCATCAGCGTGAGATAAAAATTGCTGATGCCCCGGCGATGCAGATAGAGGAACGGCCAGTCATCCGTGGGCAATTCCACCTGTGACTTCACATCATTGAGAAGCGCAGGGGCGGCGTTGCGGCGCCTCTCACCGTCGTCGTGCGCAAAGGCGGGGCCGACCATGTAAACCTTGTTGAAGAGCCCGTAGTGCTTGGAAATCATGATGGGCACCTCGCCGAAGACTTCCGCAAGCATGCCTTCCTGGCGGAGATCAACGTAGTCTGTTCCCGCCATGAAATACATCACCAGGCCGCCGCCCGGCGCAAGATGTGACCGCGCCGCGCGCACGCAATCGAGGGTGTAAACGAAATTGTCGAGCCGCACGTTGGACAACGCCGAGAGCCGCGTCATGGAATCCAGCGTCCCAAAAACAATCAGGTCATATTGCTCGGTGCAATGATTCAAAAAGGAACGGGCATCGGTGTTCACCGCGCGCACCCGGTCCGAGGCGTAGGGATGGCTGGGGTGGATCTCCCGCCCCAGGCGCAGGATCACCGGATCGATCTCGACCGCATCCACGTGCCCGGCGCCCTCATCCAGAAGCACGGCCACGTCGTTGCCGCTTCCGGCGCCCACGACGAGCGCCCGCCTTGGCGGCTGTTTCAGATGGCGATAGGGCAGGTGATACCCTTCCCGCACATTCTGTTCAAATTTCGAAACCGCTTTCTCCCGTCGCATTTCAAACGGATGCTGGTGGAAGGATCCATTGGCGAGAATGGTGTAACCGGATTCGTTTTTTTCAGGCTGCATGCTCAAGGCGTAGTACGGGCTGTAATATTCCGCCTTTTCAGCTCTCGCGACGATTCCGAGAATCGCAGACGCAAGGGCAAGGTAGGCGATGACGCAGATTCGTTTTTCAGAAAAAAAGATGACGGCGGTCAAAAGGAAGATCGAAAACCATGCCAGCGGAAACCATTGGGCGAAGGAGACGCAGGTGAAGAGAATGACTCCGAGGAGCGACCCAAGGAGGTCCCATGCGTACCCTTGCAGCGAAATGGCACGGCGCTGAAATTCCTGGAGCCGCCCAGCCACGAGCTGCCCCAATGGAATGAAGCTGACAGCGCTCAGGATGAAGAAGCCGATGATCGGCAGGCGGGTTTCCGCCACGACCGGTGCATTTTTCGGCAGGTCGAAGTAGAGCAGGTAGAGATGCTCGGAAACCGAGTTCTGGGTGAATACAACATGGCTTGCGGCGAATGCTGTTCCCGTGAGCAGGAGGAGGCTCGCCGGCCAGAGCCAGAGCAGGGATCGGCGTCCGCATCGCAGGCAACCCAGCCCCAACCCCAGGAAGGCGCTCAGCAGGATCAAGTTGGGAAAATAAGCCAGCACCCGCACCTGTCCCGGGAGCCACCGTATGAACGCAAGCTCCTGGAAGAGCACGATGAAGGATGCCGCAAGAAGTTCCGCGGAAATCCGGCGCGGGCTTTTTTCGGAAAGATTCATTCGTAAACCTCGAAAAAGTTGCTTTCGTAAACCTTCTTGAAGCTGCCTCTTACAAGGTCGCGTGTCCGGCAGGTTCCGTCCCGATAGGGTTCGAGCCGCCTGCAAAGATGCTCGGCCTGGTATTTCTGCACCAGGAACAGCGTGTGATTGCGGGCACCCTCAATTTCATGGAAGAGACGATCCCGAAGTCCGGGGATGCTGAGTTCCGCATCAATCGGCCAATCACTCGAAAGCGGGTTCCGCTGGGAACTCGACACCCAATACTGGGCGGTTTCCGGAAGGACCGCGATCGCTGAAGCCTTGCGACCTTGCGACCAACGGATGACTTCGCGCAGGTCGACCAGGTAATCATGCGTTGTCTGGTTCGTGTAAATTCCACCGGCGCCACGGAACACCCCGGTGAGCGAGCACCTCAAATCCTCCGCCGGCGCGTCGCAATAAATGCGGTGGGTTCGTGCCCAATGGAATCCGCCGAGGGTGATGCATAGAATGACCGCCATCAATCCACTCCCGGATGAAAAACTCATTCCCGTACGGCAGCGCGCATTCCGCATCCACAAGCTCGCGAAGAAAGCAGCCGCAAGGCCGGCGGCGCCCAGGGTCGGGAGATGCCAGCCCTCGGAAATCGAAACCGACCATGCAAGTAGAATAGGCAAAAGAAACCCGCGACAGGCTTGCGGGGCTCGTGCGTAAAAAGGGATGGCTGCAAGGAGCAGGCCAAAAGCCAGCCAGCTTCGGCCGCCGGCATGGCAGAAGACGCAATGCATCGAAAACACAAATCCAAGGATGAGAATCACCAGGCCCGAACGCCGGGTCAAAAGATTCCTGCCCAGGCGCATCAGCGCGAAGGCAAGCGTGCCGGCCAGCATTCCTGCAACCAGGCTTTGGCGCGAGACTCCCGGTGACGGAAGAACGGCACCTGCGAGTGAGCTTGAATGAGATCCCATTTGAATGAGCGCATCGGGAAGTGCACCCAAGGCAATCAAGGCAAGACCGTAGGCCACGCCGGGGAAAAGAACGGCCATCCAGCGGCAGAGCTTTCGCTGGTCTCCGAGGATGATGACAGCGAGCGGGAGCGTAAAAATAAAATTTTGCCTGAATAGCGGAGCCATGCCGATCACCGCCAATCCCAGCCATTGAAACCGGGCGGGGGCCAGCGACCTCAAGAATACGCCCAGCGAGATGAAGAAAACGCCATCAATTGAATTCCAGGGCATCAGTGGGAAAACATGTGCCGCAAACATCATTCCAATCAACCCCACGCTCCAGCGCACCCATGGGGAGGGAAGAGGTTCAAAGAAATGTTCGGCGATGCGAACCCAAAACCAGCCGATGGCTGCGAATTGTAGGCAGACAAAGAAACGTGACCACAGAATCAGATGGTCTCCCGCCCAAAGCAGAAGATGGGCATGAAAAAGATGTGTGCCGATGGGCCGCAGCGAGATGAAGTCGCGATGAGGAACTTCTCCATCCAGAAGTCGCCGGCTGCCTGAAAGCAGATAGCCTTCGTCAGTCGGGTTGAACCCGAGATGTGAATATTGAAGGTGAAGACCAAGGGCGATGAGAATGACAAACAACACTCCCTCCCATCGGAAGCGACGTGGAGACTCGCAAAACACGGATTGTAAGAAAGTTTTCCAGATTGCCATGAGACCTTCTTTCTACATGGAAATCCCCGTCCAATCCATACATCAGATGATGGAGGAGGGGAGGCATTTGCCCCGTTGCGCATTGCGTGGTAGGCTTCAGCCAGGAAACCACGATGAGCTTCCTTCACCAGATCCAGATGTTGCTGGAACGAACGTATGCCGCGACGGGCGTCAATCTCGAGGAGTGCATTGTGGGACGACAGCGTTGCATGGAGTTGACGGCCCTGGCAGGCGCGTCAGCGATCGGGTTGAGCATGGAGGGACGGACCTTCATGCGCGTGGTGGATGGACGCCTGCACCTGGCGATTTATTATCATCCGCACGTCATTACCGCGTTGGAGCGCCATCCGCCTTTTCAAGAGCTGAACGCGGAGAATATCCATCCATTGATTGTGTTCATCGAGGAATTGAACCACGCGGTGCATGCGGCGTTGCATTTTTTGGAAAATCAACGGCTGTTCGAAACCGAGGCATTTCTGTGCGATCTCGAGTTGCAGGCCAGGGTGGACACGTGGCTCGCGCTGGAATTGATCGCCGCAGCGCTTAGAAAACGACGGAGACCCACAACGCGCCAGCGTTCCTGGTTGAAGCGATGTGTGTTTGGGATGGAATCATTCCATTATCGGAACGCGCGAATGCGTTGGCGATATCGTGAAGCCAATCGTCTGGGTTTGCGGCTGGTGGAACACCTCGAGTCGGCGCATTCGGAAGACCGCGTCCGATTGATCCGCAGGTTTCGAACGCTGGATTTTGAGAGCAAACGTTCCACGATTGAGGCGATGGGATAGGTCTTTCAGCGATTTTCTATATTGCATAGAATAAGTATTGTGCGACGTTATGTCAGAGGGGTGGGAATGTTTTGACTGCCTGATCATGGCTCGTCAGGATTGATGATCGTGCGCGGAATTTCCATTGCTCGTCTTCGATTTTTGCCATTCCGCTGGCAGGCCGTCCTCGCATTGAGCCTGCTGACAGCCGCATATCTGGTCCACTTTTATTATTGCGCCATGAGCGCATTGCCGGAGTTCTCCGAACTTTTCGTCAACTCGGACATGTACGGCAACTTGCAATGGGCCCGTCAGATCACCGAGCAAGGCTGGTTGAATCCGCATCCGTATCATCATTTTGTGGATTTCATGAAGGAAGTCGCGCCTTATGAAACCTGGATGCGTTGGTATGGCGGCGAGGCCATCTTTCAACGCTCGCCACTGTTCACCTATGTGCTGGCCGCGTTCCTGAAGCTCAGCCCGAACCTGCTTTTCTATCATTTGTTCCAATGCCTCTCCGGGGTGTTGCTCTGCGCGTTGATCGGAATCCTGGCGCGCGTCACGTTTGAGAATCGCGCGATCGGCTGGCTTGCGTTTGCGATCTCTGGAATCTATGCGCCATTTTACGTCTATGCCTGGCCGCTGATCCGGGATTTTCTTTCGTGGAATATCATCGTCGCCTCGATGCTCACATTGACCTTGTGGTGGCGGGCGTGGAATGTCCGGCCGCCGTCGTGGCGTCTTTCCATGCTGACCGGATTCCTGCTCGGGCTCGGCTTTCTTTCCCGCGAAACATTCAGCCCGATCATCATGCTTGGGTTCCTCCTGATGGCCGTCAAAAGTTTCCGGCATCAATCGTACCGCCCGTTTTTGTCCGCGGTCATTTTCACCGCACTGACCGTCTCGCCGCTGGCCTATCGCAATGCGATGGCCGGGGCTCCCCTGCTCTCTTCGTCCAACCGTTTCGCCGAATGTTTCATCGTGGGCAACGCAGCTTCCGGGGAGCCTCACCTGCCGAGCCTGCCAGTCGAGTTTGGCGACTTGTTGCGGAAATCGGATGGAAAAAAATGGGCTGTGATCCGCGAAACGCTCGCAACGCACCGGGACCACCCCATGGGGTTGGTTACGCTTCAAATTCGAAAGGTGCTGGCCTTGTTTGATCCCTTCGAGGCGTCGGATAATCTGAGTTATTATTTCATGGAAGACATTTCGCCGCTGGTGCGGTGGGGATTGCCGCACTGGCTGATTCTCATTCCCGGCATCGGCGGCCTCCTGCTGGGGATCCGGCGGCGTGACACGCGTCAAATCTGGTTCTGGCTTTTCATGTTCACGATGCTTGCCGGCCTTGCGTCAACCCGCCCCATCTCGCGTTATCGCCAGACCCTTGCCCTGCTCTGGATTCCGTGGTGCAGCTATTTTGTGGTGAGCGCATGGGAGGCGGCAAGGCAGGGACACGCCCGTAGGAACGTTTCACTGGCGCTTGGATTTCTGGTTGTTGGCTGGTGCCTCTGCCTTGGGCCGCTGGCCCGTCATCCCCGCAGCCACTATCATCGCCCCCTTGAGTATGATCTCGCAGCGTATATTTACGAGTTGCAGGGCGAAAAGGAAAACGCCCGCTGGATCCGCGAACGTTACGACGAACGCATGCGCAACTCCCGTCCGCGCAACCAGTAAATCTGGCAGGTGGTTGTCCCCCGCCCTCCACCACCAGCCATGGTAGGGTTACACCCCATTGTGAAGCCGCCCCCACCGGCGCAACATCAGCGTAGGCCGCCCGTGCAAACCACGGAAATCGCGGTTGAAACGCAAGAACAACATGCAGACCCTTTCGCTACGCTGGCAAACCTGGATGGCCAGGCAAACGCGCCTGCGCCCAAGCGCGAGCGAGCCGCCTCTGCGTGCCGAGTTGTTCAGCGTCGAACAACTCGCACGGCATGCCCGGTCCCTGGCCTCGGCGCACCAGATCGTCCCTCAACACAGCTCCAACCGACTGTTGACTCGACTGGATGGAAACGAGCAGAGCCTCCGGGCCTTCAATCGCGCAACCCTTGCTGTAAAACCAAACCGTCGCATCACTCCCGCCGCCGAATGGCTTCTCGACAACTTCTACCTGATCGAAGAGCAGATCCAAATGGCGAGGCGGCATCTGCCCCGGGGCTACAGCCGTGAGCTGCCCCGCCTCTTGAACAGCCCTTCCGCCGGGCTTCCGCGGGTTTACGACATCGTGCTTGAATTGATCTCGCACGTGGATGCGCAGATTGATGCGGGACCGCTCAGCGCTTTCATCGCCGCTTACCAGACGGTGAGTTCATTGAAACTGGGCGAGTTGTGGGCCATTCCAATCATGTTGCGCCTGGGGTTGATCGAAAATCTGCAGCGCGTGACCACACGACTGACCATCGCCCGGGAGGATCGCGATCTTGCAGACTTGTGGGTGGATTGTTTGCAGGATATGGCGGAAAAGAATCCGTCGCGCCTCGTGATTGTGGTGGCCGACATGGCGAAATCCAATCTTCCCATCTCCAGCTCGTTCGTGTTCGAATTTTGCCAGCGTTTGTCGCGACAAAGCCCGGTGCTGCATCTCGCGCGCAGCTGGCTCGAACAACAGCTCGTTGAACAAGGATCATCCATCGAACAATTGGTCCACCTGGAAAGTCAGAATCAGGCGGCCGACCAGGTTTCCGTCAGCCACAGTATTGCCAGTCTTCGTTTCTTGAGCACGATGGACTGGAAGGAATTCGTGGAGACACTCAGCCTGGTTGAGGAGACTTTGCGCTCCGACCCTGCCAGCGTTTATGGCGAGATGGATTTTTCGACCCGCGATCGCTATCGCCATTCGGTCGAGTTTTTTGCCCGGCACAGCAGACTTTCGGAAGCGGACGTCGCACGAAAGGCCATCCAACTTGCCGCGGACAGTGCCCGGCAAAAGGGGTGCGAAGACAGGACCGCCCATGTTGGGTTTTACCTGATTGACAAGGGCAAGGCTGCGTTGGGACGCGCGGTGAACGTGCGATGGCCCTGGAGAACGATCAAGGAACGATGCATCCACCGTTTTCCACTGGCATTTTATACGGGCGGCATCGGGGCGATCACTTTGCTCGCCACGTTCGGGTTGATGCAGCAGCCCCAGGCTCTCGGGGTGCCGGGATTGAAACTCATCTTCTTCACCCTCGTCATCCTCCTTTGTGCCAGCCAGCTCGCCGTGGCGTTGATGAACTGGCTCTGCACGCTGCTGTTGAAACCCTGCCCGCTCCCGAGGTTGGATTATTCCTCGGGCATCGCGCCGGATTGCCGCACGATCGTGGTTGTTCCCACGATGCTTACCAGCATGGAAGGCGTTGATCATCTCATTGAAACACTGGAGATCCATCATCTCGCCAATCGAGATCAGCACATTCACTTCGCGTTGCTGACGGATTTCCGCGACGCGGCGGCGGAGACTCTGCCCGGAGACCAGGCGCTGATCCAGCGGGCGCGGGCTGGAGTTGAGACGCTGAACCGCAAATATTTGTCCGACGGGCAAAACCTTTTTTTCCTGCTTCACCGCCCGCGACGCTGGAACGACGGAGAAGGCTTGTGGATGGGCTACGAACGCAAGCGTGGAAAGCTCACCGAATTCACCGCCCTGCTGCGGGGCGGTTCCCGTGAATGCTTTTCTGTGATCGTGGGCGAGACGGCCATCTTGTCGGACATCAAGTATGTGATCACACTCGACACCGACACCCAGCTGCCACGCGATGCCGCCCGACAGCTCGTGGGCACGATGGCCCATCCATTGAACCGTCCTGAGTTCGATGCCGTGCACGGGCTGGTCGTCAAAGGTTACAGCATCCTGCAACCTCGTGTGGGCGTGAGTCTGCCGAGTGCCCGTCGATCGTGGTTCGTCAGGCTTTTTTCCGGTGATGCAGGCATTGATCCTTACACGCGGGAAGTGTCCGACGTGTATCAGGATGTTTTCCATGAAGGCTCGTTCATTGGAAAGGGAATTTATGATGTGGACGCCTTCCAGCGGGCCGTGAACGGACGCTTTCCTGAAAATGCAGTTCTCAGCCACGACTTGTTGGAAGCGTGCCATGCCCGCTCTGCTCTCGTGAGCGACGTGGAATTCTACGAAGAATATCCTTCCCGCTACAACGTGGACATTGACCGTCGCCACCGTTGGATTCGGGGTGATTGGCAGATTGCGCAATGGCTCCTGCCGCGGGTTCCCGGTTCCGACGTCCGACGCATCGCCAACCCGCTCTCCGGTTTGTCGCAGTGGAAAATTTTTGACAATCTTCGTCGCAGCCTGGTTCCGGTGGCCTTGATGCTCCTGCTGTTGGGCAACTGGCTGTGCTTTCCTGAACTTGGAGGCCAGGGATTGCTGTTTGTCGTATCGATCACGACGCTTCCCGGATTGTTGTCGGCGCTGGTCAGCATGTTTCGAAAGACGGCTGATCTGCCGTGGGCGATGCATCTGCGGGTGGTGGCCGTGTCGTGCGGACGGCAGCTTGGCCAGATATTTCTCACCCTGGCATTTCTACCCTACGATGCGTTCATCAGTTTGGACGCAATCGGAAGGACGCTGCTGCGCCTGCTGGTGACGCGGAAACGACTCCTCCAATGGCAAACGTCGAGTGATTCAGAACGGACAACCCGGGCCGACCTCACTGGTTTTTATGCCACGATGTGGATCACGCCGCTTGTCGCCCTGACGACCGGAATTTTTCTGGTCACGATGCAGCCGGTGCAACTGCCATTGGCCCTGCCGCTCCTTGGAGTCTGGATCGCCGCCCCGTGGATCGCCTGGTGGATCAGCCGACCCATTGAATCCGCAATCCCGGATTTGACGGCCGGGCAGTTGACCTTTCTGAGACGCACCGCACGCAAGACATGGCATTTTTTTGAAAAGTTTGTCACCCTTCAGGAGAACTGGCTGCCTCCGGACAATTTTCAGGAGGTTCCAACGCCGACGATTGCTTCGCGGACCTCGCCCACGAATATGGGCCTGGCGCTGCTTGCCAACCTGGCCGCACGGGATTTTGGATATCTTTCAGTGGGCGGCTTGATCCGGCGCACGCAGGACACTCTCGCCACGATGCAACGGCTGGAGCGGTATCGCGGGCATTTCTACAATTGGTATGATACGCGCACCCTCCAACCGCTCCAGCCACTCTTTGTATCGAGCGTGGACAGCGGCAACCTTGCAGGACATTTGCTGACGCTCGCCTCCGGACTGAGGGAAAATGCCGACGAAAAGATTTTCACGCCACAGATTTTTGAAGGCCTGCGCGACACGGTGAGGATCATCAGGGATTTGGCGCAGGAAAATGACGGGCTGGCCAGGCTCGACGCAGAGTTGGAAAACGCCCCTTCCGGCCTTCGCGCGGCGTTTACTTTGTTGGAAAAAGTGATGGGGCAAGCGACCATGGTCTCCATTTCGCTGGCGAACGAAAAGGAGGAGCTCAAGGGATGGGCCCAAATTCTGAAGCGAAATTGCGGGGAGCATCTGGAAGAACTGCGGTTCCTCGCTCCGTGGCTGGGTTTGCCAGCCACATGTCCTGGCGGCCCTCTTGGAGAGAAACCCGCCCTGCTCGACGAGGCGTCCACCTTGCGCGAACTCTCGATGTTGGACCAATCGCCCGGTCCGCTCGATGAAGAAGGCGCTGGCGGCGTTGAACTCTCGCGCTGTGTGGGCGAAGCCAGCGATCGTGCCCGGCAGCGCTTGCTTTCACTGGAAACCCTGGCCAGGCAAAGCGACGAGCTGGCCGCGATGGATTTTACTTTTCTGTTCTACCCGGCAATGGATTTGTTTTCCATTGGGTTCAACGTCACCGAACGACGGCGTGACACCGGCTTCTATGATCTGCTGGCCTCGGAGGCGCGCTTGTGCAGTTACGTCGCCATCGCCCTTGGGCAGGTTCCGCAGGACCACTGGTTCTCCATGGGCCGCCTGCTCGTCGCTTCACAGGGCGAGCTGATGTTGGTTTCGTGGAGTGGCTCGATGTTCGAATATCTGATGCCATTGCTGGTCATGCCCAACTATGAGAACACCCTGCTCGATCACACCTGCAAAGCGGCCGTGCAACAGCAAATCGAGTATGGGCAATTGCGGGGCGTGCCGTGGGGCATTTCCGAATCGGGCTACAATCGGACCGACGTTCAGATGAACTACCAATATCGCGCCTTTGGCACGCCGGGCATCGGTTTGAAGCGAGGATTGGCCGACAATCTGGTGATTGCTCCTTACGCCACCGCGCTGGCACTGATGATCGCACCGAAGGAAGCATGTGAAAACTTGCAACGACTGGCGCTCGAGGGGCGCGAAGGGACTTTTGGTTTCTACGAAGCGGTTGATTACACCCCGACGCGCCTGCCGCCTGATGAAACGAGCGCAACGATACGATCCTTCATGGCACATCATCAAGGGATGAGCTTGCTGGCTCTGGTTAATCTGTTGCGGGACTACCCCATGCAACGACGCTTCATGGCCTGTCCGTTGCTCAAGGCGGCGGAATTGTTGTTGCAGGAGCGTGTCCCCAGGACCGCCGCGAGCGTGTTCGCCGAAGACTTGAAATTGGAGGAATCCAGGACGCTTTCTGGCGAAGGCGAAAGCGTGATGCGTGTCCTCACCAATCCCACGCCGCCGGCACCGGAGGTTCATCTTTTGTCCAACGGTCGCTATCATGTCGTCGTCAGCAGCGCAGGCGGCGGCTACAGTCGCTGGCGCGATCTGGCGGTCACCCGCTGGCGCGAAGATGCCACGCGCGATTGCTGGGGAACGTTTGTTTATCTGCGTGACCTGGCGACGGGAGAGTTTTGGTCCACAGCGTATCAGCCCACCTTGCGCGCGACGAAAGGCTACGAAGCCATCTTCACGCAGGCCCGGGCGGAGTTTCGGCATCACCATGCCCATCTCGAAATCCACACCGAAATCAGCGTGTCGCCGGAAGACGACGTGGAGTTGCGGCGTATCACGATCACCAATCGTTCATCCGTGGCGCGTGTCATTGAACTGACCAGTTACGCGGAAGTGGTACTCGCGAATCCGGCTGCGGATGCCGCGCATTCCGCTTTTAGCAATCTCTTCGTGCAAACAGAATTTGCGCAAAAATCTTCCGCCATTCTCTGCACACGTCGTGCCAGTTCCCATGAAGAAAAGCCGCCGTGGCTGCTTCATCTCATGGTGGGCCAGGGCGGTGAACAGGGATCCATCTCCTGCGAAACCGACCGCTCCAGGTTCGTCGGCCGCGGCGGCACGCCGGCCAACCCTGCCGCAATGCAGGGCATCTCACCATTGTCCAACACCGTCGGTTCGGTGCTCGATCCCATTATTTCGCTGCGGCGCACGGTCTCCCTGGCACCCCATGAAACAGCCATCATTGACCTGGTGATTGGAGTGACAGAAAACCGGGAAGCGGCGCTGGCTCATGTGGATAAATATCAAAACTCCCGCATGGCTGACCGCGCCTTCGACCTGGCCTGGACCCACAGCCAGGTGACCTTGCGCCATCTCAATGCCACGGAGGGAGAAGCCCAACTCTACGGACGGCTGGCAGGCGCGTTGATTTATGCCGATCCTGCCCGACGGGCCAACCCTGGCGTACTGCGAAACAACCGGCGTGGTCAAAGCGGCCTTTGGAGTTATGGCATTTCGGGTGACGCGCCGCTTGTCTTGCTCCGCATCAGCGACACGGAGAAGATCGAGATCGTCCGGCAGCTGATCCAGGCGCACTCTTACTGGCGCATGAAGGGGTTGACGGTCGAACTGGTTATTTTGAATGAAGATGCTTCGGTTTACCGCCAGTCCTTGCACGACCAGATCACCAGTTTGATTGCTTCGGGGATCGAAGCGCAAATGCTGGACAAGCCTGGCGGTATTTTCGTCCGGCATCTCGAACAGATTCCCGATGACGATCGCGTGCTGCTGCAATCCGTGGCGCGGATTGTCCTGGACGACGAAAATGGAACCTTGGTGGAGCAGATGGAGTGGCGGAACGTGCTGGAATCCCTGGTCCCGGCGTTGTTGCCCACCCGCTCCGCGCGTCCCGATCCACCCAAGCCGGTTTCTCCGCGGGATCTGATCTTCAACAATGGCCTTGGCGGATTTACGCGCGACGGGCGCGAGTACGTCATCACCCTCCAGGCAAGGCAGATGACTCCAGCCCCGTGGGTCAACGTGCTCGCCAACCCATCTTTTGGCACGGTCGTTTCGGAAAGCGGTGGCTCGTACACGTGGGGAGAGAACGCCCATGAATTTCGATTGACACCCTGGAGCAACGATCCCGTCCAGGATACCACGGGTGAGGCCCTTTATATTCGCGATGAGCAGACCGGGCAGTTCTGGTCGCCCACGCCGTTGCCCGCGCGGGGCGCGACTCCCTATGTCATTCGCCATGGTTTTGGCTACACCGTGTTCGAGCATGCCGAAAATGGCATCGCCTCCGAGTTGTGGATCTACGTGGCGATGGATGCCCCGGTGAAATTTACGGTTTTAAAATTGCGCAACGTCTCGGGGCGCCCACGCCGCATATCGGTCACCGGCTACTGGGAATGGGTGTTGGGTGACTTGAGGCATAAATGCCTGATGCACGTGCAAACCGAGGTGGACATCAAGACCGGCGCGCTGCTGGCGCGCAATGGTTACAACACCGAATTCCCCGATCGCATCGCGTTCATCGACATCAACGATGGGACACGCACCCTCACCGGGGACAGGAAGGAATTTTTGGGCAGGAACGGAAGTTTGTCGCAGCCGGCGGCGCTGAAACGCGCACGCCTTTCCGGCAAAGTTGGCGCGGGGCTGGATCCTTGCGGTGCAGTGCAAGTCGCCTTCGATCTGGCGGAAGGGCAGGAACGAGAAACCAGTTTTCGCCTCGGTGTGGGTCGCAATCCGGGCGAGGTGCAAAGCCTCATCCAACGTTTTCGCCGTGGGGACGCCAGCCGCATCGCGCTCGAAGGAGTCTGGGGCTACTGGAATCGAACCCTTGGCGCAGTGAATGTCGATACGCCCGATCCCGCCGTGAATGTGATGGCAAACGGCTGGCTGTTGTATCAGACCTTGAGCTGCCGACTCTGGGGCCGGACGGGGCTTTATCAATCCGGTGGTGCCTACGGATTCCGTGACCAATTGCAGGACGTGATGGCGCTTGTGCATGCCGAACCGTCCCTGACCCGCGAGCATCTGCTTCGCTCGGCAGCGCGTCAATTCCGGGAAGGCGATGTGCAACATTGGTGGCATCCACCGGCGGGACGTGGCGTGCGGACACATTTTTCCGACGACTACCTGTGGTTGCCTTACGCGACCTGCCGTTACGTTTCGTGTGTCGCCGACACCGGCGTGCTCGACGAACAGATCCCGTTCCTTGAAGCACGGTCGGTGAAGACGGACGAGGAAGCTTACTACGATTTGCCGCATCGCTCCGAAGAGTCGGTCACGCTTTACCAGCATTGCGTGCGCGCCATCGAGCACGGACTAAAATTCGGCGAACATGGCCTGCCGCTGATCGGTTGCGGTGACTGGAATGATGGAATGAATCGAGTGGGCAACCAGGGGCGCGGTGAAAGTGTCTGGCTGGCATTCTTTCTTTACGACGTGCTTGCACAGTTTGCCGGGCTGGCGCGCTTACACAAAGACATCCCGTTTGCCGACCGTTGCGTCGCTCAGGCGCTGCAGTTGCAACAGAACATCGAGCAACATGCATGGGACGGCCAATGGTATCGTCGCGCCTACTTCGACAACGGCGAACCACTTGGCTCCCAGGCCAATCCGGAATGTCAGATTGATTCCCTGCCGCAAAGCTGGGCGGTGATCAGCGGCGCCAGCGAGCCATCCCGCGCACGCCAGGCGATGCAATCCGTGGATCAGCGCCTGGTCCGCTACGACGCCGGACTCATTCAATTGTTTGATCCTCCCTTCGACACATCCCCCCTCAATCCCGGTTACATCAAAGGTTACATTCCTGGCGTGCGAGAAAATGGGGGCCAATACACCCACGCCGCGATTTGGACCGCCATGGCCTTTGCTATCATGGGAGAAAACGAACGCGCCTGGGAACTTTTCGCGTTGCTCAATCCAATCCATCACGGCGGGACGCCTGGGCAGATTGCCATCTACAAAGTCGAACCGTACGTCGTCGCCGCGGACGTCTATGCCGTCGCGCCGCACACGGGTCGGGGCGGTTGGACATGGTACACGGGGTCAGCCGGATGGATGTACCGCCTGCTGATCGAAACACTGTTGGGCGTGAATTTGGAGGGCAATCAATTGCGTTTGTCCCCTCGCCTGCCGAAAGCATGGCCATCATGCAAAATTCATTACCGTTACTATCAAACGGTTTATCATATCACCATCACCCGACTCGCCGCGGATTCACCCGACACGAATCTGCTCTCCCTCGATGGGCAGGAAATATCCGGAAAAACCATTTCCCTCCACGACGATCGCCGTGAGCATGCTGTCGAAATGAAAATCCGCTGAGCGATCCATCACTCCGTTGGGGCAAACACCCCATAGCCCCGCAATGTTTTCCGGCCTAACTTGACGTCATTGGAAATTAAAGGCTTTTCAAAATGAAAAGTCAGGTCGAATTCAGAAACTGAAAGGAATACTATGTTAGGAACTCTATTGCTGGTGTTTTTGGTTATGGCATTGCTTGGCGCACTCCCCACCTGGCCGCACAGCCGCGGATGGGGTTACTACCCAAGCGGTGGCATGGGGATGGTTCTCGTTATTGTGCTTGTCCTGGTGCTGGCCGGCAGAATTTGAGTTGAACGCACAAGAACGGATGGCAGGCAGGCGACCGTTCAGTTTCGAGACGGTCAAGGTAGGACGTCAGGCTTGGAAGTGCGCGGAAGGTTTCGCGCTGCCTGGAGCGCCACGTAGGGAGCCGGATGCTTTTGGAAGGTTTCCATGCAGAGGGGGCAGCAAAGTGTGACCATGCAACGATCATGCTTGATGTGGGCAAAACCCGTGCCGTAGCGAACAGGCTTCTGGCACACGATACAGGTTTCCTGTTCACTTTCCGTGTTGATGAGGGCATCCATGTCAAAAGCTCTCTTTACTTCTTGATGGAGCCACAGCTCAGCATCGCTTTTCCCATTTAGGGATTTTTGACATCTTGATCTGCCTGTAGCCAACTCGCTTTCGCCATGGGACAATAAGCTTCGTAAAATCGGCCGGAAGGGACGCCGTTCTTACTTAGGTATTCGATGAGCGAACGACTGAGGGGCTTAAAGGCTTCTCTGGCGCCAGCCAGATCCTTCGCACTTGCCAAGGCATCTGCCTGGTCGGCGACCTTTGGGTCAAGCATCTTCATTGAGTCACCGCGCACAGCCTTGCTGATTGCGGCTGCATTCTCCGCAATTCCGTTCGTCGAATCATCTGCGAGAGAGCTCTGAATCTTAAGATAGCTGACGTAAACCGAACCCGCAGGTTCCATCAGCGCCTTGTTTTCAGTTTGTGCGGACGCTGGGGGAATTGAAGTAAGGTTCGATGCTGTTGGGGCTGGGTTGGAGTTTTTACCACAGCCCGCCAACGATGCGGAAAGGACAATCAAGAGAAGTTTATTCATAAGATCATGTGTGTTGGAAATCGGTTCCATACTCGGCTCGGACAAGGGTAAGTGGGGAAGGTGATGGACGCCATGGGGTAATCACCCCAGCTGGTTCACTCAGATAGTGTCTCCCTGCGGACTCAAGGCATGTGTTGATGTGCTTTATGTTCTGATCTCCGAAACTCCCGTTCCCTCAGCCAAAAAAAGATCACCGGCGTCACGAGCAGGATGTGCACCAGGCTCGAGATCATTCCGCCGATGACGGGTGTGGCGATCGGGCGCATGACCTCGATGCCGGTGCGTTCCGCAGAAAAAATGGGAAGCATCAGGGGGACGAGGCTCGCAAGGATCGTGGAGACGGTCATCACCTTGGGGCGCAAGCGGAGTGCCGCGCCTTCGATGATGGCCTCCATCAGTTGCGACGGTGTGAGCACCCCGCCCTTCTCTGCTGCATACCGCTTCACGGCCTCATCCAGGTAAATGACCATGATCACACCGGTCTGGACGGCTGTGCCGAAGAGCGCGATGTAGCCCACCCAGACGGCCACCGACCAGTTGTAGCCGAGCATCCATTGCAGAAATACCCCGCCCGTCAGCGCGAACGGAACGGCGAGGAGGACATGGGCCGCCTCCTTGAAGGAATGATACACCACATACAAGAGGATGAAAATCACCAGCAGCACGATGGGGACGATGACCTGGAGCGTTTGTCGCGTGCGAATCAGGTTTTCATATTGTCCGCCCCAGCCGATGTAGCTTCCCTTCGGCATGGCAACTTCGGCGGCCACACGTGCCCTGGCCTCCTCCACGAAACCCCCGAGATCACGTCCTCGCACGTTGCACTGGACGAAGACACGCAATTGTCCGTTTTCACTCGAAATCATGGATGGCCCCATGACGGTCCTGATTTCCGCCACTTTGCCCAATGGGATGGGCATGCCATCCATGGAATAAACCTGGATGTTGCCGATGGCCTGCGGCGTGTCGCGTAATTCCCTCGCGTAGCGGACACGAACAGGAAATCGCTGGCGTCCCTCGATGGTGGTCGTGAGCGTCCGCCCGCCGATGGCAGTTTCAATGACATCGAATACGTCGCCCATCGCCACGCCATAGCGGGCAA
Source organism: Verrucomicrobiota bacterium (assembly GCA_023269615.1). GTDB lineage: Bacteria > Verrucomicrobiota > Verrucomicrobiia > JABWAM01 > JABWAM01 > JAHFSY01. Next base: position 19,823 of record JAHFSY010000048.1, read on the forward strand.
GCTCATTGCGCTTGAGATCAATTTCCATGTAAGGGGCGCCAACCACGCGCTCGGCATAGAGGTCTGCTGCACCGGGAATTGTGCGCAAAACCCTTTCAACTTCGAGAGCCTTGGCCTCAAGCATCTTGAGGTCGTCTCCGAATAGCTTCACGGCAACCTGGGTGCGAACTCCCGTGGCAAGCATCAGAACCCGGTTTTGAATGGGCTGGAGAAAGGCGGGAGTAAAGCCTGGGAATTGGTTCATCGCCTCCTGCATCTCTTCGACCAGCCGGTCCGTCGTCATCCCCGGGCGCCACTCATGCTCGGGTTTGAGAGTGATCGTGGTTTCAATCATCGAAATCGGGGCGGGATCGGTGGCGGTGTCGGCGCGACCGAGTTTCCCCACCACTTCCTGCACCTCGGGAAAGCGGCTCAGGATGCGGTCTTGTTCCGACATGACGCGCTTCACCTCCGTGATCGAGGCGCTTGGAATGGTGGTGGGCATGAAAAGCAGCGCGCGTTCATTCAGGGTGGGCATGAACTCAGTTCCGATGCGCGTGCCCAGCGCAATGGCGCCTCCCAGCAGCAGCGCCGCAACACCGAGGGTCGCAGCCCGATGGCCCAGGCAAAAACGCAATGCGGGGAGGTAGATCGAAAGCAGAAAACGCATCACCCAGTTGTTGTTCTCATCATGAATCTTCCCGCGCACCAGAAGGGTGCACAGCACCGGCACGAGCGAGACCGCGATCACCGTCGAGGCAAACATCGCAAAAGTTTTTGTGAAGGCAAGCGGATGAAAAAGTTTGCCGGCCTGCCCCGTGAGCGCGAAGACCGGGATGAAGGCGAAGATGATGATCAACATTGAAAAAAAGATGGGCCGGACCACGAGCCGCGTGGCCCGCAAGGTGATCTCGCCGATGTGGTCAACAAGGTATCGTTGTTTCTCAAGTTCAGTGGCCTTGGGAATTCCCTGTTGCAGGCTCAGGAATGCCTCGCGCATCACGCACTCCGTCACCACGATGCCGGCATCCACAAGCACCCCGATCGCGATCGCAATGCCGGAAAGGCTCATGATGTTCGACGTGATTCCAAATTCCTTCATCAGGATGAATGACATCAGGATCGAGAGCGGCAGCGGAATCGTAACGATGGCAATGGAACGGAAATGGAAGAGGAAGATCACATGCGCGAAGGTCACGAGAATGACCGCCTCGATGAGCGCATAGCGCAGCGTGCCCACGGCGCGCTCGATGAGCTCGCTGCGGTCATAGAACGGGCGGATTTCGACGCCCTCGGGCAGCCCCTTCTGGATTTCGGCGATCTTCACCTTGACGTCGCGGATCAGCTCGCTGGTGCTCACGCCGTAACGCGCGATGACAATGCCTCCGACAACTTCCTGTCCGTTGCGGTCCAGGGTGCCCCGACGAAAATCAGGTCCAAGCTGGACGCTGGCAAGGTCGCGGATCAGGATGGGCTGGCCGCTCTTGTAGCTCACGAGGATGCGCCCGATATCGTCAACCGAGTGAATGAGCCCAAGCCCGCGCACGAGAAACTCCATTCCGTTTTGCTCGATGAGGTTTCCGCCAACGTTGTTGTTGGAACCGACCACCGCATCCGCGATCTGCCTGAGGTTGATCCCGTAGGCGCGCAGTTTGTTCGGATCAATGTCAATCTGGTATTGCCGCACGAATCCGCCGATGGATGACACCTCGGCCACGCCCGGCACGGAATTCAACTGGTAGCGCACAAACCAGTCTTGAAGCGCACGGAGCTCCCCAAGGTCGTATCCCCTGCCCATCGCCGTGGCCTTTGAAGTATCGAGGTAATACTGGTAAATCCATCCAAGCCCTGTCGCGTCCGGCCCAAGCGTCGGCACCACCCCCTTGGGCATCTGGTTTCCAATTGTGTTGATGCGCTCGAGCACGCGTGTGCGCGCAAAGTACGTGTCCACCTTGTCTTCGAAAATCACGGTGACCATCGAGAATCCAAAATTGGAGCTGGCTCGCACCGTCTTCACGCCCGCAAGGCCGCGCAGGTTGACGCTCAGCGGGAAGGTCACCTGGTCCTCGATCTCCCTCGGGCTGCGGCCTGACCATTCCGCAAACACGATCACCTGATTTTCGCTCAGGTCCGGAATCGCATCAATCGGAGTGCGATATACAGCCCAGATCCCCCACCCTGTAACGAGCAGGTAAAAGACCAGGACCAGGAAACGGTTCCTCAAAGACCATTCGATGAGTTTCTGGATCATGTGGGAGAGGCTTCTAGCTACTGGGAGTTTTAATGATGGTGTCCGGCGGGCATCGGAGGAGTGTCGATGGGCGCTTCATTCCCCTGCCCTTGCGGCGTATCGGTTCCCCGTTCGCCGCTCCCGCGGAGTTGCGCTTGTGCATCAATCAGGAAAGCTCCCGACGTCACGACATGGTCACCTGCGGAAAGCCCATCGAGAATTTGTGTGTACTCCGAGGTCACGTGGCCGACGTGCACGTTGCGGGGAACATAAACTCCTTGTTCCTTTTCCATGTACACGACATGGCGCGTCCCCAGGTCGAGCACGGCGGAGTTGGGAACGCTCAACGCAACCTCGCCCAGCGGAATCTCGAGTCGTCCGCTCGCGCTGAGATTCGGCAATAGTCGGCGATCCGTGTTGGGAACCGCGAAACGAACGGGGATCGTCCGGTTGCTGGCGTCCAGCGAGCGCCCGATGAACGACAGCCTGCCCGGAAAAACCTCCCCGGGAAACGACTTCGTTGTGATCTTCACCGTCTGGCCGATCTTGAGCAGCCCAAGGTCGGGTTCGAACACCTGCGCGTTGAACCACAATTCGTCGAGCGGCACGATGTGGTAGAGCGGCATGTCAATCTTCGCCAGTTCGCCCACGTGCACCATGTTGCCCACGATGGAGCCCGAAATCGGCGAACGAATCGTGACATTCGGCGTCACCTTTTTGTCCTCACGCAACCGGGTCAGGTCGCCATCCGCATAACCGATGCGCTTGAGCTTTTCCGTGGCGAGCGAAACCATGGAGTCGAGCAGGTCGCGCTCATAGAACGTGCTCAGCCAGCGCTCGCGCAACGCCTTGAGATATTCCTCCTGCAAGCGGATCGCCTCCTGCGAATAGAGACTGACGAGCGGATCGCCTTCCTTTACCTCCGTCTGGTTGAAATCAATGAACTGCTTCTCAATGCGCCCCTCGACCAATGGCACCACGTCGCGATGGAGATTCAGGTTGTAGCCAAGCGCGCCGAAGATCAGGAGGTCCTTGGAGAGTGTTCGCTTGATGGCAGGTTCCGTGCTCACGGCAGCCTGGCGTATGCCATCGGCGTTCAACCGGACCTCGCCATTGGACGGGGAAGTGGGATGGGTTGCAGAGCCAGGGGAGTTGTACACCGGAATCAGTTTCATTCCGCAGATGGGGCAATCGCCGGGCTTGTCCGCGTGTATCTGCGGGTGCATGCTGCATGTGTAGTACTCGATCTTCCGCCCACCTGGACTGCCCATGGCAGGCTCCGGCTTTTCACCGGGGGAAGTTGCACGCTGGCAGCCTGCGAAGAGTGCCATGGTTGCGGCGAGAACGATTCCAAGCAGGAGCGCACGATGATGATGGGGTTTCATAAGATTAAAATTTCGCCGCAATTTGAAATCCAAGGACCGGGTGCCACTCCCAGCCGCTGGCGGTTTTTTCATCCAGGCGCATGAAATAAGCCCGGGCCATCCAGTGCGTTGCAATGGGCACGCCGAGCCCGATTCCAAGGTGGTTCTCAAAAAAAAATCCATCACGCAGATTGTAATCCGTTTCCTCGAACACGTAGGGCTGAAGGTTCATGGACCCCATGCGCCAGCTCGTGGCGAGCTCGGACGTGTTGACGTATGCGGGATACCATGCCGTCCCGGATGACTCGGGCACGTCGAATTCCAGGCGAAACACGTTGGAGAAATTCCATGTTTTGACTGGCACCGTGAGGGTCGTGCTCAGGCTCGGCACATGCATGACGGAGGGCGCTGGTTCGATCGTTTCATCGCGCTCGTAGCCCAGCGTGAACTTCCACCGCGGCGAGTAACGCCATGCCAGCGCCGGCTCGATCTCATAATATGAAAACAGTGAGACGTCGCGCGTCATCCTCGGTTCAAATCGCAACGAGGCGTCCAATGCGTTTCCTACATTCTGCGTCCACGAGGCCTGCGTCCAGGTCTGCCAGTCGCCATCAGCCGCGCGCAGCCCCCATGCTCCAGCGATCACGAAGAACAAAAGCAAGCGCCGCGTTCTCAGAACCTGTCCGGAAAGTAAGTTGCCTTGCTGATGGTAGGGCGCGACCGCCGGGCGCGCCGTTGCGCAGCGGACGGCCCGGCGGTCCGTCCCTACCTCGGAATTCGACTTTTCTGAATGCGTTCCAAAGTGTTGGATGAGCATGACAACAAAGGAAGTCATTGCAGAAATTCCTTGGGGCAGGTCGCGGCAATGTGGGCACCCACCTTCTTGAGCAGGATTTTTTTCTGGTCGGGATTCAGCACGGTGCAGACCTTGGCCATGTGCTCGACGGTGGCAACCTCGGCGCGCGCGTACGCATCGCCCGCCGCCCGGCCCAGCTCCAGCAGATGCTTTTCATCAACCTGCCCGTCCTGAAGCTGCGTTCCCAATTCCATGCGGGCGCTGCAATGACGCTTGCATTGCTCGCCCAGTTTTTCCCGGTATTCCTTCTCAAGCGTTTCGATCTGCCTTTTCTGGCTGTCGGTCAGCTTCAAGTCGTCCTGCGTCGAGACCGCTGCCAGCGGGCTGGTGAATCTCTGCGTCATGGAGGTGGTGGCACTCTGCATGCGCCACACGACCAGCGAGGGCGTGACCAGGATGATGAACAGGACCAGCATCAGTGTGCCGATCCAATGGCGTGCTTTTTCGGTGATCATCGTGTTTCCTTTCTTGATTCAAGCCATGCGCCCGTGAGGGAGAGGCGGTCGGCGGGTTGAGAAAGTCGTTGCTGCCATTCCAGGGCGGCGAGGCTGCGGGCTTCGTGCGCGACATCGTTCCATTGCATGGCGATCACGAGCATGATGGCGCAGGCTGATGCGGGCACGAGGATGCGTGGCGCAGGGAGCCATGCATCGAGGAATTCCGCACATGTCCTCCCCCACTTCACCCACGGTGATGCTTCCCGCTCCTTTCGCAATTCCCGCATGGTGTCGGCGACAAAGGACGCCGTGGTTTTTGGATTTTCCGGCTGCCACTGTCGAAGCAGCCGCGACAACGATTCATCAGGGTTCATATCCTCCATAACGCCGCCCCGCCTCAAAACCCTCAATAAATCAAAAAAAATCCCGCCCGCCCAAGGGGCGGACGGGATCTTAAAACTGACGTTCGTTGCCGCCGATTACGGGTTGACCGAAACGGTGCCAAGGCGATCCGACCCGCCGCGGGACGAGTAGGTGATCGTATCGGTGTTGGACTGGCGGATTGCGTCGCGTGCGGCGCGGCGTGCCTCAGCGCGCTGTTTCTTTGTGCTCTTGGAGCCGGCTTTCGACGCCTTGCATTTCACAGCACAGCATTGGTTCGCGGAGTCAGCGCAGGCCGACGACTTCACGGTGACGAGTGCCTGCTTGGAATTCTGGTTGGAGGTGTTCGAGGAGTTGGAGCTGCAGGGACCGCAGCCTGCATAAGCGAGGCTGAGGGATCCGAGCGCCAGTCCGAGTGTCATCAAAGTTTTTTTCATGGATATGGTTTGGTTGAATGAATGTAGGTGAGCACGGCCGGTTTCATGGCCGCGAGGGTTCACCATACCTGAAGAAGGGCAGAATGCAAATCCATCTTCACCACGCGCTGCTCACTGTGGATCCAGCAAATGCTTCAGCTTCTCGCGCAACGCCTGGCGCGCGCGGTAGAGATGCATTTCCACGCTCTTGACGGATGCCTCCGTCATCTCCGCGATTTCCCGGTTCCCAAATCCTTCATATTCCGAGAGGATAAATGCGGCTCGTTGCTCGGGCGGAAGAGTCGCCACGGCGTTCTCGACTGCGGCGGTGATTTCGTTGCGGGCCACCGAGCGGTCCTCCGCGCCACGCTCACTCCCCTGTCCTTCGGAATCAGGCGCGGGTTTGGGACGGCGGTTCCTGCCTCGAATGGCATCCAGCGCCACCCGTACGCCGATCTGAAAAAGCCATGACTGAAATTTTCCATCGGGACGGTATCGCGGCAGCGCACGGTGCGCCCGGATGAATACCTCCTGGGCCACGTCGCGCGCCTCCTCCCAGTCGAGCAGCATGCGGTACAGCACGGATTGAAGTTTTCCCGCGTAGGTTTCCACGATCCGTGCGAAGGCGTCCTCGCTCCCATCACGTGACTCGTTGATCCATTGCTGGATGATTGCCTCATCGGGAGGCGAAGCACTGGGATTGGGCGGGGAGGATTCCACGGGGGCAAATGGTACGTTCACGCGTCAGGTGGGTCAAATCATCCGTCGCGAGAATTCTTCGCTTCGCTCGCCGTTCGAATCCGGATATAAGCTGATCCGCCCATGCCTTCGTTCCGCCCCATTTGCATCCTTCTGCTGTTCGCCCTCCTTTTTCAAGGGTGCGGCAAAAACGGGCCCACTTTGAAACTGCTCGTCTGGATTTCGAAGGAGGACCGCCCGGCATTGGACAGGCAGCTTGAGGAGTTTTCGCGGGAGAATGGAAAATCCCACGTGGAGGTGGTCGCGGTGGCAACCATGGAGGAATGCCGCGAGGAGTTTCAAAGGCGCCTGCTCCGGGGCAATGCGCCGGATGTCTGCATGATTTCCGCCTCCGACCTTCCCCTGCTTCTTCAAAACAAACAGGTGTGCGATCTTGCGCCGTATCACCCGGATGAAAAACCATTTTTGCCGGAAGCCTGGAAGACTTTCTTGCGGGATGGAAAGTTGTACGCCCTCCCCTGCGGATGGTCCACCCTGGCGCTTTATTACAACAAGACGATTTTTGAGCGTCATGGATTCCGATGTCCCCGCAGCTCGTGGGATTGGGGCGACCTTGCGCTCGCCGCGCAGGCGCTCACGGTGGTGGATGAGGCGTCGGGCAAAACTGCGCAGTACGGGCTGGAGCTGAGCCCTGCGGTCGAGCGCTGGGCGCCATTCCTCTGGCAAAACCAGGGTGAGTTGATCCGCCCCGATGGGGACTGGGCGTTGATCGACCCGCAATACTCGCAATCGGCCTGCGAGGCGGTTGGCTTTTATGCAGACCTGGTCCGCGAGCATCATGTGGCGCCGCTTCCGGCGAAGGGAAAATGGAGGGAGCAGGACGGCGCCCTTTTCCTTAAGGGCAAGGCGGCGATGACCATGGCTCCCCGGGGTTATGGCAGCCGTTTGCAGCAAGGCGGGAATTTCACATGGGAAGTGGCGCAGCTTCCCCGCAGGAGCCAGAACGCGTCGCTGTTCGAGGTGTTCGGTTATGCGATTCCCTCCAGTTGCAGGCAACCCGAACTGGCCTGGAAGCTTGCGAGCTTTCTTGGTCGCGAAACCGGGCAGGCGGCGATGATCCAGCAAGGGAGCTATGCCCCGGCATGGAGATCGCTGCTCCAGTCGAAGCTCTTTCTCGATTTCCCCGGCCCGCGCGCGGCTGACAACTCCGTCTTCGTGATCTCGCTCTCTTTTGCGAGAACAACGCCCGCCGTGCCCTATTGGGACAAGGCGTCGGCGATTCTCAGCGAGGAGATGCTCACGTTGATGTCCAGCCCCACGCTGGACGTGCGGGATTCCGTGGAGAAAATGCAGGGGCGCCTCGAGGAATTAAAACTGTTGAAGGAAAAAGGCGTTCAACCTCCGCCGGCACCGCCCGAGCCTCGAAAGCCCGTGGTTGCACCAAAAATCACGCCGCCCGTGCACCAGCGATGAGATAAAACAAGTGGCTACGTCATCAGCGCGACGGGTTTTCCAAATCCAAACAGCTCGCGAATCCAGCCCCAAACCATTTTCAATCCCTTGAGAAGTCCCACGTCTTCCACGGGCAACTCATACAGCCGGGCCAGGTCCTGCTCGTGATCGCGGTATCTCGGCGGAAAAGTCAGCAGGGCCTGGGTTTCTCCATCCCGCTTTTCAACCAGCACCGGATTGAAAAATCCATTTCCGACCGCCAGCCCTTCACCGGTCAGGTCCAGGGTCCTCCCGGGCAGCACAAGCCACGGCCGGTATTGAAGGGTGAACTTTCCTCCCCCGTCCCGGACCAGTTTTCCATAGGTGCGGATGGGCACGGCCTGGATTTTGCGTGCCGTGAAGGCCCAATTGATCCCGGCTTCGGGATGAAAACGCATTCTTCGAAGCGTGAAGAAATCCCAGCTGTACACGGACCCGTACACCATCAGGCGCAACGACCATCCCGCGAGGAAATAGGCGATGGCGATGATGATCAACGAGAGAAATGCGCCAAGCCACGGGTTGATGCAGGCGATGGAAGCCATGAGCATCAGCAGGAACAATCTCGCGGACTTGAGCATCGCGTCAATGACGCCCCAGGGGCTGAGCAGGATGAGAATGTTGATCGCATGCGAAACCAGCCACACCATGACGAAGGCAACGAGCGCGAAGGGCAGGACCACGACCTGTTGCACGGAGGTGATGTCCATGAATGCCAGCCCGCCCTGGGCGAGGGAAGCGTCGGTGGCCGGAGCAAATGTGCTCATGAACGACCCCACCATCGGGATGAGCGCCCCCGCGGCAACGAGGCCGCTCACCTTGTTTTCACACACCTCGGCCACGTCAAACGGCTTCTTCAATCCGGGCGGCAGCGCGGTGCCCAGCACGTCTTTCAAACCAACCGCTCCCACGATCAGAAACCCGGTGATCCAGAACAGCGGATGCGCGTACCAGGAGAGGCTGCCGCGCTGGGCCGGGGTCGCATGGAAATATTGCCACGATCCGACGACGCTCACCCCGAGGAGTGGAGAGATGGCGACTCCGGTCGCGGCCGAAATGCTCTGCGCCAGCCCCAATCCCGGTGCCTGCGTGGAAGTGGAAGCCGGCGGCGCAGGCGGGGGTGCCTTGCCCGCCAGCCCAACCACCACCAGCGATACGCAAAAAAACAGTGTGAGTATCAGGCGTGGACTTTTCAACATGTCATGCAAGCTAGCACAGCCAGGGGCGAACCTCAAGCAGTGCTCCCTCAATCCAGGCTTCTCAAAAAACTTTCGGGCACGCGTGCCGCCCATACGTGCCCCACCATGAACGGGTCGGCGTTGTAGATCACATTTCGGTTGTCCGCCGTGAAATATGCATGCGGATGCGAGCACGCCGACGCGCCGCCCTGGGCCTTGCAATCGGTCAGAAGCATCCGCGACTTGCCGGTCTGGAAATTTCCGACGACCAGGGGGATCGGCCCGGGGATCCGCTTCCAGTAGGAATCGCACACGAAGTACCGCCCGCACTTCGAAGTCGCGATGTGATTGAAACGATGCTCGGAACACGGAAACACCTTGATCTCCTTTTCACCCGGCTTCGCAATGAGCAGGTTTCCCCCGGGAAAACGCGGATCCAGCTCCCACGTGTCGTAGTTCCAGGTCAGCGTGGTCGCGTAAAGCCCGGTGTCACCAATCCACTGTGAATGCCCGGTCGGATTCGGCGACCGCGGTTCCCCCCACGGCAGTTTGCGCAGGTTGCCGCCATTCTTGTTCACGACCCAATGGGTCGGACCGGGGTGCGGGGTCTCCACCGGCAGATAGTCGTTCCAGTGGTTCACCTTGGTGCCCCGGATCACCAGCATCGCGATGTCCTCTCCGTTGATCGGATTGTAAAGCGGGTGGGCGTTCGAAATCTCAGGATGCTCAAAAATGATCTTCCACGTCTTTTCCACCACGTCAATCCGCACGAGCGCCGTGTCGTAGCTCGCCTGCGCAAGCTGTCCCACGAGATAACGCAGGTCGGGTGACACCGTGTGCAAAATAAAGTCGGGACTGAATGGCCAGTGGGTGAAAAGGACCTCCTTCTCCAGCGTCATCATGTTCACGCGCATCAGCTCGTTCCGGTTCGTGATGTAATAAATCCATCCGGTCCATGATGCGGTCGCCACCACAATGGACGCCACATCCTGCTCGATCACCGAAAGCTTCAATTTCTCAATGTCGCCCACCAGCAGGTCAAAGGGAGGAAGCCGCGGATCGGCATTCGGCGAACGCAAAATCGCGATCCGCTTGCCGTCGGGCGAACTGTACGAATGCTCGCAATAGACGTTCACGTGATGCTTGAGCGTGGTCGTCATCCGCGTCACGCGAACCCCCGTCTCGGGATCCACCGGATAATCAAACCCCTCACCAATCCAGGGAATAGGCATGGGTCACGCGAATAAGCGCACTCCACCCCCCATGCAAGCCAATAATTTGGAGTCCGATAATTTGGAGTGCGGCGACTTGTCGCCGCTTTGGGAGCCCCGACTCGTCGGGGCATGGTCTCCGGTTTGACAAGTCCATCGAAAGCGGCGAAACATCTCAACATGCCCCCTCCCCCTTCGCTGCGCTGCTGGGCCGAAATCAATCTTTCCCACCTCGCTTTCAACCTGCGGCGCTTCCGCTCGCTGGTCGGTCGCAACTGCGACGTCATTGGCGTGGTGAAGGCCGACGCCTATGGCCACGGACTCTTCGCCATCGCCCAACGCCTCGCTCGTGAAGGCGTGAAAACCCTCGCCGTGGCCAACATCACCGAGGCCGCCATCGCTTCCCGCGCCGCCCCTCGCGCCGACATCCTCCTGCTCAGCCCGCTTCTCCCCGCGGAAATTTCACAGCTCCAGACACGCTGGATCCCCACCGTTTCCAGCCTCACTGAATTTTATGCGCTCAAACGCTCAGCCCAACGCTCCCGGACAAAACTTCGCGTCCATGTAAAGCTCGACACCGGCATGGGGCGCCTCGGCGGATTTTCCGACGAAATTCTCAAGGTCTTGCAACTTATCGCCGAATCACGCTGGATCACCGCCACGGGCCTTTATTCGCATTTCGCCTCGGCCGATGTGGACCGCGCCGAAACCCTCCGCCAGGTCGGGCGGCTCAGGGCATTCTGCCGCCACGGCCGCGCAAAGGGCATCACCATCCCTCCACTCCATTTTCAAAACAGCGCGGGCGCCATCCATGTGGATGCCCGCGGTCTTGCCACCTCGATTCGTCCCGGCCTCTCGCTCTACGGCGTGCCCACCCCGGCCGCCGCATGGCGCCGGTGCTTTGGACCCAACGCCCTCAAGCCGGTTCTCGCCTGGAAAACCCGCGTTGCCCTCGTGCGCAACATGCCGGGCGGGTCCACCATCAGCTATGCCAACACGTTCCGCGCCAGCAAGCCCATGCGCGTCGCCGTCCTTGCCGCCGGCTATGCCGACGGCCTTTCCCGCAAACTCTCCAACCGCGGCGAAGTCCTCATCCACGGAAAACGCTGCAAAATCCTGGGACGCGTCACCATGGACATGACGATGGTGGACGTAACGCGCGTCCCCCGCGCGAAATGGAACGACGAAGCCGTGCTCATCGGGAAAGGCGCTGGCGATGAAATCACCGCCCACGAAATGGCGAAATGGTCCGAGACCAACGCCTACGAAATCCTCTGCAACATCAGCAGACGGGTGACGCGGAGCACCATCGGCTGATCAGGAAGACGTTCTAACGGTACACTTCTCGACGATGGCCGACGTAGAGCAGGTGGATCACATTTTTCTCAACATCAAACGCATAAACCACCCGATAATTTCCGGCTCTCAATCGAAAATTGGGGCTTCCCGTCAGGCGGTGATGTGAAAAATGACGGAGGCGTTTTCCCATGCTGTCAACATGATGTTCTTCAAGCTGACTCCGTCTGATCAGGATCTCGTTCAACGTCCTGTCAAAACCCGAATAGGCTATCTGTGCGGCAAAACTCACCCCCCGGCCCTGTGCAAACGTCCCTTCCCCGCAGCCATTTCCTGCTCGGAACAGGCAATGGCTGCCCTGGCCTCGGCAGAAAGCTCCTTCTCATCCTCCAAGTAATCTTCAATCCACTGATGGATCGCCTCGATCTCCTCTTTAGGAAGCGACTGGATCGCCTTTTCAATTTCTTGCACGGTGCTCATGTGGACAATCTAACTCAGGACGGACGGCGTGCAAAGGCGAAAATGGAACCACCTCGCCCCGCATCTATGCAGCGCGGCTTGCTAAAATGGCAATTCCCCTGATTTCCATTGACAGATCAGGTAGGAATTCCTACATTGAAAGTATGAATTCTGTTGTTTCCGAGAAAGGGCAGGTCACCATCCCAAAGGATGTCCGCGATCAATTGGGCCTCCAGCCGGGGACCATCCTCGCCTTCCACGTGGCGCACGGGAAACTCGTGGCAACGAAGCAGGTTGACCAGGATGTCTTCCAAAAATGGAGAGGGCGCGGTCGCCTGCCGGTGGGACGCAACGTCAACGAGTATCTGAAACGCATCCGCGATGCTGACGGCGATTGACACTTCCGTCCTGATGGACGTCATCAGCGCCGACCCCGTTCACGCAGATTCTTCCGAGCGGGCGCTCCGTCAGGCAACACAACAAGGTGGCCTTGTGGTCGGTGAATGTGTGATCGCCGAAATCAGTCCGTCGCTGACCCAAAAGGAAATGCCCGAATTCCTGAAGGACTGGAAACTGCAGTTCGTTCCCTCGTCCCTGCCGAGTGCGCTCCTTGCGGGCGAAATGTTCTCTCTCCATCTCAAGCGGGGAGGCGCCCGACGGCGAATCCTCGCCGACTTCCTCATCGGCGCTCACGCTCAAATCCACGCCCAGCGGCTGCTGGTCCGTGATCGGGGCTATCTGCGTGACTACTTCAAACACCTCAAAATATGGGATCCTTCCGCCTCGCCATAAAGGCAACTCCCGAAGGTTGAAAAAATGCAGCTTCCTGAATCCTTGTGTCCATTCCATTTTCCGCCTCACTGGGTAAATTTACACCCATGAATGACAAATCAGCACGAAAGCAGTTTTTTGAAGAGGGTTACCTGGTCTATCCCCGGATTTTTGAGGGACAGGAGCTCGAACGGATTCTCGCGGCCTGCAATCGCGTCCTGGAGAAACATACGGAATGGCATGACCGCCAACATCCAAAGGAGGATTTTACCAACATGCGCCATCTGAACGATTCTCAGTGGCATCGCGATGGATTGGAGGATTTCAAAACCATCATGGAATTGATCGCCGATCCACGCTGCCTGGGGCCCGTGGAGCAAATCTTCAGTGGTCCATCACTCTTTCGCTCCACCAGCTATTTTGTGAATCCACGTTTCAAAAGCGCCGAGGGCAACTGGCACCGGGACTCGCAGTTCATGACAAAAAGCGACGAGGAGGAAAAGGACATGCTCAAGCGAATCTGGAATGACCCGACCACCGGCTATGGAATCCAGTTTCAGATCCCCCTGCTGGACAATGAGGATATCGAGTATGTGCCCTACTCTGCCGGACGCTATGATTCCCCGGAGGAATATCATATCCGCATGGCGGACAACCAGGTGCACAACCGGGAGCAGGGCATGCCCAACGCGCTGCGTGTCCGCCTGAAGGCGGGTGACGGTGTGATTTTCAATCCCTATGGCCTTCATCGCGGCCGTTATCATGTGGACAAGCCGAGGCGCACGCTGATGCTGACTTATACGCCTCGGAGTTTTCCACTGCGCGATTTTTTCAGTGACCAACCATGGTTCGAAGAGCCGGGCCATCTCGATCCCTTGTCGCCACGCGCAAGGGTGTTCTTTGAGGATTTTATCAGCACCTACCGTGATTTCTGGACCGCCCAGAAGAAGTCGGCGCAAAAAGCAGCATGAAAATGCAGTCTTGCGCCTCTGTTTGGGGAATGCCATGCAGACCAACCACGGCAAAGCCTCGGCCGTAATCGCCCGTCCAAAATTTCATTGACTCTCAATTCCGGCTTCCGAACGGAGGGACGCGCTCCGGAGGCTGTCTCAGAACTCGCAAAAAGTTCTGAGACAGGGCGAAATCGACCATCCCAAATGCCTCGTAAAAAATTAAAATGCGTCATAACGTAAATAC
>JAHFSY010000129.1 GCA_023269615.1 Verrucomicrobiota bacterium
AACGTCTTTTTGAAGGCAGCCTGGCCGCCGACATAGAAGATGTTGCCACCCGCCGTGTCGTTGTGAGGACTGCTTATCCACTTGGTGGTGCTTCCACTGAGCGTATTGACCATGGTGGCCGAACCGCTTGAGCCAACTCCAGCATCAAAGATCAGCGGATTATCGCTGCTGGCGGATTCAGTGAGGGCGCCGGCGGCCGTGTCAGCACCCAGGCAGGCATAGGCGTTGTTCGTTGCGCCAAACCCCGCCGACGTGCCTGTGCTCATTCCGGTCTCCGAAGGACAAAGGTAAACCTTGCCGATGGCCAGATAGTTTCCATTGGTCAGGCCGGCAAACACGGAGTTGGAACTGCCCAGGGTTTTGTTGGTCGGAAACGCGTCCGTGTTGTCCACGGCATACTGCTTGAACGCGAGGCCGATCTGGCGGGCGTTGCTCATGCAGGCGGACCGACGGGCTGATTCACGGGCACGACCGAGGGCGGGCGTGAGCAAGCCTGCCAGGATCGAAATGATGGCGATGACGACCAGCAGCTCGATGAGAGTGAAGGCGGCCCTATTTTGATACAACCGCGCAAAAATATTTTGGAGTTTGCTCATGATGGGTAATGTTTGGTATATCAAAAACGGTTATAGCTTATAGGAGCTATGGAAATTTAATTTCCACATGTGGATACTTAGTACCCATTTGACACTTACAATCAATCCCAAAGCGCCTTTTTATAAGGATTTGAATTAGCACATCTTATGATACTGCTTTGGCAGTTCGATGTGTTTGGGGAGATGGGATGGGCGTTGTTTTCCAAAGTCGGAGCATGCCTTGGGCCTTGTCCAGAGTCTCGATAAATTCCTGGCGAGGGTCGGAGTCCGCCACGATGCCGCCTCCCGCGTGGAAGCAGGTCTGTCCGTGGCGATGGAGAATGGAGCGGATGAGAATGTTGAAGTCGGATACGCCATTGAACCCGATGTAGCCGAGGGAGCCGGTATAGATGCCGCGCCCGAAGGTTTCCAATTCATGGATGATTTCCATGGCGCGGAGCTTGGGTGCTCCCGTGATCGAGCCGCCCGGAAAACAGGCTGCCAGCGCATCGAGATGCAGGATGTGCGGGCGCAGTTTTGCCTCGATGGTGGAGACGAGGTGATAGACTGTTTCATACTGTTCACAGCGGGAGAGTTCGCTCACATGGACGCTGCCAAATTCAGCGACGCGCCCAAGGTCGTTGCGGAGAAGGTCGGTGATCATGAGCAGTTCGGCCTGATTTTTTTCGGATCGGAGGAGCGCTTCCGCCTGCTTCCAATCGAGCAGGGGATTGTCGCCGCGCGCGCAGGTCCCCTTGATTGGCCGCGTCTGGATTTTTCGGCGGTCCATGTGGAGAAACCGCTCCGGGGATGACGAGAGGATCTGTCCTTCTCCAAAATCGAGGTAGGAGGCGAACGGGGAGGGATTCACGGAGCGGAGGCGCAGGTAGAGATCGTGAGGCGATTCCGAGACGGTGCCCATGAATTCATATGCCAGGTTCACCTGGTACACGTCGCCGCGGCGGATGTAATCCAGCGCCTTGCGGATGGCCAGTTCGTGATCGGCCTGGGAGCGCATGGGAACGATGTTTGCGGAACCCGCCCCAGCGAACGGAAAGAGGGCGACATCCGATTGGAGCTCGTCGAGAAACTGGTCGCGACGAAACACGGCCTGTGCCTCGCTCTGGACGCCGCTTTCATCCATGCCGCTCGACACGAGCCAGCCGCGTTGCCCGACATGGTCGAACGCAAGCAGCACATCGTAAAATGCAAACCAAAGGTCGGGTGATTGAATCAGCGCGGGTCGCGGCTGAGGCGAGCGATCGAGCCATTGTCCCATGCCGTAGCCGAGGAAACCGATGGCGGCGCCGACGGGCAGGCGCGGGTGGTCGGGGTCGCCGGGATGGCGAAAGCGGGTGAGCAGGGCGTCCAGAATCTCCCATGGATCCCCCGTGATTTCCACTTCGCCCGATCGCCGATGGATGAAGGAACGGGCGCCATCCGTGCGGAGCGTCATCAGCGGGTCCGCCGCGAGAAACGAAAAACGCCCGTGCCCGGGATGGAAGCGGGCTGAATCGAGGAACGCCAGGTGCGGCAGGTGCCGAAGTCTGCGGAAGATTTCGACGGGTGCGTGCTGGATTTCCGTCAGCATTTTCCCGTGGTGGAACAGAATTGCATGACGGCCTGGACGACTTCAGAGGGTTCCTCGACGATCTTGAAGAGGTCGACATCCTTGTCGTTGATGAGGCCATCCTTGACGAGCGTGCCGCGGATCCATGAGGCGAGGCCGCTCCAGTGTTTTTTTCCGACGAGGACGATGGGGAAGCGGTCGAGGCGTTCCGTTTGCATCAGGGTGATGGCCTCAAAAAATTCATCGAGGGTGCCGTAACCGCCCGGGAAGAGCACGAAGGCGGAGGCGTATTTGACGAAGCAGACTTTGCGGCAGAAGAAGTAGTGGAATCGGATCGGATGGGTTTGATAGACGTTGGGCTTTTGCTCCATGGGCAGGTCAATGTTGAGGCCCACCGAGATCCCGCCGGCTTTTTTGGCGCCGCGATTGGCGGCTTCCATGATGCCCGGGCCGCCGCCGGTGATGATGACAA
>JAHFSY010000130.1 GCA_023269615.1 Verrucomicrobiota bacterium
CTCGACGTCATGCTCCCCGGCATCAGCGGCTACGATATCTGCAAGCAGCTGCGCGGCAAAAAAGTGGCCACCCCCATCCTCATGCTCACCGCCAAGGGACAGGAGATTGACAAGGTGGTGGGCCTGGACCTCGGCGCGGACGACTATGTGACCAAGCCCTTCGGCGTCCGCGAACTGCTCGCACGCATCCACGCCCTCCTCCGCCGCACCCAAACGGGCGGAACCCCCGTGACGAACGACAAACCATTTCAAATCGGCGCCGCCAGCATTGATCCCAAAACCTTTCAACTCAAACGCGGAAAACATTCCGAAGAACTCACCGCGCGCGAATTAAAGCTTCTCCAATTCTTTCACCAACACCCCAACGAAGTCCTGTCACGCGACAAACTCCTGAACGAAGTCTGGGGCTACGAATACTACGGAACGACGAGAACACTCGACCAGACCATCGCCCAACTCCGCAAGAAACTGGGCGACGACGGCAGCCACCCCAAACATCTCCTCACAGTCCACGGCGTCGGCTATAAATTGGACCGGGAATCCTGATTGTAGGAGCGGCTGTCAGCCGCGACCGGCCCCGGGGATTCCGGTCCCGCAAAATCACTTGCATGACACGCCGCGCTCCCGCAAACAGGACGCATGACTCCTTCCGAAAAAGCCCACGCCCTCCGGGATGCCATCCCACCCGGCGGACTTTTCGCGGACAAATCCTGGCGAATCTCGCCGGACCCATTCCCCCTCTCTCCCGAACTCCACCGTCAACTCATCGAACTCGGCCCGCGTCTACATTCCTTCAACAAAGCCTGCAACCTCCTCTACCGCCAGAGCATTGAGGGGAAACAGCCATCATGGATTCACGAATACCTCGACGCCGGCAAACCCGCCGCACTTCTCGAAACCGCCCGTCACAAACAATTCAAGAACGACCTCCCCTGCGTCATCCGCCCCGACGTCCTTCTAACCGAGGACGGTCTCGCGATCACCGAACTCGACTCCGTCCCCGGAGGCATCGGCCTCACTGCATGGTTGCAACAAGCCTATCAACAACCGCCCGCGATGCTAAAAGCATTCGCCGCAGCCCTGGCTCCCAAATCTCAAATCTCAAATCTCAAATCTCAAATCGCCCTCGTCGTCTCCGACGAGGCCGCAGCCTACCGTCCGGAAATGGAATGGCTCGCCTCCGCCAATCTCAAATTTCAAATCTCAAATTTCAAATTCCTCTGCTGTCGAGCAGAGGACCTGGAATATCGCGATAACGGCGTCTTCCTCCACAACGAACCCGTCGCCGTCATTTATCGTTTCTTCGAGCTGTTCGACCTTTCCAACATCGCCAACGCCGACAAACTCATTCACGCCGCCGCGGAAGGCCATGTGCACGTCACCCCTCCTTTCAAGCCTTTCTTCGAAGAAAAACTCTGGTTCGCGCTTTTCTGGTTCCCGCAACTCGCCGATTTCTGGCGTCGCGAACTCGGCGACCGCTACTTTCGCGACCTCCAACCGCTCATCCCATTTACATGGCTCATGGATCCGTCACCTCTCCCACCTCACGCCGTGATCCCGCATCTCAACATCCACGACTGGAGCCAGCTTTCAAACTTCTCGCAAAAGCAGCGCGACCTCATCCTGAAAATCTCCGGCTTCTCGGAACGCGCATGGGGCAGCCGCGGCGTTTTCCTCGGCAGCGACATGTCCGGCGACGACTGGAAAAAGGAAGTAACCCGCGCCCTCGGTGAATTCAAAACCCACCCCCACATCCTCCAACGCTTCGCCAAGACAAAACTCGTCGAGCACGCCTGGCACAATTTCGAAAAAAATGAGCAGATCACCATGAAAGGCCGCCTCCGCCTCTGCCCGTATTACTTCGTCCAAAACGACAAACCCGACCTGGGCGGCATCCTTGCAACCATCTGCCCCGCCGACAAAAAACTGATCCACGGCATGCAAGACGCCATCCTCACCCTCGCCACACACTGATTTTGTAGGAGCCGTTGCCAACGGCGACCGGGTGTGATCAGACGGCGCGGCCATTTGTGTCACCGCACATTCTGCTCAACCCGCAACCGCCCACCGAAGCTTGGCGCTCGAGCATCGCGGGTTTGACCGGACTTCCTCGGCACTGGGACGCACCACCGCTTCGGCAATCCTGGAATAATGGCCTTCGCGCAGCCCAGCCTGAAAAAACTTTTTCACCCGTCGATCTTCTCCCGAGTGAAAACTCAAAATGACCACGCGCCCGCCCGGCTTCAAACAGGATGGGAGAATGGTCAAAAATCTTTCAAGATTGGAAAACTCCTCGTTCACCGCAACCCGCAGCGCCTGATACGCTCGACGGATGGATCCTTCGATTTCGTCTTCTTTTCCACGCATGGATGGCGTGGACAAGGCACGCTCGAGGATTTGGGTAAGAGCTTTCGTGGTCTGGATGGATGTTTTTGCGCGGGCTGCGATGATGGCTTTTGCCAACAATGCGGCATGGGGTTCATCGGCGTTCCCGGCCAGAATGCGTGCCAGCCCCGCCTCGTCCAAGGTTTCGATCAGACAGGCCGCCGACCTGCCTTTGTTTGGATTCATCCGCAAGTCCAGGGGGCCGTCCAGCTTG
>JAHFSY010000049.1 GCA_023269615.1 Verrucomicrobiota bacterium
GCGAGGCTGAAGAACCCAGGAGAGTGCTTCGCGTGCCCACGTTGCCACCGGATCAGCCCGCGGGGACGCCTGCCCCTCTTCACGTCCCGACGGATTCGGCGTCTCCGGCTCCTGTGCATTCGGATTCTCCTGCTGCGGGAGCTGAAACACCTCCGCCGGCGAAGCAGCCCCCGCAGGATGTCCACAAGCTGAAGCTCAGGGAAGAGCCCGTGATGGTCGCAGCTCCCGTAAAAAAGGAAAGCCCTGTCGGGAAAGTCGTTCTGCTGGTCCTTGTGGCCCTCGCTGTTGGAGCCGGCTATTATTTTTATCCAAGGCTCCAGGGCACCGTGGACAAGGCGAAAACACAAATCACCACCCATGTGGCCAATGCCAGCAAGCCGAAGCTTTCACCCTTGGAACTCATCATCAGCCAGAAGTTGCAGAAAAACCTGTCGGATGTTTCCACCAAGGACCTGGCCGCGGGGAATGTAAAATTTGACATGGGGTTGGATGCCCAAGGGGCGGTTGTGACGTTGAAACCAACCGGCGACCAGGCGGATTCGAACGCCACATTGGCTGGCTTGGTGGAAAAAACGATCCGTGCGTCGGCGCCATTCACCCGCACTTCCGGGGAAAATCCCCCGCCTTCCAGCCAGTGGGCTGGCAGTCTGGATATTGACGGAAAAATGATCCAGGCCACCATCCAGCGTCCCCTGAACGCATCCGAGAAAAACACCCAGAGGGAATTGAGCCAGGCGTTGGGCCAGGTCACGCGCCAGATTTCCACGCTGGAGACCGAGCTGGCTCAAAAACCGCCCGAGCCGCCACCGGAAGGAGGAGGGTCGCAGGCAGGCGGAGGGCTCAAGGGGGATTTCAAGGGCGGGTTAAGCGGCAAGTTTGTCAAACCGGAATCAGACGCATTCCGGAATGCGGAGTTTGAGCAGCGGAAGAAGGATATCGCCGTGCAACTCGAGAATTTGAAACGGCAGCAACAACAATACAGGGAGCAACTCACCCCCTTTGAAAGTGGGAAGATGTCGCAGATCGTGAGCAGGCTGGAATTTACCGTTCAGGCCACGCCCTCCGCATCCGCCTCGCCTCAGTAGCCGCATCCTGGTAGGAAATGCAGGGTCGCCGTGTTCGGAGCTTGTTGTTCATCCATCCGCCGTTTATTCTCCCCCCATGAATATTTTTCAATTCAGGAATCTATCGCTGTGCCTCGCACTGTCGTCGCTGCTGGCGCCCGGGGCTGTTGCCCGCGAGGGACAGAATCATCCAACGGGACGGGATCCGCTCGAGACAGTCGCTCTTGATGTTGCCGAGTCGGAGCGGGTCAGGACCGACGCTGAAAAAGGCGATGCCCAGGCCCAGGTGGAACTTGGTCGGAATTACCAGAAGGGGGCGCATGTTCCACAGGATTTCTCCGAGGCTGTGAAGTGGTACCGCAAGGCCGCCGACCAGGGATTGGCCGAGGGGCAGTCGTGCCTCGGTGAAATGTACCGCAAAGGAAATGGCGTTGCGAAGGATGCCGCCGAGGCCATCAAATGGTACCGCCTCGCCGCCGACCAGGGATTTCATTCCGCGCAGGCCTGCCTCGGCCAGATGTACATGCGGGGTGAAGGCGTGACGAAGGACGACGTCGAGGCCCTCAAGTGGTTCAAGATTGCCGGAAAGGAGAGCCTGGACCTGGGCGCATACTTTGACAGCAAGGTGATCCTCTCCCGCCTGAATCGCGAACAGGTTGCCGAGGCGCAAAAACAGGCCGACGAATTTGTTTCAAGCAAGCCCAAGGAAAAGGCCGGGGAATGATGTTCGCCAGCCGTTCCGGTTTTCTGGTCGCCGTCTGTTGTTTTCTCTCCCCCATTTCCCCCTCGTTCGCGCAGCAGTCCACGAACACGATGTTCATGGTGTATATTCTCCGTGGTGAAACCAAGTCGGTTGAAGCCATGCTCAAAGGGGGTGCCGTGAATGCCAATGCGAAGGATGCAAATGGCACCACGGCCCTCATGGCTGCGTCTTATGGCGGCCACAAGGACATCGTCAGCCTCCTGCTCGATCAGAAGGCCGACGTCAATGCCGCGGACGAGGAAAACACCACCGCGCTCATGTGCGCCGCGTTTCGCGGTCACGGGGAAATCGTGAAGCTGTTGCTCGACAAGGGGGGCGACTGGAAGGTTGCCCAGCCGGATGGCTGGACCGCACTCGCAGCCGCAAAACTGGGAGGCCACAAGGAAGCGGCCAAATTTCTGGAAGATGCCGGCGCCAGGGTGGATGGGGAATTCATCAAAAAACTCCAGAAGGACACCGCGGTTAAAATCATGAATGAACTTCGAATGGTGGACGCCGCCAAGGACCAATGGGCCCTTGAAAACAACAAGACGGAGACGGATTTGCCGCCATGGAATTCTCTCACGCCTTACATCAAGACCGGCAGCAAGCTGGCGACGAGCGGGGGCAACGACCGGCTGGGGAACCCATTTGAAATCGGCACGGTCGTGGGACGGGTGCGGATCAATCCAAGCTCGAAGGAAGCGCTCAAGGAAAGCACCGGTGGAGATGGTTTCTGGGGGCCATACAGTTGAACCGCGCGGCAGATGAATTTTCAAATCTCCTTGCCGCATCATCCGCACCGCGCATAATGGGGCATCAGGGTTGCAGAAACTTTCAGCCGCCGGATTTCACCCTTGGAACGTGCCCGTAGCTCAGCTGGATAGAGCATCGGTTTTCTAAACCGACGGTCGGGTGTTCGAGCCACCCCGGGCACGCCACTCTCAAATCAAGTGGGACGGGACTTTTTCGACATTTGGAGGCTGGTGCGACGGCAGTCCTTGAGCTTGCGGGTGTGCCGATCAAAAATATCGTAAATCCATTCCTCGAATCCATTGCCGTGATAACGCTTCGAAAAATGAGAGTAAACTTTGCGACGCATGGCGGCCAGTTCCTTGAGAATCCCGGCCTGATCATCCAGACGCCGTTGCCATTCTGCATTCACGGGTCGGTTGTTCGCGTTGAAATAATCCACATCGCTTACCGCAGCTTCGACGCGGCGATGCAGCGGAAGGAGCCGCGCCATGATGATCATGCTCTGCCATTCGTGGCGATGCGACTTGATCCTGGGCGCCAGCGCTTCCATCTGGTCGGCGACCTGGGTTTCCAGACGCCAATCGGCGCGGCACCGGCCCAGGAATTTGACAATGACCTCCACCGTCCGCTGCGGAATGCCGGCGAAGAATGGTTTTGGACGCGCGCCCAGTGAGCGCGCGAATTCCGTGATCAGCGGCCATGTCAGGTCAATGTTGCAGATGGGGGGACGCCAGCTTGTCCCACGCGCCCATGAGGTTGCGATCACGCCGATTGCGCGCGCGCGCTTTGCGGCCCGTCCCCATGCGCGAATGTTTGCAGCCCGTTTGTTGTAGAACGGGTAGGTGCCCCCATCGGAGTCAACCCGCACGGAAGTGGTTCCCATAACCTGGAAGCCGAGCCGTCTCCACACGTCCACTTGGAACAGCGTGGTGAAAAAGCGTCCCTTCAAGTAAGGGCGCACGATCCGCCGTATCGCCGCAGGCATGTCTTCGATGAACGTGTGGGCCGTCCAGATGGTGGGCGCCGCGGGATGATCAGGTTCCTCCAGCCATTTCCGGCTCACGCGATATCCGCCCATCCGTCCGATTGCCGAGCGGTCGCCTTCGGCATCGTAATCCCAGGGACAAAGCACCACGCGATTCTTGAATTTCAAAAAGAGTTTCAGCCGCGACGGGGTCATGTAATCCTCCAGCATGTCGCTGCACATCATGGGCATCTTCCCATGCGCTTCGCAGATGTCACACACCTCGGAGAGATAATTGAGGAACAGGTGGATGCCGTCCTTTCCCCGGGCCAGATCGTAATTCACCAGCGCCCACGCCTCGTCCATGCCGATGTGGATGTAACGGCTGTCGGGATGCGCGACGAGGACCTGCCGCAGCATTTCGAAAATCAGCGCCTTGGCCTTCGGGTTGTTGACGTCGAGCGTGCTGGGATGGTTGCGGTTCATCGCAAAGCCGCGGTATTTCTCCCAACGAAGCACATATTCGAGATTCGCCACGCATTGCCGCATGGGAATCACCTCGATGCGGTTTTTGCGAGCCTCGGCGAGAAATGTCTGGAAATTTTTCTCCGACCACTTCGTGGACGAATCGAATGTGATGCCGACCCCCTTGTATGGAAAGTTGTCCTCATAATCAGCGACGACGGCATTGATCCCCTGGCCGGCGAGGTCCGCCAAGAGCTGGGGAATGTAGGATGGACGAAACATGATGCCGCGCAAATCCAGGTGGGCGGCGATCAGGGTTTTGGGATGAGTCATAAAAGGATGGATGTAAAATCAATCTTGGTACAATCGCGCGGTCAGGCCACCGTCCACGATCAATGTGGTGCCGGTGATCATTTTGCCGAGATCCGAGGCCAGGAACAGTGCGGCGTAACCGATGTCTTCCGGCTGGCTGAGCTTGCCGCTTGGTTGCAGTTTCCGACATTCAGCGTCCTTCTTTTTTGGATTCGGAAAGGTATTCAACCATTGCGTGTAGATTTCCGTCTCGGTGAAGCCGGGACAAAGTGCGTTCATGCGGACTCCGCGCGGCGCCAATTCCAGCGCGATGCTCCGGGTCGCACCCACCACGCCGCCCTTGGCCGCGGCGTAGGCGGCGAATCCGGCGAGGGTGGAGCGATAATGCACGCTGGCGATGTTGATGATCGCGCCGCCCCCGGATTTTTCGATGAGCGGCGCGGCGGGACGCGAACAGCAATAAATGCCACGCAAATCCACCGCCATCGTCTTGTCCCATTCGGCGGGGGTGGTGTCGAGAAGCCCCTTCAAGACGAAGATGCCCGCGTTATTGACGAGCGTGTGAAGCGCGCCGAATTTTTTCCATGCGATTTGGGCCATTCGGATTCCAACGGACGGCTTCGAAACATCTCCATGCACAAAAATTGCTTCGCCACCGCCCGCGTTGATTTCCTCGGCAATCACGTTCCCGGTTTTCTTGTTGATGTCGTTGACAACGACCTTGGCGCCCGCGCGCGCGAACACCCTGGCAATTCCCTTGCCGATGCCCGCGCCCGCGCCCGTGACAATGACCACCTTGTTGCTGAAATCCATGTTGATCATGATTTTCCTCCTGAAAATGTTGCGCCTGGGGACTCGTCCATCACCTGTTTCAGATACCAGCATACGAAGCCTTCGACATTCTGTTCCGCTTCCGAGTATGGGCCCGGGCTGTAACAGCTGGAGTTGACACCGGCCTGGTTGTTCAAACAAAGGGTCATGTCCTGTTCCCCGGTGATCTTCCACAGCCAGGTCAGATGATCGTGGTCGTAATCCTTCCCTTTAACCGCATCGTTACGGACAAGCCAGTACACGTCGGCACGGGATTGGGTGGCTGACAACGGTGTAAGCTGGACCAGGGCGGCGTGGTCGGCGCTGGCATCGATCACCGCGTTGGGCCAGGTAAAAAATGAAAATACACCGGCATCCGGATTTTTCAGCTCACCGAAGAGGGGAGCGGCCGATTTGCCGTCCTTTGTCTGGCTTACGAAGCCGGGTCTGAAGGCATACCGTGCCATCCAATACCAGCCGCCCTTTCCCATCCCAATGGTTCGGGTGTCCAGGCCCATTTTGGCAAAGTGATCGCGCCCTTGAGCTTCCACCTGATCCGAGAGTGCCTGGAGACTTGGCGAAGCGGTCACAGCAGCCGTCATCACCTTCCCCGTGTACTCGGGGTGGGCGGTGCCGCAGTGGTAGCATTCACAGAAGTTTTCACAAAGAAGCTTCCAGTTGCACGCCACCGGGTAGGATTCATGGTGGGCGATTTTCGCCTGATCGAGATGGTACAGCCGAAGATGGGCCGTAAGATCCCGGTCGAAGGGCTCAAAATCCAGGGGTTTCTCCGCGAGGCTGATGTAGATGAGTCCACAGGTCACACGTACATGCGCCCGACGGAGTCCATATTGGGTTTTATCGAAACTTTCCGGCATATGCATGCAACCCGTCAACGCTCCGTCCGTCGCGTAAGCCCAGCCATGATAGGGACAGACCAGATGGCGCGCCCGCCCTGTTTTCTCGAGCAACACCCGCGAACCGCGATGGCGACAGACGTTGTACAGGGCATTCACCTCGGAGTTTTTGCCGCGGATGATGATCATGGATTCATTGGCGACGTGGTAAAGAAAGTAATCACCCTCGTTGGGAATCTGGCTGACATGCCCGGCCAGAAGCCAGAAGCGGTGGAAAATGCGCTGAACATCCAGCTCGAAAATTTCCGGATGGGTATAAAACTCCTGCTCCAGACTGAACTCCGGTTTGCGACTGGCGACCGCCTCACGGATCCAATGTCCCGCCGTGTTGGGTGAGTGGTCTTTCATGGCTCCAAGGACGATTGCGTACGGTTTTGGTTTTGCCAATCCCAAATCATTTGCGTGCAGTTTCAGGCGCCACATGGTTTCTCAGCCAGCGCAGGCTTTGCTCGACGACGGTCTGCTCGTCGTGGAAATCGGGATGAAGCTGCGCGAGTTCGATCAGGAGAGGCCCGTCGAAGCCGCCGCTGGAGAGCGCATCCAAAACGGCGGGAAGATCAAATGATCCCTGCCCGATGGGAGCGCTTGGCCAGTTGGCAGATGGGTCGCCTTGCGAGGCCTCGAGCACGCGCAGGTCCTTGAGATGGACCATCGCGGTGAAAGGCGCAACAGCCCGCGCTGACTCGACCAGGTCCGCGCCAACCCGCACGCAGTTGCCGGTGTCGAAGCAGATTCGCAGATGTTTGCTGCCGACGCGTTTAACCAGATCGAGAAGTTCCTTCGGCGTAAAGTCGGCGTGGTTCTCGATGGCGAGCGTGATGTTGAGTGCGGCAGCCTCGTGACAGAGATCGCGCAGGATCGGCACGAGCCGTTCGATCTGCGTCGCCACCGGCTCGCGTCCGCGCCATGACGGATAGCCCGCCACGATGCGCACGAGTGGGACGCCGATTTTCCCGGCACGGGCGAGCCAGCGTTGCAAATCACCGACCGCTTCGCGGTTCGTGCCCATCTGCAGCCCGTCAGGATGCCCCCACTCGAGGATCGCGGTCATTCCGCGAGATGCGAGCGTCTCCCCGAGATGAGTCGCCTCGTCGGTCGTCAGGTAATGAACATGCAAGCCCACCAGTTGCACGCGTTGCTGGTTGGCGTACTCCAGAAAATCCACGAGCGTCCAGCGTGTGACGGGGTCGCTTTCCCACGGGAAGACGTCGCCGTGAAAACGGTGAAAGCTGAATTGATCGAGCCCGATCTTCATGTTGTCGCCACCCTATCTTTCCGAGTGTAGGAGCCGCTGCCAGCGGCGACCGGCAGCACCTCCCACCTCCCATCGCCGCTGGCAGCGGCTCCTACAGGGACAAACTGTGACATCTTCATCGCGCGAGCCAGCCTCCATCGACGGGTAAAATGATGCCGTGCACGTAGTCCGAAGCGGCGGAGGCGAGAAACACCAGAGCGCCGGCCAACTCGTCCGGTTTTCCCCAGCGTCCCGCGGGGAGGCGGTCAAGAATTTGCTGGTTGCGCTTCGGGTCGTCGCGCAATGCCTGCGTCATGGGCGTTTCAAAGTAGCCCGGCGCGATGGCATTGACGTTGACCCCGCGCGCGGCCCATTCGTTGGCGAGTGCCTTGGTGAGTTGTGCGATGCCCCCCTTGCTCGCGGAGTACGCGCACGCGCGCAACCCACCGGAAAAGGAAAGCATCGAGGCGACCAGGATGATCTTGCCCCGACCCTGCTTGAGAAAATGACGTCCCGCAGCCTGGGATGTTTCGAACACGGAGGTCAGGTTGGTCTCGATCGTTGCATCCCAGTCCTCCCGCGAAAATTCCTCAGCCACCGCGCGACGCGCCAAACCATGCGCAGCCACGAGAATGTCGAGCCGTCCCAGCGCCTTTCCGGCCTCGGCCACCACGCGTGTGGCTTCACCCTTCTTTCTCAAGTCCGCCTGCAAAGGAATGAAGCCTTCGTCCTTCCACTTCTTTGTTGGCTCGGAGCGTCCGACCACCGCCACGCCCGCGCCGGCATCGCGCAACGCAGTCGCCATGGCGCTCCCGAGACCGCCCGCGGCCCCGGTCACCAGCGCGCCTTTTCCTTTGAGATCAAAGAGGTTCATTTGAATTGGTATTTTTTAACGATGTTTGAGAGCACGGTCACGCCGAGGCCCGGTGTGTCGCGAACCTCGATGTCGCCGTTCTTTTGAATCCAAGGATCGCTCACGAGTTCGTGCTGCATCGGCGACTCGTGCGGCTTGAAATCCATGCCAACACCATGAGTCGAGCTGGCGCACAAGTGGATGCTTGCCCCGGTATTGATCGCGCTGCTCCAGGTGTGGGCGCTGAAACGGAGATTTTCAGCTTCCACGAGCTTGATGACATGGCGGCAGCCGGTGATGCCGAGACAACGTCCTGGATCCATTTGAATCACATCGACTCCTTCGGATTGGATGAGGCGACGATAGCCCTCCACATTCCACTCCTGTTCTCCAGTTCCGATGCGGGTGCTCGTCATGCGGCGCAGATGTGCATGCGCCTTCAAGTCATGCGGGGGGAGGGGTTCTTCGATCCATTGCAGGCGGTAGGGTTCCAGATCATGCAGGCGTTGAGTGGCGGTTGAGAGATCCCACTTCAACAACGACGCCATGACATCGAACACAAGTTGCACGTCGTCGCCGATCACCTGTCGCACGCGTCGGGCCACTTCGATGTCGCGCTTTCGATCCAGCCCGAAGAGCGCGTCCGGTTTTTTGCCCCAGCCGCCCTTGACCATCCGATAGCGCTGCTCGCGAAACCACGCAAATTCCTTTTCGGTCGCGTCCAGATTTTCCATGTCCAGAACCACGGACGCCATTGCGGGCACCTTTCCGTTCAATTTTCCGCCGAGCAAATTGCAGACGGGCAGTCCAAGAAGTTTTCCTTTCAGGTCCCATAGAGCCATGTCCACGGCGCTGACGCCGAAGGCCGCGATGCCCTGCGGGCCGTACCACCAGATGCGTCCGAGCATTTTCTGCCAGAGCCGTTCCACGTCGAGAGGATCCTCCCCGACGAGGAGAGGAGCGTAACCCTGCTCGATGATGACCTTGACGGCGAGTGCGGACTCGGGGACCTGCGAAATGCATTCGCCCCAGCCGACCGCGCCATCCTCCGTCTCAACGCGCGCCAGCGTGATGCAGCGCAGGTTGTTGTTGTCATGCGGCTCCGGGTATCGGAGCGGAAGCGCGGTGACGGATTTGATTCGGGATTTCATGGAACGTTCATCGCTTCGTTGCCTTGGAGGCACCGGGAAGACCGCGCACGTTGATGGAACCGCCGTCCACATCGAGGGCCTGGCCCGTCAGGAAACCGGACTCGTCCGAGATGAAAAACAGGATGGCATTCGTCACGTCCTCGACGGTGCAGTTGCGCTGGATCGGATTTCCCTGGCCGGTCTGCGCCTTGATCTCCTCCGCCGAAAGGCCCGAGCGTTTCATCTTCCATGCCAGTCCCCATTGGCCCATCGCCGTGTCGGGCGCGCCGACGGGACAGATGCAGTTCACGGTCACGCCGTCCCTCGCCAGTTCCGCGCCGATGGACCGGCTCATTCCGATCATCCCGGCCTTGGCGGCCGAGTACGGCGCGATGAAAGGAAACCCGATTTTCCCGGCATCCGAGGAAATGTTAATGATGCGGCCACGCCCGCTTTTCCGAAGGAGCGGCGAAGCGGCCTGGCAGGCGAGGAATACACCCTTGAGGTCCACCGACAGGATCCGGTCCCATTCCTTCTCGCTCACCTCCTCGAACGGAGTGATCGCAAGGATGCCCGCCGAGTTGACCAGCGTATCGAGGCCGCCCAGACGTCGCGCGCACTTCGCGACAGCTTTTCGAACCGAGGACAGGGAGGTGACGTCCATGGCGACCGTGACGAGTCTGGCATTTTTGAGTTGTCCGGCTGCTTTTCGCAGGGAAGCCTGGTTTACGTCACCGATGGCCACTCGGGCGCCGCGCTTGAGAAGTTCGCGGGCGCAGCCGAGTCCGAACCCGCTCGCGCCACCGACGACCAGGACCTTGCGATTTTTGAAATTATTCATGGATGTTATTTTGTGAAGTCTAAGAATTGATCTCCCAGATTTTAGCCACGGATTAACACGGATTTACACGGATAAAAAGAAATTGCCTTGCACGGTGGAGATTTTTGACAGGATTAACAAAATTCACAGGATTAAAGTTGAGGTGTTGATTTGAAGCTGGCTGTGGCCAGCTTCAAATCAACACCTCGGCATCTGTTGTCATTCAGAAATCATGTTCATCCTGTTAATCATGTCGAATAAATCCGTGTTTCATCCGTGTTCATCCGTGGCAAAACTTCATGTATTTTTGGTTGGCTTTACCTTTCGGAGAAAGTCCCGCATCAGGATCGTTTCGGAAATATTGTCCGCTTCGTTGCAATGGTTCCAATCAATCCACACGTATTCGACGCAGACATACCCGCGGTAGCCGGTGCGTTTCATCGCATGGAGGACGCGCTTGAAATCAATCCTGTTATTTTTGACGGACGTTTGCAGGCGCGATCGCGCGCCGCCGCGCGCATGGAAGTGGGAGGCGTGCGCAACCAGCGGTTCGATCTCACGGTCGGCAAAACCCTGGAATGTGAAATGGCCATAATCGAGGGTCAGCGTCAGGCCCGGTGTCATCTGGATCAACCGCAACGTTTTCTTCGGGGTGGAAATGATCGATCCCAGGTGCGGCTCGACGGAGAATTCCACGCCAGCCCGCCTGGACTCCGCGCCGCGCCACGCCAATTCCGCTGAACAGCGCTGGAGAGAGTCCCCGTATGATTCCCCGGGCCAGTGGACGCCCGGAAGCGCGCCCAGGTGCTTTGCCTTGCACCGCACGACGAATTCCAGCGCGCGCAGGAAAATGTCGCGTGATTTCCGCCGCACTCCCGCGTTCGGATGGTTGGCGGCCAGTGTCTGAAAATCCGGGCCCGGTGTCAGAAAAATATCGGCAAACTTCAAACCGCGGCCATAAACCTTGGCTGACAATTCCTTCGCGGAAGCACGGGGATTTTTCAGGACGCGTGCAGGCTGGAGATGCGCATTGGCCGCGAACAGACCAATGTCCACGCCCTCGAACCCGAGCATGGAAATCAAATCAAGCGCATGGTCATGCGACAGCAGCGGAAACGTAAAATCAGAGCAGGACAGCTTGAGTTTCATCGTTGATCCGATCAGATGCCCAGTTCGGTTAACAATCCATCGAATCCGGCAACCAGGATGT
This sequence comes from Verrucomicrobiota bacterium, assembly GCA_023269615.1. Taxonomy (GTDB): domain Bacteria; phylum Verrucomicrobiota; class Verrucomicrobiia; order JABWAM01; family JABWAM01; genus JAHFSY01. Next base: position 11,278 of record JAHFSY010000049.1, read on the forward strand.
CCACCGTCTCGGCCACCGGCGGCGCGGAGATGTTGTATGACTTGAGCGCCGCGTCCACCGACATGGCGGTGCCCTGTCGGACGGCGTCGGCGGTGGGCCAGTAGGCGATGACACTGTTGCAATAGCCGGCAAACTGCGTGTGTTTCGCTTTCGACCGTTTCTTGACAGCGAGGCCGATCTCGACAAACGGTTCGCCGGGCATTCCGACCAGTGCGAAATCATCGAGACGAAACCCGACGATTTCGAAGTCCTTGTTTTCCTGTTTGATCCCGGCCTTGAGCTTGCCCACCACGCCCTCCGCCCAGATTTTCACCATTCGCGCGGGGTAGGTCTTTGTCGTCGGTTCGTTGTCCGATTCGAGTTTTTTGAGATTCGCGGTTGCCTTGGCCAGTTCGGCCTCGGCCTGTTCGAGCGATGGCATCGGACGCAGGGGCACCGTGACCTGCCGGCTGGCGGCCTGAAAACACCTGTGCGTCGGGCCATCCATGAACTCCGTGTGATAAAGCGCGATGCTCGACAGCGAAACGCCCAACTCGCGGATGACTTTGTGTGGACGCGTCTCGATCCCGTAGAAAACCTTGACCACCTCGCTTCCGATGACGCCCCCGATGCGTTCCATCTGGCCCCAGTCGTCCTGGAGAAACTGGGTCAGCGCCTGGTTTCCGGCCGCGCCCGTGAGATAGATGCAGGTTGCACCTGTGACCTGTTCGACGATCCGCTTCACCACCCCCGGGAAATCAGGGCTGAGCAGGCGGGTGTTATAGCCCATCACGACAGGATGCGCGGCGTAACCGGTCATTACTGCGATCGGCTTCCCATTCAAATCATCCACTCGCAGAACATTCACGCTATGGTCTTTCGGCCCCGAGGGGTTTTGTCCGACGACGATGCGGCCGTCGGGAAGAAGTTCCTCCCGATGAATTCCGCCGGGTGCCTCGCCGCAGCCCGCGGCGGCCCGGGCCGGTTGACGCTGGCTGTCCGCGAGGACGGCAACGCCTTCGAGTTGATGGACCAGCGTTTCGATATAGGCCTCGAGAATCTCGATTTCACCGGGTTTGCCGCCGGCATGATGCGGACCTCCAATGGTTCCTCGCGTTGTGCACGGGCCGTTGTGGGTATGGGTGCATCCGAGGATCACCCGGCTTGCGGGAATCCCAAGCCGGGCACCGACGGTTTTTCGGATCTTGTCGCCCAGCGGAAGATCGACCCCGATCAGGTCGCAATCGAAGATGACGACCTTGGTCTTTTCATCAGCGAGAACCAGCGCCCGGGCGAGGAGCGGCGATTCGACACCGGTGGAAGGCTCGATCCGCCGCATTGCGCCTTGCAGGCGAAAGCCGATGGGTGGGGTGATGTCCACGCGGGCCACGCCCGCCGTCAAGTTGTTTGAATTCATTTGCTTTTTTCTTTGAAGTTTTGGTTACAGAATTGTTCAGGTTGTTTAGGCTGTAGGCTATAGGCTGTTAGCCTTTTCAGCATTGTATGGTCACGCATGATTTCTTTCTATGGCCTACAGCCTACAGTCTATTTACCTTGGTAGCGGGTCGTCTGATGCGAATGTCCTCAAGACGTTGTCGGTGATACGCGAGACATTGTTGTTGCCATGGTTGAAAGAAAGACATCCGCACCAGGAAATCGAGCCAACGGAAAACACGGCTCCCCCTTTCGGACATTCGAAGTAAACCATGTCCGCTTTCACCAAGGGATTCACACTCCCTCCCTGGCTGGAGTTCGCAATGAGAACCTCCTCGACCACGTGCTGGTAGGAGTTGGAATGGCCTGAAGATGATGCCAGCAAAAGAGCGTGGGAAGGTGTGCCCAGGGAATAGTCGAGGCGATCCATTTCAAACCCGGCCGCACCATGGTCCATGACCAACGACTCAAAGTCGCCGATGAGTTCGTCCTTGCCGACACCCTCGAAGATGAAGGCAGCCCTTGGATCGAAACTCCCCGGCTGACGACGATAGGGTGAGTTCCGGTCAATGCCCTGGGCCGTGAAACCGACACCCACCAGCTTTTGTGGAGCGCTTCCGCGAAGGCGCCATAGCCCACCGAGTTCTCCGGTGGTGTTGTGATGATATTCGCCCGGCGCTGCTTCCCATGGACGGGTGCCGCCCCATCGTCGTACTTCGACGAAGTGCGGATGTTCGGGACTGATGGACGTCACCCAATAAAAACCGTTACCACCGAGATACATGAGGCGCCCGCCATTTTCAGAGTAAGTCTCCAGCGCCGACATCATCGGCCCGGACGTGTACTCGGGGTGTGTTCCCGTGACGATCACCTTGTAGGGAGCGAGCAGATCAGCTCCTTCAAAATGGAGGTCTTCATCCGTGATCACGTCAACCTCGTGCCCCTTGGCCTCCATCCAGTTCAGCAGGTGAAGGTCGGCATTCAGCTGGTGCGGAGCGCCACGTCCATTGGCCAGCACCTGCGTGTTGTACTTGGGCCGCATGGTCAGGATCGGTCGCAGGCGCGACGAATAGCAGACGCCACTGCCATCCGTATGACGGTCGTACAAGCTGTGCAGGCCATGCTCGATGATGTACTTATCCTGTGCTTGTGACGGATACGAGCCGATGCCACCAAGCATCGCCTGGATCTTGGGATCGTCCATCAAGTGTTCGTTGCCATAGGCCAGATAACTGTTGGTGGGCACAAGGAACGCAATTCGCGCAGACACCGTCCCTTTCTTTGGCCTCACAAAAAACGGAATGTAGTCTTCACTGTCACCCGACTTCAGGCGCGCGGCGTACACGCCGCTTTTGAATGACGCGGGAACGACAAGCTCAAAGTCAACCTCCCACCCCGCGTCATCCAGGTCATCGTCGTGGAAGTGAATGGCGCCATACTCGTTCGGCGCACGGTTGAAGTTCGCCTCAATCCCGGTCCAGTTGTGACCGGTCATTGCCCGTGTCGGCAGGTTGACCGTCTGGCCATGCAGTGCATGGGACGACGTGTCTGTGATCTTTCTCGAAGAGCTGCCGGGGGCAAAGTCCCACGCGGCAATGAGCGCCGCGCCAAGATTGGTCGGGGCGGCACCCTTCTTGAGAGACTCAATCTCGTCCCGATTCAGGGCCCGGCCGAACAACCGCGGACTTTCGATCTTGCCGTTGAAATGCCCTCCGACAATCTCTTTTCCTGAATCGCCCCGCTGCCAATATCCGGCCATCAGGAAGGCGGCGTCACTTTCTCCAAGCGTCCGGATCTGGGTGGAATGTTCCGCCATCGCCCTCGTATCGTCCAGCGGCCACGCCGCCAGCGGTTCTTGATGAAGCCAGACTTTCCCGCTCTGCGCGTCGTATGCGGCGGCAACAAAATACCAGTTGGAAGCACGAAGGGGTTTGCCGGTGCGGATCCGTTCGACACGGCCATCCTTGTCACCAATCCACAAAGCAAGGTTTCCGCCCTCGTCAAGGAACAGGCCATAACCCGTGCCATGAGCGGCGGACCACTTGGTCAATATCCCCTGCGTTTTTTTTCCGGGCGTGGTCGGGTAGATCCAGGATTGCAGCGTGAAACTGCCGGATTGGCGAAGACGGGGACTGTCCGGCACGCTCACGTAAGATCCGCTGTTGATGGCCTGCTTCCGACCCGGATACTCACCGCTTGCAGAAGTTTCGACGAGTCTCTCCTTGAAACCCGGTCCGCGCGGATTCGGGTCGCCATGGATGAGACGCACCATGTCCGCGCGGTACGCTGGCAATTCACAACTCACCATGAACTGGATTTTTTCACCCGGCGCCACGCTGAACCGATCGCTGTAGCCAACAATTTTCATCTTATGTCCCGTCACTTGTGAAGCAGACTAACCCGTCGCGAGAACAACCCGGCAACCGACGTTGCCGTAACGAACGTCGGGGTACCCGGGGTCGCGGGACGAACAGGTCATGAGGGCGGGAATATCATTGAACCATGACCCACCGCGCAACACACGGTAGGTGCGTCCTCCACCATCATCGTCATAAGACGGAACCACCCTGCGCGATTCCAAAGTGTTCATTCCCACGTGATACCAATCCGTGCACCATTCCCAGACGTTTCCACCCATGTCGTAAAGCCCGTATGCGTTGGCTGGAAAACTCCCCACCGGCGACGTCCTCGGATATCCGTCATTGTAGCCCTTGATCACCGTGCTGGCGTCCGGCCAATCCTTGTCCCGCGCTTCCTCTCCCGCGTAGTTGCCGACACCGGGCGGCGGCGGCCACTCGTTGCCCCACGGGTATTCGGCCGTCCCCACCGCCTGGCTCCATTCCGCATCCGTCGGCAGGCGATACTCCTGATTTTCCGCGAGCGATCCGGCCCTCCGCTCCTTTTCCGTCAGCCATTTGCAGAAGGCCAGGGAGTCCGCCCAATTGATCCCGCTGACCGGATGATCCGGTCCCTGTTTGAAACCGGGATTCTTCCAGGTGTGCCCGCGTTCGATCCAACCTTTTCCAGCTTCCTTGGTTCCGCCATCCGTGCCCAGGGAGATCAAACGCTTCGTGGCATCGTGACCGGTCGCAGCCACAAACGCTTCAAAATCCTGAACCCGCGTCAGCCAGGTGCAGAAAAGCACGCCCTTTGTCCCAGCCGGCACAAACTTCATTCCCAGGCTGTTTTCTTGAGGAAGATTTTTCATGGATTCAATTTGTTGAGGTGAGGTGACTGTTCAGGTTGTTTAGGCTGTAGGCTGTAGGCTGTTAGTCGTCATGCGTGAAGAGTCCGGTATTATTTCCTCCTATGGCCTACAGTCTACAGCCTGTTTACCTTAGTTTCACATTAGCGCCGGTTTTCACCGACTGGCAGGCAGCTTCCGTGATCTTCATGGCAAAGAGGCCGAGCGTGGCTGGGGAACCGTTGGGCGCGAGGCCGAGCGCGGCGTCCACCAGGTTCGAGACGGGCGCGAACATCGGATAGAGGCCGGCTTCGGGGAGGCTGGTCTGGCTGTGGGCCTCGGGCTCGGAGATGTCGGGGTAGGTGCGGACGTTGCAATGCAGGTCATGAAACTCCATCTTGCCCTGCCACAGTTCCAGCAGGAGCATTCCCCCGGTCCCGTACACACGCACTTCGTAATGACGTTTTGAAAGCATCGTCGCGCCGGTGCTGGCCATCGAGACCAGTGTGCCGTCGTCGAGCTTGATATTGAGCGAGTCGTAAATGTCCACCGGCGTATCCGCGTTGTCGAACCGGGCAAACACTTCGGACGGCTGACGACCCGTGAGAAATCCAAGATACGCCGACGCGTGCGACACCTGGCAGTAGATCTGTCCGCCGCCCGAGATCGCCGGGTCGTTGTAGGATGACTGGCCGGGCGCGATATAAGGCTTCTCCGCATTCTGGAGTGCGGGATTGGTGGCGAAGACTTTGTCCCAGGGCAGACCGCGATAGAGTCCCATCGTGAAGTTCGTCATCAGCACGCTGATCATCTTGAGTCGTCCGAGCGCGCCCGATTGGACCAGCTTGCGAGCCTCGATGCTGTGGGTCGTGTAGTGCCAGGGACAACTGATCACGAATTGCAGATTGCGCTTTGCCGCGAGATCCACGAGTTCCTGCGCCTCCCGGACCGTGAAGGTCATCGGCTTCTCGATCAACACATGAAGCCCGCGTTCGAGACAGGCTTTCGCCTGCGCGTAATGCAGGTGCGGAGTCGAGCTGATCGCGACAGCCCGCAATCCATCGATCGCGAGCACCTCCTCGATCGTGGTGCAACCGTGGGGCACACCAAAATCCGCCGCGATCTTTCGCGCCTGGTCCCGGTCGCGTGTCTGGATGGCGATCAACTCAGCGCGGGGATGCTGCTTCAGCGCGGGCACATGAGCCGTCGTGCCCCACCAACCCGCGCCGATGACCGCGCATTTGAGTTTTTTCATCTGGCTTCCTTTGCTTTTCCGTAACGGAGGGACACGCTCCGTCGTGTCCGTTGGTGAAAGTGGAGATCAGCGTTCAAGCGAACGCGGACGCTGATATTCATTTGTGACGTGGGTGGACACGACAGAGCGTGTCCCTCCGTTTTTTTTGGTTGCAGAGCTGTGTGATGCATGGTCGTTCATCCTCCGGCGGGCCAGTATTCTGGTGTGAGGGTTTTGACGAGCTTCAGGTGTTGCGCGACCGCGAGCAGGGCGGGGAACTGAAGGCCGAGCACGCCCTCGTATCCGCACACGATGCCATCGAATGTGTTGAAGGAGAGACCGGTTCCGATGCCGCCCATGAGACGGCCGAGGGCATGTCCCTGTGGAATCTCCCGGGCCATCTGGTCGGCCACCTTGGTGAATCCAAACACGGTCATCGCGCGTATGTAGTGATAGGTCAGCACGAGCGCGATGCATCCGTTGCAGAAGATCCCGAAACCATCCAGTCCGTCCTCTCGCACGCCCTGTCCCCATGAGCCGGGGGAATAATCGCCGCGACGGATGGGGATCAACGCGGTTGGCACGCCGTACGTGAAATTGTCCGCGCCGAGTTCGAGCCGCTTCGCTTCCATGCGCTTGAGAATGCTTCGGGCTCGGGATGGCGACACCAAACCATACACGCACGCCGGTCCGTTGACGCACGTATGGCCGTAATCGTGCAGTTCGCCATCCTTGCTCCGCCACGAGCCAAGCCAGCCGGTTTTCGGATTGTAGAAGCAGGGCTCGAACGCCTTGTGCAGCTTTTTGGTCGCGTGCCTGAGACGGACCTGGAGTTTGTGCTCGCCCACGGCGCCCGCCATCGCGATGACGTTGCGGAAGGCGCGATAGGTCTCCGCATTGCTGTAGGCGTCGTAGTGGCCGAAGTTCACGGAGTCCCATGCATTCGAGATGTCGTAGTAGCCGCCATAGTTGCCCGATGACACCGGCGCGACCACGAGTCCGCGACGGTCGATCTTCGAGAGGATCCGTTCCGTGGCGCGGCGGACAAAAGGCCAGACATCCTCCAGCCAGTCGGCGTCGGGGGCGACCTGGTGAACCCGGCCGGCCGTGTTGAGAATTCCCGGATCGGTGTCCTGATAAATTTCACGGCTGCTGGCGCAACCGCGTCCGTCCTTGAGCGCCATCGTGGCGGTGCATCGCGCCAGTTCAATCGGCGCCGGGCCGACCTTCGGGGCGGGCGTGTAGGCGGCCATGTCCGTGGTTCCCGAAAGGCAGGAGAGGGCGTTGCTGGACATGGAGTTGTTGGCGAATCCCGCGAGCTCGGGTCGGAACGTGAAACCCGGTCCCCAGTTGCGACGGAACTCAGGGTGGGCCGTCCGCGCGCGGGCATGTCCCGGCAGCATGTCGGCGACACGAAACTCGAATTTCGATTCATGTCGCGCGCGGCCCAGTTTGAAGCTGGCGGGATAGGGTCCCGGGTGTCCGTACACGATGCCGGTCCAGCCGATGAGATATTGACGCCATGAATCCACCTGGAGCCGCGCCGAATCTCCCTCGACGATGTTGCAGGAGAGATTTCCGTAGCCGGGCGCCGCCCAGATCGCGGGCAGCTCCGTCGCGCCGGTCCGTCCTGCATCTTGGAGTGGGATGGCGAGGGTTGCCACGGGTGAGACCCTTCCGCTCCAAAGAAAACGCCATGCTTCGCATTCGAGTGTTTCGCGATCGGAGTTGGTCTGTTGTGCCAGACGGACGTCCATTCCATCTGGACGCACTTCAAATTCCGCATCCACCACGAAGCCTTTGTCCGCGTGCAGATTGCGATAGGACACCACGTTTCCCTCGACGGAGACCTCGCCGCCCCAGTAGGTTGCGCCGCATTCCCAATCGAGAGTGTTCCACGCCGGCCCGGAGATCATGCGCATGTCGAAAGTGAACTGCAGGTCGCAATAATCACCGAGTCCCGTGGTCGCGATGGTCCGGTTAAAAAGCAGGTTGTCGGCGGACTTGCCTTTCGAAGCGGTGTCCCAGCCGAGATGATTGATGAACGGACGGCGCAACGAGAATCCGGCCGCAAACTGACTGGATGAAAACTGGACCTGTTGATTTTCTGCGAATGTTTTCAGACCCCGTCCTCCCTTGGGACGGTAATGGGTGAGCGCCAGCGGCGGTTGGATGGGGAGATCCGACTCGCTCTCGGTGAGATCCTTGCCGTGCCACTCGACGTTGGTGAGAATGTTGTAGGGGACATTGTACGGATTGTTTCCCCATTGATCCGAGAACGTCGGGAGACCGGGATGTTGGCGCACACATTCGAGTTTGAGAACGCGGGCTTCAACGCCATCCAGTTTGATGCGATACGATTTTCCGATCGGTATCTTTGGCATTTCCTTTCGGAAAACCTGACGCCAGCTGCGGCTTTTGTCATCCCACGCGTCCAGCTGCAACATCGACGGAAGCCCGCGGCCGTCCGTGCCGGGAACACCCGGGCGCACGTTGAAGGGATGGATGACCAGTGTGTCGAGTTTCACCCGGCGATAAAACCGGTAGTAGCGCAACGAACCAATCGCAGGCACCCTGGTTTTCGTTTCCGCATCCTCATGCCAATGCCACACCGCCTGGGGTATGGTCTGGACGCGTGTCAGCAGATGAGAGGAGCCTTTGGCGGATTTCATTTTTTTATGATGCTTTCAGGGTGACGGAGGGACACGCTCCGTCGTGTCCGCTGGTGGATGGGTGAGCAATCGTCAAAAGACCCTTGAACCGGGTACACGTGCTTTCGTCGCCCTCGAAAAATATCTTCGCTTGAAAATCCATTCGTGACATGGGTGGACACGACGGAGCGTGTCCCTCCGTTTTTTGCACACAAGCAGTCGAGGAGAACCTCGATATTTCTCCTATGACGATTCATCGGGCCAGTATTCTGGTGTCATGGTTTTTACAAGTCCCAGGTGTTGGGCGACCGCGAGCAGGGCGGGGAATTGCAACCCGAGCGCGCCTTCGTACCCGCACACGATGCCCTCGTACGTGTTGAAGGAGAGACCGGTCCCGATGCCGCCGAGGAGCCTGCCTTTGGCATGACCATCAAGAATCTCCCGTGCCATCTGGTCGCCCACTTTTTTGAATCCGAACACGGTCATCGCGCGGATGTAGTGGTAGGCTGTCACGAGTGCCAGGCATCCGTTGCAGAAGATTCCGAAGCCATCGAGTCCGTCCTCGCGAAGTCCCTGTCCCCATCCCCCGTCGCCATAGTCGCGCCGACGGATGGGAATCAACGCGGTTGGAACGCCGTAACTGAAATCATCGGCGCCGAGTTCGAGCCGCTTTGCTTCCATGCGACTGAGAATGCTTCGGGCGCGGGCGGGCGGCACCAGGCCATACACGACCGCCGGGCCGTTGACACAGGTGTGGCCGTAATCGTGCAGCTCGCCATCCTTGCTCCGCCACGAGCCGAGCCAGCCGGTCTTGGGATTGTAGAAACATGGCTCAAACACCTTGCGCAACTTCTGCGTTGCGTGCTTGAGGCGATCCTGGAGCTTGTGCTCGCCCACCGCGCCCGCCATCGCGATCACGTTGCGGAAGGCACGGTAGGTCTCGGCGTTGCTCCACGCGTCATAATGCCCGAAGTTCACCGAATCCCAGGCGTTCGAGATCGTGATCTCGTCGCCGTAGTTGCCCGTTGCCAGATGGGTGACCACAAGGCCGCGCCGGTCCATCTTCGAGAGAATCCGCTCGGTGGCGCGCCGCACGAACGGCCAGACATCATCGAGCCATTCTGCATTGGGCGCGAACTGGTGGATTCGGCCGGTCATGTTGAGCACGGAAGGATCGGTGTCCTGGTAAATTTCGCGGCTCGCCGTGGCCCCGCGTCCATCCTTGAGCGCCATCGTGGCGGTGTGACGCGCCATCTCGATCGGTGACGGTCCGACCTTCGGCTGGGCGGCATAGGCCGCCATGTCCGTGACACCCGACATGCAGGAGACACAGTTGGTGGACAACGCATTGTTGGAAAATCCACCCAGCTCGGGGCGGAACATGAAACCCTGTCCCCAGTTGCGTCGCAGCTCGGGATGGATTTTTTTTGCGTTGGCAAGTCCCGGAAGCAGGTCGGCAACGCGAAACTCAAAGTTGGATTCATGCTGCGTGCGTCCCAGCTGGAAGCTCGCGGGATACGACTCCGTCTGGCCGAGCACGATGCCCGCCCAGCCGATGACATATTGCCTCCACGAATCCACCTGGAGCCGGGCCGCATCACCACCGACACGGTTGCACGACAGGTAACCGTAGCCCGGCGCCGCCCACATCGCGGGGAATTCCGCAGCGCCCGTCCGCCCTTCGTCCTGTCGCGGCATGGCATAGGTCGCCACGGGCGAAACCCGTCCGTCCCATAGAAAACGCCACGCCTCGCATTCGAGCGTTTCGCGGCCGGAGTCCGTCCGTTGCGAAAGGCGCATGTTCATGCCGTCGGGACGCACTTCAAAATCCGCGTCCACCATCACATCATCGGCTGCGTGCAGGTTGCGGTAGGAAACCACGTTGCCCTCGACCGACACCTCGCCGCCCCAGTAGGTCGCGCCGCATTCCCAGTCGAGCGTGTTCCACATCGGCCCCGAGATCATGCGCACGTCAAAGCAATACGACAGATCACAGTAATCACCCATTCCGGTGGTGGCGATGGTCCGGTTGAACAGCAGGTTGGTTGCGGATTTGCCAAGCCCGGCGCTGTCCCACCCGAGATGGGTGAGCATGGGGCGCCGCAACGAAAAGCCGACTGAGAATTGATCCGATGAAAAGGTGACCGTCTGCTTTTCAGCCAGCGTCTTCAATCCTCTTCCACCCTTGGGACGATAGCGGGTAAGATCGAGCCAAGGCTTCACGGGAAGATCGCAATGCCATTCGCTGACGTCCGCGCCGTGCCATTCGATGTTGGCGAGCATGGTGTAGGGAACGTTTTCCGGGTTGATCCACTGGTCCGAGAACGAGGGGGGCATCGTGTATTGACGCAGGCAGGTGAGTTTCAGAATGCGTGCCTCGAGTCCATCCAGTTTGAAGTGATGGGATTTTCCCTTCGGCAGCCGGGGAAGGTCCTTTCGAAAGACCAGTTTCCAGCTGTGGCTTTTGTCATCCCACGCATCCAGTTGCAGCATCGCCGGCAGCGCGCGTTCATCGCGGTCCTTGAGCACCTGCTCATCGTTGCTTGGAAAACCGGGGCGGGCGACCACGGGATGAATGATGAGCGAACTCAGTCGCACCCTTCGATAAAACCGGTAGTAACGCAACGAACCGATCGCCGGCACCTTTGTTTTTGTCTCGGAATCCTCGTACCAGTGCCACACGGCCTGGGGCACGGTCTGGATGCGCGTAATCTTCTTGTGTGTTTTCATGGCTTTTCCGGGTATCGTGTGGGTTTCATGGTAACGGAGCGTGTCCCTCCGCTTTTTGCCTGCAAGAGGTCGGGAAGATTCGATTTCATTTGCCCGCCTCTGCGCCGGGCTTTGGGGAATAAAGGAGGAGGCGCGAGGAAAATCCGCCGCCGGCCTCGGCGGCATTGAAGCCGGTGTTCACGCGGACGACGATGGTGTTTGATTTTCCCGGTTGAATGGCATCGGTGACGTCCACCTCCAGTTCGCTCTCGGGACGGATGTAAGCATCGGTATAGGGACGGTAGCCGGCAAATTTTCCGTTCACCCACACCCACGCTTCCGTTTCAACGGTCGGCGCGTAGAGCATGATTTTCTTTCCCTTGGCGGAGGAGGGGACGTCCACCTTGAGGCGATACCAGATTGCGCCAAGATAGGGATATCCGGTTTCGTCCAGGCATCCTTTGACCTGAAGATAATAAGGTTTCGTTGTCAGCACCATCTGCCATCCCTTGTCATCTTTCAGGTCAGGGGCATACCAGTCCGAAAACCGTCCTTCGTCGCGAGGATCCGTCCGAAACTCCGCCTTGTCCGGCAGGAGCTTGATGAGGTCACCCGTCTTGCCGGAAACCCGGTCCGCCATCTTCTGGTAATACGCCTTGCGATTGACGATTCCCCAATAATAGAACCCCGAAGTGGCATCGGTATCATTCGGTTCCGAGTAAAAAATGCTGATCTTGTTGAGTTTTGCCCGCTGGGCCAGCATGGAGTCCGCCTGCTTCACGGCCTCGGCAAAATCACCCGCCCACTCGGCTTCCGTCATGGCCATGTAAGCCTTGAGATGTTCCAGGGTGAGGCGGTCCGCCTCCACGTGTTTTTTGACGGCGTCGGTGTCGGCAAGACGGGCGGCCTCGGTGAGATGCTTCTGCAATTCCGCGATCAGTTCCGGCGTGTAAACGTACGGCAGAACGCGGTCTTCATGACCCAGCACCGGCGTGTTTTCGAAGGTTGTTTCCAGCGCGTCCCAGAAAGCGCGCCCGGGCTTCGCTGCGGCCCCGTACCATCTGGCATAAAAATCGTCGCTCGCTGCGTTCACGTCGAGATCCGACTTCCACATCATCTGCGCGCGAAGCCAGCGTGGAAAAATTCCCGACTCCATCAGCACGCAACGACCCTCGTCCGCAAAACCGATCACGCCGCATTTCTTGAATATGGGAAAATCATGGGCGACCACACGGCTGAGCGGCAACGGCGTGCTGGCCGAGGCGAGCATTCCGTAGGTGTAATTGTACATGTACACGTTGCGGCTGAGCTCGCACCAGCGTTTGAGTATCTGTCCCTGGCGGACGGCCTGCCAGCTTTTGGGATTGTCGTAGGCGTGCATCGTGTCCGACCAGATGGCGGCGAACATGATGTAGATGTTGGGATCGAGTGTGACGCCTTGGGGAGGCGTGTTCCGGTTGGAGTAACCATTGGTTCCGATGAGGCGGTCGGGAAACTCCTTCTTCACCTCGCGGGTCACCTGGTTGACGAATTCCATCCACTCCTCCGAGGTGCTGAGTCCGGACGGGACGCCCACCCGCCCGCCGATGTCCGGAAAACCCTTGCTGCGCTTGACCGTTTCGGGAGTGCAATCGCGCGGCATGCCGTCGTCAGGGGCCAATCCGCATGAGAGCAAGGACGGTTCCTTTCGGAATCGTTCCTTGATGCCATCCGCGACCATCTGGGCGCTCTTGGGATTGCTCAGGTTGGCCATGCTGCGGTAGGGAGCCCCGTTTTCTGTTTTCCCGAACAGGGTGGGATCCGCCTTGAATTTTTCCTCGGAGAGGTAGGTGGCCAGCGAGCCGTCGCTGGCGGATTCAAGAAGGTCGTAGCCGGGATTCATCCGGTTCCGGATTTTCCAGCGGTATTCGATCGCCCGGCTGTCCGGGGTCTGGCTGCCCGATCCCCAGTTGCGCATGAGGAAATCGGGTTTCTGGCGCACCTCCATGTTGTCCACCTTGATGGTGGCTTGTTTGGGAAACACCTCCCCAAATTCGCCCGGCATGAACCAGCGGACGCCAAGTCGTTCAAGCAATTCCGCCACGGCGTACTCCGAGCCGTGATAGGGGCCTTCGTCGTTGCCTGCGAGCACGAGCCGGTCGCCCTTGCACAGGACGAGAAAGCCTTCTTCGCGCCGTGACGGTGTGAGGCCGGAAGGAATCTTGTCACTGGACTGGGTGAGGCGGCTTTTGCCAACCAGGATGACCGTGCCACTCGGATCTTTTTCGTCGGAGACAATGGGAAGTTTGGCGCCCGATATTTTTTCGATGTAAACCTGCAGGTCAAGTGCCGCCGCCGCGATCTTGTTGGTTGTTCCTGCTCGAACATCCGCGGAGAGGCCGGCGGTTGGGGGCTCGGTCGGTGCGCCGATCGCGTCCTTGCTGATGACGATCGTCGCCGCAGGTTTTCCATCCTGGGTGAGAGTGAGGGCATGTGCATGGGCGGCGATGATGGCAAGGAGGGCGGCACCAATCTGAAAACGAGTCCGGAAAGTGAGATGCCTTGTCATGAGAGGTGAATTTTTCGTTGCCGATGGTAGGGCGTGCTCGCCGAGCGCGCCGTCGTTCTCCCTCGGGATCACACATTCACTTTCCACGGGCCACCGTTGCGGCGCGTTCGGCGAACGCGCCCTACCTCGGACTTTGCAATTGAATGATTTCATAAATGTTTTTTCCAGTTCAAAGCCCCTTCGAGATAATTGCGGAAGGCTTTTTCCCCGTGGATCAGTGCCTGGATCTCCATCGAGGGGAGTCGATGTGCGGGGGTTTTCTTCGTGATATAGCGCGCCGCCGCAGGCGGGCCTCCGTCCGCTTCGTCGGCGCCAGGAACTCCCACCAATTCGCCGTAGCGGATCGTCTTGCCGTCGGCCAGGTACTCCGGGCCGACAATCCACAACCGTCCGAAACGATAAAGCTTTGCCACCTCCTTTTCCGCCGTGCTGCTCCAGCTGCTGCCCGTGAACGCAAAATCCCTGGGTGTGATGCCGAGATGCCTCTGCAACGCGGCATTGTTGTCCACCAGCTCCTTGCGGATTTTTTCCCCGGTGGGATCTTCCAGGCTAAGCTTCGAGAGGTTGGGATGCGTGACCGTGTGCCCGCCGATGTGCCAGCCGGCCTCGACCAATTCCCCCAATTCCTCCCATGTCATGATCTCCCGATGATCCTTCGGCGGGAGCGGCGCACTGTACATCGTATCCATCATGCCGGTGTTGACGAACAGATTCCCCTTGAATCCGTAACGGTTCAAAATATCAAAAACTTCGTTGCGCATCGAGACCACGGGATGATCGAAATCAATCATGATGGGGCGCTGGGGCAGCTTCCCGGTTCCCTCTCTCCATGCAGCGAGGTGGTCGTAGTTGATTGATTGAAAGCCGAGATCACTCACCACTTTCATCAGCTTGTCAAAATGTTCGGACGTAAGGGGAAACTGCTCCGACGGCTTCCGCTCCACACCATGGCACATCGTGATGGGAATTTTTATCATATCACATTTCGAATTAAATGTGAAAACGGAAACAAATCAACAGAAAAACTCAGCTTTGACCGCTTATGTGATCGTCATGTTTTTCCCATATTCGTTTTAATACGATGCAAACTCGCCCCATTTTGATTTTTGGAGCTTTTCAAAGTAGTGCTTGGAAACAAGAGCGGCTTTGACGTCCGGGGAAGGAGATCGCTTCTTGATTGCAGCCATGGTTTTTCGATAGTTGTCTTTTTCCATCCGCGCCTGAAATTTTAGAAATTTGCGTTCGCAGGCGCGGCTGGCCTTGGGCGAAGGAGTTTCTGGGATGTCGATGAATCCTGTGGTAATCCGGTCCACGCCCCATCCATACGCGGCGGGCTCTCCGTTGCTGATGATCAGGTTCATGCCCGTGGCGTTGGCCTGTACAATCGGGACCCCGTTTTCCCGCGCGCGGGCGAGCACCGCTTCATTCTGCCCCTTCCCCGAGTATCCATAGGTTGGAATCAAAAGGAATTTCGCGCCGTCCAGGACAAGCGTCCTCGCGAGGAGTGGCAGCCAGCGGTCGCTGCAAATAAGGACTCCGCACCGGCCGAGCGGGGTATCGAATGCACGGAACTGCCGGGCTGGACGGCAGAAATTCCAGCTCGGATGAGTTCCTGTTCCCTCGGTTGCCTTGTGATACGTTCCACAAATGTTGCCCTGGTGATCAATGAACACGACGCTGTTGCAGACCTGCCGTCCAATTCGTTCTGCAAAACCAAAGCAAAGGCACGTTTTCAGGGTCTTCGCCAGCCTGCGAAAACGCGTCATGTAAGGACCATCCAGAGGCTCCGCGATGTCCAGCAGTGCCGGCACCCGTTCCCGATGCCAGACCACGTCGTAAATCACGTAGCCCTCCAGCATGCCTTCCGTGGCGAGGATCAGGCTGGGTTTTTGTCGGGCGGCCCTTCGAAAGAAGGCCTCCATTTTGTCCGCGTTATGGGACTTGTCCCATTTTTTGGGCCTGATGGAAATGGCTGCAACCTTGTAGCGGGCGCTCCCGGAAACCTGGCATCGCGATGGAGAGGTGGATTTCAACTTTGCTTGAGAGTACCGCATTCTCCATGTGATTCAAGAATATGCAGTCGTGCGGAATATAAGTCTTCCATGCGGCTTTGGTTGTGATAGGAAACGGCCATGTGCCGCGTGTCCCGAAGCATGGTCGCGATCCGGTGGGTGATCGTTGTCGTCGTGGTCTGCACGCATGGAGTATCGGGCGAAAGCAGTCGTCCCGGTTTCCTCGCGAGCCGCACAACGGTCTGGATTGGCTCCACGCAATTGATTCCCATCCGGGGACCGGCGCCTTCAGCGACGGGCGTTCGCGTGGACCGCCCCGAGGTGCTCGAAATTGCAAAGGACACGCCCATCTTGACGGGTGAGAAGATGAGCTTCATTCGCGTTCGTGGAATGAAGGAGGGAACGGCCAGACTTTCGATTGCCGACGCCACGATGGAAGTGCGTGTGGCTTCCGCCCCAGGCAGGGATGATGCCTCCTCCTCCACGCGGATCGTTGGACCTGCACCCGGCGCGGTGGTCTGGGGGATTTTCACGTTGAGCGTTGAATTGAACGAGGGTGCCGGAGGTTTGCAAAGCACTTCACCGATCCGACTCCGTTTTCCATCGGGACAATTGCTGGAGCCAGAGGTGGAGGAGAAAATTCAGCCCGGGCCGACCCGGCGGTTGCTCTTCGCCGTGGACGCGCAGAAACTTCCGCCGGGACCCGCCTTGTTGACGGTGGTGGAGGATGGCAAGGACGCTGCCTCAGTTTTAATTCAAGTCCAACATACCGATGCTGCGGGCATCATTTCGGATGAATGCGAAAATCATCTGAGCGGCCCGAGGCCGAAACGAAATCAAAAAGTGCCTCCACGCGTGGGCGACGATCCCACGGCCTCCGGCGGCAAGTGTGTGATCAACCCCGGCGCCGAGCCCGCGTGGTGTCTTCCATTTACGGCAAAGCAGGCCGGCCAATACCAGGTGATGATCGCTGCCCGCGGCGATTTTGGCGGCGGCGCGTTCCCCACGGTGGGGTTGTATCTGGACGAAGCGGATCGTGCGCTGACTGCGGCGCGCGTGCCGGATCAAAAGTGGCGTCGCTTCGCCCTCGGGAGACCCATCCGGATGGAAGCGGGGGAACACATCCTCACGGTCTATTTCATGAACGATTTTTATGCGCCGGATGTCAGCGACCGCAATCTCTACCTTGACCGCTACGAAATCGCCCGCGTGGATTCACCCGCGTCAGGAAGCGCGCCCATGTCGGGAGATTCAATGATGGCGCCCATGATGCAGGACGGCAACGATGAGATGATGCAGGCCCCGGACGGGGCGGTGGCGGGTGAGGGAAACGCTGCGCCGGCCGCTCTTCGCATCGCATGGGTGCGCCAGTTCCATGGTAGTCCGATTCGCGGGACGCTCAACATCCAGGGACTCTGTGCCTGGACCAATAGCAGGAAGTCCATTCCTCCACGCGTGGACCTGCTGGTCAACGGCAAGCCCGTGATGTCGCAACGCGCGCCTGACCCCACATTTCTCCTCGACCCGGGTTTCTTCCATCCAGGCGCGAATCAAATCCAGCTCCGCGCCACGCTGGATTCGGGGACGACAGCCATCGCGCCGGCACAAACCATCATCGCTCCGGACGGAGCCGTGAAAAGTTCGCGCGCCCGCGCTTTCCATCGTTTTTCCGTGCTCGACGAGGCATGGGGGGAGACCTGCAAGCCGGTGCTCACGGATACGCAACGTCCCGAAGGCCATCGCATTGCGCTTTTCGCTTCCAACGGGCAGGCGACGTTGAAATTGCCGGACGAGTTGTCGGGCAATTTTGAAATATCGCTCGATGCACGTGGCGAAGAATATCAGGGGCCACCCATCGCATCGGTCAGCCTGAAAACAGGCGAGACAGTGAAGCCGCTCTCAGAAGTTCCCGTGCCCGGCTGGTGGAACATCCGCAAGGCCGGCGTGGTGGATCTGCCCAAGGGACCGAAACAACTCGTGATCGCTTTCAACAACGACCTGTACGAAAAGGACAAGGGTGACCGCAACCTGTGGCTTGGTGCTGTCACGCTGCGCGAAGCGGCACCCGCCGTGGACCGATCACCCCCACATGTGGCGGTTCTTTATCCTGGGATGCATCATGACGCCTTCATGGCCGATGTCGTGGTCGCCGAGGCATGGGACGAGGATGCGCTGGCCGACGCTGAAATCTGGCTTGATGGAAAAAAGACCTCGCTTGAGTCTGACCATTTGGGATTTGGCACGGGGCGCCTTGTGTTCCCTCTGGCGTTGCGCTCGGTCAGCCCGGGAAAACATGTTGTCAAGGTGCGTGTGACGGATGCGGCGGGCAATATTGGGGAGTCGGAAGAAATCGCCCTCAATGTTCTTGATAAACAGCCCGCCGTTCCCAGCAGGTACGATCGCGCAATCCGTCTACTCGACCGGTTTGCGTATGGCGCGGAAACGGACGAACTCGCGGCGGTGTTGACGATGGGGGAGCGCCCGTGGCTCGAGGATCGCCTTGGTCGTTCGTTCGACGATCCCGGCGAGCAGGTGGCGCTTGGAAAGGCGGTTGCGCGCACTCCGAACCTGGGATGGCAGGGTGATATCTCGCAGCGCGTGCTCCAGCAAATCCTGATGACGAACAATCCCGCGCGCGAACGTTTCGTGCAATGGACGCAGAATCATTTTTCGACGTGGGTGCAGAAAACCGAGGCGCCGCGCAAATGGGAGGAGCACATGCGCTTCTCGCGTCTTGGCGCCGCCCCTTTTCCCCAACTTCTCATGGCCTCGGCCACGAGTCCCGCGATGCTTTCTTATCTCGACCAGCAGCACAGCGTCGTCAACCGCCTCAACGAAAATTACGCGCGCGAAATCATGGAGCTGCACACGCTTGGCGTGAACGGCGGTTACACGCAGGAGGATGTCACCACGCTGGCGCGCCTGCTCACTGGCTGGACGTTTTCCGAGGAAGCTGATCCCCAGGGCAGGGGATATCCGCTTGCGAGCGTCTTCCGCTACGATCCCGCGTTGAATGATGGAAAACCAAAACATTTCCTCGGCGTGGATCTTCCCGAGGCCGATTCAGTACATCGCTACGATCGCACGGGAACGGCGTTTGAAATTCTTGCCGCGCATCCCAGCACCGCGCATTTCGTGTGCCGCAAACTGGTGGAGCATTACGTGGCCATGCCCGCGCCCGAGCCGCTCGTGAACGATCTCGCCCAGGTCTTCATGCAAAATGGTGGTGACATGAAGCCCGTGCTCCTCGCAATGGCTGAACATCCCGCCTTCTGGAAATCCGACCTCGCCCCCAAGGTGTCGCGCCCGATGGATTTCGCCGTCCATCTCGGACGCTGCTGCCATCACGACGATCCGTGGGTCTTCCACGATTTTCTCCTGAAAAGCGGAATGGGAATCTATGACCGCACCTTCCCCGACGGCTATCCCGAAACCGACGCCGCATACGCCGATTCAAACGCGATGCTGCAGCGATGGAAACTCGCCAAGAACATCGAGTGGGATCTCACAAGCCTCATTCCAAATGCGATGCGAAACCCATCGAAGGCTGATCCCGAGAAATGGCGTCAAGAGGTGGTGGACGTCATCGCCATCCGCCTCACCGGCCATGTGCTGACGAATGCATCCAACGAATCCGCGCTGAAAATCATGGCCTCCTCATCGAACGACCAGTCCGTCTGGACCCGCCAGATCACAGGCTTCGTAAGCAACCTTTCGGAGGCAAGCTTGAGATGACTTTATGCAAATCACCCGTCGCTTTTTTTTGAAATCCACCGGCGCTCTGGCTGTCTATTGCGCCGTGTCGCCGTTTGATGTGCTGGCCCAGAATGCGCCTGTTGCTACCGCAGCCGAGTCGGTCAAGCGGGGGAAGACGCTTGTTGTGATTTTTCTTCGCGGCGGGGCGGATGGGTTGAATCTCATCGTTCCCTACAAGGATCCGGCGTATTACCAACTTCGTCGTCAGCTCGCGATTCCGTTGCCGGGCAAGGAAAATGGGGCGGTGGACCTCGATGGATTCTTTGCGCTGCATCCGCGGATGAAAAGTCTCGCGCCGCTTTTTGCATCGGGTTCCGTGGTCGCGGCGCATGCGGTGGGGTATGGACAGAACACGCGCTCGCATTTCGAGGAGCAGGATGTCTGGGAGACCGGCGTGTCCGGCAACACCGTGAATTCGGATGGCTGGCTCAATCGGCATCTTGCGACGTCGGAGGGACGCGGCCCGATCCGCGCCATTTCCATCGGGGACAAGCTGCCGAGAATTCTGCGCGGAAAGGCGACGGCGTACGCGGTGCATGGAATCTCCGACCTCGCGTTTCCACAGACACTGGGCGATCCGACGGTCGTGACGGCCGCGCTCGAACATGCGTATCAAACCGATCCAAATGCGCACACCGACGCGGCGCGTGATTTGCTGTCCCAGTCATCGAAGGCGACGCTCGAGGGCATCAAGCAGCTTCAGAGCGTTGCGAAAAATGAATACAAACCGTCTGTCGAATATCCGAAGACCGAAATTGCGCGGCGTTTGAGTGAGGTGGCGCGCCTGATCAAATATGATATGGGGTTGGAAGTGGCGGAGATTGATTACGATGGGTGGGACACACATCAGAACCAGGGCAACGCGACACAGGGAAATTTCGGCAATCTCGCACAGAACCTCGCCGATGCGCTCGCGGCGTTTCATGCGGATCTCGGTGACCGGATGAATGATGTGCTGGTGACGACACTAAGTGATTTTGGACGCACGGCGGAGGAGAATGGAACGGGCGGAACGGATCACGGCTGGGCGAACTGCCTGCTGGCGATGGGAGGGCCGGTGGTGAAGGCGGGTGGGGGCAAGGCGCGCAAGGTGATGGGCCAGTGGCCGGGGCTTGGACCGGAGCAGTTGCATGAGAAGCGTGATCTGTTGCATACGACTGATTTCCGTGATGTGCTTGGAGAGCTCGTTCGAGTACATCTGGGAAACGCAAATCTTGAAAAGGTGTTGCCGCAGCATGAATTCAAACCGGTGGGACTGATCGCCTGACATGAAAAACTCCAGTCATATTGTGTTTCTAAACGGGGCGGTGGTTCTTCCGGATCGCGAGATCCCCGATGGTGTGGTGGTTTGCCGCGGTGGGCGCATCGTTGCGGTGGGGCGGCGCTCTGCGGTGCGCGTTCCTCGTGATGCGGTTCGGGTGGACGCGGCGAAGGGATGCATTGCTCCGGGGTTCGTGGACATCCACGTGCACGGTGGTGACGGTGCGGATTTCATGGATGGCACCACGGAGGCTGTCCGAATGGCAAACCGAGCCCACGGGCGTCATGGGACGACCACAATTTTCCCCACGACCACCACAGGGTCACCGGCGCAGATCATGGCGATGCTGAAATCATGCGTTGCGGTGAAGAAGGAGTGGCGCGTGGCGGATGGGGCGCGGATCGCGGGCGCGCATTTTTACGGGCCTTATTTTGCGGAGGACTGGGTGGGGTGTCATCTCAAGAGCGGACGGCGCAATCCTGATCATCGCGAGTATCGGCGTTGTTTTGACATGGGGATCGTGAAGATCGCGACGTGTGCCGCGGAACTGCCTGGCGCAGAGGTTTTTTTTCGCGAGGCACAGCGCCGCAAATACCTGATCACGTGCGGGCATTCCAATGCGAGCTGGAGTGAGATGGCGCGCGCGTTCCGAGCCGGGATGCGTCACGTGGACCATTTCTGGTGCGCGATGAGTTCCGTTCCATCCGTACGGGCCCGCCTTGGCGCCCCGATGCAGGGAAGCATGGAACAGTTTGTGCTGGCGCATGAGGCGATGAGCACCGAGGTGCTTGCGGATGGATTTCACCTTTCGCCCGAGCTTCTCGAAT
>JAHFSY010000008.1 GCA_023269615.1 Verrucomicrobiota bacterium
GGCCATTCGTCGCAGGTCGAGTGAAACCGGTCCATGCACTGCTGGGTCCCCGCAGACTTTCCTTCTTTCATGATGAAACTGATTTTTGAAAAACCGCGGCGCAGCAGGGCATGCGTGGAATGGCGGATGGCGCCCAGGACATCCGCGCTCAGAAACGACATGGAGATGCCGGGGGCGGGTGCTCCAAGGAGAATGGCCCGGTGCTTCAGAGGCGTGACCAACCGTTGCTGGGCCGCGGTGAGGGACCCAAAAAAAAGCAGGTCGCCGGAACGGGCGTTGTCCTGGCTCATGGCCTGATAAGTGGCGTTCGTGCCCCTTTCCAGGGTGAGATGGATGTCATATCGTTGCAAACGCTGGGACAGGGCCGCAAACCAGTCGTCGTTGCCGTGATAGTCTTTGGGAAACTCGTTCCCATTGTAAATCACGCGCGCCACTTTCGGACGGAGGGGAAATTCCCCGCGCCGGATTTTCCGGGCACGCCGCAGGCGGACACCTTTTCGCGGCTCGATGGAGATGAGCCCCCTGTGCTCCACGATCTTGAGGGCGGATTCAAGGGTCATGTAACTGACGCCCAGTTTGACAGCCCAATCCCGCATGCCCGGCAAAGGCTCGACGATCCCGCCCCGTGCAATGGAATCAGAAAGGTGATCCGCCAGTTGCTCGGGCCGGGAACGAAGAAAATTCATCTGACCTAAACATTAGATCACAAGTTTCGGGTCGTAAAGGAAAAGAAAATGGTTGATATTCACGGGGCCAGGCAGCCGCCCCGAAGTGGTTGCCGTGTGCCCACATGAACACGAATCGAAAAGCCGGCAGGGCATTCACCCTGATCGAATTGCTCGTTGTGATCGCGATCATTTCCATCCTGATGGCGCTGTTGCTGCCCGCGTTGGGTCGGACCAAGGCAACGGCCAAACGCATAGCCTGCATGTCGAACATGAGACAGGTTTCCCT
The DNA here is from genome assembly GCA_023269615.1 of Verrucomicrobiota bacterium. Taxonomy (GTDB): domain Bacteria; phylum Verrucomicrobiota; class Verrucomicrobiia; order JABWAM01; family JABWAM01; genus JAHFSY01. The sequence continues at coordinate 955 of JAHFSY010000008.1, forward strand.
GGCGCTCCAATTGCTTGCCAACGACAACGATGGATGGATCAACGGCGTCAACGCGCCCAAGGATTCGGGCGGGGGATCATCGAACGCCAGCAATTGGACCGAACAGGTGAGTCGCTACCTCTCGGGCGCCACCAACTCTGCGGGAATCAACGTCATGGTGGGAATCAACGGGACGGGATGCCCTGGGAGAACAAGGTACCATTACGATTCCGACGCGTCCCTGTGGGTGGACAACACGACCCCATTTGGAGCGAACACCATGTTTGTAGGCCACTATCCCAGCACCATGCACTCGCTCAATGAAGTGACCCACCCTTCCAGGATTTATCTCCTGTCGGACTGTTACACCATCTACCCCGATTGCAACAGCTGTCTTGGCAGCCAGTCATTGGCTACGATTGATGGCGCCTGGGGTTCAGGGCTTAACCACCATCCCTACCATCCCGTGCGCGGGAGTGCCCCTTTTGGCGGCTGGTACGGCGGAGGTGTTTATGTCGTCGGCAATGGATTGAATTTTGTCTTTGTGGATGGACATGGCGAATTTTTGAAAAGATATGGAGGCGCATGGTATGAGGTGGACTGGTATAAATTCGGGCAGTCCACCCTTTGGCCGGAAACGGGCACCTACGATATTTCCGGGGAATGAATGCCAGGGCTTGCGCATTTGGGTTTGGCAATGCAGGACGGCTCATCATTCTTGCGCTTCTTGTGCCTCTTCGCGGCCATATTCCCATGCACCGAATGCAGAAATTGGCCGCAAAGAGGCACAAAAGGCACAGGTGGCCAACAAGCAGCTCCATAGTCACTCCAAATGCGTAAGCCCTGTGCCTTGGTTGACATCCCGTTGACAACTTGTTATCGGGGTGACGGATGACTGAACTGATCGCATGCACCGCAGACATCGGGGAGCCTGTCGTTTCGTCGTTTGAGGGAGCCGACATCGGAACTGATCCCGACAGCGGAGCAATTGTTCGACGCCTCACCAGCGGGCCGATGATGAACCACCTCATCTATTGCGAGCAGCCCTACACTTCGCCCGACGGCAAACGGGTCGCTCTCATCCGCGGCAGGGATTTCACCTTCGAGAATGACTTCAGCCTGCTGGTCGCCGAGCCCGACACGCTGTCGGTTGCGCGAGTCGAACGTTCCATCCCAAGAAAGATTGCCCACAACGCCTGGAGTGAATGGCTCTATTACATGACCCATGAAGGCGGGCTGCGGCGCGTCTCGCTTCTGACACTGAAAAGGGAAAACGTCCTGGACGACGGTGCGCTCCCCCTTGATGCCTGGACGGAATCCGTCACCCCGGGCGACCAATGCCTGATTTGCTCCGAACGTCCCAAGGGACAGGATCCGCAGATCGTTTCTTACGACACACGAAGCGGCAAGCGGCGCATGCTCTATTCGCATCTCGACGACCATAACGGCGGTCACCTCCAAATCGAGCCCGTGCGAGGCAAACTGATTCTATTGCAACTGCTCACGGGAACCCGGCGGCAACCCGACGGCGGCGCGGGAAAGGGGACCGGCGTTTCCGTCCTGATGATGGACATTGAAGGCGGCAATGTGAAAGAGCTTTGCATCGGAGGAAAACATACCGCGGAGTCATCCGGCCACCTCGCGTGGATTCCGGGCACGGACCGCGTCGCCTGCGCCGTGAATTGGGACCGTGCCGCCGGAAAACACGACGCCCGTCACCCGCAGGGCAATCTCGTCATCGCCGGCCCGGAGGACAAAGCTCCCCGTATCTTCGCCGCGCCCGAGCACGCGTTCTATCACGTGTCCGTCTCCCGGTGCGGGAAGTATTTTGTCTGCGACGAGTTCATGGATTTTCAAATGGATGTGTTTCGACGCGGGGCGTTTGGCCCAGCGCGCATCGTGGTTGGAAATTTTGAGACCGGCAAATACCGCGTCCTGGTCCGCGATTGCATGGTCCATGGCCTTGCAGGCACCTCGAATTGGGAACCCGACCCGTATTTCACCGCGGATAATCGTTACGTGATCTACAACGCCTCGCCATTCGGCACCAACCAGGTGCATGCTGCAAAAGTGCCGCCGGATTTCCTGGAGAGCCTGGGTTAAGGGAACGAGATCAAGCCGCATGAGAGCGACGACGCCATCGCCCGTCCGACCCGGCGGTTCATCCACACTCGCGGGATGGCTGGCGCTTGGAGCATTGATCCTGGCCGGGCTGGCGCTCCGCCTGCATGGGATCTCCGGCCAGATCCTGTTGGATGATGAATGGCACAGCTTGTTTTATGTGGCGGATTTTCCTCTGAAGGACCTGCTCACCCACATGGGGAGCGGGGCGACCTGCATCCCCCTCAACATCTTCCAGAAGTTCATGCTGCAATCCATCGGGTGGAGCGAGATGATCCTGAGGCTGCCGGGCATCGTGGCCGGAATTCTTTGCCTGTGCGTGTTTCCGTTGCTGGTCGGGAAACTGTTCAGCAGACGCGCGACGATCATCTTCACCATCCTCATGGCCATCTCGCCGCATCTGATTTTTGCAGGCAGCTTTACGCGCCCCTACGCCATCTATCTGCTGTTGTCGTTCGTGGCGATCCACGCCTTTTACATGTGGACCATTTCCGGACAAGGCCGATACCGCATGGCCTACGTGTTGGGCGGAGCGATGGCCATTTATGTCCATCTTTTTGCGGTGATTGCCGTGATCCTGCCACCGCTCTACGTCCTCCTCAGCCGTGGCTCTCCATGGCTCAAGGGGACGGATGGACAGAATCAAATGACATCAAAAAAAATCATCGGGGCCCTCGCACTGTGCCTTGGGATTGCCGGCGTCCTGTTGCTGCCGGCGCTCGTCCATTCATCCGCGGAATTTTTTGCGAAACGTCCGCGGTCGAATCCACCCACCGTGTTCACTTTCGCCGGCTTCGCGAGCCTGGTCGCCGGCAGTTCGAACTGGCTGGCGGTCATTCCCTTCTGTCTTCTCTGGCTGGGAGGACAGGCGTGGTTGATCCGGACCAACCGTCTCCTGGGAGGGATGTTTGCCGCGATCACCCTGTCTTATGCAGCTGCAGTCGTCCTCGCGGCGCCGCCCAAGATGGATGTTTCCATCCAGATGGCCCGATACTGCATCCCCATCTTCCCCATCGCTTTTATTTGTGTGGCAGTCGCCGCGGACCAAAGCCTTGCAGCCCTCGCGCAAAGACCAGGCAGTCGCTCCAGGGGATTCGCCACGGGGATCATCCTTTGCGCCGGCGTGACGCTGTTCATGGCCGGCCCATTGCCGCGGCTTCACGGAAGCATCAATAATTTCATGAACCACGCGGCTTACCAGGAATCCTACGAGCCTCTCCAGTGGGACCATCCGTATCACAGCCAGATGTTCGATTATCACATGACGGTGCAGGAGCCCACGATGTCTGAATTCTATCGCAGGCTGGTCAGGGAAAAGGAGGATGTGATCGTTGTGGAATATCCGATGATCATCGGCTTTCACCTGAACCCTTTTTACTTCTACCAGCATTTTCATCACAAGCGCGTCATCGCGGGATATGTGTCCAATCTCGATTGCTTCACCCTCCGTTCCCCGGGAGATGCCGCCCACCCCAACATGCCCTTTGATGTCCCCCTCTCCAACGTCAAGGACAAGGGCAACCTGAGATTCAGGAACATGGTGGACCTCACGCGAAAGGAAGACCTCCTGAAATCAGGCGCACGCTATCTCATCATCCACAAGAATATCTTTTCGGAGGAGATGGGACAGAAAACGTTCGATCACGCCTGGCTGCCGGCGATGGATCTGGAAAAAACCTATCGCAAGGAATTTGGAGAACCCGTTTTCAAGGATCAATGGCTCACAGTTTTTAGGATTCCAGACAGCCCATGATGCGGGTAAAATCCTCACCATGATCGGGTTTGGACGCTACAACTTGTTGCTGAAGCTCGGGGAGGGCGGCATGGGCGATGTGTTTCTCGCCCGGCAAAAATCGTTGAAACGTTACTGTGCCGTCAAAATGATCAGCCCCAAGCTGTCGGATGACAAGAAAATGACCGCGCGTTTCCTCCGCGAAGCACGGGCCGCCGCCACCCTTTCGCATCCAAACCTGATCCACATTTTCGATTGCGACCGTCACAACGACCAGCCCTTCATCTCGATGGAATACGTGGAAGGCCTGAGCCTCGGCCAGATTTCGGAGGTAAACGGGCCGCTCCCGCTGTCCCTCATATTCCATTGGATCAACCAGGCATTGGCGGGACTCGACTACATCCACGGGAAGAAAATCATCCATCGCGACATCAAGCCGGATAACATGATGATTGACCCGTCGGGCGGACTCAAGATCATGGACCTGGGCATGGCCAAAGCCCAGTTTGGGGAAGAGCATGGAGGGACGTCCACGGGAATCGTGATGGGTTCGCCGTACTACATGAGCCCCGAGCATGTGCGCGGCTTGAAGACCGTGGACCACCGCTCGGACTTGTATTCACTCGGGATCAGCATGTTCCAGATGGTGACAGGGCATGTGCCGTTCCGCCATCGCACCACCACGGCGATCTGCCGGGCCCACCTGGATGAACCCGTGCCGTCCGTTCGATTGTCCGACCAGAAACTTACTGAAAACCTTGACCAGTTCATCGCCCGGGCGACGGCAAAGAAACCCGAGGAACGCTTCCAGTCTGCGTCGGAAATGATGCAGGCGATGAAACCCTGGCTGTCCCGTTTTCCCATGGACGACTCGTCCCAGCGGGCTCTCAAACGATTCGGTTTCAACGAACGCACGGTCATGCACCTGCTCAACAAGGAGGGCGTTGTCGCGACCGACGTGGATCGTGACATCAAGCCGGACCAACCGGCGCCCGGGGCAAAGTCCATGGCGCCCCTCCCCGCACCTTCCGTCTGGCAGCGTTACGGGAAATGGATGACCGCCGCTGCAACCGTCGCGATCCTTCTGGTGCTTGCCTGGGGATGGAACTTCCTGAGGAATCTACCGCCTCCTGCAGTCACGGTGATCGTGCCATACGAACCATCGCCATCCTCTCCCGTCATGGTGTCCATTCCTCCTCCCGACCCCATCCCCCAGCCCAAGACCGGAAGCCTGATCGTGCGGACAAAACCTGACAAGGCAATCGTGATGTTCGACAACAAGACGCTCCCATCGCCCGCGTCGTTTTATGATGTCAAAGTGGGAGGGTACAAGGTGAAGATCATGAAGGACGGCTATCGCGATGCGAATCCGGAAGTGGAGATCAAGGCGGGCGAGATGACGGAGTTGCCGCTTGTGACCCTCGTGCGCAAACCCGGCAGGATCACGATTGAGAGCGAGCCGACGGGCGCTGAAGTTCTGGTGAATGGTGAGTTGAAAGGGAAAACCCCCTGCCCTCTCGATGGTGGCGATGAAGAGTCGGTGGACTGCGTGGTGCGTATGGATGGCTATCTGGAAGTGACACTCACCACCGAGCTCAAGGAGGATGGCGGATCGCGACTGGTGAGGCTTGCAGCGGTTCCAAAGACGGTGGAGGCGACCCAGCAAGCTCCTACAGCAACAACGGAGGGGCCGCCAAAAACTGAGACCTCTCCGACCGTGCAGAACGGGGGCAACACGAATTCGTCCGACCCACAATTAAAGGAGGCCGCCAGGCATTTTGCAGACGCGCTGATGAAAGCGCGTGCAGCCTCCCTCCGTGACTGGCTGAACGTCAAAAAGATCATCATCTCCGAAATGAAAAACGGCGCCCGAGACCACGGCGCACGTGATGCCAGGGTCCTCGAGCAGGCGATGGAGGAGAACGCCAAGGTGATGGAGGATGCGCGAAAACTTTCAGACAGTGAGTTTGAAAAACAGAAGTCCGCCCTGCTGCAGCGGATCCTGGACAACATGGCGCCCGTCATGGGAAAAGCAACCCCGACCGGGCCAACGTTCACGCGATGATGGCGGATCGCTTCATCCTCAACCCTCCAAGCGGCTGTCCACCGCCTCCGCCGCTTATGTTGCGCGGCCAGGTGCAGGCCTGCACCTGGCGCGACGCAACAGGGCGGCTACGGCGCTGGACAACCGCTTGCTTCATCCTTGCTCCCCGCTCCCGCATCATGCAGAGAATGGGAAATGCCTTCATCGCTGGTCATCGCCGGAAGAACCATCCGCTCCCGTCTCTTCATGGGCACCGGAAAATTTTCCTCCAATGAACAGATGCGGGACGCCCTCGACGCCTCGGGAGCGGAACTCGTCACAGTCGCCCTCCGCCGCGCGGACCTCTCCGGCAAGCACGACCCTTTTGCCAACATCCTCGAATTCATTGACCCCAAGCGTTACCTCCTCATGCCCAACACCTCAGGCGCGATGAACGCCGAGGAGGCCGTCCGCCTCTGCCGCATCTCCGCCGGCGCCGGGCTCCCGAAATGGGTGAAGCTCGAAATTCATCCCGACCCGCGCTACCTGCTCCCCGACGCCGTGGAAACGCTCAAGGCCGCGGAAATCCTCGTGAAGGAAGGCTTCACCGTGCTCCCCTACATCAACGCCGACCCCGTCCTGGCGTTGCGATTGCAGGACGCCGGTTGCGCCACCGTGATGCCGCTCGGCTCTCCCATCGGTTCGCATCGTGGAATCGAAACGCGAGCGCAAATCGAAATCATCATCGAGCAAGCCCGCGTCCCGGTGGTGGTGGACGCCGGCCTCGGCGCGCCATCGCAAGCCGCCGAAGCCATGGAGATGGGCGCCGACGCCGTGCTGGTGAACACCGCCATCGCCGTGGCGGGCGACCCGTCAAGAATGGCGCGCGCCTTCAAGTCAGCAGTGGAAGCGGGACGCGAAGCATACGAAGTGGGCATCGCCTCCCCGGGAAAAACCGCCCAAGCCACCAGTCCGCTGACAGGATTTCTAAAGTCCTGAGCCACCTTCGCCAGTCGCTGCCTTTGTTTCGCCATGCTTGACCGTCTCTTTGCCTCTTGCTACGGTGCCGACCCCATGAGCAACCCGTTTTTCCCAGCAGTATTTTTCAAGGAAGGGTGGTGATTTGATTGTCAGAAATCCGACTTAAAAAAGGCGAATCCGTGGACAAGGCTTTGCGCCGTCTCAAGCGCAAGCTCGACCGCGAAGGAACGCTGCGCGAAGCCCGCGTCAAGAAACGTTACGAGAAGCCCAGCGTCCGCAAGAAACGCAAGGCCAAGGAAGCCCGCCAGAACCGCAAGAGGTATTGAGCTGCGCGCGGGCTGCTGGCTGCTGGCTTCTAGCCACTGGGTCGGAAGCACGAAGGCACAAGTACACTCACGCGATCTCACGGCTGGAGTGGCTTGTTGCTTCTGGTCTTGTGGCCAGTAGCTCGTAGCTAGTAGCTTAGCGGGATGTTCTCCTTTTCCACCTGCTGGAATTCAGGCTCGCACACGGATGGCGAGGCCATGATGAATGAAATCCGCGCGCTCGGCTTTTCCACCGTCGAGCTCAGCCACGGCATCCGCCTGAGCCTCGTCGAGGGAATCGAGCGGGCGATCAGCAAGGATCCTCAATTCCGCGTCTCGAGCCTGCACAATTTCTGCCCGCTTCCGGTCGGCTTCCTCCATGCCGCGCCCAACGCGTACCTGTTGTCGGCCACCACCGAGAACGAGCGTCAGAAGGCGATCCGACACACCATGACCACCCTGGATTTCGCGGCGAAAATGAAGGCTCGGTTCGTGGTCCTGCATTTTGGTTCCGTTCCCATGGGCGATTATACCGGCGATCTCGTGAAGCTGATCTGCGAAGGGCAACGTGACACCCCGAAATACAAAAAACTCCTCGAAAAATCGCTCGCCAAACGCAAGGCCAAGGGTGCAAAGCCGTTTGCCCAAAGCATGAAAAGTCTGGAAGTACTCGCAAAGGCCGCGGGCGAGCGCGGCATCCGGCTCGGCATCGAGAGCCGCTATCGCCTTGAGGAAATTCCAACCGAGGATGAGTTCGACGAAATCTTCCGCACGTTTCCCGCCGCGCAGGTCGGCTACTGGCATGACACCGGGCACTCGCAAACCTGGCACAACCTGGGAATCACCGACCACGTCCAATGGCTGAAAAAATTCGAGCCCCGCATCATCGGTTGCCACCTGCACGACCTCACCCATCCAAACCACGACCATCAGATTCCCGGCGATGGCATGGTTCCATTCGACCAGCTCACCGCGCTGCACCGCCCCGACGTCCTGAAGGTGTTTGAATTTGAACCCGGCATGCCAGCCGATGCGTTAAAAACACGCCTCCCTCCTTTCATGTCCTCATTTGAAACCACGCGTTGACGATGAAAAAAAAACACGTTTTTGTCCTCGTCAAATTTTGCGTCACCGTCGCAGTCGTCTGGTATGTCTTTCACACCCTGGGTGAAAATGGGCGCGCGAGTCTCTGGAACAATCTGCGTTCGGCGAAGCCTTCGGGGCTCGCCCTGGCTTTCCTTGCATGCCTTGGTGGAATGACGCTCGGCATTCTGCGCTGGCGGATGCTCCTGCGCGTGCAGGGGATTCTGCTCAGCGGTTACCAGGTCACGTGGATCACGGCCACGGGGTCATTCTTCAACACCTTCCTTCCGGGCGGGACGGGTGGCGACGTGATGAAGGCGTGGTATGCCGCCGAGGCCGCGCCCGACCGCAAGCCACAGGCGGTGTTGAGCATCGTGGTGGACCGCATCATCGGCCTGATGGGGCTGATCATTCTCGTCTTCGTGGTGATGTTGATGAACCTGAAACTGGTGATGGATCAGGAGCGCACACGACATCTGGCGGCCTCGCTCGGATTCATGCTCGTTTCCGTCGTCGTTGCCGCCATGCTGGGCACTCAGCGGCGACGTTTCACTGCTTTCCCCTGGTGGGGCAGGGTCTGGCGCTTTGTTCCCGGCAAGAACATCCTCGTCCGCCTCGGCGAATCTTTCGACATGTACCAGCACCACCCCCGCGTTCTCATGATGGCACTGCTTCTTTCCGTCGGGGTTCATGCCTTGATGTGCATACTTGCATGGCAGGTTGGCGGCGCAATCGGGATCCAGGGCGTGGACATCCGTCATTACTTCGCCTATTTCCCGTTGATCAACACCATTTCAGCCGGTTCCCCGACCCCGATGGGGGTGGGCGTGCGCGAGTGGGCGTGCATGTTTTTCTTTGATGTGCATCACGTTCCAAAGCCCCAGTCGGTGGCCCTCGCGTGGCTCTACCTCGCCACGCTCATCGCGGTCAACATTCTCTCAGGCGTGTTGTTCTTCCTCGGGAAACCGAGGTCATGGTCCAGCCCGCCCAAGGATGGGCAAATGGTCTGAGGGTGTCCGGAAAGTAAGTTGACTGCTTGTGGTAGGGCGTGACCGCCGGGCGCGCCGCTGCGCAACGGACGGCCCGGCGGTCCGTCCCTACCTCGACGCGGTTATTTTCCGGGCATGCTCTGAATCAACGCGGCGATACATAGTGGATGATGACCTGCGAAAGCATCGCGATCGCGGCCGATGCCGGAATGGTGATCACCCAGGCCCACACAACGCGCGTGGCGACGCGCCAGCGAACCGCCGAATAACGGACCGTCGTCCCCACCCCCACAATCGCCCCGGTGATCGTGTGCGTGGTGCTCACCGGCACACCCATCAGGGAGGAGCCGAATAACGCGATCGCGCCGGCTGTCTCGGCGCAAAAACCTCCGCACGGGTTGAGGCGCGTGATGCGCGAACCCATGGTCCGCACGATCCTCCATCCCCCGAAGGCTGTTCCCATCGCGATCGCCAGGCTGCAAAGGACAATGACCCAGCCGGGGATTGCGGAGCCGGCAGCAATAAAATTCCCACTCACCAGCAGCATGAAGATGATTCCCATCGTCTTCTGCGCATCATTTGTTCCGTGCCCAATGCTGTAAAGTGCGGACGAGAGCAGCTGAAGTTTGCGGAAGCCCTGGTCCACCTTGTACGGCGCCCGCCGCCGGCAGATCCACGCCACAATCACCATGATGACTCCCGCCAGAAGAAAACCGACGAGCGGTGACACAAAAATAAACAGCACCACCTTCCCGATGCCCTGCATTTTCATGGCGGCCAACCCGCCGTCATACAATCCCGCGCCCACCAACCCGCCGATCAATGCATGCGAAGAACTGCTGGGAAGCCCGTAGTACCATGTCACGATGTTCCAGACGATCGCCCCGCTCAGCGCGGCCAGCACCAGGTGCGGCGTCACGATGGATACATCAATGATCCCCTTGCCGATGGTGGAGGCAACATGCGTTCCAAAACAGAAGGGCCCGACCAGGTTGAAAAACGCAGCCCAGAAGACGGCAAACTGGGGCGAAAGAACGCGCGTCGCCACGACGGTGGCAATCGAATTGGCGGCGTCATGAAATCCGTTGAGGAAATCAAAAAACAACGCCACCAGGATCAGGGGAATCAGCCAGTGCAGTTCCATGTGGGATGGGTCAGCTCATCTTCACCGAAATGCCCTGGATCATGTTCGCCACTGCCTCGGCACGGTCGGAGACGATTTCGAGATTCTCATAAACCTCCTTCAGCTTCATGATCTCCACCGCGTCCTTCTCCTCGTCAAACAGCTTCATGATCGCGCGCTTCATGATGATGTCCGACTCGTTCTCCAGGCGGTGAATCTCCACGCACTCGTCCACAATCACATTGTAGTTCCTGGTGTCGCGCAACGCGTTGATTGCGCGATGAATCCTCACCGCCTGCTCCAGGATGATGCGGCTCATTTTCTGGGCATCTTCCGTCGGCTTCTTGATGCGGCACATCTGCATGCGTTGCGCCGCCGCTTCCGTCATGTCCAGCACATCGTCCACCGTGATCACCAGCTTGTGGATGTCCTCCCGATCAAATGGCGTGATGAATGTCTCGTTCAGGCGGCTGATCGTCAGGTGCGTCACCCGGTCGCATGCATGCTCCAGGTTTTCCATCGCCTGCAGCTTGAGGTCCACGTTCGTGTAGTCCTCCAGCAGTTGCTTGAGCTGCTCGGCACCCTCAATGCAAAAGTTGGCGACTTGTTCGAGAAGACCGTAATAGTCCTCTTCCTTGGGCATGAATCGGTTAAACATGGGAATGATCTGTGGTTTGAAAAAAATGTGACGCCTGCATAACCGAAAACACGGCTCATGACAACCGAAAGGTGGGGTTCCGTGTCGTGGTCCCATGTTTTGCATGGAGGGCGGGCCTCCGTGCCCGCCTGGCGCTGACGGAGCAGCGCCCTCCAAGCCATTACTTCCGCTTGAAAAGAAATGGCTCCCAATCCGGGATGCCGTGCGTGTTGCGAATGGAAAGCGTCACGGGAACCTCCGGCGGGGTCTTTGGCAACGCCAGCAGCTTGAGCCCGGCCTCCTGCGGCAGGCGGTTCCCCTTCTTGCTATTGATCTCCTTGCTGGCCCAGACGCAGTTGTCCCACGTCGTCTTTCCACCGCGCGAGCGGGGAACGACGTGGTCCACATTCCCTTCATCCGGGCGGAGCACCCGCCCCGTGTACTGGCAGCGGCTTCCATCGCGCTCGCGGAGCGTGCGCGCCGAGAGCTTGGGCCGTGTGCGCGGGACCTTGGCAAAATTGGCGAGCACGATCACCGTGGGCACGCGCACCGGGCCCCGCGTGGTCATGACAACATTATCCTGCTCGCGGATGGGGAGGATGAGCCAGTCTTTCCAGCGGACGGGCGACATCACGTCCTCCGACTCGATGTCGAGGGCGGTGGCCACATCGGTCGCCATCTGGCAAAAGGCATCGGCAGGCGTTCGAACATGGATCGCCTGCCAGTTGCGGTTGAGCACCAGCACGGTGGCTTTGTTGAGCACATCATTCATGGGTCATGTAACATTTATCATGGAGCATGGAACGTCGGCATGTAAACCCTACCAGCTTTGTGTTTCTTGTTAAATGCCAAATGTTAAATGTTCCGGGTGTTTGTCCTTTCGCCCCAAACGGTTCGAGTTGTTGTGTGTGTTTGTGGAATCTCCCATATCCCCCATGTTCCATGCGCCATGTTCAATGATAAATGAAATTGGCTGGCAGATACAATTCTGCATCTGCCTCATGGCATTAGCCAGGTGCCGACTGGTACATGGCTGCCGAGCATGGATTCGCACCATGATCTTCCCGTTCAAAGCGGGATGTCCTGCTGGTTGGACGACTCGGCAGAAGGGATCAATCTCAAATTTCAAATTTGAAATCTCAAATCTGCAAAATGGCGGAGCGCCGTGGACTTGCGCCACATCCCGCAACAGCGGGACGATCGGTTTAGCAAACCGTCCCGGCACGCTGGTCCGGTTGACGCTCCGGGGAACATTTCAAATCTCGAAGTGGATCCGGCGACAGGATTTGCACCCGCATGCTCCTTATTACAAGTAAGGCGCCTTTCTAGTTCGGCCACACCGGAGAAAAATGGCGGAAGCCGGAGGTCATGCTCCCCATCCCCTCAAAGGGGACATTCCGCTTTCGAGGCGGTTCGGGCGCGCTTGTCCCGTTCAACTTTCATGAAAATTGGTCGCTCCGGCCTGATTTGCACAGGCATCTCGCGGCTTATGAAGCCGGCGCACGGCTCGTTGTGCTACGGAGCGCACTATATAACGCGGAACGTGGAACGCGGAGCGCGGAATAAGTTCGGAAGAAAGAAATTCTCCTTCTCGGAAATTCCGCGTTCCGCGTTCCATACTCCGCGTTTGAAATGGTGGACCGTGTCGGTAATGCTCCGACCTGTGATCCTCATTGCAAGTGAGGCGACCACTCTATGCAGTCGCACGGCCCGAAATTGGTGCGGCACGAGGGAGTTGCACCCTCACGATCTGTTTGGAAGACAGGGATGCTGGCTGTTACATCAGTGCCGCAATAGAAATGGACGCGCACCCGGGACTCGCACCCGGTAAAGCGGCTTTGCAGACCGCCGGTTCGACGACTTTGCCTTGTGCGCGGGAAAATACCTCCAAAGAAGCGATCCGCCGTTTGGGTTGTAACCAGCAGCTAGAAGCCAGTGGCCAGCAGCCCGTTCCCGAGATGGTCAGGTGTGCGGGTTATGCTCCCGCTCCTTCCGGTTCACAGCCGAAAATGCAGCTACTACACCAACACCTGGTTTGAAAGAGTTGGTTGCGGACCAGTTCTGGCCAACCTCCTTGGAAGTCACACATTTTGTCGCTCTATCTCTGCCGAACCCGTACAGGTTCGCTGTTGTTCTCACGAATGAAACGTGTTGCACGGGTCACCCCGCGCCACCGCAACCAAAATCGTTTGAACTGCATTCCGCAATCCGACCCGCGCTACGCCGGAGGCTTCGGCGAGGCGAGAATCCGCACTCCGAAATCCGCGATTCTGATGGTGCTCCCACCAGGACTTGCACCTGGAACCTCTTCCTTCGCAGGGAAGCGTGCAGATCTGTTACACCTTGGGAGCGGAAAATGGTGGAGGATGAAGGATTCGCACCCTCAACAACCGAATGTAAATCGGCCATGATACATATTTCACCAATCCTCCTGGGAGCTGTAAGCCATAAGCTTTAAGCCGCAAGTTTACTCTTGAAACTGGTCCGTCGCCCCGGTACTGCCCCAGGTGTCTCCTGGTCCCAGGCCAGGCGGATTGCTTTCTTCCTCGCAACGGGTGGCACGCCAGGAAGGTGCTGCCCCCCCCCACGACCGGGTTTGGAATCCAGTCTCCGCGCTGGCGGCTGGCGTGATGTAATCCTGTTCATCATGTGAATCCTGTCAAAAAATCTGTGGGAACCAGGGGCCCTGTCACGTGGGAGGAGCCGGATTGCCCCTCCCACGCCTTATGACCTGCCGCAGGATCAAGGCCCGATCCTGCGGCGACGGCCAAACACAACAACCCCGAATGACTTCGGGGTGAAAGAACAAACACCTTCATGGTCCTTTCGGAACCACGGCCACGGGTTTTTCACGGTGGAGCGTTTCAGTGTTTCAGGCACACCTCCCATCAAGCCTATATTATGTGAAAATGATTCAACAGGCTTCGGGCTCCGACGCTGGGACTAACTGCAAGTCCTCCGGATAACTTGACACCCCATCGGTGGCGAGGTACACCTTCCGAAGGTTACTCGTCATCAGGTTACTGGCTAAGTCCCTGGTCGATAGCCGAATCCGCCCTGTCGCCGGCTCTAACCGGCGGCAGGGCTTTTTTGTTGTTCTAACAGATTAGTTGGTTCTGTGTGTATGATCCCCCTTTGTGGATGGTTGGTCGTAAAAAATAAAAAACCCCGTCTGCACGAGGCAAACGGGGTTTAGGAAAACGAGTGTTTGAGAGTGATTCCTAGGCCCGGATGCCTCCTTGGATCGTATTTTCGCTTGTGGTGCGGCCCATAAAATATGAATCGGAACAGGGCAGACCGGCCACGCAAAGCGAAGATATGATCTCCGTCGCTTTTTGCCATAACCGCGTTGGTCTGTGAATGTTCATGGGTGTAGTTGAATGGAATCAACCTATATCAAGTTAGTAAGAGCGTCAACTGTTTTTTACAAAATTTTTAATCAGTTGGCTTTCTTGGTAGGGACGGACCGCCGGGCCGTCCGTTGCGCAGCGGCGCGCCCGGCGGTCGCGCCCTACCACGAGCTTACTCCCGCGCCAGCGTTCGCGCCTTCTTCACCAGCTCGATGAACTCCGCACGGTAACCGTTCGGATCGTAACCTTCCGCGTCGGCCGCCAGTTCCAAAACCGTGTGCCAGCTTGCGCTGCCCTTGTTCGGTGAATCGCGCAGTCCCATTCCAAAACAGGCCACGGCTGCGGCGAATTTGAAATCATCGGTCGCCGACGCAATCGCGCTTCCCTTGTCGCTCACAGCAATCTCCATGAGCTTGCTCGTGTCGCCATCAGGCCTTTTGTAGCGCAGCTTCACGGTCATCATTTCCTCCTTGTTCGCAAACCAGCCGCTGTACCATGCGGGCGATGACTTTTTCGACTTCTGGTATTTCAAGTCGTCCACCTCGGGACGCTCCGCGACGACCCCGGCAGGGACGATCTCATAGAGCGCCGTCACCGTGTGGCCCGCGCCAATTTCTCCGGCGTCCTTGCGGTCATTGTTGAAATCCTGCTGCCGCAACATGCGCTTCTCGTAACCGACCAGGCGGTAGCCGCCCACCTGCGCAGGATTGAATTCCACCTGGATCTTCACGTCCTTGGCAATCGTCATGAGCGTGCCGTTGAGCTGCTCGAGCAGGACCTTCCGCGCCTCGTCGAGCGTGTCGAGGTAGGCGTAATGGCCGTTGCCCTTGTCGGCGAGTTTTTCCATCGTAGAATCCTTAAGATTGCCCATGCCCACGCCGAGGACGCTGAGGAATACGCCGCTCTTCGCCTTGTTCTGGATCATGCGGACAAGCTCGTCCTGGTTGGTGACTCCCACATTGAAGTCACCGTCCGTGGCGAGGATCACGCGGTTGACGCCGCCCTCGATGAAGTTCCGTGTGGCGGTCTCGTAGGCGAGCTGGATGCCTGCGCCGCCATTGGTGCCACCACCGGCCTCAAGGCTGTCGAGCGCGTTGAGAATTTTCTTCTGGTCACCCGCGGCGGTGGAGGGAAGGCGCAGGCCCGACGTACCGGCGTAGGTGACGATTGCCACGCGATCATCCTCATTGAGTTCCTTCACCATCATGCGGAGTCCCTTGCGGATGAGCGGCAGTCGGTTCTCGGGCGCCATCGAGCCGGAGACGTCAATGAGGAAGACGATGTTGGTGGGCGGGCGTTTGCTCGGCGCGACTTCCTTGCCCTTGATGCCGATGCGCGCGAGGCGGTGGTCGCCGTTCCACGGGCATGCGCTCACCTCGACATGAACGGCGAAGGGATCGCCATTGCGCGGAGGCGAATAATCGTAAGGGAAATAATTGATCATCTCCTCGATGCGAACGGCATCACGGGGAGGCAGCGACCCTTCGTTGATGAAGCGGCGGATGTTGGCATAGGAGGCCGTGTCCACGTCGGCCGAGAAGGTGGAGAGCGGATTTTTCGCGGCGGAGAGGAACGGGTTCTCGCGAACGTGCTCGTAGGATTCGTCGCCGGGGCCGGAATTTGGCTCACTAATCGGCGGGTAACCTCCATTGTCGGATTTCCAGGTGCCGAGATCGTCCATTTGGCTAGGAGTCTTGATGACTCCATTGACGCCGTCGGCACCGCGGTCAAAAGTCTTTTTGAATGCGGCCTGTCCACCGGAATAGAAGACGCTCCCGCCATCCAAAGTATTGTGCGGGGAGGAGTTCCATCCAGATTTTTTTTCATCTGTGGATGAAGGTGAGGATTGCATGACCACGCCAGCGCTTACAGCCCGTTTCGCGGGTTTCGTTCGAACTCCCGATCCAGCAGTCACCCTGTCGTTGACATCACCGGGATCCCAGAAGGTGCCTCCACCGGTTGGGCTTGCCGGCTCTGGTTTGGGTGTTGCTGACGGAGCGTTGATGGAACTGGTGGAGCGTTCAGAGTAGTGAGAGTTTCTCCAGCCGTTTTCCCAACCTTCTTTCTTGTCCGTTGGACCACCCGCATAAGGTCCCCAGAATGTGCCGGATTCGGATGGGCTATTGAGTGCGAGTTCGCGTTGTGTCTTTGCATTGATTTCCAATCGGCTCTGGATATCGCCAAGCACGAACTCATTCCCGAGCGAATCCTTGCCGCCGCTATTGGCCAGCCTGCTTCCCGCTTTCAGGTATGGTGTGAGATCCTCAAAATCCGGGACCACGTCGCCCGTCTTATTGTTGTCCAAGGCGTACTGGTCCTTGGCCGCGTCGAGTTGACGGGCTTCATTGAGCACGACCGAGGACATGCGGCGTTGATATGATTTCTGGTAAGCCGGAACGACCAGCCCGACCATGACGCATGCGGCTGCGGCGAGCCCGGCAAGGGCGAAGACCCTTCTCCATGGGAACTGGATGACGTTGGAAGAAGTCTCTTCCAGTTTGTTCTCGATGACCTGTTTCTGTTCCGCTGAGAGCATGGGGCAGGCCTCGCCCCGCAGTTCGTGCGTGAGGAGCTGCGACATGCGGCGGATGTCCTCGACTTCGCGACGGGCTTCGTCGGACGTCTTGAGGAAGGCTTCGACTTCCGCGCGCTCCGCGGGATCGAGTTCGTCGAGCGCGTAGGCGGTGAGTTTGGGATCATCGGGTGTTATTTTCATGGGGTCCTCCAAAATGGGTTCAGGGATTTTCGCGTATGAGGCCGAGCTCCGGCTGGAGCTGCTGGCGCAGGGTTTTGATGCCGGTGTGGATGAGAAAGCCGACGTTGCTGACGCTGAGGCTGGTGATGCGGCTGATTTCCTTGTAGCTGAGGCCGTTTTGAAATTTGAGGCGGATGACTTCCTGCTGGTTTTCGGGCAGCGTTTCGATGGCGCGGACCACCTGGCTGTTGGTTTCCTCGCGCTCGCTTGCAGCGGAGGGCGATGGCTCGTCGCTCGCGCAGGTTTCCATTTGAAGGTCGGACATGGGTTTCATTCGGCTCTCCTTTCGTTGCACGTCCAGCGCGCGGTTGCGGCAGACGGTGAACAGCCACTCGGCCAGGCGGTCCCGCACCTTTGATTCATCCTCGGCACAAAGACGGATGAAGGTATCCTGCACGATATCGCGTGCGCGGTGGAGATCACCCGTGATGCGCTCCGCGTAACGGGTGAGCGGCCCCTCGAAGCGGTCGAGGGCGGATCGCACCCATTCCATGCGGGTTGCTGGTTCGTGGCTGCTCATGAGTTTGTGAAGAAGCCCAAGGCGCCCCTTCATAAGGAGTAACGCGCCAGGCGGGAGTTTATTAGAAAGAATCTGAAAATAACATCACGAACGAATCATGGAATGGAAGGCGCGGACGGAGCCACGCCCTCCAAATTGTCGAGGCGGCTTGCCCTGCGTTTTTAGGCGTGCCATAGTGTTATCATCATGTGCGGCATCATCGGATATTTGGCCAAGGGGGAACGGACGCCGGAACGCGTGGTGTTTGACCGTGCCGTGGACGCCCTCACGCATCGCGGGCCGGATCGCCGGGGGGCATGGGTCGAGGCAGGAGTGGGGCTTGGATTTCGGCGGCTCTCGATCATTGACCTTGCCACGGGCGACCAGCCGATGAGCAATGAGGATGGCAACCTGCGCATCGTCTTTAATGGCGAGATTTACAACTTCGCCATGCTCCGCGATCATCTCAAGGCGAAGGGGCATCACTTCCAGACGAAGAGCGACACGGAGACGATCCTTCATTTGTACGAGGAGGAGGGCGAGCGGTGCGTGGACCAGTTGCGCGGAATGTTCGCGTTTGCGATTTACGATCGCCGGAAAAAATCGCTCTTCCTCGCGCGTGATCGCTTCGGGAAGAAGCCGCTCGTGTACGCAGAAACGGCAACGGGCTTTTATTTTGCGTCGGAGATCGGCGCCCTGCTGCAACTGGCGGATGTGACGCGCGTCGCCGACCTGCCTGCGATCCACGCGTACCTTGCACTGCATTACACGCCGGGCACGCGCACGGCGTGGCGCGATATCCGTCGGCTGCCCGCCGCTTCGCTCCTGAAGGTGGAGCAGGGCCGCGCGGGCGAGCCCGACTCATACTGGCGTCTCGACTGGGCGCAGAAACTTTACGAGGGAATTTCCGACGCGGAGGCCGTGGAGACATTCCGCCACCGCTTCGAGGAGAGCGTGGCGTTGCGGATGGTTTCCGACGTTCCGCTGGGCGCGTTTCTCAGCGGTGGAGTGGATTCGAGCGTCACGGTGGCTGCGATGGTGCAGTCGGGCGCCAAGGTGAAGACATTTTGCATCGGGTTTGAGGATCCGCGTTTCGACGAGTCGCTCCACGCGAAAGAAGTGGCGAGCCGTCTGGGCACCGACCATTACGACCTGCCGGTGGAAGCGGATTCGCTGGCGTCGCTGGATCTCCTCGTTGACCGCCTGGGAGAACCATTTGCCGACCAGTCGCTGTTGCCAACCTATCGCCTTTCGCAATTTGCGCACGAGCGCGTGACGGTCGCGCTTTCGGGTGATGGAGGCGACGAGCTGTTCGGCGGGTACAAGCGTTACCAGCATCTCGCGCATGCGCAGCTCCTGGGAAGGCTCGGGTTGTCCGTGCCATGGTTGCTGGGCAGCCGCTTGTTGTTTGGCATTGAGAAGATGGTGAACCCGTCGCGCCGCAAGCTCGCATGGCCGCGTTCCGCACTGGACCGGATTTTGAGACTTCCTCCGAGGGAGCAATATCTGGGCCTCGTGGGGTGCTGGAGGGAAAACGATCTTGCGACGTTGTGGAAGCGCGGCGTGGACCGCTCGCTGCCATCGAGGTGGATTGATTCCGCCATGGCGGATCATCCGGGCCTGAGCGGATTGAGCCGATGGCAGGCGCTGGACATGGAGACGTACCTGGTGGACGACATCATGCGCAAGGTGGACACGGCGAGCATGGCGACCTCGCTCGAATGCCGCTGCCCGTTGCTTGATCATCACGTGGCCGAGTTTGCCGCAGGGCTTCCCGACCGGTTGAAAATTGACAGCGCGGGACAGACCAAGGCGCTGTTGAGAAAAGCGTACCCCGACTTGTTGCCGCCGGAAATGTTTGACCGGAAGAAAAAGGGATTCAGCATGCCGATTGGGGACTGGATGCGCAACCAGTGGAAGGAGCCCGTTCGCGCGTCGGTGGAGGACGGCTGGGGAGGCGGCATGGGGGAATGTTTCGATCGCAATGCGGTGAGCCGTCTATGGCGGGAACACCAGGAAGGGCGGGAGGATCACGGCGAGCGCCTCTGGGCGTGGCACGTGTTAAGAAAATGGAATGAGCAGTTCAAGCCGGAGTGGGAGGGGAGCTGCTAGCTTCTGGCCTCTAGCTACTAGGATAGAGTTGTGACCCGCGAGAGATCATCTGATTGTACGAAATCGAACGGCGAATGAGAAATAGCAATATTCTTTCTTCGAAGTAAATCATCCTTTCCAGCAGCTAGAAGCCAGTAGCCAGCAGCTTCGTGCTCCTCACAGCTTCTGCCAGCCCACGACCTTGCCGTTTTCAAACTTCACCTCGAGGGCGTCTTCCACGCGGGAGAGGCGGATGGGGTCGTACCGCTGGGAGACAATAATGCGGCCGGTGCCATCGCGTTCATGCACATCGTGCCAGGCTGGAACCTCCTCCGTCTCCGTGCGTGTGTAAACCCAGCGCTCCAGCTTTTTGCCCTTCTCGACGCCGTCCAGCACGCGCGACGGTTTTCCAAGTGCGACAAAAACTGCGTCGGAGTTCATCCCTTCACGCAACTCGCCCTTCAACGCGGCCTCCTTGAATTTTTTCGGAAGCGTATTGAACTCGGCTGATTTTTCCTCCGAACGCGTCTGGGGCGTGGAGCATCCGGTGAGACAAGCCATGAGAATGGCGCAAAGGCTGGGTAGAATGGGGTGGAAAGATTTCATGCGGAACAGCATGGCACAAAAGAAGGATTTTTTCCATTCCATTTTGGGGTGCGCCCTGAAATTGCAGGTCCGAGGTAGGGCGCGTTCGCCGAACGCGCCGAAGCGGTGGCCCGTGGAAGGTGACCATGTGATTCCATGAAAAACGACGGCGCGCTCGGCGAGCACGCCCTACCTCAGAAAAATCGATGCATTTTTACAAATTCAGCACTCGCTGACGGTAATGTTCATCAGAACGGCTGGCAATGCGGTCCACATCCTCGCTGGTGAGATATTGGGGGCCGCCGAGCGCGGCGGCGCCAAGCCAGATCGCGGCGGCTTTCTGTTCCATCAGCATGGCGGCCAGCACGGAGGGGGCGGTTTTTCCAATCGTCACGAGCCCGTGATTTTGCAGGAGGATCACGCGGGGCTGCGTGCCGCGCTTGCGGATGAATTCCTCCACGCGTCCGCGCATCGCGATGGCGAGCGGCACTCCGGGATCCACGTAGGGAACATACACCGACACCGCACCGCAGCAGACAACCTCATCGGGGAACATGCGATGCTCCGCAAATTCCCGGGCGCGCGCCGAGCAAAGAATCTGGTTTACCTCGAGCGCATGGGTATGGCCGACAAATTCCACGCCCGGCAGCGTGAGCAGGTGCGCGTGGAAGAGCGCCTCGACAGACGGCTTCCTGGCCGAGGGATCCACGCGGCTGGCGAGCAGAGCCTCCTCGATGTCGGAATCGCGCAGGCTGGTTTTTTCAAAAAGCGCCATGAGCGTGGAGAAGCGGCATTCGACCACGTCCTTTTCCTGGAGCGTGGCGAGGCAGGAGCCGCTGGCTTTTACAAGAAACGTTTCTGAATCAAGGCGCGTGGAGGTGTTGCCCTCGCCAAGGATGGCCATGTTGCGATCCTCGCGTCCGAGCTCGCGGGAAAGATGGACGAGGGCCTGGAGGCGTTCAGCGTGATGGGGAATGGGCATGTGGGGAAAGGATGAAGGATGAAGGATGAGGGATGAAGGAAAAAATGTGAAATTTGTACTGGCTCTTCCCGATTGCCAAAAACGCATGGGGTGGGCACATTTCGGGCGATGCGCTTCAATCTGCTTGTCGCCCTGCTGGGAATTGCGTTCGCCTCGCTCTACACGGCGGAGGGATTTCTTTTCCGCGACTACAACCTCGATGAATTCCAGGTGGCGACCGGGTATTTGAAGGACCGCGAGCCAGCGCTCTATCCATCGGATTTCATCTGGGCGAAGCCGGAAATGACCCGCAACCTGCATGTGTGCGTGCGCAGGCTCATGCGCGCGACGGAGGCGGTCACCTTCGGAGCCTTGCACGAGCCCATTGATTTGTTCCTGGTGTGGCTTCCAGTTTGCATGTTGTTTTTTTACGCGGGGATTTATCTTCTTTGCCTGCGATTCACGGGCGACCGGGTGGCAAGCCTGCTCGTGGCGTGCGCGTTCATGCTGGTGCGGCGCACGGTGTGGGACTGGTGGGGGCTCGGGCCGACGTACACGATGAGCGCGCGGGGGCTGGCGATGGCGCTGATGCCCCTGATGTTGTGGGCGTATTTCCGCTGTCGCCACAACATGGGATGGCTCGCGCTTTGCTTTCTTGCATGGGGGCTGGTCAGCAACCTTCACCCGCTCGGCGGCTGGGGTTTGCTGGAAGTGCTGGGCATTGCCATCCTGGTCTCGGAGCGTTTCAGCCCGCGTGCGGTCGCGCAGGTGGCGGTGATGGGGATTGCAACGATGATCGGCAGCATTCCGTTCATCATGGTGTGGACCCATGTCGTGGTGATTCCGCCCGAACTGCAGGCCGACCCGGCGGTGGTAAAGTCGTTCTGGGACGGGTTCATGGGACTGGATCCCCCCCCGTCCAGGTATTTTTTCCAGTTCCTCTCGGATCTGATCATTCCATTTGTGCTAAGCGCAGCGGGCTATGCCTGGTGGTGGCGGCATGGACGCAGTGGGGATAAACATGAAGCGCGTCTTCTGGCGTTGATTCCAGCGGTGGTGTTGACGACGACGGTGCTGGTGATGGTGGGCGGAAACCTTCTGCGTCGCGCGGGGTTTTCGTTGCCCGTGATGGTGCCCGAGCATTGCCGCAACATCAAGATGGTGTACCTCACACTTCCCGTCTGGATGGCGTTCGCCCTAGCGGGATGGCGTCAACTTTTCAAAGTCGCGCCGTCGTGGTGGAGGATGGGCCCACCGGTTCTCGTGATTTTCCTTTCGATGACACTCAATTTTCCCGGCCACAAACTGGCGCGTCATCTTCTGGTAAAGGCTGGATGGCTTCCCGCGGCGGCGATCGAAGAGCACCAGAAGTCGTTGCTCAACGACGCGGCGGACTGGGATGTGGCGGAGTGGGCGCGGAAGAACACACCGGCAAATGCGCTCTTTTATTTTGATTCCTACGAGTTCCGTTATTACTCGAGGCGATCGCTTGTGTTTGGATGGTTCGACCGCCCCTGCGTGGGATTCCGTCCCACGCACGAACTGGAGGAATGGATTCGCAGGCGCGACCGGGTGACGCCACTAAAAAAAGCGAGGGACGGCGCCGGGATGCTGGAAGCCGCGGGAGAGTATCGGGCCGACTACCTGGTGGTGGAGAACAGCTGGAAGCAACCTCCAGCAAAACCAGCCTGGTCGAATTCAAAATATTCGGTTTACGAAATCAAAAGGCAGTGAATGGTTAACTTGACAAACACACCAACCTCATGCATGGTACATGCATGGCAACTAAAACCATTTCACTTGAGCTGGACGCTTACGAAAAGCTGAAAAATTCGCGGCTGCATCCGAAGGAGTCATTTTCCTCCGTGGTGCGGCGGGCGGAATGGGAGAACAGATTGTACACGGGTCGTGATGTTCTGGAGCTCATGAAACAGCGCTCTGAGGAAGGGGATTTTTTGAGCGAGGAGATTTTGAATCGGCTGGAGGCGGCTCAAAAACATCCAAGACGTTCCCCCTCCCGATGGGAGAAGCACTGATGCTGCTTGACACGAGTTTCATCATTCATCTCGAGAGAGAAATTTCTCGAAGTGAAATCGGGACCTCGCACGAGTTCCTGCAAGCGCATTCCAAAGCTCTTTTTTCCGTCAGCATCATTACGGTTGCTGAACTGGCAGAAGGCTACCAGCCCGGTCAGGAGCAAGCCTGCTGGCGCTCAATAAGCCGGTACGCCATCTTGAATTTGAGCCGGGATGTGGCGTGGCAGGCCGGTCAGATTTCCCGGCATCTTCGATCCATCGGACAAGGCATTGGCGACAATGACATCTGGATTGCCGCAACGGCGCTTCATAACAACATGCCGCTCGTGACCCGAAACTTGAAACATTTTCAACGTATTCGCGGACTTGCGCTGATGGCCTATTGAGTGTCACGATTGCTGCTCGCTTCAATGAACCTGCGGATTCGCGACAATCTTCTTTTTTGGTCCCATCGCGCCATGGCGGCGGCAGGCATGATTCGCGCGCCGACCTTGGAGGAAATTCGCCGCGATGGATTTCAACGGGTGCTTGTCGTGGCGACAACGGCGATCGGGGATGCATTGCTTTGTTCCCCCCTGCTTGACAGTTTGCGGGCGGCAAAACCGCAGGCGCATCTCGGCGTCTGGGTTTCTCCCGTGGCTGCGCCGCTCTTTGAAGGGCGGAGCGGGCTCGATGCGGTGCATCCTTATTTTGGAAAATATCGGCGCATGCGCGAGACGATGGGTTTGTTGCGGCGCGAACGGTATGACCTCGCGCTCGTGGCCAACGCGAACGATCCCGACGTGATCCCGATGATCTGGTGGAGCGGGTGCCGGCGGATCATCCGACGGCCACAGCGTCACACGATCTATTCGTTCATGATCGCCAACCCGGACATGCTGAGCCGTTCGCACACGACGGGGCACGCGATCGAGCGCAACCTGGAATTTTGCGACTTGATTGGAATTCCGCGGGGCGAGGCAAAGACGCGGCTGGATGTGAAGCCCGCCGTGGCGGAACGAGTGAAGGGAATGCTCGAGGGTTGCGCGGGGCCGTGGTGGATCATTCATCCCGGCTCTTCCCGACCGGAGAAGCAATGGAGCGCAGAAAATTTTTCGGCTGTGGCAAGGTGGTTGCTGGAAAAGAGGCCTGGCTCGGTGATTCTCACAGGGAGCGGCGATGAGAAGGGAGTGTGCGACGAGATCCAGATGCGGATCGGGATTGGCCATCGCGTACGCAACCTTGCGGGCGAATTGAAGCTCGACGAGCTGGCGGCGCTTTTTCAGCAGTCCAAATTGTTGATTTCCGGCGACACGGGGCCGTATCACATCGCGATGGCTGTGGGAACGCCGACGGTGACGCTCTTTGCGCCGTGGGATGCAGGGTCATCGCCCGAAATCAACGGGCCGTATTTTAACAAGGAGAAACATCGCGTGGTGGCAACGGCGCGGATGGGGGACGGGATCGAAACAATTGGCGTGGAGCGAGTGATTTCAGAATGCGAACTGCTGGATGCGGGGTAAAGAACAGGCCAGACGTTGCGGGGACCGCGTTCTGGCGAACGCGGCTACTTGATGCGGCGGGCAACGGGCGTTGCCCCGCCGGCAACGCGGTCGCCTGCCTTCACGAGAATTTCCGCCGAACCCACGGGCAGGTACAATTCCACGCGCGAACCGTAGCGGATCATTCCCAGAAGATCTCCGCGCTGGACTTCCTCCTCCTGCAGCCTCCAGAGGATGATGCGGCGGGCGATCCACCCTGAAATCTGCTTCACAACGAGCTTCATGCCGTCGGGTGTCTCGAGCCCGAGCAACTGGCTTTCATTTTGAGAGGAGCAATTGGGATCGCGCGCGTCAAAAAATTGACCGGGCCTGTAATCCGCCATGCGGAGCGCCGCATCGCACGGGGCGGGCTGGGTGTGGACATCGAACACGGAAAGAAAAATCCCGACCCGCAGGGCCCTGCCCTTGATGAATCGCGGCTCGTCCACCTCGATCACCTCCGTAACCCTGCCATCGGCGGGAGCGACCAGGATCGAGCGATCCTCGGGCGCGGCTCGGCGGGGGTTGCGATGAAACGCGAGATGAAAAATAAAAATCGCGAGGCATGGCCAGACCGGCAGCCACCAGCGTCCGACGGCGCAGACCGCCATGATGACGAGCAACCAGCGCAGGAGCGGCACGGCCTCGGCCATGGGCGACGGTCGGAAGTTGCGTTTCATGCGCGGGATTAAACCTGAAGCAAGCCTTCAGCCGCAAGCCTTGAGAACGTGTCCATAAATTTCAAGTCCGAGGTAGGGCGCGTTCGCCGAACGCGCCGCAGCGGTGGCCCGTAGAAAGTGGATGTGTGATTCGAGGGAGAACGACGGCGCGCTCGGCGATCGCGCCCTACCACCAGCAAGGAAGGATGATTGCAAATCCTGTTTGCGGGATGGGGCGGGTTCATGCAATTTTGGGGGGCGGCCTACACGCCCGATCACCATGCTGCACATTGAAGACCTGCACGTTTCGTATGGCGCCATCCACGCGCTCAAGGGTGTTTCGTTGCGCGTGGAGACGGGGGAGATCGTCACCCTGATCGGCGCCAATGGGGCTGGAAAGTCCACCCTCTTGCGCGCGATCTCGGGGTTGCTGCGGCCCTCGCGCGGCACGATCCTGTACGATGGCGGAAAGAATCTCGCCGGCATGGCGCCGCATGATGTGGTGAAGCTGGGAATTTCCCATGTGCCGGAAGGACGGGCCATCTTCTCCAACCTGACCGTGGAGGAAAATTTGCAGATCGGCGCGTTCCTGCGAAAGGACCGCCAGGGCATGGAGGAGGACCGCGAGAGGATTTTTGGGTTGTTTCCACTCCTCAAGGAGCGCCTCCGCCAGAGCGCCGCCACGCTCAGCGGCGGCGAGCAGCAGATGCTGGCGATCAGCCGCGCGCTCATGGCGCGCCCGCGCCTGCTGCTCCTCGACGAACCGTCGCTTGGCCTTGCGCCCATCGTGGTGCAGGCAATCTTCAAGACCATCCGCGAAATCAACCAGGCCGGGACACCGATTCTGCTCGTGGAACAGAATGCCCACATGGCGTTGATGGTGGCCCATCGCGGGTATGTGATCCAGACGGGCGAGGTGGTGATGGAAGGAACGGGAAAAGAACTGCTTGCAACGGAGCGGGTTCGTCAGTTTTACTTGGGGGAAGCATGAAAGTGCGCTTGTCCTGACTCCCCCCCTTGAAGCATGAAAAGCATTGCGATCATCGGCGCCTCGGCGAACCCCGAAAAATTCGGCAACAAGGCGGTGCGCGCCTACGTGCAGCAGGGCTGGACCGTCTATCCCGTCAACCCCAAGGAACCGATCATCGAGGGGCTCACGGCCTACAAGTCGGTGCGCGACATTCCAGCCGTGCCCGACGAGGCAAGCATCTATCTTGCACCCCACCTTGTGCCGGCAGTGCTGCAGGAGGTCGCCCACAAGGGAATCAACCGCGTGTGGCTGAACCCCGGCACGGAAAGCGATAATGCCGTGGAACGTGCCGAGGAACTGGGCCTCGAAGCCATCGTGGCCTGCTCCATCGTGGGCGTAGGCGTGGACCCGCATTCACTGTGACCTTGTGAATGCAGGAGTCAGGTGTCAGAATCCAAAACTCCTTCCGCAATCCGACATCCGCAATCCGAAATCGAATGAGCAACCCCATTCTCCAGCGCGAGTTGATCTCGACACTGCGGTCGCCGCGCGCGACGTGGGCGCTCGCTGTCGCCGTCGGCGTGCTCATCTCGCTCGTGCTGCTCCTCTGGCCCACGGGGGGGATGTATTCCCTCGGCGAGCAGGCATCGCACACGCTGCTCAACAGCGTCTCGCTGGGGGGACTGCTGATCGCGCTCCTGATCGCGCCGTCGTTCACCGCCACCTCGCTCACCATGGAAAAGGAAAATCGGTCGTACGATCTGCTCACGCACACGCTGCTGCGGCCGTGGGAAATCGCCTGGGGCAAAATCGTCTCCGCCCAGTTCTTCCTCCTCATGATCGTGCTCGCCACGCTCCCCGTGCTGGCCACCACCCTCTTTCTAGGTGGGACGGGGCCAAAACAGCTTGCGTTGATCTTCGCGGTGACGGTTGCCGCCACCATCACCACCGGGCTCCTGGGATTCGCTGTCAGCGCGTGGAGCCGCGAAAGCTTCACGGCGCTGGTCATCACCTACGCGCTGGCCATGGGATGGACCACCGTGCCGCTCCTGCCGGCGCTGCTGATGCGCTCGATCGTGATTGATGTTCCCATCCTGGGCGCGCTCAACTATTCGAGCCCCCTCGCGGCGATGCTGGGATTGGTGGAGCCCGACCTTTTTCTCCGCATGGCGCTGCCCGTCAACCCAAACCTGGCCCTGCCGATTTATTTCGGGACGTGCATCGCGCTGGGGTTCTTCTTCTGGTTCATCGGAACCATCCGCCTCATGATGCCAGGCGGCATGTTTGCCGAGCGAGTTCATGCAGTCCGGAAGAAAAAGAAATCGCAGTTTCCATTCGTCCTCATTGATCCCGACCGTCGGAAGAGCCTCATTGGGAACTGGTCGAATCCCGTGCTTTCCAAGGAGCTGCGAAGCCGTACCTTCAGCCAGGCAACGTGGGTGATCCGCGGCATGTACGCCACGTTCACGGTGTCCCTTGTGCTGGTGGGGCTGATGCTCAAGGGCGGCGGCGGGATGCATCTCGACGTCCTGAAACTGGCGATGATTTCCTTTCAGATTCTCGTGGTGATCCTGCTCGTGCCGGCGCTTCTTGCGGGCGCGGTGACGCAGGAAGTGGAGCAGCGCCAGTTTGATTTGCTTCGGCAGACGATGCTCCGGCCGCACACGTTCCTGCTCGGAAAAACTTTTTCTGCGTGGCTTCTCGTGATCCTGCTGCTCGTGGCCAGCGTCCCGATGTGGTGGATGATGGCCTACCTGGAAAGCTACCAGTGGATCGGCACGCTCGTGAGCCTTGCGGTGGTGGCGGCGACCTTGTTGCTGGCGTCCTCGATCTCGCTCACCACCACGCTGCTTGCGAAGACGACCGCCGTTTCAACTGCCATGGCCTACGCGGTGATCGCATTCCTGGCGTTCGGCTCGCTCGTCCCCCTTCTCATGGGGAGCAGCCTGTCGCCGCAGTGGCGCGCGGCCATCCTTGCCTGGAACCCGTTCGCCGCGGGGCTGCAGGTCGTGAGCACGGAATTTCTCCAGGGCGAAGCCGTCCTCTGGAAAAACTATATCACGCAGACCATCGTCGCGAGCGTGGCCTGCTTTGTCATCGCATGGCTGCTTCTTTGGAATAAATTGCGGCGTGAATCCTGATCCTTCACTTGAAAACCCGCATCATCAAGGTTCTCCTGCTCTCCTGCCTCGCCTCGGCCGCGATCGCCGCCGTCAACCTGTCGTACCGGAATGACAGCACGCGCCAGCTCCTGGCCGAGACCACGAAGGACGAGGACCGCGTCCAGCGTGTCCGCGCCGTGCGCGCGCTGGCGCAGGGAAAGGACGATCGCAATGCAGCGGACCTGGCCCGGGTGGCGCAGGATCCCGTGGACGCAGTCCGGCGCGAAGCGACCGCCGGACCACCTAAACCGCAGGGCACCGCCCCCTCGGGGATTTTCCAGCCGCGCCCCCAGGTTTCCTCCGATCAGGCAAGCGAAACGCATCGCGACCCCCGCGTTCGCCAGGCCGCCCGCCTCCGCCTGCTCGAATCCGGCGGCGCCTACCAGGCCGATTTTTCAAAGCTGCTCGACGACCCGGATTATTTCGTGCGCCGCGCCGTCTCCGCACAGGCCGTAAAATCACGCGCCGCTGCATCTCTGCCCACCTGGCGCAAAATGCTCGTGTCCGACAAACTGGATGACCGCGTGGAGGCCGCATGGGCGGTGGGACAACTCGATTCAAAGGCGGACGAGGGCGCGCTCCTCGGCTTCATTCCCTCCGATTCCGAACGCCTGCGGCTGATTTCCATCGAGAGCCTGCAGGTGATGGGGGGCGATGCCACGCGCAACGCGCTTGGCGACATGCTGGGCAAACAGACCGGCAAGACACAGGAGGCGCTCCTGCGGCTGGCCGCGCACATCGAGGCCCGCCCCGCTCTTCCCACGCTGCGCGCCCTGGCAACGAATGGCAAGGCGGCGCAAGAATCGCGGGTGCTGGCGCTTGACGCCATCCGTGCCATGGCCGATCCCGAGGCCAAGCCGCTGCTTCTCAAGATGATCCAGGATTACGACCCGGCGAACAGCCGCCTGCGCGAACATTCGGCGCTGGCCCTTGGCGCTCTGGGCGCCACCGAGGCCATCCCGCTCCTCAAGCGGCTGATCACCGAGAAAGTGATCCCCGTGCCCATGGTCGGCCCTTCCTATGACGGCGACAACACGAGGATCGCATGCATCCAGGCTCTCGAGCAGCTCAAGTCCCATGACACGCTGAAATCGTTCCTCGACCAGATCTTTCTTACGGAGTGCTCCGAGGATCTTCGCCGTAATCTTGCCGAAACCCTCACGCGCACCACGGGAACCACCCACGACTACCGCCGCTCCGTGACGTTTCGCAATTACTTCATTGAAAGCCTCACGCCCGAGGAGTACCCCGCCGACCTTGCCGCCAATCTCAAGAAACCCCCGGTCTTCGTGAAGTAATCCATGCGGCCACGCTTGCCCTGTAAAAAAATCAGGATAGCATCGGGCTTTCACCGTCGTGAGCAACGCCATTGAATCATCCTTTGAATTCTGCCGACGCCTGACACGGCGGGAGGCGGGAAATTTTTATTTCTCATTTCTCACTCTGCCGCCCGTGAAGCGGAATGCCATGTGCGCCATCTACGCGTGGATGCGCCGCCTGGACGACCTCGCCGACGATGCGCCCTCCCCCACCCAAGCACGAACCGCCGTGGAGGAGTGGAGAAAACAGACCCATGACAGCCTGAAATCCGCGTCCAACGATTCATCCTTCCTCCCTCATCCTTCATCCTTGGCGGAGGAATCCTCCGCCCTCTGGCCCGCCTTCGCCGACACCGTCCATCGCTACAAAATTCCCCAAGGCCATTTTGATGAAATCGCCGAGGGCGCACTCATGGACCAGGAAATTTCGCGATACGAAACATTTGATGATCTCTACCGCTACTGCTACCGCGTGGCCTCCGTGGTCGGGCTCGTCTGCCTGCGCGTGTTCGAGTATGCCGACAAGGAGGCGGAACAAACCGGCGAGTGGCTCGGCATCGCCTTCCAGCTCACCAACATCCTGCGCGACGTGCGGGAGGACGCGGGTCGGGGACGCATCTATATCCCCCAGGAGGATCTGCGGAAGCACGGGGTGGACGCGCAGGACGTGGTCCACGGGCGCTGGAGCGAGGCGATGCATTCGCTGCTGAGATCATTTGCGGAGAGGACGGAAACCTATTACGATCGCGCGCGTCCAGTGGCCGGGCTGGTTTCCATGGAAGCACGCCCCACCCTGCGCATCATGACGGAAATCTATCACGGCATCCTCGATGAAATGAAAAAAAATGATTACCGCGTGTTCGACCATCGCGCCCGCGTGCCAACCTGGAAAAAACTGGCCATCGTGCTGAAACATCAACTCCTGCCCGCTTGATCCAATCATCACTTATGAAAATCATTCCTTATGCTTTGATTCTCCTCGGCCTTGCCGGATCAGTCCGCGCTGCGTCCACCGCCGTCAGCTTTCCCTCCGGATCCGACACCATCTCCGCCAGATGGCAGGCGCCCGAGGGAGGCGGCCCGTTTCCCGTCGTGATCCTCATCCACGAATGGTGGGGCCTCAATGAATGGATGGAGAAAAAAGGCGAGGAGCTCACCCATGAAGGATTTGCCGTTCTCGCAGTGGATTTGTACCGCGGCAAAGCCACAGCCGACCCGGATGCCGCGCACGAGCTGATGCGCGGGCTCCCCGAGGACCGCGCCCTCCGCGATCTCTCCGCCGCGGTGGATTATTTGCAGAAGCAGTCCTCCGTGAAAGGACAGAAAATCGGCGTGGTCGGATGGTGCATGGGCGGCGGCTTTGCCTTGAAACTCGCCATCGCACGCAATGACATCGCCGCCTGCGCCTTGTTCTATGGCAGCCTCCCCACCGACAAGGAAGCGCTCGCCAAAATCAACTGCCCCGTCGCCGGCTTCTTTGGCGCGGAGGACCGGGGGATCAGCACCCAGGACATCAAGCAGTTTGAGCAAAACATGATCAGCGTGGACAAGAAGGTGACCATCAAGATTTACGAGCGCGCGGGCCATGCCTTCATGAACAACACGCGCCCCTCCTACAACGAGGCGGCGGCGAAGGATGCCTGGAAACGGTGCACGACCTTTTTGTCGAACAATTTGAAATGATCCACGATGTTTCCTTTCCAGGATAAAGTGATTGTGATCACCGGCGCCTCGTCAGGAATCGGCGCGGAACTCGCGCGCGCCTGCGCGCGGCGCGGCGCAAGAGTGGTTCCAGCCGCGCGCTCGCGGGAACGGATCGAAAAACTCCAGCGTGAAATCACCGACGCGGGCGGCCAGGCCCTTGCCGTGACCGCCGACGTGACGCGCCACGGGGACATCCAGCGCCTCGCCGACCAGGCGCTGGAAAAATGGGGGCGGGTGGACGCGCTGGTGAACAACGCGGGGTTCGGCTTGTGGGGCTCGTTCGAGACCCTGCCCATGGAGGAGATCCGGAAAAATTTTGAGACGAACCTTTTTGCCGCTGTGGCCTGCTGCCAGGCGTTCATCCCGCACATCCGCAAACAGGGCGGCGGCCTGATCGTGAACGTGGAATCCGTGGTGGGGTTGCGAGCCATGCCGCTCGCCTCGTGTTACTCGGCCACAAAACACGCGCTGCACGCCTTCAGCGAGGCGATGCGGGTGGAGTACGCAAAGGAAAACATCCAGGTGCTTTCCGTCTGCCCCGGCCTGATCCGGACGGAGTTCCACGAAAACCGCGTGCTGGTGGGAACGGACGAGGGCACGGGCCCGAAATGGCTCTACATGCCCGTCGAACGATGCGTGGCCAAAATCATCGGCGCCATGGAACGGGGCAGCAGCCGGCTGGTGGTCACCGGCCACGCGAAGCTGATCGCCGCCCTCCAGCGCCTCTCGCCTGCATTTGTCGACTGGGTCCTCGCCAGCAACTACCTCAAGGCCGTGGAACGCATGAAGTGAAAACTGCCTTTCAAACCATGAGCTCCTCGTGTACCTTGCCGGTCTTCCAATATTCCCTATGAGCAACCTCCTCAATCAACTCAAACAGCATTCCTTCATCGTGGCCGATACCGGCGATTTCGAGAGCATCCGCAAGTACCAGCCACGCGATTCCACCACCAACCCCAGCCTCCTCCTCAAGGCCGTCGAGCTTCCCGAGTACAAGGACCTCGTGGACAAGACCCTGGCCGACGCCAAAAAGGAAGCGCCCCAGGCGAACAAAACCCTCGGCGTCGCGATGGACAAGCTCGGCATCGCCTTCGGACTCGAAATCCTCAAGATCGTGCCGGGTCGCGTCTCGACTGAAGTGGACGCGCGCCTGAGCTTCGACACCGAAGCCACCAAGGACAAGGCCCGCTCCCTGATTTCGCGCTATGAAAAAGCCGGCATGTCACGCGATCGCATCCTCATCAAGATCGCTTCCACCTGGGAAGGCATCTGCGCCGCAAAGCAACTCACGCGCGAAGGCATCCACTGCAACCTCACGCTCCTCTTTTCGTTTCCACAGGCTGTTGCGTGCGCCGAAGCCGGCGTGCAGCTCGTCTCCCCATTCGTCGGGCGCATCTTTGACTGGTACAAGAAATCCTCCGGACGGGATTCCTATCCGTCCGCCGAGGATCCGGGTGTGCTGTCGGTCACGGAAATCTACCATTATTACAAGAAATTCGGGCATGCCACGGAGGTGATGGGCGCCAGCTTCCGTAACATTGGAGAAATCCTGGAACTCGCCGGATGCGACCTCCTCACCATCAGCCCCTCCCTCCTCGAGGAATTGCAAAAGGGAACGGGGTCCGTCCCGCGCAAGCTCTCCAAGGAAAACTCCGCCCAGTGCAAGCTGAACAAGGTTTCCTACGACGAAAAATCCTTTCGCTGGTCCTTCAATGAAAACCAGATGGCCACGGAAAAACTTTCCGAAGGCATCCGCACCTTCGCCGCCGACACCGTAAAGCTGGAAAAAATCGTCACCGACCGCCTCCAAAAATCCTAATCCCGTAAATCCTGTAATCCTGTCAAAAAATCTGCGGGAATCAGGGTCCCCATTCCGAGATCATGAGCAACGACGCTCCCACGCCGGAAGAAGTCCAGCTCAAGCTCTCCGAATTCATGAAACAACAGTTCGGGGACAAGGTGGTCCTTTCCGGCGTCATGCCCCAAACCGACCACGGCTTCGGAACTGAACCCGGCGATCCGCATGAAGCCGAAACACCTCTCTCGTTCGAGTTTCATCTCAAGCCGCGTGAAATCAAGTCGTACCTCGACCGTTTTGTCATCCGACAGGACGAGGCGAAGAAAGCCCTCGCGATCGCCGTCTGCGACCACTACAACCATGTGCGCCAATGGGAACAGGAGCACGAGGGGCAGGAGGAAACCGCGAAAGCCAATGGCCGTCCCCCACCCGAGTACGCCAAGCAAAACGTGATCCTGCTCGGGCCCACAGGCGTCGGCAAAACCTATCTCATCCGCTGCATCGCCCAGCTCATAGGCGTTCCCTTCGTGAAGGCCGACGCCACCAAGTTCAGCGAGACGGGTTACGTGGGCGGCGACGTGGATGACCTCGTGCGCGAACTCGTGCATCGCGCCGACGGCAACACCCGCCTTGCCCAATACGGCATCGTCTATATTGATGAGATTGACAAGATCGCATCGCCGCCAAATATCACCGGGCGCGACGTCAGCGGCCGCGGCGTGCAGACCAATCTCCTCAAGCTCATGGAGGAAACCGAAGTCGCGCTGCGCAGCCCCAACGACCTCCCCTCGCAGCTCCAGGCCGCGATGGAATTTCAAAAGCGTGGCAAAATCAAGCGCGAGACCCTCAACACCCGCCATATCCTTTTCATCGTCTCGGGCGCATTCGACCGCCTCGAGGAAATCATCCAGGCACGGATGAAGCAGTCGAGAATGGGATTTCAAATGGGCGAGCCTGCGAAGGAGATCCCGCCCTCGGAATGGTTCCGCTCCGTCAGGACGCAGGACTTCATCAAGTTCGGCTTCGAGCCCGAGTTCATCGGCCGCCTCCCCGTGCGCGTGGTGTGCGATCCGTTGAGCGAGGAGGATTTATTCCACGTGCTGCAGCAGAGCGAGGGCTCCATCATCCGCCAGTACACGCGCAGCTTCCAGGCGTTCGGCATCGAGGTCGCATTCCGCCCCGACAGCCTCCGCGCCATCGCAAAGCTCGCCCACGTCGAGCAGACCGGCGCCCGGGGGCTCATGACGGTGTGCGAACGCGTCTTCCGCGACTTCAAGTTTCACCTGCCTTCCACGGGAATCCACAGCTTTGAGATCACCGGCGAACTCATCGAGAATCCAAAACCCGCGCTCGAAAAAATCCTGGCCGATGAGGCTAGGCAGGAACGCCCGGTGCTGGAAGCGGGCGTGCGCGATTTCTGCCAGCGCTTCGAAAAACGCCACGGCCTGGTCCTCCGTCCCGAGGAAGCAACCATCAACCGCATCGTGGACCGCGCCTTTCAAGAGCACCGCAACGTGCGCGACGTCTGCGCACAGATTTTTAAAGACTACGAGTTCGGCCTCAACCTCGTGAAAAAGAACACCGGGAAAAATGATTTTCCAATCCCGCCCGAGGCGCTCAACGACCCCGATAAATTCCTGAGCGAGCTGGTGGTTGGCTCGTACAAAAAGGAAACCGTAGAAAATGCGGGGTCGAAGGAAGATACGGCTCCTCATTGAAGAAGTTCCTCTCGTTCCTGCTGAGCCTCTGCCTCGGTTTGTTTCTTGCCGATGCGGTGATCTCATTTCTTGATGACAGTCTGATTCTGCTTCTCGGCATTCATGTCCTTGCGGCACTCCGTTTCCTTGTCGCGCTCCTGGCATCCCTTGCCTCGATGCAGGTTTATCTTCTGCTGGGGATCACCCCGATGGTGCCGAAACGGTTCTTCCTTCCGGTGACGCTGTTCATGCCGCTGGCCACTCTGGCCACGATTCCATGGCTGATCCACCACCACGAACAATTCGTACAGATCACGTGGGTGCTTTCACTCGGCCAGTTGGCTCTCGGCCTGCTCATTCTCCGCTGGGCGCAGGGCGCACTGCGGTTCCGATGGCCGCTGATCCCGGTGGAGCAGCTCGGGGGACGGAAATTCAGTTGGTGGAACCTTTCCGGTTTCGTGATTGGCAACCTTTGCCTCCTCGCGCCTGCGGTTCTTTTCCATCTGATGTATTGCGCGTCGCTCGCGACGGATCATTTCAGCGCGGGCTTCCTGGCTCTGCATCCATCGGGCCTGTCGGCGCGCGCCAAGACGTTCGTGCGGAGCGACGGCAAGACGATCCGCCTGATCCCGATGATGCACATCGGACGATCCGGATTTTACAACGAGATCGAGAAATCCTTTCCAACCAACTCGGTCGTCCTCACCGAGGGGGTGACGGACCGGCAGAAGCGACTTCAACACAAGCTCACCTACAAGAAGGCTGCCTCGGCGCTCGGGCTCGTGGAACAGAAGGAGGTGTTTCTTCCAAAGCAGGCGCGAAAACACTGGGCGGATGTGGACATCGAACAATTCTCAAAGGGCACCATCGAACTCCTCGACCTGACCGCCGCGATCCATTCGGAGGGGCCGACCCTGGCGAACATCCTCCGGCTTCTCAACAAATCCCAGGATCCCGCCCTCGCCGACCAGTTGATGAATGACATCCTCCTCAAGCGGAACGAACACTTGCTCGCGGAGATCGGGAAGGAAATGGGGAATTCTGATGTGATCGTGGTGCCGTGGGGTGCCGCTCACATGCCGGGCATCTCGGAGGAAATCCAGAAACTTGGTTTCAAACCCGTCGAATCCCAGGAGTTCACCGTCGTGGATTTTCACAGGAATGCCCACCCCGCCGTTGTCGCCCAGCCTCCAAAGAAATAAACGCGCCGTTTACCCACCATGAATTCAAAGGGGGTCGCTGTGGCGGATGTCGAGGGCTTCGTAAAGATACACAATTTCCTCGGCGATGTTGGTCGCGTGGTCGGCGACCCGCTCCAGGTTGTGGGCCACGCTCATCAGGTTCAACGCACGGGTGATCGTTTGAGGGTCCTCGATCATGAAACTCGTCAGCTCGCGATGAAGCTGGCGGTTGAGGGAATCCACCTCGTTGTCGCGCACGATCACCTGGCGTGCAAGATCGGGCTTGGCATACACCAGCGAATCCATTGAATCGCGAATCATGCCGCGGGCGATGTCGGCCATGCGAGGGATGTCCACCATCGGCTTGAGGACGGCTTCCCGGTTCAATTCCTCGGCGCATCGCGCGATGTTCACGGCCTGGTCGCCAATGCGCTCAAGCTCGGACCCAATCTTCATCGTCATGGCGATGAAACGCAGGTCCTTCGCCACGGGCTGGCGAAGGGCGAAGAGGGACATGGAGCGCTCGTCAATCTCCATCTCCATGCGGTCCAATTCCGTGTCCTCGGCCTGCAAGGCCAGCGCGATGCCGCTGTCCCTCTGCAACAAAGCCTTCAATGCACCGGCAACGCTTTCCTCCGCGAGGGCTGACATGCGGAGCAGAGTTTCCCTCAATTCGGTCAATTCCTGGTCAAAGTGAAGTTGCATGATCAACCAAACCTTCCTGTGATGTAGTCTTCTGTCTGTTTGTTGGCGGGATTGGTGAAGATCCGCTTTGTGGCGTCATATTCCACCAGCTTCCCAAGATAAAAAAAAGCCGTGAGATCACTGACCCTCGCCGCCTGCTGCATGTTGTGGGTGACGATCACAATCGTGTAATCCTTCTTCAGCTCGCGGATCAGCTCCTCGATTTTCATCGTGGCAATCGGGTCCAGAGCCGAGCACGGCTCATCCATCAGGATGATTTCCGGCTCAAGCGCGATTGCCCGTGCGATGCAAAGGCGCTGCTGCTGGCCGCCCGACAATCCCATGCCACTGCTGTCGAGCCGGTCCTTCACCTCGTCCCATAGTGCCGCCCGCTGCAGGGAGCGTTCCGCTATCTCGTCGAGTGTTTTCCTGTCGGTAATCCCCGAAATGCGCAACCCATAAACCACGTTTTCAAAGATGGTTTTTGGAAATGGGTTTGATTTTTGGAATACCATGCCGACTTTTTTTCGAAGTGCGATCACGTCCACGCTGGAATCGTAGATGTTCTCGTCATCAATCAAAATCTCCCCACGCGCCACCACGGATTCGATCAGGTCGTTCATCCGGTTGTAGCAGCGCAACAAGGTGGACTTGCCGCATCCGGAGGGGCCGATGAATGCCGTCACCTGGCGACGGGGGATGTCGAGCGAGATGTCAAAGAGAGCCTGCTTGACTCCGTAGAAAAACTGCAGGTTGCGTGTGCGGATATGGGCGTCACCTTCCCTTGGACGGTCATTCGACGATCTTGCGAGCGCGGGATCCGTCGTTGGTGTTGTTTCACGCACGGGAGTTGGCAGGGTGGCATTCATGGGGGCTTTCCTTTTCAATGAAACGCCCCGGTTGTGTATCGCCGTCGCACATAATCACGCAACAGGATAGCACCCAGGTTCAATGCGATCACAAGCAAAATCAAGAGGAGCGCCGTGGTGAAAACCATCGGGCGCGACGCCTCGATGTTCGGCGACTGGAAACCGACATCATAAATATGAAATCCAAGGTGCATGAACTTGCGTTCCAGGTGAAGATACGGCGTCAGCCCATCCACCGGCAGCGAGGGGGCCAGCTTGACAACACCCGTGATCATGAGCGGCGCCACTTCGCCCGCACCACGCGCCATCGCCAGAATCACGCCGGTGAGAATTCCTGGCAGGGATGCCGGGAGAAGAATGTTTTTGAGGGTTTGAAACCTGGAAGCTCCCAGCGCGAGCGATCCCTCGCGCATTCCACGGGGCACCGCCATGATGGATTCCTCCGTGGCCATGACCACCACCGGCACGGTGAGCAGCGCGAGAGTAAGTGAAGCCCATAAAATCCCGCCGGTTCCCCAAGTGGGCGTGGGCAACGCGTCGGCGTAGAAAAAGCGGTCAATGTTTCCGCCAATGAAATACACAAAAAATCCGAGACCGAACACACCGTAAACAATCGAGGGCACGCCGGCCAGGTTGTTCAGCGCGATGCGCACCGCCCTCACAATGGGCCCCTGCCGCGCGTACTCGCAAAGATAAAATGCCGTGAGCACCCCGAACGGCACCACGGCGATGCTCATCAGGATCACCATCAGCGTCGTCCCAAATATCGCGGGGAAAACTCCTCCCTCCGTGTTCGATTCTCTCGGGTCATCCATGAGAAAATCAGCGAGGCGCGTGAAATAACTTCCGGTTTTGGCAAAGAACCCCATCTGGTTCGGCTGCCATGCCTCCATGATGGACGCCATGGGCAGTTCCTTGACCGTGCCATTCACGTCCTCCAACCCGATGCGGTCCTGTCCCATCTCGCTGCGAAGCTGCGCGATTTCCTTGACGTAAGCGTCGTATTTCTCCTTGAGCGACGCGGTCGCCTGCTCGATGGAGCGGATTTCCGAGGCCATCTTTTCTCCCTGACCAAGCCGTTCTACTTTTCGCTGGCGAAGCCTCGCGCGCTCCATTTGCAGGTTCACTGCGCCGATATCTGATTTTTCGATGCGATAAATCCGATCGAACAACTCGCGCGCCCTTTCCATGGCCTTCGGGAGAACGGCGGCCGCCTCCGCTCCTTCAAGCTTCCGATCCTTGGTTTGCAGGAAATGCAGATACCCGATGAAACGTCCGTACTCGCGACGGTCCATCACCCAGACGTCGGGCGGCCTGGACGACGACAGGATCTCCTGGTCGTTCAGCCAGACGAAATCCTGCGAATACATGTCACGGTTTCCAACCATCACCATGCGACGGTTGGGGTCGGCCTGGAGTTTCTGGTCGCGGGCCTGTGCGGGCGGGATCACCTCCTTCTGCCGCATGATCGCGAGATATTTTTTTCCGTCCTTCATCTCATACAGTCTCACATCCTTCGGCCAGAAGAAGGTCGCGCCATTCACCAGGATGATCCCCACCACGATCATGATCATGAAAAGGCAGAGCACCAGGGTGCCGCCAGTCAGCCAGACCCAGTGGTCGCCGCGCTTCCAGATGCTTTCGCTGGTGCGATGCACTCGGATGGTTTGGGAGATATTGGCGGGCGAGGTCATGTTTTTGGAATCATAGCGCGCGATATTTTTCGCGCAGTCGAAGCCGGATCACCTCGGCAGCGGTGTTGATCACGAAGGTCGCGAGGAACAGGAGCGCCGCCGCGAGGAAGAGGACGCGGTAGAGCGAGCCTTCGTAGGGCGCCTCGGGAATTTCCACGGCGATGTTCGCCGAGAGCGTCCTCATGCCGTTGAAGGGGCTGAGCGACAGGATGGGCGTGTTCCCCGTGGCCATCAGCACAATCATGGTCTCGCCCACGGCGCGGCCGAACCCGAGCATGACCGCCGAAAAAATACCGGGACTCGCCGTCGGCAGCACGACACGGACCGCCGATTGCCAGCGCGTGGCCCCAAGCGCCAGCGATCCCGAGATGTAATGCCGCGGCACGTTGGACATCGCATCCTCGCAGATCGAAAAGATGATCGGAAT
This sequence comes from Verrucomicrobiota bacterium, assembly GCA_023269615.1. GTDB lineage: Bacteria > Verrucomicrobiota > Verrucomicrobiia > JABWAM01 > JABWAM01 > JAHFSY01. Next base: position 40,889 of record JAHFSY010000008.1, read on the forward strand.
CACGGCGAATCCCATGGCCAGCCCGATCACCAGGCTGTTGCGCTGCTCCACCTTCTGCCCAGTGGTGTCATAAATCCACTGCTGGATGTTTCCATGAAAACAAAGTTTTTCGACAGGACCGGCCAGGATGTGCGCCAGGAAGAGCGAAAGCGCAATCAGCGCAAACAGGATTCCCAGCTCGATGCTTTGCGGGATGCGTGACCGTTGCTTCAGGGGAAGGCGGAAAAAGAATGACGAACCTGTGAGGATCAGGGTGAGCATGAGTGGCGGCGCGAGGAGGAATGCCACCAGGTTTTTTTCCATGAACGGAGCGATCCACAGGCCCGCCAGAAATCCAATCACAACGCTGGGCAACGCCGCCATGATTTCAATCGTAGGTTTCACAAAGGAGCGGATCTGCGAGGTCATCAACTGCGACGTATAAAGCGCCGCGAATACCGCGATGGGGATTCCGAAGATCAATCCGAAAAACGCGCCCTTAAACGTGCCGACCACCAGCGGGGTGAGGCTGAACTTCGCCTCGAAATTATCCGAGCCGCTCGATGACTGCCATGTATAATTGGGATGCTCGTAACCTTCATACCAGATTTTGCTGAACAACGTCCCCCATGTGATCTCGGGATGCGGATTGTGCAGGTCCCACTGTCGGATCGCACCATTTGCCCCCAACACGCTGATCCCGTTCAGGTGGCTGTTGGGTGCCACTCCACGAATCGGGCCGCCCGCGTCAAACGTGTACAGCTTGCGCGCCGAGGGATTGAAATGCATCTTCAGCCCGCCCTGCATGTCGTATGTCCAGAAGCTGCGGTTGACGGATGAGGGTGCGATGTCCGCCACGGGCAAAGAATGCCGGTCAAATTCACGAACCTTGACGAACACCGATCCGCCCTCCCTTCGCACACCGAACCACGCCTCCACCGAGCCATCGTTGTAACCAAGGATGTAAGTGACGTTTCCAATCAAGGCCCGCATGGCGGAAACATAAGATCCTTTTCGAGACGGCTCGATGACCTGGAGGACTTGCTTTGCATTTTCCGACAAATCCCAGCGATAGATTTTGTTCGCGTCTGTGCTCAGCATCAAATAGCGGGCATCGTTGTCAATCACCAGTCCGGTCGGCTTTCCCGAAATGGTTGTCTCCACCGGCTTGAGATCAAGGGACTGCGATGCTGCGTTCCACGTTCCCGCCAGCAACAATCCATCCCGGAAATAAATCGCGAGCGCCAGCGTCTCGCCCACCGACTGATAGGATCCCGCGATGCGCTCGACGGACGCCTCCCTGTTTGGACGGCCTGCCAGGACGTTCAGCGTCGGAGATTCCTTCATGGAAGGACGAATGACCTGCTGCCCTTCCTTGCCGTACTCAAGATGAAATTCGAGGTTCAGGATTTTGATTTTGCCATGAGCCATTGCGGCGATCATCTGGTCGCCCGAGGGTGAAACCCACACCATCTCCGGATGATCCGTCAGCAACCCCTGGATCGGGATGTCATGTCGAATCCTGCCATCAGCGTTGGAAATATAATAAAGATGTCCATCGCTGGCCAGTCCGTAGCTATATTCCTGAAATTCGTCCACGCTCCATGAGAGGAGCCTGACGTCCTTTCCCAGCGCGGGCATGGTCAGTGATGATTTCTCCTTCGAGCCCGGCGCGTAAAACAAAGGCACCGCCTCCTTGCCGACAAAAAGCAGGATCAGTACGACCGTCAGGATGACGAACAGGCCAAACCCGCTAATGATCCATTTTGCCGCGCGGTCAGCCCATCGTACCCGTGGAGACGCGGCAAAGCTCGCGAGCTTTCGTGGCACGCGAGCTTCTGTGGCTATCAACGGTGATTCCGCAACGGGCATCGGCATACGAATCATTGGTAGGGCGCGACCGCCGGGCGCGCCGCTGCGCAACGGACGGCCCGGCGGTCCGTCCCTACCCCGATCTTGGAATTTTCAAACACACCCTTGCTTACAGTGAATCACGGAAATCCCGCACCTGCGCTTCCGTCAGCGGGAAAAACCCATCCTTCTCCACAATTTTCTGTCCATCTTTCGAGAGCACGAACGTGAGGAACTGGCGTGTCAGTGGCTCCAGACCCCCGGATTTTGGACGGTTCACATAGATGTAGAGATAGCGTGCGATGGGATAGGTGAACGTCGTCGCGTTCTTGTAGTTCACCTCGATGGGCGCCCCCTTGTTGGCCACGGGAATGATTCGCGCGCCGGGTGTTTTGTAACCGATGCCACTGTAACCAATGCCACCCAGGTCTTTCTCAACACCCTGAACCACGGAGGCTGAACCGGGCTGCTCCTTCACGTCGCCCGCATAATCCCCGTTCATCAGGACGGTTTCCTTGAAGTATCCGTAAGTGCCCGAAGCGGAATTACGGCCATACTTTGAAATGGGCTTGCTGGCCCATTCACCGGTCAAACCGAGGTCGCCCCAGGTCGCCGCCGTCTTTCCCCCACGCTTGTTCGTGGAGGAGAACACGGAATCGAGTTGCTCGAAGGTAAGAGATTTAATGGGGTTGTCCTTGTTCACGTAGATCGCGATGCAATCGAGCGCAACAGCAACCTTCAACGGCTTGGTTCCGTACTTGTAGAAGAACTTATTGCTCTCCTCGCTCTTCATTTCACGACTCATGGGCCCGAGCTGCGCCGTGCCCTCGATCAAGGCCGGCGGCGCGGTGGACGAGCCCTTGCCTTCGATCTGGATGTTTACATTGGGATACACCTTCTTGAAGTCCTCAGCCCAGAATGTCATGAGGTTGTTCAATGTGTCCGACCCGATGCTGTTCAGGTTGCCCGAGATGCCGCTGGCCGTGGAATAAGCCGGCAGCTTCGAGTCCACATGGGTTTCCTCGGCGCGGACCTGCGTCCACGCCATGACACCCAGCAGAGCGGTCACAAGCAGGGTTTTTTTCAGTTTCATATCGTATGTCTTTCTTGTTCGTTGGTCTTTTGAGCGGTTAAAACTTCATCACCACATCCGCCTGGAAGCGCTGGGTGGAAGAGGCGGGGCCGGCGCCGGGCGCCGCCGCTCCGGCTGTTGGGTTTACAAACCCCGGAACCGATTCGTTGATGTACGTCTGGTTCCAGTAGGACAGATTCACCGAAATGTAATCCGTCACGTTGTAACCGAGCTTGACAAGGTGTCCCTTTTTATTGGTGCCGCCGTAGCCGAAGTCGGAATCCGTCCACTCGTCATACACGGCGTTCGCTTCCAGCCACTCATAGCCGTAGTAGGCAGTCCAGTCGCCTTTCTTCTTGAGCTCGCCCAGGCGAACCCCCGCTTCCCATGCCATGTTATATTGGGGAGCAGTAACATTGTCGGCGATTTCTCCGAAGAGGATCAGCGGATGAGCCTCGAGAAACTTGCCGAGCGTCAGGCGGTACTCACTGTTCACCGTGACAATGTTGTAATCGCTGGCACGCGGGCCCTGCACTGCGACAGCGCCGGCGGGAGCGCCGCTCAGGGAGTTCAGCGCGTTCCAGCCGGGGTTGCCGGCGGTGGTGGCGCTGGTTGCCGCATTGGGCATATCCGTGTACTGGTACAGCCCCGCCGCAGTCTTGAGGGCCATGACCTTGGGCGTGATGTCCCAATTGACTCCCAACTGCTCGGCGATGAGGTAGATGTCGGTCCCCGTGCTGTTCGGGGTTGCGACCGCCACTGCCGTCGGCGCATTTTCCTCCACCACGAACTGGCCGAGGTTCACAAAAAGCTGCAGGCTATCCGCAGGCTTGTACTTGAACGTCTCGGCAAATCCTTCCGGCGTCAGGTCGGGATCAAACACCAGGGCTGTTTCCCAGAAAGGATTTTCGATTTTCCCTCCAATGAACTTCGCATTCGCAATGCTGCCCCAGGATGGCTCCCACGCAAGGTAAGCCTGATCAATGTTGACGTTCTTCTTGCCTGCGGCGTTATCGAACGTGGTGTTGGTCGAGACGGGGTCCGAGCCGGGCCCGGTGGAATCGCCGGAAGCGAGTCTCAGTCCTGCGGTGAATTCACCCGCCTTGGCTTCGGCACCAAAACGCAGGCGATAGCGGTACCGCGCGCGGGAATCAAATCCCACCTGGCTGCCTCCGTTGGGGGTGCCAGCGCTCGTTCCGCTGGCCACAAGCTGGCGCTGGTTGAAGAAACTATCGTAGCGCAAACGCACATCGCCCGAGAGCTTCAATTCATCCAGCCATCCACCCACGCGGATCTTGGTGCCAGGCATCTGGTCGCGGATGTCGGTGAACATCTGCTCCTTCACTTCGTTGGCCTCGCGTTGCGTCAGCAGCCCTTTCTTTTGCAGCATATCCACTAGTGCATCGGCCTGCGCAAAAATATTGGCCGTTCCCATGAGGACGAGCATGGCGCCGGCCACAAGGAACATTTTCAGTCGGTCGAGTTTCATTTGTTTCTCCTTTGGGATTCTTGGGTCATATTCGTGTTCGAGAGTTTCCATCCCGCAAAACTCCCAGTGTCTGGAAACATCTGTCCCAAACATGCGGGAGAACCTAAAAGGACCGCGTTACGAACAAAGAGCCGTATTGTGACAATCGGGTGACAAGCGACGGATTCGCGCTCGTGCCCGCCACCAATGAAGCGAGCTGGGAAGGGCAGCGCCCGCGTGTTCATCGAAGGCTATCCGATCAAGATGCTGCCGTCGTGCGGCTCGAGACTGAGCCGTTGGATGACATTCAGGGACAGCCCGACTTGCTCACTCCACGCGAATGTGGAGATGCCTGCCGCAGGCAAAAAATAAGACTAGGCAGCTAGTGTAGTGCTTAATAAATGAGTGGAGCATTCCCCCAGTCCCACCACGGCGCTTTCGGCGAAAGCGCCCTACCTTTGCTTGGACTACCGATGGTAGGGCGTGCTCGCCGAGCGCGCCGTCGGGGTGAGGACATGGAACGGGAAATGACCACTCATTTGACGAACAGCACAACACTAGTATTGGACCTTGTCCGCCTTGGCCTTGTATTTTTTCCAGACCACGACGGACTCGTCGCGGAGCATCTGCGTGAGTTTGATGGAACGTTTTTCCTTCGGCAGGGCGAGCTGCTCGTAAATGGGACGGTCGTCAAAATTTCCGTATTCAAGCGCATCTTCGACCGTGGCGCCGTAGAAGACCTGCTCAATGCCCGCCCAGTAGCAGGTGGCCATGCACATCGGACAGGGCTCGGCCGAGGTGTAGAGAATGCAGCCGGGAAGCTTGAAGCTCTTCAGCGTGATGCATGCGAGACGGATGGCTTCCATCTCGGCGTGCCAGGTCGGGTCGTGGCTGGCGACGACGCGGTTCATGCCCTCGGAAACAATCTTGCCGTCCTTGACCAGGACCGCTCCAAAGACGCCGCCCGTGGAATATTCGAGGGATGCCCGCGCGGACATTTCAATCGCACGCCGCATGAATTTTTCGTGTCCAGGTTGTTGAGTGCTCATTTGCTTTTGTGTTGCTGCATGGGGGATTTCAGATCTGTGTCACAGACTGGCTATAAGGGCGCGGACTTTTTCCTCGATGAGTTGGATCACGCTTTGAAATTCCCCGGGTTTCATCTGCTTCGGATCTGGAATCTGCCAGTCTTCACGGCGGTGCGCACGCACATTCGGGCATGCGTCACCGCACCCCATGGTAACTGCCACGTCGAATTCGACCGCGGGGATTTCATCGAGCGATTTGGATATGTGGCTGCCGAGATCGTATCCGCGTTCCTTCATAAGCTTGATCGCCATGGGATTGACACGTCCCGACGGCCTCGAGCCGGCGCTGTGCGCCTCGATGAGTCCCGCCCCGTGAATGCGGGCGAAGGCCTCGGCGATCTGGCTGCGGCAGGAGTTCTCGACGCAGACAAAGAGGATGCGTTTGGGCGGATGATTTCCGGCGTTGCTCATGCTGTTTCAGAAGGCGTGCTTCGCGGCAGACTAAAATGGAAAGAGGTGCCTTTTTCAAGCTGGCTTTCCACCCAGACACGGCCGCCATGCGCGAGCACGATGTGCTTCACAATGGAAAGACCAAGCCCGGTGCCGCCCAGCTCCCGGCTGCGCGCGCGGTCCACGCGGTAAAAGCGCTCAAAGAGATGCGGCAGATGCTCGGATGCAATGCCGGGCCCGTTGTCACACACGACGCATTCGATTTCGCGATCTGTCGAGCTGGCACGGATGGTCACGCGTCCACCCGATTGCGTATATTTCAAGGCGTTGTCGAGCAGGTTGAACAGTACCTGGTGGAGCCGTCCCGAGTCCCCGCGCACGGGCGGAAGCGTGTTCGAAATTTCACACGCCACGCTGATGGATTTATTTCGCGCCTCCGGTTCGAGTTCGCGAATCACGGCGCCCGCCATCGTGGAAAGGGAAAAAGATTCCAGCTGCAGACGGGCCTGCTGTGATTCCAGAGCAGAAATGCTCAGCAGGTCGGCGATCAATGCCTCGAGCCGGATCGAATGTTTCTGGATGGTCTGGAGAAAACGGCTGGACTCGTCGCGACCAGGCGGTGGCTCATCCAGGAGGGTCTCGATGTATCCCTTGATGATTGCGAGGGGCGTGCGTAATTCATGGCTCACGTTGGCGACGAAATCCCGGCGATGCGTTTCAAGTTGTTGCAGGCGGGTGATGTCGTGAAAAACGATGACCGTCCCGCCACCTGCCCCATTCTGAAACAGCAACGAGGCGGCTTTCACATCAAAGACCCTCTCCTGCGGCGTGGCAAAGGTCACTTCCCGTTCGCGGATGGTTTCTCTTCCGCCCAGCGTGTCGGCGGCAAGCTCCTCCAGTGCACGATTACGAAACACCTCCAGAACCGTGCGCCCCATCGCCTCCTCGCCGATCTGGAATTGGGTGCGCAGGCTGCGGTTCGCGAGGAGAATTCGTCCCACCGCGTCCACCACGAGCACTCCCTCCGTCATGCTCGAAAGAATGGCGCCCAGGCCGGCCTTCTCGCGATCGAGCTCGCGAAGGCGCGCCTCGAGTTGTGCCGACATTGCGTTGAGCGTGGAAGCGAGGCCCGACAGTTCATTTCCGCCGTGCATGGGAACGCGCTTGGAAAAATCACCGCGTGCGATGCGCGCAGCGACGTCGGCCATTTCCAGGATCGGAAGCGTGGTTTTTTTCGCCAACCAGAAAAGCAGCGGAAGAACCAGGATCCCCACCGACAGGCTCGCAAGGGCGATCGTGCGGCGGACGCGGGAAGTCAGTTGTGTGACCTGGTCCAGCGGCAACGCGACGCGCACAAAACCATGCGCCGCGCCGGGATCTGCCGCCACGGCGACGTACATCAAATCGCGCCCGATCGTCTCACTGTGGCGCGTGGCGCTTCCCGCGCCCGATCGAAGCGCCTCCTGGATTTCGGGACGGTCAAGATGGTTTGGAATGCTTGGAAGTTCGATGAAGGACTTGTCCGATTCACCAATCACCGTCCCATGGCGCGCGATCACCGTTACGCGCAAGCCGGTCTCCTTGGACAGTTCGTGCGCCAGCGTGTGAATTTCCTCCCGCGAGGGCGTGGTGGTAGAAAGTTTTGGGACGAAAGTGCGGCGGACCACGGCCGCGTCACGTCCAAGGTCTGATCGGATTTTTTCGATCAGGTACGGCGGCAGCGTGTAATCGAGACAAACATTGATCACGAGAAGAAGAAGCACCAGCAGCGCGGCAAGGCCCAGGAACCATTTCTGCTGGAGGGAACCCTTCATTCTGCTCAGGTTGTTTAGGCTGTAGGCTGTAGGCTGTTAGTCCTTGCGCATTGAACGAGTCAAGGCAACCAGAACATTCCCCCGTCTCCAGTATTTTGGGGTCACATTCAAGTTTGATTCTCCCCTACAGTCTACAGCCTACAGCCTGATTGCCTGAGCAATGACCATCAGCTGACGAAACGATATCCCACGCCGCGGACGGTCTCGATGTAATCGGAGCATGATGCCAGTTTTTCCCGCAACCGGCGCACGTGCGTATCCACCGTCCGCGTGTCCATGTCGCCCTCATAACCCCAGACATCCGAGAGCAGACGGTCGCGCGTCTGGACACGCCCGCGCCGCTCCATCAGCGTGGTGAGAAGCTTGAATTCCGTGACAGTGAGGTCCACCGCCTTGCCCTTGACCCGCGCCTCGTGGCGGGCCTTGTCCACCGTGAGATCCTGGATTTTCATCACCTCGGCGGAAGGCGTTTCGCCCTGCGTCCGGCGGAGGATGGTTTTGACGCGCAAAACGAGTTCGCGCGGGCTGAAAGGCTTGGTGACATAATCATCCGCGCCGAGCTCGAGCCCGACGATGCGATCCACTTCGTCGGCCTTGGCGGTGAGCATGATGACGGGGATCGTCCGTGTTTTCGGATCCGCCTTGAGCTGCCGGCAGACCTCGCTGCCATCGAGCCCGGGAAGCATCCAGTCGAGCACGATGAGCGAGGGAGCTTCATCACGCGCCTTGCGAAGCGCGGCTGGGCCATCGCGTGCGGTGATTGTTTTGAACCCGGCCTTCTGGAGGTTGTACACCACCAGTTCAGCGACATCCGCTTCATCGTCCACGATCAATACAATCTCAGCCATAGGCGGAGATTATAGCGGAAGGGGCGCGTTTATGCGACGATTCTGTGACGAATGCGTAACACTTAATCTTCGCAACAAACTGACTCCACCATTGCGCCACCATGGCTCGAGCTTGTGCATCGCTCCGACTTCACACCAGCGGATGAAGAGCTGTTGAAAGATGCGTTTCATTTTTTTCTGCGTGATGGCGTCGGATGTCGCGATGGTTGAAATTTTATTACGCCATGCCCCGACGTGGCGGTTCACATCCGATATGCGACGCCATGGGACGATGAAAATGACTCGGCGGAGGCCGCATGGCTCGAAGCTTGGTTCCTGGTGGAAAATGACGCGGCGATCGTGGATTTGCGCGCGGCCCTGCGACTCGAGGAAGCGCCAACGTTGCCAGAAGGATTCTTCCATCATCGCCTCGTTCTGGATCTTTTTCCGGGGCAGGCGGACATCCAGATGGCGCATCGCCCGTGCGAGGGCTTTGGCGAATTGTTCTGGTGAAACCTTGCCACCTTTTTCGACATACACGCATTGCGGGGAAAGGCAGCCCTGCGTGTCGTAGAGCGTCGTGTCCCACGCCATGCGGCGGGTCAGGTTGGGGAGATTGGTTTTCACGAGCGCATTTTTACCGACGCAGGCGAGGCTGATCATGGAGCCGAAGCCGATGATTTTTTTTGCTGCCGTGCTTCGGAGCTTTTCGATGGTTTCATCTTTTCCGTAGGCGATGATGGTTTGCGTATTGTCACGGCGCGCTCGGCGAGCGCGCCCTACCTCGATCTTAATTGGCAGCGTGGGGCCGGCGATTTTTTTGACGCTTTGGGCGAGGAGTTTGGCGAAAGCGGGTTCGCGCCGGGAGGGCTTCAACGTCACGCTTCCGCCGGCGAGCCAGACCGCGGTGGAGGATTGCCATGCGGCGGCGAAGACGGTGGACGGGAGGAGGATGAGTGTTCCTGCGTTCTTCTTTACATTCCGCGTTCCTCGCTCCGCGTTCCGCGTTGGGCTGTCGCGTTTCAGCCATTCGCGCAGCGAAGCTTCATCGCAGCCTGCGAAGGTTGATGCGAGGCAGGCGCGGACCATTTCCGGCGAGAAGGGGGAATGGCGCGGAATTTGCGCGGCGGCCCGGCGCATCCAGGGTGAGCGCGGCTGGAGCCATGCTTTCGCAACGCGCGTGATGGCGCGGAGGCGCTCGGATTGTTGGCGACGAATCAAGTCTTTCCACCACCCGGCGGCTTGTCTTCCGGGCCCGGTTCATCCACATCGGGGTTGGGCTTCGTGGGGCCACCCTCGATGTCGCCTTCGGCTCCCTCGACGTTGAACTCGCCCTGCATGTCGTTGAGTTTTTTGAGAACCTCGGTCATGTCCTCGACCTCATCGAAAACGGCTTTCGACACGAACAGGGGAGCCTTGGCCTGCACGGCGAGGGCGATGCAGTCACTGGGGCGGGCATCCACCTCGATGATTTTCTGGCCGAGCTCGTTTTCCTGCTTGAGGATGAGGCGGGCGAAATAGGTGCCGTTCTTGAGGTCGTTGATGATGACGCGCTGGACGCTGACACCGAGCCCATGGAAGATGTGGCCGACCATGTCGTGTGTCAGGGGGCGTTCCTTCGGCGTTCCTTGCATGAACATGGCAATGGCCTGGCCGACCGTGGTTTCAACGTAGATGGTAAAGGTCTTGTCGCTGTTGCCGACAAAGACGGCGCATCCCCGGTTGGTGGGGATCACCCCGAGCACCTGGATGGGAATCACGCCGTTCTTCATACACTTCAAGCTACCAGATTCGCCGGCTGGCGCAAGACTCAGAAAGCTGGTTGTGGGGAGGAGCCGCAAATTCGCGGGAATTTCGTTTTGCAAGTGACGCGATTCCTTGGCACGCTGTGGCGCATGCCGGAAGCTTCCATCACTGTTGAGGATTTTTTCAAACGCCACGAACAGACTCTTGATCTGCGCCTGCTGGCAGGGAAGGACGGGCTCGATCGCAAGATTGGCGAGGGGACGGTGAACCGCCCCGGCCTGGCGCTGGCGGGATTTTTCAAATATTTCGCCGACAAGCGGATCCAGGTCTTTGGGAGCGCGGAGACGAACTACATGCTTTCCCTGTCCAAGCGGCTGCAAAGGGCGCGCATCCAGAATCTTTTTCGCCGATCCATCCCCTGCATGATCTTTGGCCGCTCGCTGAATCCGTCAAAAATTTTCCTCGAGGAGGCGGAAAAGCACGGCATTCCCGTCTTCAAATGCCCGATGGTGACCATGCGCCTTGTGAACCGCATGACCATTTTTCTCGAGGCGGATTTCGCCCCCAGCGCTCAGGAGCATGGGAGCATGGTGGACATCCTGGGAATCGGCGTGCTGGTGCGCGGCAGCAGCGGGATCGGCAAGAGCGAGTGCGTGCTTTCCCTGCTGGAGCGCGGCTACAGCCTGGTGGCGGACGACCTGACACGGATTCGTCTCGTGAACAGCTGTGATCTCGTCTGCACGAGCCCTGAAATTTCCCGCAACCACATCGAGGTGCGCGGCATCGGCATCGTGAATGTGGCCTCCATGTTCGGCATCGGCGCCATCCGCAGTGAAAAGATTCTCAACATCGTCGTCACCCTCATGGACTGGGACAAGCTGGAGAATGTGGATCGCATCGGCATTGACCGCCAGTACTACGAAATCCTGGGAGTGAAGGTCCCTCATGTGACGATTCCCGTTCGACCCGGCCGCGACCTCGCGCGCCTGGTCGAAGTCGCCGCGCTCGACCAGAAGCTCAAGGACATGGGACAGAACACAGCGCTTGAATTCAACCAGAGACTCATTCAAAACCTGCAGAAGAAGTCATGAGCACCATCGGACGAAAAAAAGTGGAAGGACCCACGTGCAGCAAGCAGCTTGTTTTGACCAACAAGCTGGGCATGCACGCGCGTCCCGCCGCGATGATCGTCAGGGCGGCCGCCCGTTTCGAGGCCGATATCTTCGTGGAAAAGGATGGTGAGGAGGTCAACGGCAAAAGCATCATGGGGTTGATGATGCTGGCCGCGGGTCCCGGCTCCACCTTGATCGTCACCGCCCAGGGGACCGATGCCGAGAAAGCGGTCGAGGAAATCGAGAGGATTGTCCTGCGAAAGTTTGATGAAGAATAAGCGGTGCGCATTCTGCATGCCGCGTTTCGTTTTCCCGTCTCGACTTCCCGACGGATGTTGATTAGCCTCGCGTCATGGGAACGCCCACCAACTCTGCTGAAAAAAGATTTGCCGGAATCGGCGTCTCTCCCGGCATCGTCACAGGCAAGATCTTCATCTACGGAAAAAATGAGCTGCCGGTCAGCCACCGCAAGATTTCCGCCGGCGAAGCGCCGGCGGAAATCGCGCGTCTCGAGCAGGCCTTGATGGCGACGCGCCAGCAGTTGCAGGAAATCCAGCGGCGCATCGCGAGGGAACTGGGCGAGGGCGACGCCGCGGTGTTCGACGCGCACTTGCTGGTGCTCGACGATCCCTCGGTGATTGACGAGGTGGTCAAGCGCGTCCAGAAGGAGGGCCAGAACGTCGAGTTCGCGTTCGATAGCGTGGCCAACCAGTACATCAAGAGCCTCTCGGCCGAGAAGGACGAATATCTGCGCGAGCGCGCGGCAGACATCAAGGACGTGGCGCACCGCGTGGTCCGCAACCTGCAAGGACATCATTTCCAGGACCTGCGCTCGCTCACGGAACCATGCATCGTCCTCTCCTACGACCTTGCGCCTTCCGACACGGCGGTGATTGATAAAAAGAAAGTGATCGGCTTTGGGACGGATATCGGGAGCAAAACCTCGCACACCGCAATCATGGCCCGCGCGATGGACATTCCCGCCGTCGTGGGATTGCACGACGCGAGCCAGCAGGTTGAATCCGGCGCCATGGCGTTGCTCGACGGCTACAGCGGCACGCTGATCATCCACCCGAACGACCAGACGCTGTACGAATACGGCCAGATCGAAACCAAGCGCCACCAGATCGAGGTGAGCCTCGAGTCTCTGCGGGATGTGCCGGCCGAGACCACCGACCAATGCCGTGTGATCCTGGGCGCGAACATTGAGATGCCCGGCGACGTGCCGGAAGTGATCGCGAACGGCGCTGACGGCGTGGGCCTTTTCCGCAGCGAATACATTTTCATCAACCGCGACAGCGTCCCCACGGAGGAGGAGCAGTTCCGCGCGTATTTCGAGGTCGCTGAAAAACTGCACCCGCGCCCCGTGGTGATCCGCACACTTGACGTCGGAGGCGACAAGTTTCTATCCCACCTGCAGATCGCCGAGGAGATGAATCCCTTTCTCGGCTGGCGCGCGATCCGCTTCTGCCTGGAGCGGGTGGACATTTTCCGCACGCAACTGCGCGCCATCCTGCGCGCAAGCAAGCTGCGCAACGTGCGGCTCATGTACCCGATGATCTCGGGCGTGAACGAGCTGAAGAAAGCCAATGCCGAGCTGGAGGTGGTGCGCCGCGAACTGCGCGACCAAAAGATTGATTTCGACGAACACATGCCAGTGGGCACGATGATCGAGGTGCCCTCCGCCGCCCTCACCGCCGACATCCTGGCGAAAGAATGCAATTTCTTCTCCATCGGCACCAATGACCTCATCGCGTATGCACTGGCCGTGGACCGCGTGAATGAAAAAGTCGCCTACCTCTATGAGCCCACGCATCCGGCCATCGTCCGCCTCATCCATCAGGTGGTGGAGGCAGCGCACCGCGCGAACATCCGCGTGAGCGTCTGTGGCGAAATGGCCGGTGATGTGGCGCTGGCACCCCTCCTGCTGGGGCTCGGCGTGGACGAGCTGAGCACCAGCCCAAGCCTCGTCCCGCAGCTCAAAAAAGTCATCCGCTCCATGAGCAAATCACAAGCCGTGGAAGTGGCACGAGATGCGTTGACTTTTGGCAGCGGAGAGGAAATCCGCCGCGTCAGCACCAAGCTCGCCATGTCCATTGCCCCCGATGTGATGGAACTTTCCGGAAGCTGACCAGTTTAAAAAGTCCGTACATTCCGAGGTAGGGCGTGCTCGCCGAGCGCGCCGTCGTACTCCATCAAGATCGCATGCTTACTTCCACGAGCCACCGCTTCGGCGCGCTCGGCGAGCGCGCCCTACCTTCAGCACGGCATGCAGCGTTCGCCGGTGCAATAGGCGGCATCCACAATCGTGCGCGATGCCTCGCCGCGCGCATACACCCAGATCATCGCCATCGTATCCCGCGATTCGTTGAGGAAGCGATGAGGCTGTCCCTGCGGAACCATGGCGGTATCGCAATTCGTCAGCTCATGACGCCGACCCGCCACCATGCAAACGGCGCTTCCGCGGATGATGTTGATCGATTCGTCGAATTCGTGGGTATGGCATGGAAGGCCGGTGCCGGGTGCAAATTCGCCATAACCGCCGCAGATATCAGGGCATCCCGTCCTTGCCCCAAAGAGGTCGCAGAACTTCGTTCCCGCCGCCAACTCGTACTTCTCCGCCTTGCCAAATCGCACCAGTTGTTCCGGCGCACCGGTCGGCGGCACCTCCAGGTCGCGATGCTGGAAAGGAGTCTCGCATTTTGCGAGCGATGGCAAGGTGGTGGTGTAGGTCCAGTGCGCAAGCAACGGAATGTCCTTGCGCGCATTCGAACCGTGGTGCGGAACACCGGGGGGCACATGCATCGTGTCGTGCCGCCGAAGGAGATAAGTCCTCCCCTCGACAATGAAACGGCATTCACCGTCGAGCACCGTGATGATTTCGCTGAAAGTGTGGGTGTGGCAGGGCAGCGCCGCCCCGGCCGCGAAGGTCGCGGTTCCCGTGCTGAATCCTTCCTTTCCACCCCGTCCCACGGCAAGCTTGCGAAGCTCGACGCCCGGAAGTTTCAACGTGGGATCGCCGCCGGCGCGCGTGATGATTTCGAGATTTTTTTCCGATGAGTCGTCCATGGTTCACTCCAATTTATTCATTCGCCCGCTTGATCACCACATCCAGGAGCACGAACGGTTCCTCCCCCTCCTGCTTCAGCGCGGCTGTGATGCCGGCGGGGATTCCCAGGTGATCGTGCAGGTTTAATGTCCTCTCCACTCCGGCCATCTTCACGACGCCTTTGCCGCGTACCACCGAGATGATTCGAAACACATCCGATGGCAGCGTGAGCCCGCGCTCATTGATGCGCGCCAGCGAGAGTTCCAACCCTCCCGTCCCATTGCGGTCAGTCACCGATGCGGGAATGACCGGATAGATCAGCGATGGAATTTTTTTTGCGCACGCCTCGATCTCCCGCTCGAGATAAATCATCCGCCCCATGTCCCGGCTTTGGACCGACACCTTGCGCATCTGCGACAATTCCATCGGCTGCGCCTCCACGTCGAGGAACACCCCCCACCCTCCCTGGAGCAATGACCCGAAGATGAAAGGCACATTATGCCTCATATCGCTTCCGTTCACATACCCGTGGCGCACCATCGGAGGAATCGGCATGGCGTAGCCTTCCGCGGTCTCGGCAAAACATTCGCCCAGGACGGAACTGCCTTTCATCGGGCTGTAACCGAGGTGAATCTCCACGCCCTGGTGATGGCGATGAAACGGCACGTCCGATCGCGCCCCATTCAGCCACGCGAGGTTCCACGAGTGATAATCGCCGTACGCCAGCGGCACGATGGTAATCCCGAGGTTGGGGACGATGAAGCTCGCCTGCTCGGGTGCGTGCGTGTCCTGCGTCACGTGCAGCCCGTTGCCAGCGGAGATCTCCTCCATGATTTCACGGAAGCGCGCGCTGATCTTCCGGATGCCGTCATCCTTCGACTCGCGCGCCGCGCGTTCCAGCGCCTCGATCACCCGATGGATGTTGCAGTTGTACCGGTGAAAGGTGGAAACCAGCGCGCGGAAATTGTTTCCCACGGGATCCATGGACTGGTTGGCGAGGTCGGTGAGCAATTCCATCGCGCGCTCGCGATGCGCCTCGGCAAGCGGCTGGGAGAGGGCGTTTTTCTGCAAGGCAACGCGCGTGGCATGAAATGCCCCGATGGCGTGGTTGCGATACGCATAGCTGTAAAGCCGCGCCAGCGCGATATCCTCCTCCGCAATGCCGAGCGGATCCCGTCCCTTCTCATGGCTCTGCAGCGCGATCTCCACCAGCCGCGCATACGAGGAATGTGTTTTCAAACTCATGGATCGCCTGTTCTAGCAGGATGGGGGGAAAATGGAAGGAAGGTCTTCCGCTGCCTTTGAAGGCTGATGCGCGGGTTGCCCGCTCAATCCTTCCCGTCTGCTGGTTTCAGAGGTGATTTACCTGGCGACGGAATCTTGATTTTGCATTTTATGGTCTGGGGTTGCTTGGACGAATCGGTGCCGCTGATCTTGACGTCCAGCGTTTCCGACAGGAAGTCAAAACGGATCCCCTCCCGCATATCCTCCCAGTCGTAAGGCTGATCATTGATCGTGGCTTCCACTTGCGTGAGGTCCTTGGAGAGTCCCTTGGGAACAAACTGGATGACATAATTCTTCTCATACCGGGCGATGAGTTTCACATCCCCCGACGCGGCCGTGATTTCAAAGACATAAGTGCAATCGAGAGAGTGGACGGCGATGCGGGCCTGCCTGCCTTTGATTTCCAAGGGAAGCGGATTCTCGCACGGTTGCTTGTTGAGGAGGAGGAGAAGCTGTTTGTTGCCGGCATCGTAATGAAGGGAAGTGTTCGGCAGGTCGAGAATTCGCACCCCGAGGGGCTTGACATTGAGATTCAGGACGCGGTCCGCCTGCTTGACCGCATCGTTCATTTCCTTGAGCTTTCCGTCCTTCACTTCGAACCGAATATTCATGTGGAGATCCGCCTTTTCATCTTTCTCATCGGGCGCGGGCTCTTTTTGTTGGGCGGCCTGTTGACGCAGCGATTGCAGTCGTTCCTGGATCGTCTTCTCGTCGGCCCCGATCATGAACAGTCTCTGGGCTTTGGAGAGGTTGATTGCCTTTTCGAGATGGTTGGCCGCCTGTTGAAACTCTTCGTTCTTGGAAAGAATGTCGCTCAATCGCAGATGGGCATTGATGTCGTACACTTCATCGACCGGCGGAATGTTTAAAATGGTCTCCCATTCGCGGGTGGCGAGGTGCTTTCGTCCAATCTCTCCCAGCATTTCGCCGGCAGCGTAATGGGGCGCCTCTTCATCGGGATGCAGCGCAAGGGCTTTTTTGCGAAGCTTCTTTGCTTCGTTCCCCTTTCCAAGGGAGACGAGCGCTTCCGCTTCAAGATACAGGAAGCGGGCTTCCAAGGGCGCCGCGTCCGCAAGTTGCCCGGCATCCTCGCTCATCTTTTCAAACTGGGCGTCTTTCTGTAGTGCAATCAGTCCCTTGACTCCCTGTTCGTAAAGTTCGGATCGGATGTTGTCCTTGGAATCCACGCCGGCAAGTTTCTGAAGCGCTTCGGGAGTGTTTCCCATGCAGCTCAAAGCCCAGGCAAGCGTCTTTCGCTGGGTGTTCCTGGTGGGCTTTTTCAGGAGCCGCACGATCCGTTCCGCAACGGCACGATGGTCATTCATGAGTTTGCGGAGCAGTTCCAAGGCCGCCCCGGCCTCCGCTTCGTCGCTGCTCGCCGTGCAGGAGATGAGAAAGGGCGCCGCTTTTTCCTTGAGGGCCCCATCCAGGGTGCTGAGGGCTTGAATTCGCGCGCTTGAGTCCAACCCATGGTAGTCCTGGACCAATTGGACCAGCTCCGGGGGCCAATCCGGCCGGATGCCGAGCCGAAGTTGCTCGACAATTTTCCGCGCCCGGACACGGACCTCCGGATCTCCCGACTCCACGGCCTTTTCAAGAAGCGGGATCTCGGCTTCGGAAAGATTTCCCAGCTCCTCGGTGGCCCGCTCGCGGACCTGGTAGCTCTCATCACCCAGGTCATGAATCAGTGAGTCCACCTTTTTCGGAAGGGAATTGTCCTCCGTATCATGGGACGATTGATCGGAGGCGGTTGCAAATGCCCCAAGAAATAAAAGAACCAGGCAGACTATCGCGCGACCACGAATCGAAACCGTCGGCAAGGGCTGGATCAGTTGCGGAATTTCGCCAGCTTCTCCTTGAACCCTTTCCGCTCCAGCACTTCCTTGTTGATCACGCCGGGCGGAACTTCGCCGACGGCCAGCCTGGTCGCGATGTGACACGCCATGCGCCCGATGTCGCGGAACAATTCGTCGGTCCACGCAATCGAATGCGGGGCGAGGATCACGTTGTCCAGTTCGGCAAAGGGATGCCCCGCCTTCACGGGCTCGGTCTCGTAAACATCCGTCGCCGCCCCCGCAATTGCCCTGGCCTTCAACACCTCGATCAAAGCCGCTTCGTTCACAATCCCGCCGCGCGCCGTGTTGATGAGATACGAGGTGGGCTTCATGAGTGCGAGCTGGTCGCGGCCGATCAGGTTGCGCGTCTTGTCAGTCAGCGGGCAATTCACCGAAATAAAATCCGAATCCTTCAACAGCTGATCAAGCGGGACGAGCTTCACGCCGAGTTCCGTCGCGCGTTGCGGGGTCAGGAACGGATCGAATGCCAGCGGCTGCTTCATCCCAAACCCACGCAGCAATTCGACAAGCTTTCCACCGATTCCACCCACGCCCACGACGCCCAGGGTGTGATCCCGCAATTCCGTGCCCATATGGTTGCTGCGCTCCGCCCAGCGCCCCTCCCGCGTGAGGCGATCCTTGATCCTCACCTTGTGGCTCAATGCCAGCATCCACATGACGGTCGCCTCGGCAACGGGATGATTCACGGCGCCAGCGGTGATGCAAAGAAGAACATCCGCCTCGGTGCAGGACGGCACATCCACCCCATCGTAACCCACGCCGAAACGCACCACGGAAAGGAAACGTTCCGCGCCCTTGAGGGTTTCAGGCTTCCAAGCGGGCGTCAGTGAAATGATCGCGTCAAAGTCCTTGATCTGCGACGCCTGCACAACCGGTTCATGCTTGTCGAGAAAGCGGTGCTGAATGTTCGGGTGCGATTCGAGCACGCTCAACCCGATGTCCTTGTACGTGAGCTTGCCTTCGGGCGTGAGAAAGTCGCGGGTCAATCCAAGCTGAAATGGTTGTTTCATGGGATGCCAAGTCTCTCATCTCCGAAAGTACAGTCAACCGGAAATGGTCACTTCACTGATCTGGATCACCGGCTCAATGTCAGTGTAGTTCGGAACATCCCCCATGATCGCCGGTGCATGAGGCGTGAATGCCGCCTGAAACGCCTCCACCGAATCAAACATCAAATGAGCCATGACAACGTAGATCGCCGGCGACCCGGGCAATCCACCCCCCACCCCGCGTTCAACACTCACCCCCTTCAACGCCCCGCCCAGCTTGCGCTCGACCAAAGGAATGTGGGTCTTGCAGTAATACTCCATGTCAAACTTACTGCCTTTTTTATTTGGGTAAAGAACGCTGACTTTGATCATTTGATTCCTCCTGAAAAACTTCTGGATTCCTTGTCCCGCCATAGCCTCCCGCGTAGCGCGGGTGGCGACGGAGGATGGCTCCTGGCTTCTGTCTCTTCAAAATTCCAGCTTCGCATCCGACAAACGCCGCTCAATCTCCGCGATTACCTTTTTCTCCTCCTCAGCCCCCTTGGCGGAGAACGTGACGGAGAAACGCAGGAATGCGCCGGCATCGTCCCACGGCACGGTTGAAATCAGCTTCTCCGTGATGAGCCACTGGCTGGCGTCCTCCGCCTTCGCAAAGGTCGCAGAACCCGCTCGCTTTGGGGCGCGTACGTAAAGGAAGAATGATCCCTTCGGCTTTACGGCCTGAAATCCAAATTTATTCAGGCAGGCCACAAGCAGGTCCATGCGGCGCGAATATTTTCCGGCGATCTGCACGGTGATCCCGTAATGGTCGAAACAATACGCGGCCGCGTGCTGGATGGCAAGGAACTGGCCCGAGTCGGTGTTGTCTTTCACGTCGCCGTAGGCGCGCACGAGCAACTCGTTGCCTGTCACAAACCCGCAGCGCCAGCCCGTCATGTTGAAGCTCTTGCTCGTGGAGTGCAGCTCGATCCCCACTTCCTTCGCCCCGGGCGTGGCGAGGAAGCTCAGCGGTTGTCCCTCGAACACAAGCGCTGCATACGCCGCGTCGGAAATCACAATCAGTTTATGCTTGAGGGCGAATTCAACCACGCACTTGAAAAACTCGGGCGTGGCACTCGCGCCCGTCGGGTTGTTCGGATAATTCAGCACCAGCACCTTCGCGCGCTTGAGCTTGTCGGCGGGCACAGCACCGAGGTCCGGTAGAAATCCATTCGCAGGCGTGAGCGGCATGTTGTGAACTTCGCCGCCGTAATATTTTGCGTGGGTGCCAAAGACTGGGTACCCCGGCGTCGTCATGAGCACCACGTCGCCCGGGTTGATGAAGCATGCGGGCAATATCGAAAGCGCCGCCTTCGACCCGATCGAGTGAAGCACCTCTTTCGCAGGATCAATCCCCTTCACGCCGCACACGCGGTCCATGTAACGCGCCGCCGCCCGCTTGAGGACGTCGTCGCCGTTGTCGGAATAGCCGCGGTTTTCCGGGTTCTTTGCCTCAAGGATCAGCTGGTCCACCACCACCGGAAACGCCATCTCGTCAGGCTCCCCCACCCCCATGTCAATCAGCGCCACATCCGGCTTCGCCGTCATCGCCGCGCGCTTGGCGCGCTTGATCTTCTCGAACTTGTAAATGGCCGTGTCCTTCCCGTAACGGACTCCGCCGATGCGCTCGGCAAACAGGCTCTGTAAAAAAGTGTCACTCATGGCGAGGTGCAAAAATACAGGAGACCGCGAAAGTTGAAAGAGCAAAAATGGACGCCGATTTTCAGCGAGGAGAGTTTCACGCAAAGACGCTAAGGCGCAAAGGTTTAGCTGCCGCTGCGGACCCATGACCCCAAGCGCGCCATTCTGATTGAAAGCCAGACTTTCAGTCAGAATGGCGCGCTTTGATGCCTTTTCAGAACTTTGCGACTTTGCGTGAGACTCTCCGAAAATCCTGTTATTTCAGCCCGGTCTGCCTTATGGTCGATCACCGTTTCGCCCGGGGAATTTCATTTATGCCTGCCATTCTGGTCATTCTTGCGATGCCGGTGTTCATCATCGTGTGGATCATGCGTTATGTCACCCAGATCCGCGCCCGCCAGCGCGAAGCGCAGCTCTGGGACGATATTCGAAAAATCCGCCGGGACCAGCAGGTCGCACGCCCCCTGAGGGAATACGTCGAACAAAGGTCGCTCCGGGAGCAGTTGAAGATCCCGCTGCGTCTCCAGACCGCCAGCAAGTCGCCTCCCACGCTGGGGAACATCGGTCGTTTCGCCGCCCTGAGCATCCGCGAGCATGTGGAGGAATATTATGTGCGCGACGACCAGGGGCAGATCTATGGCCCCGCCGACGAGGAGATCATCCACCAATGGATCCGCGAAGAGCGCATCTTCGCGGCGACGCTCCTGAGCAGCAATGCGCAGGGCCCCTGGATGCCCGCGAAAAAAATCCGCGCGCTGCAGGATGTATTCGAGACCAGGATCCAGAATGGCGCCAACCGCTTCGACAACCTCAAGATCGGATGATGGAATGAACCTCGACGAAGTCAGCTTCGAAATCGAAACGTACGTGCGGGCGAAATACCCGCTGATCTACCTTCTCACACCCGAGGAGGCGCGCGCGAAGGATCTGCTCAACCGCCTCGCCCGCAAAATGGACACGCAGCTTCGTTACTGGAGCTGCACCAAGGGTTTTGTGGACCAGCGTGAGTCGGGCGGCATCCCCATGCGCGAGCAACCGGGCGCGACCAAGACCTCGGATTTGAAGAAGGTCGTCATTGAAGCGTTGGAATTCATCCAGAATTCACCCGACAACGGATTTTACGTCCTTCTCGATTTTCACGCGTGGCTGGACGAGGCGCTGATCGTGCGCAAGTTGCGTGACACGATCGAAATGACCTCCTCTTGCGCCAAGTCCCTCTTCATCCTCTCGCCGAGAAAGGTGATTCCACCCGAGTGCGAGAAGGAGTTCATCCTCGTGGACCTGCCAACGCCCGACGTCGAGGAAATCCAGATGATCCTCAATCGCAGCCTCAAGGCCCTGCAGGGACGGGTGCGCGTGTCGCTGAGCGACCAGGATCGGATGCAGCTCGTGGACGCGTTCCGCGGCCTGCCTTCGAATGAAATCGAGAATGTGCTGAGCCGCATGGTGGTGCGCGATGGCACCCTCAACGCCGGCGACCTCAGCGACGTGGTCTGCCAGAAAGGGCGCGTCATTGCAGCGAGCGGCATCCTCCAATTTTATCCACCCCGCGAAGGGCTTGATTCCGTGGGCGGGCTCGAGCAGCTCAAGGCATGGCTGCAACGCAAGCGGTTGGGCTTCACGCAGCCGGCCCGCGACTTCGGGCTCGACATGCCGAAGGGCATCCTCCTCGTCGGCGTGCCGGGCTGCGGCAAAAGCCTCACCGCCAAAACCATCTCCACCCTCTGGAAGATGCCACTGCTTCGCCTCGACATCGGCCAGCTCTTTTCCTCCTACATCGGTTCCACCGAGGAGAACATGCGCAAGGCCATCGCCACCGCCGAGTCCATCGCCCCATGCATCCTGTGGATTGATGAAATCGAAAAAGGCCTCTCCGGCATGCAGGGAAGCGACAACGCCGATGGCGGCGTCGCGCGGCGCATCTTTGCCACGCTGCTCACGTGGATGCAGGAAAAAACAAAACCCGTCTTCCTCGTGGCGACAGCCAACGACGTCTCATCCCTCCCACCGGAATTTCTCCGCAAGGGACGCTTCGACGACATCTTCTTCATTGACCTTCCCAACTCCTCGGAACGGCTCCAGATCCTCTCCATCCATCTCAGCAAACGAAAACGCGACCCGGCGAAATTCGATCTCCCAGCCCTCGCCGCGCGCACCGAGGGATTTTCCGGGGCCGACATCGAGAGCGTGGTTGCCGAATCGCTCGAGACAGCCTTCCTCGCCGGCCGCGACATCACGCAGTTCGATCTCGACTCCGTGGCATCCGCCTGCGTCCCCCTGGCCTCCACCATGGCAGAAAAGATCGCCGAGGTGCGCCAATGGGCCGAAGGCCGCGCGAGAAAAGCGACGTGACCCATTCAGCTGCGCGTCACGCAACCAGCGACTTCAGATAATCGTGGTATTGTTTTGCGACCACTTTCGCGTCCATCACCGGATCGCGGGAGGGCATCACCGTCAGCCAGCCATCGAATCCATTTTTTCGCAAGATCCCGACGTACGCCTTCAAGTCCGTGGAGCCAGCCTCGCCCGGAAGGGAATGGACCCAGTTCTTTCCGCCAAGCGCAAATGTCGTGCGCCCGGCAGGCGCGGTCTCCGCCGGCGCGTAGGACTGCACATTCGCCAGCGCAATCCACGGAGCAAGGCGCTTCACAGCTCCCGCCACATCCGGATCCGGCTTCTCAAGAAATTGCAGATGCGCGGCGTCCATGATGATCCCGAAATTGGGATGATTCACCTCGCGCAAACATTTCTCCGCGCGGTCCACGGTGTCGCTCAGCGTGTTGACATGCAACTGGGTACAGACCCTGATCCCGCGCCCAGCCGCGAGATCCGCCAGCTCGCGCATCGGGCTGTAGTCGTCGGTTGAAAAAATGATGCACTTGAGGAAGCGCGCCCCAAGCGTCTGCAACACGTCGAGCACGCGAATGGCATCGGCGCGGGATGCCGCGTCCTTCGGGACTCCCGCGCAGGGTCCGAACACAACATGGATCCCGAGCCGTTTCAAGTCGCGCCCGATCTCCCCGATGCGATCCGGGGGCGGAATCAGCGGGTAGCGCAGTTCGATGCCGTCATAACCGAGTTCCGCGGCGACGGCGATGTGTTCGGCGCAACCGATCGTGTATCCCTTGGGCCCCTCCCAAAATCGCGAAGAAAGTGCAAGTTTCATGACAAGCCGATGCGTGATCGAAATCCCCGCGCTTGGCAATCCTATTTTGCAGGAGCCGGAACCAAATGAGCCCGCCAAGATAACCGCTTGTCGGACTTTCATATCAGGAGTAGTCTGCGCGAATGATGACACGCTCCCTTGGTCTTCTCCTTGTTGCAAATTTTTTCTGTGCCTGCCTGTTCGCTCCCATGGGCGCTCGTGCCGCTGGAAATGTTGCGGATCCGTCTGCAATTGCAGAAGTTCTCGGCTCCGCCGCGGATTGGAAAATCACGCCTGCGCAACCTGAACTTGGGAGCGGACCCGGAACGACCTTGATGGGGACAGGAGGACAGGCATTGAGCCTCGAGAGCACCTCAAAGCAAACCGCGCCAAGCGAGTGCCTCGTATCGTTCCGTCTCAAACCGGCCAAGGGCACCTCAGCCAGTATCAATCTTCAAATGGCTTGCGGCGAGCGGCCGGACAAGACCCCACAGTCCCTGAACTTCTCCGTCTGGACGACCGAAGGCTTGAAAGATGTCAGTTACTCCATGTCGGTGGTGGGCGGCAAGCCACCACCACCACCCCCAGCTCCACAACCGCCGCCATTGAATGGCACCCTGCACTTCGAGGCGGTGAGCGACCGCAGTCTTACCTGGTCCGAGGAGATGCGCAAATCCATCGACGCTCAAATCGCTTCTGCGCCCAGGATTGAAGAAACACTCCTGACCCTCCGCTGCACGGTGGACAAGGGGCGTGCGAGGATGTGGGTCAACGGACGGTTTGCCTTTGAGGTTCCCATGGAATCCGACATGGATCCCTCCGGGCTTGTGAAGGTCCAGCTCACGGCAGGCGCCGCATTGGCTTCCATCCGCGTGCATCCACTGGCCGCAGTCGAGGCGCGCTTCGAACCGCTCTCCATCGCAGGGCATCTGAATTCCTCAATGTTCGGAGGGGAGAAGATTGATCCAGCTTCGCTTCCGTGGGCATCCTCACCCGACAAAATTGAGAAGGTAGATGGCGTGCCATTCCAGTTCCCCACACTGTCGGCCAAGGGAGAGGATCACATTGACGTGGGCACGAGTTGGACGCGCTTTGGGGCGCTGCCGGGTTACTTCCTCGCCAACGGCGGCACATTTGGTGGACGATGGATTTCCGCAGACCACATTGACCCGGCCCGCATCGCGATGTACATCCCGCAAGGCCGCTACAAGGCGCTGCACCTGGTCGCCGTTTCCGATGATCGCGAAAACTCCGTGCCGGTCGTCTCGGCCCAATTCTATCGTCCAGACGCCGGTCATCCGATCAACTTCGCCGGCACGGTTCCGCCGATCAAGGGTGATACATTCAAAAACGTGACAGGCAAGTCACAGGCTGTGCCAATCAAGGTAGGCGGAAAGAGCACCGAGCTCTATCATGTCACCATCCCGCTGGATCCCGACAGCTTCTCGTGGTTCACCGACCTGAACCGGATCGGAATGGAAATCACCAAGCAGGTTCAATTCTACCGGGCCTATCCCGACCCTCTTGAATACAGTTATCATGGCGCGGGTTTGCCGAGTTCCGTGCAGATCTACGCCATGACACTCGAGCGCGCGGGCGTGGAGGTGGACATCCAACCCGATCAATTCGGCCATGTCTGGACCGCGCCAACCCAGCCCGGTTATTCAGTGGAATTGCGCAACTCCACCGGGGCGGCCACCACGGCGAAACTCGTGATCGAAACCAAAAGCTACGATGGAAAAGACACCGACCGCCAGGAGAAATCAGTCGAGTTGCCCGCGAATGGAGCCGCAGTCAAGGTTCCCGTCACCCTCAAACCCAGGCGTTACGGCCTGCAGGAGATGACGCTCACGCTGACCGCCGGAGACGAGACGTCCACATACCGCCGCAATTTTGCCCATCTGCATCCCGACACGCGGGAGCAGTCTGTCTGGGAGGATGGCCGCGGACCGATCTTCGGTTACTGGCCCTGGGGTGGAGGACACGTGACTCCATCCGTGGAAAAGGAAATTTCCGTGATGGGCGCCGCCGGTGCCGAAACCTGTACAGCCAACTACTCCCTGTCCGCGACGGAGATCAAGACGTTGGAAGAGAAGGATCCGGCTGAGTTGAAACGGAGGAGGGAGCTTCAGTCGCTGGCGGAGAAACATCACTACATCGCCGAATCCGCTTTCACGGGCGGCCCTTTTTACGCTGCCGGATTTTACGCCTGGTGCGCTGCAGCGCCGAAGTGGGATCCCGCCAAGCCCGAGGAATGCGGCAAGGCACTGGTGGATGTGCTGCGGCCCACCCTGTGCGAGACCAACGCCATCAGCCGTCCCACCTACCTCCCGTTCTTCGCCGAGCCACAGATCGGAAGCATCACCATGGGCACCTGGCCAAGCCATTACGGCGTGGACTACCAGCTCACCAAAGCCGAACAGGATGTCTTCCACGACATGCTTGCCAAATATCTCGCGGGCGCCCGGGCCGTCCGCAAGGAATGGCCCAGCCTCAAGCTTCTCCTGCCTTACGGCGACCCCATGAACGCCGTCGTGTTCCTCAAGCTCAGCCCCGAAAGTCGGGACTTGATTGATGGTTGCGCCCTCGACCTCCCCGGCTTTGAGCGCCTGCCCGAACAGCAGGTAACCCAGGTCGTCCTCAATCGCCTCTACCCCATCATGAAGGACATCAGGGAATACAAAAAAAATCCCTACTTCGTGCTCATCGAAGGCACCCACATTTCATCCAAGGACATTGACACCGGCCAGGACGGCCAGGCGGACATCAGCATCCGCAATTTCCTGCTCTTCATGGGCTACGGCGTCAACCGCTTCGAAAGCGGCAACGCCCCTTTCGACTGCGCCAACTACTGGGGCGAGAACCACTACGGCGGCGGCTGGTCCAGCCGCCTCCCGCTGGCAATGCCGAAGCTGGCCTACGCCAATTACGCCACCATCACCCGCCATCTCAACCGCGCCAACTTTACGAAGTATCTGCCCACCGGCAGCACGTCCACCTACTGCCAGCAATTCAAGCACTACAAGACAGGCAAACTCATCCACGTGCTCTGGACCATTCGCGGCAAACGCCCTGTCACCGTCAAAGTCCCAGCGGGCACATCCCTGGAAATCTACGATCAGAATGACAATGCAACCACACTCCACGAAAAGAACGGCGCCATCACTTTCACCGTGGACAAATCACCGCAGTACCTCGAAGGCCTGACCGCGGACGCGGCCATCTCCCTCGGCCCGAGCGATCACTCCGATGCCCAGCCAGCAAAGGAGATCGAGAAGCTCGGAAATCTCAGCGATGGCTGGAAGCTGGTTGAAAAGGAGGACCTGGAGTACACCAAGAACAAGCCGCTCCAGATCGAACGCTTCCTCGGCAAGATGAACGCCAAATCGGTCGACGCCCCAGACGAACCAGGTGGAAAAGCACTCGCGATTCATCTCCAAAAACAGGACAAGGACCGCGGCGTGATGCCGTTCTACACGACGCTTGAGCCACGGGATCCGATCACCATCGAAGGCAAGGCCAGCCACCTGGGACTGTGGGTGAATGCCGCCAGCGACTGGGGCCGCATGGTCTATGTCCTCCGTGACGCCAAGGGCGAGAAGTGGATCAGCATCGGCAGCAAGGAGGAATGGAATTGCGATGACATCCACGCCTGGAGCGCGTTCTGCTTCGACGGCTGGCGCTACCTGCGGTTCGAACTGCCCTCCAACTCTCCCTACGACAGCTTCCGCGAATACGGTTCAAGCTGGTGGGGCTCCTACGGCGGCGACAACGTGGTGGACCTCCCGCTCAAGCTCGAAAAGATCATCGTGGAGCGAAGGGCCAAGGTCGTTTATGGAAACGACCTGGTGAATGCAAAATCGGACGACGTGATGCTCGGCGATTTGAACGCCGAATATGCCAGCGCGGCTGACAAAAATGGCGAAGTCGTCGAACAATCCCGCCTGCGCATGCCCACGCCGAAGAACGCCCCGGAATTGAGCAATCCCATCGCCGAGCTCGCGAAAACCGGTGTCGGCGCACCGACCAGGGTGCAGAAGGTGACCGACCCGCAGCATCAATACGATGGCACCCGTTGCCACGTGCACTTTGATCCCGTGGCTGGCGCGAAGACTTACGACGCGTGGGTAAGCGCCTACCCCGATGGCCGGGGCGCATTGCAGCTGGGCAAGGATTTGACCGAGTCCGGAAAACTCATCGAAGGCATGCGCCCCGACGTGGAGTTTTACCTCTTCGTGGTTTACACCGACAAGGACGGCAAACTCTCCAAACCCTCCGAGCCCTTCAAGTTCATGCTCAAGGACCGCTTCGGATACAAGTGATCACGAGCGCAACGAGGTGGGAGGCGACGCTGGCGGCGACTGCCCGAACATCACGAACTTGCCCTTCATACACGATGTGATAATCTAAAAGGATGTTGCGCGGAGGAGTGGCTGAGCCCGGTTTAAGGCACTCGACTTGAAATCGAGCGATGGGAAACCATCCGTGAGTTCGAATCTCACCTCCTCCGCCAGCTTTAAAGCTGGCGCCCCCGTGAGATGAGAACGCAGTTCGATCCGAGGCGTGGGGAACGCCGGGAAGGACAACAAAGTTGGTCCTCGCGGCCGCGAGGATAAAGTAAGTGTCAGCCGAGGGACTGGATGAACTGATCCACTTCGCGATTGAAACGGTCGGACCCCTCGAGAAATGGGCAATGGCCGCTGTTCTCAAACACGATTAACCGGGAGGAGGACAGGTTCTTGTGGAGATGCTCGCCGCCCGCGACCGGAATCAGTTTCTCGTCGCGCCCGAAACACAACAGCGTCGGCACGGTGACCTTCACCAGGTCGGCGCGGTAATCTTGCACGGTCTGGTCAAACAGGATGCTGCTCGCGATGGATTCGGGAAGGCGGGTGATCTCGTCGAACATCCAGTGCGCATCCTGCTTCGAGGGAGGATCCTTGAACATGAGGGGGATGAACGCTTTCACGAAGGCGGCCCGGTCCGTCTGCACATCGCGCATCATGCCGCACAAACCCGGGAAATCGGCGATGCCGTTGGGCCAGTCCGCCCATTTGAAATCGGAAGCGGACTCCTCAACAACCACCGTGCCCCGGATGTTTCCCACTCCGAACTGGCGGATGTAATCCCAGAGGACAAATGCGCCCATGGACCAACCCACAAGCACGACGTCCTTGAGTTTCAGCTTGTGGACAAGATCGTGAAGATCACGCGCGTACTGCGCGATGGTGTGACCTGAGTGGACATGCTGGGAGCGTCCGTGTCCGCGAAGGTCCGGCGCGATGAAGCGGTAACCCTTGGAAAAATGCGGCTTCTGTTTTTGAAAGAAACGGCTGCTCATCCAGACCCCGTGGATGAAAATCACGGGACGGCCTTTGCCGGCGTCCTCGTAATGCAACCGCGTGGTCTTGAGATCGAGCTTGGGCATGGTGGCTGGCAGATGGAATGGCGCCCCGATGATGGTGG
Organism: Verrucomicrobiota bacterium; assembly: GCA_023269615.1. Classification (GTDB taxonomy): domain Bacteria; phylum Verrucomicrobiota; class Verrucomicrobiia; order JABWAM01; family JABWAM01; genus JAHFSY01. Next base: position 69,705 of record JAHFSY010000008.1, read on the forward strand.
GTTTCGGTTCGAAAGCAACGCGCAAAACCACGTCAACAGGGTGTCACAAATCCCATCTGGGTATGTTCATTGTAGATTGCGCTTGGTGGAATATCGTGAAAAATCAGTCTTGTCTCCGTTGTCGTCCTCATTCTTTGTTTCAGAACTGGAACGGCGCGTCTTGTTGGCAGATTTTTTTTTGGGGTTCTCTTCAGTCTGTACGACTTGATTGGTCGCTCCAGCCTGGGAAGCGCCAGATTTGGTGGATTGTCCCTTGCCGTTTTTCGCTGATGAATTCACCATCCAGAAGATGATCACAGCCAGCAGGAGTCCCCCTCCAATTCCAATCCTGGCCCAAATGCCCCAGGGGAGCTGAGCCGGCCCGGGCTGCGCCAAAATACGGGAGAGCCATGATGAATTCTCATCGGATGGCTCAGCGCTTGTTGCATCGCCCGGGCAGGGGTCCGTCGTCAGAGGAAGGCTGAATGGAACCGGGGCCGGACGACCGGTACGAGGCTCGTCCAAAGTCGTTGGAGCGGTCGGGGAGGATGTGAAAGGAACCGCTGAGACATGGGTGGTGGCGATGGGACGTGGTATCGGGTCACCCTGGCTGGCAGAATCCCCCTCCGAAGCGCTACGGGCCATACCCGATTCAAAAAGCGGAAGAGTAGTGGAGAATTCAGGTGCCTGTCCGGCGCGCACCATCTCCAAGATCTTCACCACTTCCTCCATGCTTTGAAACCGCTCCTTGCGCTCTTTGGCCATCATCTTGTAGAGAACCCGGCAAAATCCCTTGCTGAGAGCAGGATTGATGGATTGTGGCCACGGCAAAGGGACTGTGAGATGATTGGACATGATTTCGGCGGCTGAGGAACCGCTGTAGGGCACCTTGCCGGTCACCATGTGAAACAGTGACGCTCCCAACGAGTAAATGTCGGTCCTCGCATCCACATCCTTGGAGCCTCGAATTTGTTCGGGTGAAATATAATAGGGACTTCCCATCACCGTTCCGGACAAGGTCAGAGTCTGGTCCTGTTGATCAATTTGTTTGGCCAACCCCAAGTCGGCAACCTTGAGTTCCCCGTTCCCACCCAAAATCAAATTCTCGGGTTTCACATCGCGGTGAATGATGCCGTGTTGATGAGCATAGGCCAGGGCATGGGCCGCCTTGATTCCTTGCCCCAACGCCTCCTCTTCACTGAATGGTTTTCCATTCTTGAGGATCTTGCCCAAATCCTGCCCATCAATGTATTCCATCACGAAGTAGTAAACATCATCAACCGCCCCCGCATCGTAAACGCCAATGATATTGGGATGATTGAGATGCGCTGCGGCGCGCGCTTCGCGCAGGAAACGCGTCACGTAGTCGGCGCTATGGGAAAGTTGAGGGGAAAGAAATTTGATGGCCACGTTTCGTTCGAGCGTCACATGGCGTCCTTTGTACACGGATCCCATCCCCCCGCGCCCCAAGAGCTCGGCAATCTCATAATTCCCGATGAGTTCCCCTGTCATTGGATTGGCAGTCGGCATCGCCCAAGACTGTAGCATCTTGTCTAAAAACCACAATGCGTCAGGTTGGAAACTGGCAGCTGCCCTGCATTGACCATGTCACTGGTCGCTTTCAAACTTCCTTGCTGGGTGTCCGGATCACCTGATGGGCGCGGGTGATCATACAAGTGTCCGACGCAACTTTCTTCAGAGGCCCTGGTCATCGACAGGGATGCCGCAGTGAGTGCAGTGATGGATCTTGAAGTTGCGCTTTTGGGATTTGCCGGATCCAACCACCAGGCTCCTGTTGCAACCGCTACATTCCGCACTGGTGCCCCAGAACAGGAGATTGCGCAGTAATCCACCGCATTCAGGGCAGAATTTGTCGAGGGTGAATCCCACTTGATTCAGGCAGGCGGGGCACTTTGGAATCCGGGGAATGCCGAACATCACAAGAAAGGCCATGGCCAGCAAAAACGGGCTCCAACACACCCACGAGTCGATGAGTTTCGAGAGGATCAATGAGATCATCCCTATTCCAACCAGTATCAGGGCGATGAATGGATCGCGACGCATTTTCCCCCTGTATTTTTCCGCAGCCGGACGAAATGCCTCCTTGAAGGCTTCCAACTCCGTAACGGAGTAATCTTCCACGGTTCGACGCGGTTCCAGCATCACTCCTCATTCCATCACATCGCCTTCCGGTCAAGCTTCCCGATGCATTTTCTCGATCTCCTGCACGGTATCCGCAGGTAGATACAAGTGTCAGGCCACAATCCGTTAAGATTTGAACATGACTTAACGGATTGCGGCCTGACACCTGAACACATGTTGTTTTAGAAAAGCCAAAACGCGGTTGAAAACCCCGGAAGCTATGGCATCGAAGCCGTGGCCACCCCCGAAAATGGTGATCAATTCGTGCTCCACGCCGGCGCTTGAAAGTTTCTCCGCCATCAGGACCGATTGTTGATAAGGCACATCTGCATCCTGATCACCGTGAAGCAGCAAGGTGGGGGGATAGTCGGGGGTGACATTGCGAACAGGACAGAAGCAATCGAATGCATTCGGCTCAGTATGGGGATCGTGACCGGTCACTTCCTTTGGCAAAAGCCCCTGTTGACGACAGTAGAGGTAGAATTGGCCTCGGTTATTTTGGCCTGAGTCTTCAGAAATGATTCTCTTACCAACCGCTCGATATGCTTCCTCCTTCGTGACAAGAGGCTGCTGGCAATACAAGGGATAGGGGGTGGAAAGCCAGGGTCCATCAATGTCGCCGTAACCACAGAATGAAACCAGCGCTTTGGGACGAGGGACCACGCAAAAACCCGTCATCAACGTGAGATAACCCCCAGCTGAACCACCAATTACCGCGACTCGATCTGGATCAATTCGAAAAAGTTTGGGGCCTTTTTCGAGCAACCACCGGTAAGCATCCTGAATATCCTCAATGATCCCTTTTAACTTTGTTTCCGGTGCCAGACGATAATCAACTGAAACGACGGTGTAGCCGGCCTCCAGATACAAATCGAATTGATCGGGAACAATCGCTCTCCGATCGGTCTTCATCAATGCTCCCCCATGGATCCACAAGATGACTGGTCGAATGGCGCGATCCGAGGCTCCATACACATCAGCCTGAATTTTGCACTCGCCGATCGTCTTGTAAATGTATGTTTGCTTGTTCACTCCATCAATGGACTGGCGCTTGAATTAGAAAGGCAGTGAAGAGGCTGTTCAGAAGTGATTATAGACGAAAATGGCTGCATCGAGAATCGCATCAACGATGGCGATCAGTTTTTTCCATCAATCATGGTTCATGTTGCGATGAAAATTCAGATGCTATCGCCCAGGGGTTGATGTTCGTGGACCCGGTGTCCAGTTTTGATCCGTTTGAAAATTGAGAATATCCTCCACGCGTCCTGGTCGAACCAACGGCCACCCTTTGTGCACCCCCGGCCGGTTCTCGTCGGTATTATACGCCACAATCGACGCACGACGATCATAAGGAGACAAATTATGACCGGAGGAATGCATCAGGTTACAATCAAAGAAAATGCAATCCCCGGGCGCACACGTGATCGGCAAAGGCTTGATCCTGGCGCAAACCTCTTTCATGGTTGAATTTGACAGGAAGGTCATCGTCAGTCCCCCGCCCGTGTCGCCGTCCTCCCGGTGGGGAAGCCGCCCTAATTTGTGGGAACCTGGTAGAACGGTGAGGCACCCATTTTCAGGCACCGCATGATCCAGAAATACCATCACAGAGAACATGTCGGGTTTGACACTCCCCATGCCCTGCCAATAGCCATAATCCTGATGCCACAGCCATGCAATGCCATCGAACGCCTTTTTATTCATGAACTTGCAGTGATGAATGTACTGTTGCTCTCCAAAGAGCTGGAAAGCCGGATCGATGATCCGCGGATCCCGACACATCGCCTCGAATGCGGTCCCCGTATGATCCAACCCCGCGTAGATGGACATCGTTTGACCGGACGCATTGTTGTACATGAAATACTGCTTTTGATCGATGGCCGATGCCTCCTTGCATCGTTTTGCCGCCAATTCGCCATCTTGAAGGAGCCTGTCAACTTCCTGGGTGCTGAACACGCTTTTGCGCACGACAAAACCTTCTTCTTTCCACTGCGTCAATTCAGCAGGTGTAAAGCGAAAGTCCCGGGTTGTTGATGTTTTCACGGTTGCACAATTCAAGGATATTTCCAGGTCCAAAGATTGGTGCCGGAACCGCCTGGGAAGCCGGCGGCGGGCCGCATTGCGGCAATATGGCCGTCAAGGTAGAGTATATTTGCCCGACCCCCTGGATGCCGAAATGCGTAGTAAGTTCCAAAGCCGACGGGCCATGCGTACCAATCATTCAGAGTCAGAGGGTCAATGTGATAGCTAAATTCGGGTGCCTGCCATCCATCACCATAATCGGGGCAGTCCATCATAAAACTTACCTGGGCCGCATCATAGACTCGACCAATGGTAGGATAATCAAGGGTCAGGTCCCCGGTGCGCTCTCCGAATTTCGCTTTGGAGATGGTGTTGATCGGGATACCAGGAGCAAGGGTCATCCCAAAGTTCATCGCATAGCTCGATGGGATGAGATAACTGTCATAATATTTGACCGTGGCGGTATACCCGCCGCTCAGATTGGCGCCCTTTTCCGCCGGACATTGGAGGACTTCATAACGCGGGCCATTGGCCGGTGCCGGGTAACCGCCGGGCGCGGTCGGATAAGGCCACTCGCCGGGGCCGAGGTAGGCTTTGCCCATGATCGTCCAGTAATAGTCCCATAGGAGTGGCTGGGTAGACCCATTCCTACAAGTTGGAGGGATCGCACCATTGTAGTCGTTTGCATACGCGGCAAAAGCAATGTAGATCTGATGCAAATTGTTCATGCACACGACGGATTTTGCCGAGGCTTTGGCATTTTTAAGGGCTGGCAATAAAAGCGCTGACAGAATTGAGATGATGGCAATGACAACCAACAGCTCGACCAAGGTGAACCCCGCTCTGAGCGGGGTAAAGCTTGTCTGCATTCGCCGGTGGCCGTGCGGTTCACCCCGTGGCGTGTGAGGCGAGAGACGGATTGCAAAGCTTTCCTGGATCATGTTCATGGAGTCGCCTGCCTTTCAGGCCTGGTCCATTGGGAGGCTTGTCTTTGCTCCGTGTCGGTGAATGGATCGCGCAAATGGCGCAGATCACCTCCGAAGCGTCGGGTCAAATCCGCACCAAACCGTTTCATCACCTTCAGAAAATAAATATCATGACGGATGAAATCATCCGCCACGCCAACGAATGTCCGATTGGCGCTTAAACCGGCGGTGGCGGTGCCTTCGGAAGGAATGTGGGCAGTCAGCGCATTGACGCCGTCCGCTGTGATGCAAAAGGTCCGGCCATGCCGCTCCCTGGCGATTACTTTTTCCTGGCGATGGACGTAGACGGCAAAAGGCCATGCCGCCTTCGGCGTTCCATAATGGACCATGGCGATCTGGCATCCCCGCCGGTGAGCGGCCCGAAGGCTCTCGGAAAGCGTTGACAATTCCTCGGGCCAACCTGAGACGAGGAGATATCGCTTTGCGTCATGAACAAGGTTCAGGATCTTGTCTTCGATTTCATCCCATCCATTGAGGTTCCAGATGAGTTCGTTGTCGACCCGTTTCGGAGATTGCGCGAGAGCTTCAATGAGCTGGTCCCCCAATCGCTTCTGACGCGACGTCGTATCGGAAACGAATTTTTCCGCCGATATCGCAGCGTAGATATGCCCGCGACCATTGCCATCGCCCAGTCTCGAAACCATCTTGCGTCGCTCAAGCTTCTGCATCGTCTGGTAGATCTTGGATGTGGGAACGCTTGCAGCCTTGGCCACGGCATAGGCGCTGGCCGTTCCGGTCCCCAAGAGCGCAAGATAGGCGCGGCTCTCGTATTGGGGAAGGCCGAATCCCATGAGAAAATCAACGAGTCGCGAACTTCTGGTCATGAGCACCTCATGTTTTGACCTGACCTAGCATCCACTACCTTGGTAGTCAATACCGAATACAGCCGTCTTGCATGAGCATAAAAATCTTTCGACAGCGATACTCCCACTCCTTTAGGCAGTTTTGCGACCCCGGTAAATTCTTGGCATCAATCAGGCCTTGATCCGGTCGCGCAGGCCTCCAAACGTGAAAGTTCGCACCATCTCCACGTCCAGGAAGTCGTGAGGGAATCCAAGCGACACCTTGCTGGCCTCGTCGAGGCGGCGGAGTTGGCCTGCGGAAAAGGTGATTTCAAGGCTCTTGAGATTGTCTTCGAGTTGCCTGAGTTTTCTCGCTCCGATGATTGGGATGACCGGAACGGAACGGTGACGGAGCCATGCGAGGGCAACCTGGGCCGAAGTGACGCCCATTTCTTTGGCCAATGCGACGACTTCGCGTACGATTCGACGACCTGCCTCGTCCAACGTCGCAAAACCTTTCATCATCTCCGAATTGAGACGGGCCTCCTTGCTGTTTGTTTCTTCATTTTCAGGAAGATATTTCCCGGTGAGCAAACCGCTGCGCAAGGGCGACCAGGCTAAAATGGTCATCCCCTGGTCCTTGGCCACAGGAAGCAATTCACGCTCCACCGTGCGTTCGAGCAGGCTGTATTCGATTTGGAGCCCGACATAGCGGGTCCAACCCCGAATCTCCGCCATGGTATTGGATTTGGCAACGACCCAAGCGGGTGCGTCGGAGATTCCAATATAGAGGATCTTTCCGGAGCGTACGAGATCGTCGAAGGCCCGCATGACCTCTTCAGCCGGGGTGATCTGGTCCCAGATATGGAGCCAGTAGAGGTCGATGTAATCAGTCCCAAGCCGCTTTAAACTCGCCTCGACCGCCTGGATCATATTTTTGCGCTGGTTGCCGCCGGCATTGGCATCCTTGCCGGGGGCAGAATTGGTGTATTTCGTCGCCAAAACGACTTCCTGCCGGTGATTGGCGATGAATTCTCCGACGAAGCGTTCGCTGGTTCCTGCGGTGTAAAGGTTGGCTGTGTCAATGAAGTTGCCGCCTGCTTCGCGGAAGGCGTCGTAAATTTTCCGCGCTTCATCTTTGGCAGAACCCCAGCCCCAGTCGTCACCGAAGGTCATAGTACCCAGGCAGAGGTCGGAGACCCGGAGGCCGCTGCGGCCGAGGAGTTGGTAGTTCATGGGAGGCTGTCTATTTTTAATGGAAATTGAGTAACTAAAAATGCGTATTGCCGCTGGGCGTGTCAACTCGAAGAGTGCAGGTTATTGTGGTTTCTCGGGATCGAATACGTGTGGATCGATTGGGAACACTGCAACGAAGCGGGCACCATTTCTGAAACCATTCTCTTCCGCGATTTTGTTCTCTCCTCCTGGCTGCGTCACAAGTTATAATGCGTTCCCATCGCGCCGGGCCCCATCTCCTCGTCCTTGCGCTGGTAACGGTTGTCGCATGAAAAGCGGAGACGGTCGCCCGTGACATTGGGCAGCGCCTTGTGAATCGTGTGGGAGTGGAACACGAGGAAATCCCCGAGGCCAAAATCACAGGCCTGCCACTCGGTCCCATCCTTCGGCATGGCCTCCTCGGTCACACCCATGCCCGCTTAGATGCGAACCTTGTTGAGCTGGTGCTCGATGAAGCCGGCGCGGTGAGAGCCCTTCAGCACCGCGAGGCCGCCCAACTCCAACGGGCATTCGCCGATCGGCATCCACAGGGTGAATGTGCGCGGCGTTCCGCGGATGTACTGGAAATCCTGGTGCGCCGGCGTCGTTTGTGCCGTGTTGTTTGGGAATGTGACCCGCCCCATTTTGCGACGGTGCAGCAGCACCTCGCCGCCAAGGATCCTCTCCATCAACTTCATCAACCCTTCATCCTCGGGAAGCCCCAGGAAGGAGGGAATGTTCAGCATCTTTTTGTAGACCGGCATGTATTCCGGATCGCCCTCCCCGAATGGCCCAACGCCCGTCCAGATCGCGTCCAGGGAACTCCCATTCGCCCTGGCCCATCCGACGTCCCGACAAAGTTTCAGAATATCCCGCCGCGCCCGCAGTACTTTCTCCTTCGGCGCCATGCCCCGGAAATAGAGATAACCATCCTCGTCCAACAAACGGTTCAACCCCACCGGGTCGTTGAAAACATCATTCGCAATCGCAAGAGGTTGATAAGCGGCCATGGTGGTGGTCATGCGCACAACATACCCCAACCCGCCGCGTGTGAAAATGGACGGACGTGCGAATATATGGACAATCCAGGCATGTTTGCGAACATTTGGAGTCTGGCAGCCCCCCTCTACCACCACACCGCTTGATATCACAATGACCCGGACTTCTCCTGGGATGCCAGTACGACCAACATCTGGTAGAATCTGAAGGTGTGATTGTCATCCGGGCTTTGGGCTGTTTCGGACTGGTAGCGATTCAACACATCCTCAATAAACGTCGCCCGCCTGGATTCGGGGATGAGCCGCGTCCATTCCACGAAAGTAACCTGGCAGAATCCGGCGAACGCTTCGCGGGTTTTGAAATCCCAGGCCCTGTCCATCAGCTCGATCCGCACGACACGGAACCCGGCCCGCTCAGCCATGACCCGGTACTCTGCCGGGGGATAATGCGCGTACGGTTTTCGATAGTCCGCGAAATATTCCGTCCAAGTCTTGGACCTTCGAGTGTCTTCAATCACATCTTCGAGGCTCTTGCGGTCACCTTCCGGCACAAACCTGAGAAGTGCGGAACCCCCGGGCTTCAATGCCTGGAGGATGGCACGGAGCGCCTTCTCTTGTTCGGGAACCCAATGCAGTGCGTTGAATGAGATCACGAGGTCAAACTGATTCCGGTAGGTCATCGAGCGCACATCCGCCACTTTGAAATGAAGATTGGGGTGACCCGCCGGATCAAAGTGGCCGGACGCAAATGCAATCATCTGGTGGGACGGGTCAACACCGAGGGCCGAGCCCCGGGGCAGGCGTGCGACTACCTTCGCCGTGATTTTCCCATCTCCGCACCCAACATCCAGGATATGCTCCCCTCCCTTGAATTCCAAATGTCCCAACTGCTCCTCAGCCATGGCTTCCTGAAGGCTGGATTGTTGCGAATACTTAAGAGCGTTCCATTCCGTCATATTCATCCTCCGTTTTCCCCGTCAAAGGTTCCGAAGCACCGACCGCTTCTCGATGGTCCGCGCGCGTGTGTTTATCCGCCGATCTGGCGGAGGGGCTTTCCACCCATAAGATTTTTTTCGATCTGCTCCAGCGAAACCCCCTTGGTTTCCGGACAGAACTTGAAGAAGAAAATAATGAACGACGCGTTGAGGGCGGCAAAGAGCCAGAACGTACATGCGTCTCCCAACACATGCTTGATGGAGAGGAACGACGCGCCGATCAGGGTGTTGCCGATCCAGTTGGTCATGGTGGAAACCGTCACGCCAAGCTCGCGACCCTTGAGGGGAAAAATTTCCGAGCACAGAATCCAGATCACCGGGCCGCTGGACATGGCAAATCCCACAACGAAGAGAACCAATCCCGCCACCATGAAAGCCTGCCCGATGCCGCTGTCGGCGCCCCTGTAAAACATCAACCCCACCACGGCCATGGAGACGGCCATGACGGCTTGTCCCACATAAAGGATGGGCTTGCGTCCCCAGCGGTCCACAAACGCGATGGCAATGAAGGTGGCGAGGACGTTCACGGCACCGATCAGAACCGTACCCAGCATCGGGTTGCTCAGGTGCGCATCCTTGAAGATGGCTGGCGAGTAATACATCATGACATTGATGCCGGTGAGCTGCTGACAGATCTGAAGGCCCATGCCCAGCAGGAGTGCCCTCCGAAAGTTCGGGTTGTGCAGCAGGGTGAATCCCGCTCCCGCATCATCTTGCAGCATGGCATTCTTGATGTCCTTGATTTCCAGATCAACCTCCCCATCCGAGGAGCGCAAATCCCGGAGCACGGCCCGCGCCTGCTTCTCCCGGTTGTTGAGGACAAGCCAGCGGGGAGATTCGGGAAGGAACAACACCCCGAAAAACATGCACACGGAAGGCACGACAACAATGCCCAGCATGATGCGCCAGTTGAGGGCGTCGTTCGTGATCCAATGCTTGATGGCCCAGTCGCTCAGGAACGCGCCGAGAATGCCGATGGTGATGAGCAGCTGGTACATCGAGATCAGCGACCCACGCTGACGCTCGGGCGCCATTTCGGAAAGATACAGAGGAGCGGTAAACGAGGCAATGCCCACGCCGACGCCCAGGACAAGGCGAAAGACGATCAACGCCCCGGTGCCAAAGGACAGGCTGCTTCCGGCTGCGCCAATGGTGAAAATGATCGACGACAGGAGGATGGCCTTCTTGCGGCCGAACACCCGAGACACCCTGCCGCTGGCCAGCACGCCCAGCACGGCTCCAACCGTGACCATCGAAACAATCTGCTCCTGGACGAACTTGTCAGACGTGATGTGATAATGGGTCGAAATGAACTTGAGCGCACCCGAGATCACGCCGACATCGAGCCCGAGTAGCAACCCGGCCAGCGCCGCAATCAAGGCGACGACATAAATCTTCATTCCATTTTTCATCGGATGCGAGGCACAGTCGTCATGTTTTTTAAAACGCTATGGCCCGCCCTGGGTGAAGTAAATGACAAACTATGAAGCCTTCATGATTCAGGCTTTCTCTTGCCTGGATGCTCTGGTATTGCTGCCAAGACACCTTTGAAATCAGCCAGAAAATTTTATGAAACTTGCCGGAAAAACTGCCATCATCACGGGGGGCGCCCAGGGAATCGGACGCGCCGTTGCCATCCGGTTTGCCAGGGAAGGTGCGGATGTGGTCATTGACGACCGCATTGCGGCCGGCGGAGCGCAGGACACGCTGGCCGAGATCCAGAAACTTGGGCGCAAAGGTTGCGTGATCGCAGCGGACATCGCCTCACTCGCCGACAACCGGCGGATGATCCAGGAAGCCGCTGAAAAAATGGGCGCGCTGGACATCCTGGTGAACAACGCAGGCGTGGAGCGACGCGGATCTTTCTGGGAAGTGACCGAAAAGGATTTTGATTTCGTGATGAACATCAACCTGAAGGGGCTTTTCTTCGCCACGCAGGCCTTCACACAATACCTCATCTCCGCCAAGCGCCCTGGAAAAATCATCAACATGAGTTCCGTGCACGAGGAGCTCCCCTTCCCCCATTTTTCCACCTACTGCGCCAGCAAGGGCGGCGTGAAGATGCTCACACGAAATCTATCCATTGAGCTGGCGCCGTTCGGCATCACCGTCAACAACATCGCCCCGGGAGCCATTGAAACCCCCATCAACACCAAGCTGCTGAACAACCCTGATCTCCTGAAAGCACTCCTGGACAACATCCCCCTGGCCCGACTCGGAAAGCCTGAAGACGTTGCCGGCCTCGCCGCTTTCCTGGCATCCGCGGACGCAGACTACGTCACCGGAGCCACGTACTCCGTTGACGGCGGACTGCTCTGGAACTATTCAGAACAGTAGGAGACGTCAGCATGAACATCACCAGCGAACCGTGGGGCATGCATGACGGAAAGAATGTCGAGCTGTTCACGCTTGAAAACAAAAACGGCGTCAGGGCAAAAATCACAAGCTACGGAGGAACCATCGTATCGCTGAAAGTGCCGGACAAGCAGGGCCGGTTTGCCGACGTGGTGCTGGGCTACGACAAGCTGGAGGATTATGTGAAGAGCCATGCGTTTTTCGGCGCGATCGTCGGCCGTTATGCAAATCGCATTGCGAATGGAACATTCACGCTCGAGGGCAGGGAATACAGGCTGGCGGTCAACAACGGCCCGAACTCGCTGCACGGCGGAAAGGTGGGGTTCGACAAAAAAGTGTGGTCCCCGCAGAAAGCCTGTCATCCCAGCGCAGCCGGCTTGGAACTCACCTACACCAGCCCCGACGGCGAAGAGGGCTATCCCGGCACCCTCAAGTGCAAGGTGACCTACCTGCTCACCAACGACAACGAACTGCGCATCGAATACCACGCGACGACCGACAAGGCGACGGTGTTGAATCTGACCAACCACAGCTATTTCAACCTCGCGGGCGAAGGCAGCGGCTCCGTCCTCGACCATCACATCATGATCAACGCCGATTACTTCACGCCCGGCAACGCGGACCTCATCCCCAGCGGCGAGAAGGAGTCCGTGGCCGGAACACCCATGGACTTCACGAAGATGCGGTGCATCGGAGAGCGCATTGATGAAGACTACGAGCCGCTCAAGTTCGGCATGGGCTACGACCACAACTACATCATCTCGGGCGGGTCCGGCCTGAAGACTGCAGCAAGGGTATGGGACCCGCAATCCGGCCGTACAATGACCGTGGAAACAACCGAACCGGCGGTGCAGTTCTACACAAGCAATCACTTGAAGAAAATGACCGGCTGCAAGAACGGCCACGCCTACGACTTCCGCGATGCGCTCTGCCTGGAGACACAGCACTACCCTGACAGCCCCCATCATCCGAATTTTCCATCGACGGTGCTCGTCCCCGGTGACACCTACCAGCAGTCGACTGTTTATGCTTTCACCGCCGATTGACTCCGTCCCTGCGGAGTTGGGGCAGGATGTTTTGGTGGATATATTCGCTGATGAGTTCTCCGGCGCAGCGATGTCCATTTTCATTCCAATGGCCACAGCCCAGGGTGGTGTTGGAAAATCCATGCAGGAAGAGATGCTCACGATCCGCCAGCCGTTGAAGCGGGCGTACAAGCGACAACTCCGCGATATGGTTTCGACGGCAAAATTCCTCGATGCGATCATCGGGATAAAACAGGGAAGCCGCCAGCCTCGCTCGCAACGCGCAGTCGGGATGGACCTGGATGGGATTGCTGAGGGTGACCACGAGGAGCCTTGACCCATCGGCCTTCACCTCTTCATCGAGCTTTGCAATGAGCGCTTCGGTTACACGCCACGCATCGGACCACGCCTCATCGTGGGGTTCCAAATAGACGCCATCATTCAGGCCGCCCGGATTATTTCCTGCCGGGTGCATTGCCTGAACGAATCGAGATTTATACTCGTAGGCAAATTGAGCCAGATAGGATGCGTCCAGTATATGCTGAATGAAACGGGTGCGTCTCGAAGTAAGCTGCCGGTATTGGGGCGACGCGAGAAAGGAATCATCCTCTTCCAGTCGATTTTCATGACAAACGAAAAATGGGCGTGTGCGTTCGCGCTCAAGCGCACGCGAGTTTTCGCGGATGTCATTGCCAGTGAAGACGGCAAGAACGACCAGGTCCGGCGAATAATGACGGACGCAGTGTCGATATGCGAGCAACTCCTGGGCCGTACCGTAGCCGGACACTCCGAAGTTCAAAACCTCCACGGGATCGTGCTGGGAGTCCACGGCGAGACGCTTGATCAAATCACCTCCAATCACCTGGCAAAGCGAATTTTCCCAAGAAACATGAAATGCCTCCACGAACGAATCGCCGAGCACGGCGATGCGCAACACTCCGCGTGTTTTTTTGAGCGAGCGCTCCCGATCATGCCAACCCTGGCTGTTGATTTGCACATGGGAATGCCCCTCCTTGGAGTAGGATGCGCAGATGCCTGGTCGTAGCGACGCGCCCAGATGCAGGTCTGGCCTGTAGAAACCCGGGTAGGAAATCCCCATGAGCCGCAACGCAATTTCCAGAATTCCCATTCCCCCGATCAAGCCGATCGTGATTGCCACACACCGGAATATGACTGGCTTGTGGTAGGGCGCGACCACCGGGCGCACCGCTGCGCAGAGGACGGCCCGGCGGTCCGTCCCTACCTCGGCGCGGCTATTTTCCGGACACGCACTCAGGGGGATCAGATCAATGGATGAAATAGTTGCAGTACCCAACCTGCCAGAACAGATCCAGGGGCTTGTCCATCCAAGCCACATGGCGGTCCCAGATCTTCTTGGACACAGCCGCTTTCCGTCCCGCATCCAGGGCTGCCTTAAATCCCCGGCCGGCCTCCGTCGCCGCCCGCCGGCTGGTTTTGATGTCCAATACATTGACCGGCGTTCCGTCTTTGCGTTTGAACACATGGTTGGCAGTCTGATCCACGAGCACCCACTTGCCGCCGACGAAAACCTCTGCAACGACATGCCCCTTCTTGCTGCGCATCCCGGCAAAGACCAGTCGTGAAGGCATGCCCAGGATCTGGGTCAATGCCACCAGCACCCGCGCCTGTTCGTTGCACCAGCCATGTCCGGAAAACAGAAGTTCCTCCTCGGACCCTCCCCGGTTTCCAACCCCTTCAAAATCCAGCTCCACATAGTGGTTCATCTGTTTCACCAGCGCGTTCACGCACCTTTCAAGGGTCGCCAAGCCAGGTTTGCCAGTCACTTTTTTCCGCGCCAGAAACTTCTCCAGCCTGGGTCGCGAACCCCGGCGGTAAAAAACCTGCGGATAGGTGAAAGACTCATAAAACCAGCGCAACGGAATTCCGCCTGAATCCGCGTAGTTCAGCGACTGTTCCAAGTCTCTGCCGCAGACCGGCGGCACATAACGGCCCTTAATCTGAGGAAATTTTTGCATGGATCATCCTTTTGTAAAAAATAGGCCCTATCCATCAACCTTGAGGGTCAAATGACCCCATGTCACGAACGGTTTACGGCCCCGGTCATTTTTGGCTTTAACCGGACGCATGGTTCCTCCACTTCTATTCATATGAACAAACAACTCCTTCGCTCCGTTGCACTCCTCATCCTGATTCCTGTTCTTCTCGGGGCCGCGTCGAAGAACAAGATTTCGCCTGAGATTGCGCTGAAACGGTTGATGGATGGAAACCGTCGGTTTGTCGCTGAAGCCATTACCGGTCCCCATCGAACTGCGGAGCGGCGGAGCGAGGTGGCGTCCAACCATGCGCCGTTTGCCTCCATCCTCAGTTGCTCTGATTCCCGCGTACCACCCGAACTCCTGTTCGACCAGGGCTTCGGCGATCTCTTCGTGGTCCGCAATGCCGGGAACATCGAGGATGACATCGTCCTCGGCTCGCTCGAATATGGGGCGGAACATCTTCACGCCCCATTGATTCTGGTCCTCGGGCATAAAAGTTGTGGCGCAGTGACGGCCGCGGTGCATGGCGGCAACCACAACAACCATATTGACGACGTGGTGAATGCCATCGAGCCAGCGGTGGAGGCCGCGAAGGAGCAACATCCTGGTGACGTGGACGCAGCCACCCGCGCCAATGCGCGCCTTGTCGCCAGGCGCCTCGCCGAAAAAAGCAAAATTCTCTCGCACCTGATCGAGAGTGGAGAACTGAAGATCCTCGCCGGGTATTACGACATGGATACCGGCCGCGTGAAGCTTCTGTCCGATGAGTGACCCGCTCGCCGAGGCTGTCGCGATGTTCCTCACGCAGGTGAGGATCGAGAAGGGGCAATCCGATCTCACGGCGCGCACCTACCAGCGTCACCTCGACGGTTTCCGTGCGTTTGCGCGAAAGGTCGGGCGCGCGTCATGGGGCGATGTGACGGTCGAGGACGCGCAGGCGTGGCTGGCGCAGTTGAAGAAGCGAGGTTTTCACATCAACACGCTGTACATTGCGCTTGCCTCGCTCCGCGCCATGTTCAAGTACACGCACACCGAGGGATGGACCCAGGATTTTTCACAGGTGCTCGACCTGCCGCGACGCTGGGAAAATCTTCCCCACGCGCTGGACCCCACGGACATTGAAAAACTGTTGAATGCCGCCGAGCTGGACACGGATCGCGGCGTGCGGGATCGCGCGATCCTCGAATTATTTTATGCGTCCGGACTGCGGCTGGCCGAGCTGGCGCGCCTGCAATTGGGCGACGTGCAATGGGAACTCGGCGTGGTGCGGGTGACCGGCAAGGGGGGCAAGCAGCGCGTGGTGCCCGTGGGAAAGCAGGCCATCGGCTGGCTGAAACGTTATCTCCGCGACATCCGTCCGAATTTCGTCACGGAGCGAACCGGCAGCAACATGTTCCTGAGCCGGCGCGGGACGGGGGTCAGCCGTGAAACCGTTGCCCTCACGGTGCGTCGCCTTGCCAAGCGGGCAGGGATTGGGAAGCGGGTGACCCCGCACATGCTGCGGCATTCTTTTGCCACCCACTTGCTGGCCGGCGGCGCGGATCTGCGCGTGATCCAGGAAATGCTCGGCCACAGCAGCATCGAGACGACGCAAATTTATACGCACGTGGACCGCGGCCAGTTGCAAAAGACCCACCGCGATTTTCATCCACGCGCGTGAAGTCTTTTTCAGCTTCCGCAAGTTGACCCGGCACCCATGACGAATTAGATTGTGCAAGCCGCTCCAATCCTTCCCCTTCGAATCATGTGAAACGACCATCCCCCACCTACCGTCACGGCGCCGATCCATTCCTGCCGCTCGGGCCGATCGTGTGGGAGGGAAAACGCGATCGGGTGGTGCTTTCGCCTGCAGACGGCGGACGCGTGATTTCATGGCGTCACGGTCGCGCGGGCGAACTCGTGCGCGGGCTGGATGTCGCTGATGGAGGATTGCTGCGCGTGCTGCTTGGCGAGGAACGGTATCCCGGCGCGAGCTACGTGACACCCCACCTCGTGCACGTGCAGCGCCAGGACGAGCGGGGGTTCCGCGCACACATGCGCTACATCTGGAACACGCCCAACGCAATTGCGTGGCTCCTGGGGTGGCCGGACAAGGTCAATCCCGTGTACCTCGACGGGCTGCAGCTCGACAAGATCGTCACGTTCGATGCGGCGCAGTCGGTCTTTCTGGTGGAACTTTCCATCGCGAATTACTCGGGAGAAATGCGAAAAATCTCACCGTGGCTTCACAACAATTTCCAGGGCTGGGTGGACCAGGGCTTTGTCGTGCGCGGGGGACGCGAAGAGCCCTATACCTGGCACGATATTTATTGGGCCGGGCACCATCCCCTGCCGGGTAAAACAATGCGACTCGTGCACGCGGACCGTCGCGGCTCGCTCTTCGCCGTGCTCGGCTCCGGCCCATCGTTTCTGGCGGGCATGGCTTCTTACACGCACGCCGATTTTGGGGAAGGCAACACCGAGGGTTGCATGGAGCTGCGTGGAAAAACCCTGTCGCTCGCGCCCGGCACCCGCTGGTGCGGCACGGCATTTCTCGCCATGACCCAGGGCCCCGAAAGCTGGCGACGATGGGCCGTGAAATCACCCCTGCCCCTCGTCAGCTTCGTGGACGAAGCGGCGGCCAGTTACATCGAGCCCTCGTCCGTCGCCCCCCTCCTTCATCACTGGGCGCTGCCCGAGGAACGTCGCAAGGGGCTCATGGCGATCTCCTGGCTCGACAAAATCCCGTTCACATCGGCGAGCCGGTACTCGGCGTCAAACACCTTCGCCGGATTTCATCCGGGCCGCAGCGGGCGCGCACAGGCATCCGTGGGACTTGTTCCGCTGCGCATGCTCGACCCATTGCGCGTCGAATTGCGCGGTGGGCGCGGATGGAATCTTGTCGCAGAACACGAACGGGGCCGGTGCCTGACGGTGCCCATGACGACGCATCAACCGGTTCGCCTTCTCCTGGAAGGGCCATCCCATCTCACGGGAAGAGAATCCGTGGAAGTCCATCTCTCGACACCCAGGGAACGGCTGGTGGTTTTGGGTGTGCCACGCGATGCAAGCGTGGGGCCGCGTCACCCATACCAGGTCAAGCAGGTTTCATCCTATCTCGAGGATCGCTTTTGGGCCGAGAAAGATTCTTGCGCCGGGAGAACCACCGCCGAGTCACGGCGCTGGCAGGCGAAGGCGAGAAGGCGTTTGCTTCAATGGGCGCGCGATGCGGTGACCGAGCCATCCCCTCTCGCGCCACGCCTGATGGAACGCCAGGTTGGGCCTCATTGCGTGCGTGAAAAAATCCTGATCCAGACGGAACCCGGGATCTGGATGCCGATGTACCTGGTGTATCCGCGAAATGCGGGCCGCAAAAAAATCCCGGCAATCCTGTTCCCTCATGGCTCCGGCCCGGGAAAACTCCGTTTCGCGCCGGACGAAACAGCCGATGTGCAGCATCGCTCTCATTTGAACCGCTGGCCTTCACCCTACCAACTGGCGCATCAACTCGGTTGCATCGTGCTGCTCCCGGATCGCAGGGGCTGGGGCGAATGGTCGGAGGCCAACCACGGCCAGCGCCCGCACCGCGCCGAGCGCGCGGGCTACAACATCACCGCCATGGAAGCGTGGGACCATCTCCGCGCCGTGGATTTTCTCGTGTCGAACAGGAACGTGGACACGCGACGCATTTTCAGCATGGGCAGTTCCGGCGGAGGATGGCTGACGCTCCTCCTCATGGCGGCGGACGTGCGCCTAGCCGGCGGCATCGCGAGCAGTACGCCAACCACCAAGCCGAGTCTGCCCGAGCAATATTTCTACCAGGTCTTCGAAAACGAGGAGGATGAGGTGGATCCCACCTCGAGTCTCCCGATGTCCACGGCAACCATCGGCTGCCTCGCCGCGCCGCGTCCGCTGTGGGTGATGGACGGACGCTGGGACCGCCAGATGATCCCGCCTCCACCGCACACCGAGGCGGAGGAGAAATCGCTCTTTGCACGAAACCAGGCCCGGGCCAATGCTGGACGCGAGGAAATCGGGCGACTGTATCGAGCCCTTGGCGCATCAAGCCGCTACGAGGCAAGCTGGTTCGACGGCGGACACATGGCGGGGTTCACCTTCCGCAACATCGCGAAGTGGCTGGGCAAACACTTTGGAATTTGCTCGCGTCACAGATTATGATGCGTCCCCATTGCGCCCGGCCCCATCTCCTCATCCTTGCGCTGGTAACGGTTGTCACATGAGAAGCGCAGGCGATCGCCGGTGACGTTGGGCATCGCCTTGTGAATCGTGTGGGAATGGAACACGAGAAAATCCCCGAGGCCGAAATTGCCTTCATGCCACTCGGTGCCATCCTCCGGCATGTCCTCATCCATGACACCCATTCCCGCATATTTATGTTCCTTGTTGATCTTATGCTCGACGAACCCCTCGCGATGCGAACCCTTGAGCACGGCAAGCCCGCCCAGCTCGATGGGGCATTCGCCGATCGGCATCCACAAGGTGTAGGTGCGCGGCGTGCCACGGATGTACTGGAAGTCCTGGTGCGCCGGCGTGGTCTGGGATGTGTTGTTTGGAAACGTGACGCGTCCGATCTTGCGGCGATGAAGCAGCACCTCGCCTCCGAGGATCCGTCCCATCAACTTCATCAACACATCGTCCTCCGGAATCTGGAGGAAGGACGGAAGGTTCAGCATTTGCTTGTAAACGCCCATGTATTCCGGATCGCCCTCGCCATAAGGCCCCACCCCGCTCCAGACCGCGTCCAGCGTATCCCCGTACGGCTTGATCCAGCCCGCATCAAGGCAGAACTTCAAGATATCCCGCCGCGCCTGCAGGACTTTTTCCTTTGGCGCCACGCCTCGAAAATAAAGGTAACCATGTTCGTCCAGCAGGCGGTTCAGTCCCGCCGGATCGTTCAAGGCATCGTTCGCAACAATGAATGGGGAATGGGCAATGGTGGTTGTCATGGAACGCAACATACGCGCAAGCGCTGCCCATGGGAATGGACGCCTCTGCGAATACATGGACATTTCAAAAA
Source organism: Verrucomicrobiota bacterium (assembly GCA_023269615.1). Classification (GTDB taxonomy): domain Bacteria; phylum Verrucomicrobiota; class Verrucomicrobiia; order JABWAM01; family JABWAM01; genus JAHFSY01. The sequence continues at coordinate 89,236 of JAHFSY010000008.1, forward strand.
CTCACCTCCACCGCTGCTTGTGGCGGAACTGCGAGGGGGCGTTGCCGAAGTGATGGCGGAAGACCCGTGAAAAATAAAGCGGGTCCTCGAATCCCACGGCATCGGCCGCCTCGCGGACGTTCAGGCGTCCTTCGATCAGGAGCCGCCTTGCCTGAAGCAAGCGCTGTTGCAAGACATGACGACGAAAGCCCATGCCGCGGATCTGCTTGAAGAAATGGGCGAAATGATCTGCGCTCACACCGGCCCTGCGGGCGAGTTCCTCCAAGGAGGGTGGTTGGCGGAGGTTTTGCAGGATGTGATGCTCCGCGTCGGCGACCACCTGACGATGCAACGCCGAGGCAATCGTCGTCTTCCGCCCAGTCAACAACAGATCCTGCCACGACTGGATGAGCAACAAAAGCAAACCTCGCTTTTCAAACAACCTTCCCTCCGGATCGGCAAGATGGGACAGGACCAGCGATTCGCAATGCTGACGGAAACCGCTCACGAGCCCGGGTGACGCCTTGGTCGGAGGCGCGGGTACGAGCGGGCAGACCGGCATGCCGCGCGCAAATACAAATTTCGTCTCCGACAAACGCGGAACCTCCGGGGCGGTCAGATGGATGTCCTGCTCGCGAAACAAAAAATGAAATCCGATGAGGCGGAGCGGACGGTCCCGGCTGGAGCGAATCGCATGGCGGACATTGGGGCAGTAAAAAAACATGTCGCCGGCCTCCATCGTATGCATTTTGCCTCCGATCTCAGCCTCACCACAACCCGCCTGGACAAAATGGACCTGGAAATCGCGGGCGTACCGCGGCCCGAATCCCCCGCACGGTTTCGCGTCATAAAACGCCGCAAAATACAACCGGGGCGTCAGCACCCGGTCCGCGCTCCACGACGTCGCGCTCTGGCTTGCTTTGGGCATGATGATAAGCAGCTGCTCCATTCCCATCAGTGCCGAGGCCGCCCTCCGCCCCCAGGTCCGCCGGGCCCTCCGCCACCCCCGCGCCCCTGCGCGCGGCCGCAGTTCATCATCATCTTCATCGCCAGGGAAACCCGTTGTTTTTCAAAATCAGCATTCGATAATTTTCGTGCTTCATCCATCACCTTGCCATTATCGTTCAATGCCTGCGTCAAGGCACTTGACTCCCTGGCTCCACGGTTCAGCAATGCCTCCTTCATCATGGACAGCTCATCTTTTCTGACCTGCGACCAGTCGTGGTCGGAAGCCGCGCGCGCCGTGGCCAGTAATTCATCCATGTGCTGGGCTCCCTCCTGCATTTCATGCGGCAGATTGGCGAACAGGTTGCTTCCCTTCCCGGAATCATCCCCGCCCGGCGGAGGGCCATCCGGCGGTCCGCGCGATCCGCCACCCTCACCAGGGGGGACGCGTGGCGAATCGGGGTTGAAAGGCGTCTCGGTGTCCATGTTGCCCGACGGAGCGTGCGGCTCCTGGTGTGACACTTCCACCGGCTTCGGCATCGCCGCGAGTTTCACCGTTCTCACGGCGGAAACCTCCTTCAGCGACGCGGTGAATTTGGCCTCCTGATAACCTTCCATTCTCAACATGCAATCCACCGATTCGCCATCACCACCTTGCAGCACATAAGGAGTCTTGTCCTTGAGCTCGCCATTGACCAGCACGTCGGCGCCCGGAGGATCACTTTCGATGGTGATGCTGCCGGGAATCCGCTTCAACGTTTCGTTGACCTCCACCAGTTCTCCCTCCTTGATCTCCACATCCATGTCCATGTCGCGATAGCCCGTCATCCGAATCTTCAGCCTGTAATTCCCCTCTTTCATGTCGTTGAACGTGTGGGGCGAGATGCCGGTCGCCGCTCCAAAAAGAACGGTCGCCTTTTCTGGCTGCGTCCGCACAAACAAACTCCCGTTCTTCACTTGAGGCGGTGGTGGAGTCACCACGGCCACTGGCGGCACCACGGGGACCGCTGCCGGCGCGGGCGCGCTCGCCGCAACCGCCGGGGCTGGCGGCTCTTTGTGCCGCGCCTTCATGCTCCAACCCCAGATCATTAAAAGCAAAACCGCAACCGCAACCGCAGCCCATGCGCCCTTCCGCTGCCAGAACGATGGAGCCGTTGGCGAAACGGTCGCGCCTGCCGCCATCACCGGCGCAACCGTCGGCGGAGGCGCCTCCACAGTCAGATCAAGATCCACTTCCAACACGCTGATGCCCTCCTTTTCAAGCAGGCTGGCCACCGTGCGCTCATGAAATCCCACACGCGAAAAAATCTCCTGCGACGCCACGTCCATGGGATAGCTCGCCAGCCACGGCTCGACCGCCTGCTTCAGTTCCGTCGCTGTTTGAAATCGCTCGTCACGGTCTTTGGCCGTCATCTTCGCAATCAAGCCATCCAGGGAAGCTGTCATCTCGGGATCGGAAAGTCCCACCGATGGAATCGGTTCGTTCAAGTGGGCCACGCACACTGCGGCGGCCGAAGTTTGCTGGAAGGGAACATGTCCCACCAGCATCTGGAAAAAACTGATCCCCAGCGCGTACAAATCGGAACGATGATCCGCCGTCTTCGAGTCATTGATCTGCTCGGGACTCATGTAATGGGGCGAGCCCATCACCATCCCCGTCTGCGTCATCCCCTGGTCCGCCTCGAAATGATCCTTCGCCAGCCCCAGGTCCATGATCTTGAGCCCGCCCGAGGCGTCTATCATCATGTTCTCCGGTTTGATGTCGCGATGGATGATGCTCTTGCCGTGGATGTATTCCAACCCCACGAGCGACTGGCCCAGCCAGTACAACGCCAGCGGCAGGGGCAGCGCTCCGTTCTGGCGCAAAATCTGGCCCAGAGTCATCCCTTCGACGTACTCCATGGCAATGAAATACTGGTCCTCGAACTTGTCGCAGTCGAACACGCTGATGAGATTCGGATGGGCCAGGGCGGCCGTCGCTCGCGCCTCGCGGAGAAAACGGTCCGCGGCATCCTTGTCCTTCGAAAACTGGGGAGTGATCACCTTGATCGCGCAGTAACGCTTCAAGGTTTTTTGACGCGCCAGGTACACGGCCCCCATCCCTCCCTGGCCGAGTTTCAGCAGCAAATTGTATCTACCAAAGCCAAGCATCATAACGCCCCCGACACTACAGGAGGCAGACTGGTTTTAAAAGCAACAAACGGACGCCCACTCCGTCCTCACTTGATCCAGCGCCGGATCTCCGTGATCAATGCGTCGTAATCCTCCACCGGCTTCGTCATGTATCCCTCCGCTCCCGACGCCTGCAAAAACTGCTCGCGTTCGTCCCGCATCGCATGAGCCGTCGCCAGTAATACCGGGATGCGCGACGTCCTGGAATCCGCCTTCAAACACTTCGTCAAATCCACGCCGCTGACCGGTTTGCCCTCGAAAAAGGTGGCGTTGAGCTGGATGTCCATGATCACCAGGTCCACCTTGCCTTCCCGGCACAGGCGGATGACTTCATCCCCATTCACGCAGATCGCACAAAACATCCCGGCTTTGCGGTCAAGATACAGCCGCAGCAGCTCTGCGTTCTCCACGCTGTCTTCCACGATCAGGATCATGTCTCCACCTCTTCACGCTCCATCGTGAAACTCACGGTCGTCCCCCTGCCCTCGCCTTCGCTGTGCAACTCGATGCCTCCGTGCATGAGTTCCAACAAGGTCTTTGAAAGCGCAAGCCCCAGCCCGCTTCCCCCAAAGTGGCGGGTCACCGATCCATCCGCCTGCACGAACTTCTGAAACAACAGCGACTGCTTCTCCTGCGGGATGCCGATGCCGGTGTCGCGCACGGTGAACACCACGCGGTTGACACCCCCGCCACGCGCCGCCCCCACTTCAATCCTGCCCGAATCGGTAAACTTGATCGCGTTGCCGACAAGATTGAGAAGCACCTGGGTGAGACGCCCCGGATGGGCGTGAACACGCAAGTCAGGCTCCTGCAGCGAAACCATGAGACTCAATCCCTTGGCCTGTGCCGGTAATCTCATGTGGCCCTCCACCTGCTGAAAAACCTCCTTCACCAGCACCGGCTCCAGGTCGAGCTTCATCTGCCCCGCCTCGATGCGCGCAATGTCCAGCACATCGTTGATCAGCGCCAGCAGGTGCTTTGAGCTCTGCTGGATCGTCTCCAGGTACTTCATCTCCTCCTCGCGGTTGCGCGCCAGCCCGTCGAGGATCAGTCTTGAATATCCCATGATCGTGTTGAGCGGAGTGCGCAGCTCGTGGGACGTGTTCGCCAGAAATTCAGTCTTCAGTTCGCTTGCCTGCACCGCGATGCGCCGCTGCTCCTCCAGCGCCGCCGTCCGCTCTTTCAATGACTGGCTCATCTCGTTGAATGACCGCGTCAGCCTCCCGAGCTCATCCTCGGACATCACCGCCACCGGCTCGAACCGCCCTCCCGCCACTGCATTCGTCGCCTCGACCAGCCGGTCCAGCGGCTTCTTCACACTGCGAATCACCAGCCAGCACGTGAAGAGACCGATCACCAGCGCCACCGCGCGCAACAACCACGCCAGGTCCCCCGCGTGATCCACCATCTTGACGGACCGGTCGTAGCTGTCCTTCAATTCGGCCCGCTGCTGCGTGATGAGCACATTGTAAAGAAATCGCACCTTGTCCGCCGAGGGAGGATCCGCCTTCCGCCCCGCCTTGATCTCATCCAGCGATATTTCCACGCGGTCCATCCAGTCAAGCGACTGCCGCACCACGCGCTTGAAAACCAGGCTCGTCTGGTCGTTGCGAATCACCTCGCGCATCTGCCCGACCAGCAGCATCCATCGTTTCTTCGCATCGCGAAAATGACGGTGAACAGACTCGTCACGGGTCACCCGGTAGTTCCACGTCATGGACTCCATATCAATGAGGATCTTTTCCATCTGGTCGGTGAGATCCATCGAAACCAGTTCCTGGTCGCGCAACACCCGAAACGCATCCGTGATTTCCGCGTAATTCAAAAACGTCGGGATGCCGCTGACCGAAATCAGGACGAAGACCAGAAGGAACCCAAGGAGAATTTTCTGCCAGATTTTCATGAATGAATCTCTCGCAGCTTCCCCCTCTTTCTTTCAACTTTCAACTTTCAACTTTCGCCCGTACTCTGTCGCCCATGTCCGAAACCCTCACGCCCATGATGCAGCAGTACCAGCGCGTCAAACGCGAAATTCCACCCGACACGCTCCTGCTCTTCCGACTCGGCGATTTCTACGAGATGTTTTTCGATGACGCCAAGGCCGCCGCCCAGCTTCTCAATCTCACGCTCACCCAGCGCAACGGCACCCCCATGTGCGGCATCCCCCACCACGCCGCCGAGGGCTACATCGCTCGCATCATCCGCGCCGGCAAACGCGTCGCAATCTGCGACCAGCTCGAGGAAGCCGGTGAATCCAAGGGCATCATCAAGCGCGACATCACCCAGATCCTCAGCCCGGGCACCGTGATGGCCGACCGCTACCTCGCGGCACACCAGAACAACTTCATCGTCAGCATCTGCCCGGATTCCTCAAACGCCCCGGGCGATTTTGCATGCGGCCTCGCGCTGCTCGACATCACCACGGGTGACTTCCGACTTACGGAACTCCCCGACACCCGCAGCCTCATCTCGGAACTCAAGCGCGTCGGCCCCGCCGAACTTCTCATCCCCTCCGACCATCCCGACCTCGCCGGCCGCCTGTCCGACTACAGCTCCAAGTTCAGCCCGCACGACGCCTGGGCCTTCGAGCATGAAACCGCCTTCTTCGCCCTCCGCGATCTTTTCAAGACGCAGTCGCTCGACGGCTTCGGCTGCCAGGAAATGAAGTGCGCCATCCGCGCCGCCGGCGCCATGGTTCATTATCTCCAGACTCAATTGCGCCGCCCGCTTAACCACGTCCACGGCATCCACGTGTATCAGCCCGGCGATTACATGCTGCTCGATCTCCCCACGCAGCGAAATCTCGAGCTCGTGGAACCGCAACGCCCCTCCGACCGCCCCGCCACGCTCGTCTGGGCCCTCGACCGAACCGTCACCGCCATGGGCGCACGCATGCTCCGCGACTGGGTCTCCCACCCGCTCCGCTCCGTGCCGCGCATCACCGCGCGCCATCAAGCCGTCGCCGAGTTGCTTTCCGATACTTCGCCGCTCACCGAGCTCCGCGAAAAACTCCGCGATGTGAAGGACCTCGAACGCATCATCGGACGCCTCTCCACCAGCAGCGGCAATGCGCGCGACATGATCGGCCTCAAGCTTTCCCTCCTCTGTCTGCCCGACATCCGACGAATCACCGGACAGTTGCATGCTCCCATGTCCGTTGAGCAGCACACCCGCATCCGCGAATTCCCCGAGTTGGCCGACCTCATCCAGCGCGCCATCGTGGACGAGCCGCCCCTCGCCCTCAAGGAAGGTGGACTCATCCGGGAGGGCTTTGATCCCGCGCTCGACGAACTTCAATCCGCAATGCGTTCGGGCAAGGACTGGATTGCAAAACTCCAGACGCAGGAAATTGAGCAAACTGGCATCAAGTCTCTCAAGGTCCGCTTCAACTCGGTCTTCGGCTATTACATCGAGATCACCAAATCCAATCTCGCCCAGGTCCCGCCCCATTACATTCGCAAGCAAACCGTCGCCACGGGCGAACGCTTCATCACGCCGGAGCTCAAGGAGATGGAAAATAAAATCCTCGGCGCCGAGGAGCGCGCCGTGAAGCTCGAATACGAACTCTTCCAGCGCGTGCGCGAACAGGTCTCCGCCCATTCCGCCACCATCCAGGAAAGCGCCCGCGCCATCGGCACGCTCGACGCGCTCGCGTCGTTCGCCGAGGTCGCGCGCCACCAAAGTTACGTCCGACCCTCAGTCGAGGATGAAGGCGTGATTGATATCACCGATGGACGCCATCCCGTGCTCGAGCAGGTGATGCAAACCGACCCCAGCCACATGGGCAAAGGTGGTTTCGTGCCAAACGACACACGTCTCGACCGCGACCAGAACCAGATCATTCTCATCACCGGCCCGAACATGGCCGGCAAATCCACCTACATCCGCCAGGTCGCCCTCCTCGTGCTCATGGCGCAGATCGGATCATTCGTCTCTGCAAAAGCCGCCCGCATCGGAATCGTGGACCGCATCTTCACCCGCGTCGGGGCCTCGGACGATCTTTCGCGCGGCCAAAGCACGTTCATGGTGGAAATGAACGAAACCGCCAGCATCCTCAACAACGCCACCGACAAGAGCCTCGTGATCCTCGACGAGATCGGACGCGGCACAAGCACCTACGACGGCATCTCGATCGCCTGGGCCGTCGCCGAATACCTGCACGAACGCATCAAGGCCAAAACACTTTTTGCCACGCATTACCACGAGCTGACCGCGATGTCCCGGCGATATAATCGCGTAAAAAATTTTAACGTAGCCGTCCGCGAATGGAACGACCAGATCATCTTCCTGCGAAAGATCCAACCCGGCGGCGCCGACCGAAGTTACGGAATTCAGGTAGCCCGCCTCGCCGGTTTGCCGCGCGAAGTCATCGAGCGATCCAAGGAAATGCTCAATCACCTCGAAGCCACCGACCAGGCCGAGTTGCAAAAAGACGCCTCCACGAAAAAATCCTCAGTCAAAGAGAAATCCTCCAAGCGCAAAAAACCAATCAAGCCCACCACCCAAATGCTCCTCTTCGCCTCCACCGTAAAAGAAAACGAGCCCTCTTGATTCACCGCAGGCTGTAGGTGGCCTCGCTGAGGCCGCCCTCTTCCCCCCGCATAGCAGTGAATTCTTGTAGGAGCGGCTGTCAGCCGCGACCGGGAGACAGGGCAACCGGGGCCCTCGCCCCGGTCGCCGATGGCATCGGCTCCTGCAACCCGCATCGGAGGCAGGTCAAGTGTCGCCGCCCGGGGATGTGTCCGTGGATTCCGTCGTCGCCAGACTGTAGGTGATGCCGGCTTCCTTCTCGAGCTGCTTCAGATAATTCTGCATGCCCGCGGCGCTTTCACGCTCCTTCAGGTATTCCGCAATGTGCGACCGAACCTCGTCCAGCGAGGCGGTGGATGCGGGCTTGATGTCGATCACTTTCACAAAGTGAAAGCCATAGGGGGTTTCAAACACCGGACTCACTTCGCCTTTCTTCGTTTTCGCAGCGGCCTGGTCAAACTCAGGAACCATTTCCCCTTGGGCAAAGAAGCCAAGGTCTCCGCCTTGAACGGCGCTGGCTTTGTCATCCGAGACTTCCTTCGCCACCGCTGCGAAGTCTTCTCCCTTGATCACCCGCGCCCGTGCGGCTTCGATTGTTTTCTTCTTCTGGGCCTTTACTTCGGATGTCGAATCCTTTGGAACAAGCGTGAGCACATGGCTGGCCCGGATCGCGGACGGCTGGGCAAATGCGGCCTTGTGATCGTTGTAGTACTTTTCGACATCCCCCGCGCTCGGGTCGGTCACTTTGGGCACATGGGCGGCAATCGCTTCCTGCATGCGAATCTGCTGGCCCAGGGTTTCCTTCACCTGGTCGAGCGTCAAACCGGCCTTTGCCAGTTGCTCATGAAAAGCCGCTTCATCCTTGAAGCGGGACTGAAGCTTTGCAATTTCGGCCTGGATTTTGGAATCAACACCCTGGATTTTGGTGTGATTTGCCACCTGAAGCAGCAAGGCCTCGGAGACGAGCCCTTGCAGGATGGATTTCTGGAGGGACGCGAGTCGTTCCTTGGGAACGGCGTCCCGCTTCACTCCCATCTGCGCGAGGAATGCGATCTCGGCTTTTTCCAGATCTGTGCGGGTGATCTGAACGCCCTTGCCCTGGGCGACCACGTCACAGGCTTGGGAAGCCGCCTTGCCGCAGCACGAGGAAGTGCCCGCCGTGCCCTGGACCGTGACGATTGCCGCGATCGCAAACCAAGCGATGGCCAACACCGTCCGCGGATGCGAATGCACAAGGGGAGGTTGATGAAGGTTGATGGATGATGTCTGGGATATGGGGTGTGTTTTCATGGGTATGTGTTGTTGTTGGACATACCCTCGTTCCCCCACCTTAAACCGGGATTAAATCAGGATTAGTTTTCTTTCATCCAGTCGGTTCGCTGACAACGACCTGAAAGCGCAGGGATCCCGGGGGATCAAGCATGCGTCCCCAATCCGATGTAGCCACGCTCGCCAAAGCGTGGCCCCCGCCCCCATCCGCGTTCTGGCGAACGCGGCTACATGTTCCGCAACCGAACCAGCCTCTCCGCGTTGCGATGGTAAATCTTCTCAACGACCTCCGACGGGAGGTCGAGCGTTTTCATGAAATCGTGCAGATCCTGCCCGTAATAATCCCGCGCGAAAAACAGGCGGTCCTGGTAACGCTTCAAAAATTCCACCGCATGAACGGGGTCTCTTTTCAATGCCGCCAATCCCGACCCCGCCGAAAGGTCGGCGTATAAATTGGGACTCCTGTCGAGCAAGTCGTAAAGCCTCCCCCTTCCCTTGATCGGGCCAGACGGATACATCACCGGATGATCCGCCGCATCGCCGCTGATTTCCCTCCAAAAGCCCGGCGCGTGACCGATGAAAATCGTTTCGGGACACGCCTTCAACGCGCGCTCCAGGTTTTCCGCCGTGCCACCGTACCAGTCGGGTTGATACACGCTTTTTCCATCGATCCGCAGGTAGGGAACATCCAGATGCAGCACGACCGGCAACTTCAACTCTCCGGCCACGCGAAACAGCTCCAGCGATCGCGGATCATCAAACGGGATTCGAAATTTCCATTCGCCGCACACGCGCACATCGTGGGTCTTCACCGCCTCGCGCAACATCGCGGGCGCGCTCGGGTTGGCGGGATGCGGACAATATCCCACCACAAATCGATCCGGATAATGCTGGCGCGCCAGAAGCAGGTCCCGCAACAAAATCCCCGCATGCGTCCCGTCCTCGCGCATATTCAGCGGGTTGAGACACTTGTGGTAGACCTCGTTGTCCTCGCAACGCGGAATCTCCCAGCTCAAGAGCCACGCGTACTCGATCCCGTGCGCGTCCATGTCCGCAATGAGACCCTTGTCATCCCTCCCATGCCAGAACACATGCTGGTGCGTGTCAATGATGCGCGATGGTTTGATCATGATGAGAAAGCCGATTTTCGCCACGGATGGAACAGGGATGAAACACGGATTTCGTTCCGCCACGGCGGGAGTGCGACCCATTGATGAGAACAAGGGATTCCGTATCCGTGTTTCATCCGTGTCAATCCGTGGCTGAATCCCATTTCTTCATTCCCTTGAAAAATGTCCGGCGACCTTGCGGATGGCCTCCGCAGTGCCGTCGATCCATTTTTCATCCATCGCCTCGTTGAACGGCATGAGCACGCAGTTGGCAATGATTTCCTCCGTCCGCGCGCATGATACCTTGGTGTAATCCATCGAGGTAAGCCCCATCTCCCGGATCGGCCAGCGACCCGCGAAGAAGTTCTGCTTCTGGAAGATCGGATACTTGTAAAGCGGCATCGCGATGTAACCCTCGCTGCAAGGAACACCCTCCGCCTTCAACGCCTCCACAAATTCCTTGCGGCTGCATGACAACGCACGGAAATCCGGATGCAGGATGTAAAACCAGAAACTGCAACGGTTTCCTTCATTCACTTCGTGCGGATGAATTCCGTGGATATCCTCCAGCCTGGACGTAAGCCGAAACCCCATGGCGGAGCGCTTCTCCACGATCCCCTCCAAGCGCGTCAACTGCGCCGCCGCCACAGCCGACTGCGGTTCGGTAATGCGATAGTTCGGCGCGAGAAATTCCGGCGTCCTCGTCCCGCCCACGCGGTCATACGCCTTGTCACCGAACTTCTGGAGCACCGGCCCAAAACGCCCGTCGTTCGACGCCACGATCCCGCCGTCACCGCACCCGATGTGCTTGAAATCGTTCAGCGAAAAACAGGCGATGTCCCCGACGGTCCCCAACGGTTTCCCGCGAAACTTCGCGCCCCATGCCTGCGCGCAATCCTCGATCAGCACCAGCTTGTGCCGGTCCGCCAGGTCGCGGAGTTCATCGATACGGCATGGGTTTCCCATCAGATGAACGGCGATGATCGCCTTCGTTCGCGGCGTGATTTTTTTCTGAACATCCGACGGGTCCGGATTGCACGTGTACCTCTCGAGGTCGGCAAAGACCGGCACGCCCTGCTGGTAAAGAATCCCGATCACCGTCCCCATGTCCGTGATCGCCGTGGTAATTACTTCATCCCCGGGACCGATTCCCGCCGCCGCCACCGCGATGTGCAACGCCGCCGTCCCGGAGGAACAGGGCATCACATGCTTCAAAGGATAAAGTTTCTGGAAGCGCTCCACCAACAGCCGGGTCTGCGGCCCGTTCCAGTAAAACAACGACTTCTGTTCCAGCATCTCATCCAGCTGGCGCTTTTCGATGCCACCCCATCGAACGGGCTGTGGAAATGGCTGCGTGATCGCGGGTTTGCCGCCCCGAATGGCGAGGCCCTCCTTCTTCTTCGCTGCGATGGTGGCGCTCATGATTTTTATCCGAGCAATTCCCCATGCACGCGCCGAACCATGGCCGCCATGTAATCCCCATCCTCCTCCGAATACAGAACCCCGATCGGCATGGCGAGGAAACGGCAGATCAATCCCTCGGTCCTTGGAAAATCCTCCTTGCGATAGCCCTTTGCCGGCCACTCCTTGAATGACGCGAACGGTGACGCCGAGGGCGAGGAGGCCTGGCGCTGAACACAATACTCGCGTCCGTAGTGGCAGTAGGTTCCCGTCGTCTTTTCGCAATTCACGTTGAGGGCGTTCAGCCGCGCACCAAACTTCGCCGCCAATTCGGATGTCTCCAGGTACAAATACACCTCGATCCCGGAATCACCTTCCGGATCGGGAATGTGCCGGTATCCGATTCCTTTCAACTTCCCCATCCCTCTCCGGACACGATCCTGCACGCTTCGGCAATGTGCGCGCACACGATCAAGCCTTCTCAACTGCGCCAGCGCGACGGCCGCTGACAGCTCCGTCATGCGAAACTGGCTTCCGGAAAAGGACGGAACCTGCGGGGGAACGATCTGTGAATGATAAACTCTCATCTGTCCGATGTCGTGCATCCGCACCGCGCGCTCGTACAACACGGGATCATTCATTACCACCATCCCGCCCTCGCCGCTCGTCATCGTTTTCTGGTATTGAAAACTGTACGTGCCGATGTCCCCCATCGAGCCCACGCGACGACCGCGATAAATCACCCCCGGACTTTCCGCGCAATCCTCGATCACCCGGATCCCCGCCTTGCGCGCCTCGGCAAGGATCGCATCCATGTCCGCCGCGACGCCCTGATAATGCACCACCATCACCGCTTTCGTCCGCGAAGTCTTCAACCGCGCGATCTCTCCCGGTGCGAGGCAGAAGGTTTCGTCAATCTCCGCGAGCACAGGCAGGGCGCCCATTCGCACCACTGCCGTAAAACACGAAATCCAGCTCCACGCAGGCACGATCACCTCGTCGCCCGGCCCGATCCCCAATGCGCCGAGAGCCACTTCGAGGGCAGCCGTCCCGCTCGTCACCGCCAGTGCATACTTCGTCCCCATCATCGCGGCAAATTCGTTTTCGAGCGTCGCCGCCATCGCCGGCGGATTTTTCGGATCGCGCCCGTAATAACGAAATAGCTCCTTGCGCTTCAGGACATCCATCACGAGTTCCTCCTCCTCGCGCCCGATCCAGACCGCGCCCAAGCCGGGACGCGGCCGCGCGCGAAGCGTGACAGAAGGAGAGACGGCCGGTTCAGAAACAGCGCTCATCGAGGGATGTAGGATTTCATATCGGAAGTACGGATTGCAACAACGAAGCAAGGCTGCGTCACACTTTCATCTCCCCTTCGCAGATGCATACTCCTCCGGCTTTACGCTCTCTCCAAAAAGCGCCTTCGCGCAGCCGTCCATGTCGAACTTGAACATCGCCTGCGTCGCGAGATCCACGTCAATGTCGGCCACCACGAGCTGCTCCTTTTTCAGTTCCGCTTGCGCGTGAACCTGGCCGTCGGGGGCGATGATCATCGAGCGGCAGTTTTGATGCTGCTCCTGGCAGATGTTGCATGACGCAAACCAGATCGTGTTCTCCGCCGCGCGCGTCGTGATCATCGCGTGGTGAACGGGAATCTTCCAGTCATTCGGACGCGTGGTGTTGTTCTGCGGGTGGAACACGAGCTGCGCGCCCTGGCGCACGCATTCGCGCGTGGACTCGGGGAAGCGGAATCCCTCGAAACAAATCACCACGCCCACCTTCACGCCGAAGAGATCGAATGTCTCGATGGTTTTGCCGGGCGTGTATCCCACGGCGTCGAGCGGCGTGAGCTTCGTCTTGTGATGCACGCCCAGGAATTTTCCCCCGGGTGAAATCACCAGCGCGGAATTGTAGGGCTTTCCCTTCACCGGATTGGATTCAATGGGGACCTCAGTGCCGAGGATGCAGGCCATCTTGTGTTGTCGACAACGCTCCGCGACCTTGCTGTGAAGCTCGTCGAGCTTCTTCACCTGGACCGGAATGTCGGGGAGCGCGATGTCCACGCGATATCCCTGCGTCTGCGTCTCGGGAAAGCAAAGGATCTGCACGCCCTGCGCGGCGGCTTCATCCATGTGACGGAAAATGATCTCCGCGTTTTTCTCGATCGAGTCGGTTTGTTTCGTCTGGGCGAGTGCGATTTTGAGTTTTTTCATCGGAAGGGCAAGTTAGCCGCAAAAGAACGCAAGGAGCACGACGAAATCAGCAGAAGCCGGCATGCGTCCAATTGTTTGAGGAAATCAAGGCAGGATGTCCATCGAAGATCATCAAAAATCAACGTAGATGAATTCCGAGTGATGACCGCCTGAGAAAAGCACGACCAGGAGGATCACAAGAAAGAGCACCAGCCCCCATGCCAGGTTTCGCCAGTTCATCGCAGGCCTCCCATTTTCGAAAGCGCCACAAACGCCGCCTGCAACGAGGGCGCGGCGAAGAAGACCCAGCCGACGCACACAAAGAGAAAGGTTGCCACGCGCGACAATCCATCCCAAACCATCGCACCCGGCCATGGCGCGCGCCCCCCTCGCCACGTGCGGAAGGCATGCCACGCCACCAGCCCGGCACCATGCCATAATCCCCACGCAACGAAATTCAATCCCGCGCCATGCCACAGGCCGCACACCGCCATCACGAACGCGAGATTGAAAATCACGCGTCCCCGAGAGGTCCGGCTTCCGCCCAGTGGAATGAAAAGATAATCACGGATCCAGCTGCTCAACGACATGTGCCAGTTCCGCCAGAACTCGGAGATGTTCCGGCGCCCGTACGGAAAATTGAAATTCTCCGGCAGCCGGTAACCCAGCAACAAGCCGCACCCGATCGCGATGTCCGAATACCCCGAGAAATCAAACAGGATCTGCACCGCGTACGCAAATGTCGCCTTCCACAAATCTCCCGCGCTCGCCGCGGCCGGGTCGGCGAGCGCCTTCGCGAGAAGCGCAAATGTGTCGGCCAGCACCAACTTCTTGAACAATCCCTGCGCGATCCGCCATCCAGCCTCGGTCCAGGGCACATCCCCCGCCGCCAACGCCTGCTGCCGTTGCGCCTCGAAAAACTGCCAGCGTTTGATCGGCCCGCTCACCATCGAGGGAAAAAAGAAAATGAATGTCATGTACGGCCCCAGCCGTCCCGCCGCCGCGCGCCCCATCCGCACGTCCACGAGATAATGAACAAACTCAAACGTAAAAAATGAAATCCCCAACGGCACCAACCCCATCGGAATTTTTTTTGAATACGCCGCCTCCCAATCCCCCCCGGCCATCGCGCCAAAAAAATGACGGTACTTGAACCACGCCAGCACACCGACGCAACCTGCCAGCGCCACCATCCACCGGCCCCGCCCCGCCTCGCGCGCAGCCCACCACGTCAACAAAGTCACCGCCAGCAACAGTGGCAGAAAGGGCGGATAGGCGTAGCCGAAAAAAAAGACCCCGCTCGCCGCGAGAAATCCCTGGCGCCATCGTCCCGACGGCGAAATCCAGAACCCGGCGCACACCAGGCACATGAACAAGGCAAAACTCCACGTATTGAAGATCATTGTTTCCCCTCCTTGTCCACCCAACCCAACTCCCGGATCTTTCGCTCCATCAGCGGCATCATCACATCCGCCATCCGACGGTGCCCCTCGTCGGTCAAATGCAGGTTGTCGTAAAACAGGGAGGAATCCAGCGCACCGAAAAGGTTCTCGAAATCTGACGTCCGCTGCTTCGTCCAAGCCACCTCCTGCGCCACCACCGTCTTATATTCGGATTCCTTCATCGCAGTCTTCAGCAGCAACGGATTGACGGGACAAAGATAAACAAGCGACTGCGCCCCGCCTCTCGCTTTCACGTCCGCAAGCAACCGCTCGAGACAAATGTGGTCCGTGGAACCGGTCTCGATCCGAAATGGATGCTCGCGACGGAATCTTTCGAAGCGCGCCTTGTCCCACAATTCCGGCCTCCACGTCTCGGAACGCGATTTGCGCGTCAGCCATTCCGCCCATACATCCGGCATCCATGAAGCCTGACGAAACCGGTCCCGTGAAACCAGCGTCCCGCCCGCATCCGTGCCGCCGAAAAGAAACATGTTCATCCGCTCGCGATAGCGGATCATCGGAATCCAGCGCTCCGCCACGCGCGACAATTGCTCCTCGTTCTCCCCTCGCCATTTCATCCATCCGGACTGCGTCTGCTCATTTAAAGGTAGGGCGCGACCGCCGGGCGCGCCGCTGCGCAACGGACGGCCCGGCGGTCCGTCCCTACCTCGAACGGATGATTCCCCGGACACGCTCGCGCATTTCTCCAACCACGACGTCTCGGCAAGCGGCCCATCCGTCCCATGGGCCCATTCATCCGGGCGAATCTGCAAAATCACCAGCGCACCAGACGGCAGATCAAGCTGGCGCAACAACGCCAGCTTTTCCGGCGCATTGGCCCCGGCCACGGAAAAATTGTCCACCGCGATGTCGTCCGACGGAAACCGTTCCCGCAGTTTCTTCTCAAGCAGCGCGCAAAATGTTTTGGAAGCCGGCGTGCGCCCGCCAAAACTCACGGAATCGCCGATCCACACGATGTGATGCCCCCTGTCCAGACGCCTCCAGGCGCGAAACGCATTCCAGCTTCGTTCATCCGAAATCCCAAAGGCACGGTCCATGGTACGAAGATGCGGATTCAACCGCGAAAAAAAATCATCGCCACAAAGCGCCAGCCAGGCATTGAGCAGGACGACAAACAGAAGGGCCCACAACCAGACGGCACGGCGCAAAAAGGGCGCGGCGCGCCATCGCGCCTCGGCAGGCCGCGCCACCGCAAAATCAGTTTCGGGAAGAGGCTGGCTCATGGTTTCCATTCCAGATTCCCCTCATCCGAATCCCATTTCACCGGATTGTCGAGGATGTACTGGCAGACATGTGCGGGAAACGCCTACTTGCTGCCGGGCTTGATGGCCGGGGTGGACTTCAAATCTTCGGGGACCTGGTCGGCGGGGAATGTTTCCACCTGCATTTTCACCAATGCGTGAAACGGAACGCCGAAATCCACCGGTGTCGTCGAACGATCCACAATCACAGCCACCGCGCTTACGATTCCTCCATGCGCGCGCACGATCTCGATGGTTTCCTTCACCCGTCCGCCCTGCGTCACCACATCCTCCGCGACGAGAAAGCGCTCCCCTTTTCCAATCTGGAATCCGCGGCGCAGGACCAGTTTGCCCTCCTCCTTCTCGACAAAGATGTGGCGTTTGCCGAGGGAGCGCGCCACCTCCTGTCCCACAATGATGCCGCCCAGCGCGGGTGAAATCACGGAATCCACCTTGGAAGCGTCCACGCGTTTGGCGAGTGCCTCGCACAACCTCGCGGCGACGGTGGCGTGTTGCAGGACAATGGCGCACTGGAAGAACTGGCGGCTGTGCAGGCCGGAGCGCAGGACGAAATGGCCGTCGAGCAAGGCGCCGGCCCGGCGGAATTCCTGCAGGACATCCTCGGCCTTCACTTCACTTCCTCGTACCACGCCATCTGGATGGATTCCAGGCGGGCTTCGTTCGACGCATTGGGATCACCGCCAAAATCCGCAAGCTCGAGGATCATTTTGTGAAGCGTCGGAAAACTGAGCTTCAACGGATCCTGGTCGGGGAACTTGTCCATCAACGCAAACGCAACATCCTCGGCATCATTCCAATCAAGCTTGTTCATGGGGAAATGAGAATAAGAATTTTAGCCACAGATGCACACGGATGAAACACGGATATTTTTTTATTCCGCGCTCCACGTTCCGCGTTTCCATCATCCCGCTTCGGATGCCGCCTTGATCAACTCCTCCTCCGTCCATGGCTGGCCCTTGGGGGTACGGACATTGGGCAGCGCGGACATGCGCTTGATGAGGTCGTCCTTCACCACGCACTTCTGGTATGCCTCCATCGGTTCCACCATTCCCTTGGACACATAATCGAGGAGCGAATCGTTGAGCGAACACATGCCCTCCTTTCGCCCGGTCTGGATCAGCATCGGGATCTGGTGAATCTTGCCCTCGCGGATGTTGGCGCCAAGGGCATGGCTGCCCATCAGAATCTCCAGGGCGGCCACGCGGCCTCCACCCTTCTTCTTGCAAAGCGTCTGGGCGATGACACCCTTCAAACCCTCGGCAAGGCCCGAACGCACCTGCTGCTGTTGCTCGGTCGGAAACTGGTTGATCAAACGGTCCACGGTCTGCGCCGCCGTGGTCGTGTGCAGCGTTCCAAACACAAGGTGGCCCGTCTCCGCCGTCTCGAGGGCGATCATGATCGTCTCCAGGTCGCGCATTTCACCGACGAGCACGATGTCGGGGTCCTCGCGCAACGCGGCGCGCAGCGCGCGCTTGAAACTGCCGGTGTGCTCGTGCACCTCGCGTTGGTTGACGAGGCACTTCTTGTTGGGATGCACAAACTCGATCGGGTCCTCGATCGTGAGGATGTGGTCCTCTCGGCTGTCATTGATGAAATCAATCATCGCCGCCAGCGTGGTGGATTTTCCGCTGCCCGTGGGGCCCGTCACAAGGACCAATCCCTTGGTAAGGAAACAAAGTTTCTTGATGGGTTCCGGCAGGTGCAGATCGGCAAAGGTCAGGATTTTTGATGGAATCAGGCGGAAGACGGCGCCGATGCCCTTGCGGTCGGCAAAAATATTGCAGCGATAACGAGCCACGCCTTCGAGCGAATAGGCGAAATCGGTGTCCTTGCATTCCTCCCATTCCTGGCGGTTGCGCTCGGGAAGGATCTCGTAGATGAGGGACTTGACGATGTCGGTGGTGAAAAGCTGGTCGCTCACAGCCGTCATGGTCCCCGAAATGCGGAACATCGGAAAATGCTCGCTGGAAAGGTGAAAGTCGGAGGCCTTTTGTTCAACCATCGCGCGAAAGTAATCATCGAGTGCAGCCATGAAATCAAAAATTACCAGACCACCCCGATTTGTCACCCCAAAACTGGTGTGGAAGCACGGATGCGGAGCCCTGGGTCCAGTTTCTCCGCAGATTAACGCAGGATCACGCAGATTTCTGAACGGCATTCAACCGTGCCATTTTCAAGCGTCACCTCGGTGGCGGTTGAAAATGACACGGTTGGGATCAAGGGCAGGCTTTGCGACTTTGCGACTTTGCGCGAAACCTTCTGAAAATCTGCGTCCATCTGCGAAATCTGCGGAGAACCCGGGACCAAGGGCTCCGGTCCACACTTACTTCGCAGCAGTGTGCTTTGCGATTTCCTCGACGTAGCGGTCGTTGGATTGCCGCAGATGATCGAGCACGGTCTTCAACAGCTGGATCGTGACGTACGCGGGCTCCTCGTTCAGGGCCCGCAACAGGACCGTGCTGGGGATTTTCGCAATGTGGACAAAGGAGGCCGCCACCGCCGACGCGCTGCGCGGCTTGTCATCCAAAATGCCCATTTCGCCAAAATATTCCCCCTCGTTCACCGTGGCGATCGTCACGTCCTTGCCATCCTTGACGCTCTTGACCAAATCCACTTTTCCCTCGATCAGCAGGAAGACCTGGTCGGAAGGATCGCCCTCCTTGAACAGGATCGTCTTCTCATCGCAAAAAAAATCCGACGCGTACTCGGCCAGCGACTTGGCGCGCGCCTCGCTGAAATAAGTGAAGAAGCGATGGGAGAGCAGGTTCATGGGATTGGGGGCGTTGGATGAAGGAACCCTAGATCATCCCACGGAAAGTTTCAAAGAAAAAGGCCTCCATCGAATACCGCACCTTCATCTTTTCATTTCCCCTCGGCCGAGGCCTTGACCAGCTCATCCTCCGTCCATGCCTTTCCACCAGGCCCCCGCACATTGGGCAGATCGCCCATGCGCTTGATCAGCTCATCTTTCGCCACGGCTCGGCGGTAGGCCTCGGTGGGCTCGATGACCCCCTTGGAAACATAATCCAGCAGCGCGTCGTTCAGCGAACACATGCCTTCTTTTCGCCCGGTCTGGATCAGCATGGGAATCTGCTGGATCTTGCCTTCGCGGATGTACGCGCTGAGCGCCGCGCTGCTGAGGAGAACCTCCATGGCGGCCACACGGGTGCCGTCTTTCGTCTTGCACAGGGTCTGGGAAATCACACCCCTTAATCCCTCAGCCAGCGCAACGCGAACCTGAGATTGCTGGTCGGAGGGGAACTGGTTGATCAGTCGGTCAATCGTGCCGGGCGCCGTCGTGGTGTGCAGCGTCCCGAATACCAGGTGCCCCGTCTCCGCGGTCTCAATCGCAATCATCACGGTCTCCAGGTCGCGCATCTCACCGATCAGCACGACATCCGGATCCTCTCGCAGCGCCGCCCGCAGCGCGCGTTTGAAGCCGTCGGTGTGAATGTGCACCTGACGCTGGTTGACAAGGCACTTTTTGTGGGGATGAACGTATTCGATCGGATCCTCGATCGTGATGATGTGATCGCTGCGGTTTTGATTGATGAAATCAATCAGCGTCGCAAGCGTGGTGGTTTTGCCGCACCCGCTCGGCCCCGTGGCCAGCACAAGCCCCTTCGTGAGAAAGCAAAGTTTCTTGATGCACTCGGGCAGGCGCAGCTCCTCAAAGGTAAGCACACGCGATGGAATCAGGCGGAAATTTGCCCCGATCCCATCCTTCGTCTGCGATACATTGCAGCGATAACGCCCCACATCGGGAATGGCATATGCAAAATCCGTGTCATGCATCTCCTCCCATTCGAGGCGATTGCGCTCCGGCATGATCTCGTAAATAAGCTGCTGGGCCATCTCGGCCGTCACAATTTCATCGCTGACCTTCGTGATCACCCCATAAATGCGGAACATGGGATAATGCCCGCTGACCAGGTGAAAGTCAGACGCCGTCTGGTCCACCATCGCGCGAAAATAATCGTCAAGTGCAGCCACGGGTGAGATCAGCTACAAGCCATAAGCTTTAAGCTGTAAGTTTCTGAATTCGGATTTGTTCTCTGCATGGTTAAAATCATTCGAAGGGCAAGTCATTGATCTGGAATAATCATATTTTCATAAAAGCTTATGGCTTAAGACGTATAGCTTACAGCTCTTTCCCCTCACTCCTCGGCCGCCGCCTTGATGAGGGCGTCCTCGGTCCATGGCTGCCCCTTGTGATCGCGGATGTTTGGAAGGGCCGCGATGCGCTTGATGATGTCATCCTTCACCACGGCTTTCTGGTACGCCTCGGGGGCTTCCACGATACCCTTCGAAACGTAATCAATGAGCGAATCGTTCAGCATGCACATGCCCTCCTTGCGACCGCTCTGCATGAGCATCGGGATCTGGTGAATCTTGCCCTCGCGGATGTTCGCGCCCAGCGCGTGGCTGCCCATCAGGATCTCCAGCGCCGCCACGCGCCCGCCCCCCTTCTTCTTGCACAAGGTCTGCGCCACCACGCCCTTCAACCCCTCCGCCAGGCTCGCCCGGATCTGTGGCTGCTGCGGCGCGGGGAACTGGTTGATCAACCGGTCCACCGTGCTCGGCGCGGTGGACGTGTGCAGCGTTCCAAACACCAGGCTCCCCGTCTCCGCCGTTTCCAGGGCGATCATGATCGTCTCCAGGTCGCGCATCTCACCGACCAGCACAATGTCCGGATCCTCGCGCAACGCCGCCCGCAACGCGCTCTTGAAGCTCTTCGTATTCACGTGAACCTCCCGCTGATCCACCAGGCACTTCTTGTGCGGATGCACAAACTCGATCGGATCCTCGATCGTGATGATGTGATCGGTCCTCGTATTATTGATGAAGTCAATCATCGCCGCCAGCGTGGTGGACTTGCCGCTGCCCGTCGGCCCGGTCACAAGCACCAGCCCCTTCGTGAGAAAACAAAGCTTCTTGATCGCCTCGGGAAGATTCAACTGCTCGAAGGTCAGGATCTTCGATGGAATCAGGCGAAAGACTCCGCCAATCCCGTACTGGTCCGCAAAGACGTTGCACCGATACCGCCCCACTCCCGTCACCTCATAGGCAAAATCCGTGTCATGCGATGTCTCCCACTCGACCCGGTTGCGCTCGGGCAGGATTTCGTAAATCAGGCTGCGCACATCCTCCTCCGAAAATGCCTGGTCGCTCACCGGCGTCATGGTGCCGGAAATTCGGAAATTCGGAAAGGTGCCGCTGGTCAGGTGAAAGTCCGAAGCCTTCTGATCCACCATCGCTCTGAAATAGTCGTCGATCGCCGCCATGCGACAAAAGCTAAATTACACTTCAAATGAAGTCAGCCAAAAACTTCACTTTCCAGCCGGTCGGCGACCCGTGATGCAGGCATTTTTTGACAGGATTTACAGGACGAACAGGATTTTCGGGGCGGCAATGATTGTGGCAGGATCCACGGGATTGCTTCGCGCACCGGATATCGGGACGCTGGCGTCCCGATATCCGGTGCGCGAAGCTGGGTTGGTCTAAAATCCAGTGAATTCTGTAAATTCTGTCAAAAAAAAATCAGGAGTCCGTAGAGACAGACTACTTTGCGGGGGTCTTCTTCGAGCCGGCCAGCGTGTCGGTCGTGTCCTTCAGGACCTTGTTCGGGCCCACATAGTTGCCTCCCACATAGCTGTCGGAAACCACCTTCCCCTCCGCATCCAGCAATACCAGGCAGGGGATTCCGGGGCCGCACAAGGGCTGCAGCGGAGATCCCTTGATTTCCGAAAATTGAACGGCGCTCCAGGGCATGCTCGTCTCGTTCATGTACTCCGTCTGTTTGGCTTCCGACTCGTCGCTGCTCACGAAGATCAGGTCCAGGTTCGGCGATTTGTTCGCGTTATAAAACTCCACCAGCTTGGGAGTGAAGGCGCGGCACGGGGGACACCAGTGCGCCGAGAAATAAACCAGCACGTACTGGCTGCTGGCGATGTGCGAGAGACGGTCCGCGGACAGCTTCTGGCCACCCGCCGCAACCAGCGAGTCCCGAACGTCTTTGTAAAGCTTCGACGCCCCAAATCCCTTCACCGCCTTGCCGCCGCCCTTGCCGACATCCGACCCGAGGCACAACGCGGAAATGACCTTGCCATCCGGAGCCTTGAATTTCGCAATGACCATTCCATCCGAAGCCACCGTGTCACCCACCTCCAGGTCACTCCCCGCCTTGAACTCCCCGATCTGCTTGGAGGAATTACTGATGTCGAACGCGGGAACGGCTTGCTCGCAATGAAACGTCCCGGCGCGGGCAATTCCAATCCCGAGGCAAAGCAACGCCAGGATCACCCCATGTAGCTGCTTCATGGCGGCTACTTCTTGAGCTTCTCCAACTCGGCCACAAACGCCGAAGGCCCGCCCTGCATGTAACCAAGCTGGCCGATTTGTTTTCCCTCGGAATCCAGCACGATCACCGTCGGAAAACCCTCGACCTTGTATTCCTGCATCAGCTTTTCATTCTGCTTCGTGAGGAGCTGGGTGAGCTTTTTCTTCTGCGGAAAGTCGAGTTTCAGGAGAACAAGATTCTTGTCTGCGTATTCCTTGAAATCCTTCTGGTCAAAAACCTCCTTGTCGAGCTTGATGCACCATCCGCACCAGTCCGACCCCGTGAAATCCATCACGACCATCTTCTTGTCAGCCTTCGCCTTTTCAAGCGCCTTGGCGTGGTCCGTCATCCATCCATCATCCCCCGCCATGAGAGAGGAACTAAACACCGTCAAAGCAAGCAGAGTCATAAACCGATTTTTCATAAAGGCCTTTCGATTGAATGTTGTATCGGGGTAGCCTAAACGAGAAAGCAGTCCTGTCAAGCATCCCAAGGCTTACGCATCTAAGAACGGGAAGCCACGGATGAACACGGATGAAACACAGATAAGCCAGTGCTTGGCACGCCAATGGTTCCCACAAACATCATTCCTTGGCCCCCGCTTGTTTCAGGGCATCTGCAATATCCGCGCGCTTGATCCGGATGGCGATGGAAAGCGGCGTTTCACCTCTTTGACTCCGGGCGCGGGCGTCCGCGCCGGCCTTGAGCAGTAACCGTACGATCAGCAGGTCTCCCTGTTCCACCGCAGCCATCAACGGGGTTGTCCCATCGGAATCAGATACGTTCGGTTTAGCCCCCTTCTCCAGAAGCAGCATAAGGAGCTCAGGATGTTTGCGCGTGATGGCGCTCAGGAGCATCCGCCCTCCCAAACCTTTTACGTCCGCCCCCGTGTTGATCGCCGCTTCCGCCTTCTCATAACTTCCCTCCGTCACGGCGGCATCCAGGTCCGTGGATGCCTTAAACAACACATCCCCGCTTTGGGCACCTGCCTTCTTGAGAATCTCCGCGACTTCAGGGTGCCTCTGCTGTCTGGCCACATCCAGGGCTGTGCAAGGCGAAAAAATCGCGCCATTGTCATAGCAGGCGAGAAAGTCGGGGTTGGCTCCCTTGGAAAGCAGCAGTTTCACGTTTTCCGTTGCTCCGAAGGCGGCCGCATTGAAGATCGCGGTGCGTCCCCCATCGCCGCGCGAGTTCACATCGCCGCCCTGCTCAATCAAGTATTTCAACCCTTCGGATTTCTGTTGCTTGACAATTTCCTGCATGGGCGGCCCCGTCTTCGCGCCCTTGGAGATCAGGAATTTCGCAATTTCCCATTGTTGATTCAATACCGCAATGCAAAGCGGCGTCAGTCCTTCAACCGTGCTTTCCGTCTCATTGTAAGCCATGGGCGCATCCAGTTGCGAACCACGGTCAATCAAAAACTTCGCCATCTCGAGATGTCCATTTTCCGTCACGGTATGGAGCGCCGTGCAACTTTTGTTTGTCTTTGAATTCACGTTGGCGCCATGGGCAAGAAGCGCTTCCACCACTTCGGGATGGCAGCCATCGGCCGCAAACATCAGCGGCGTGCAGCCGATCCTGGACCTCGCATTTACATCCGCACCCTTTTCCAAGAGCAACTGAACCATCTCGAGGTGCCCCGCAGTTGAAGCGAAAATGAGCGGCGTCCAATCATTCTCATTCCGCCCATCCACCTTCGCCCCCTTTACCAGCAACTCTCTGACCCCAGCCAGGTCCCCTTTCTGGGCGGCGGCAAGCAACGCCATGCCCAGATTTTCCGCAGTCACCTTCACCCCGGCCTTCTCCAACATTGTCATGATTTCCGTCTCGTTGTCCCTCTTGTTGTCCGGAGCCGTCCCTTGCGCGATGGAAAGGGCGTTCTTCCCATCCTTGTTGCTGACATTCACATCGGCACCGGCCTCGATCAGCACGCGAGAGATCGAGAGATTGGAGGATTCCACGCCGGCGAGAAACGGGGTCATTCCCTCGGCGTCAACCGCATTGAGGTTTGCGCCCTTGGCCAGCAGGAACTCAACGCTTTCCAGGTTGCCATGCCTTGCGGCAAGGATCAGAGACGTCGAGTTCTTCCCGTCGTGAGCGTCCACCTGGGCGCCACGGTCGAATGACGTTTTCAACTTCGGCACATTACCCGTTTCTGCGGCGTCCAACAGGGCCTCATCCGCAGTCTCGATAGGCGGGACGGATTTCGACAGGCCCGATTGGTGCCACCACTGCTCCCACAGGGCATAATGATCACCAAACGCCTGGCCCGTCAGTTTCTCCAGGGCGTCAATGAGTTCATTCTGCACCGCCGGCTTGTTATACACGATAGAACCGTTGAGAAACGTGCTGGAGGCATCGTCCGGCCTCCAAAACACCTCCAATAAATACGGAATGGCCGCCGGATCACCGATCCGGCCCATGGCCCCGGACACTTTCTCCTCGGAAAAAGCGTCTCGGGTCAGCGGTTTTGCGACAATGGGAATCAGCCTCTTCTCCGGGAAATACTTTCCGATATTGTCAACGACTTCTCGTGCGCGGGGGTTTTTCGCCGCGTCCCGCATGGTTTGATCCAGATAGGCCAGGGCATCCGAATCACCCGCCCTGCACAAGACCGCCAGCAGGATCAAATCCGCATCGTAACCGTCCTTGTAACTGCGGGACGATTTGACGATGGAAATGATTTCCGGGTCATAGTCGCCCGCCATGAGCAAATCCAATGCCGCCTCGTTGCAAGGCGGGGAATTGCGATCATTCAAGATGGCCCGAAGGCGGGGCTTCGCTTCCACGCCGCCCAGCAAAATCACCGCGCGAACGGCCTCCTGACGCACTCCAACATCCGGATCGCCGAGAAGCACGGCCACCTGATCGAGATGATCCCTGCTTTTCAGCTTTCCAAGTTGTCTCACGGCAATACCCCTCACACGGGGTTCCGCATCCGACAAGTACCCGAGAAAGTCGGGAACGAATGATTTCAAGCAGATCTCGCCGAGGACATCCAGCGCCTCGGCACGCGCGTCCCCACTCTCGGAGCGGCTCGCCGCAATCTTGATCAGATAGGGAACAGCCCTCTCCCTGCCTTTGACGTCCGGGTAGCGAAGGCCCCCAAGCAGAAACCGGCGTCTTTTCTTATCACCTCCCGCGTCTTGAGTAATCGCAATGAATTCATCCACATGGCCTAGACCTCCTTTCCCTCCGGAGGTTGTCACAAGCATACTTGCCTCAAATTTCTCCAGGGAAACCATGTGGGAAGGCGCGGCATGGTTGAAGCTGCGAAAATCCTCAATAGGAAGGGGCAGCACCTCGCGGGGAACGAATAAAATACACTTGTTTTGAGGGTCATATACCATGCTGGGAATTTGCCCGTTGAAATCCGCTTCCATTTCGATGGAAGACAAGGATCTTCGGAGCACCGTCCCGTTGTCCCTCGACAACTCGAAGAGTTCGCCAAGGGAGTTGCCCACGTAAATCCTCCCCCCCAGAGCCACAGGCACGGCAATGGGTGTCCAATCCTCAAACTTCCACCGGACCTTGCCCGTGGCACGATCCAGGGCGTAGAGAACTCCGTCCAACATGCTCGGAAAAAGAATCATGTCCCCATCGAACACGACACATGCGGCCAGGACATCAAGGTCCGTGTGCGTTCGCATGATATCGTGCCGCTCCTTCAGGTAAGGACGCCCCGGGTGGGCATCATGGCTCCACAAGACCGTCTTGCCCGTTGAGTCCCTGTATGTCAGCACTCCGCTCTCCGACACATCATACTGGGATGCACCCTCCTGTCTTTCCGGATCAGGGACTTTTGAGGTCACCGGCAACGGATTTCTCCCGATTGTCCCTTCCGCAGTGGCTGTCATGGTCACGGGCACTCCAGCTTTGAAGTTCAATATCGCCAAACAACCCTGTCGAATCACATCTGCCTGGTCTCCCTTCACCGTCTGTTTCTCAACCGCTTTGAAGTATTCTTCAGCCTTTTCATCGTTGCCCGAGACCCGATGCATCATCCCCAACGCTTGAAGTGCTTGCATGCATTCCAGCGTGTTGGGATGTGCCTGCACCACTTCCTCAAGCTGTTTTGCCATCTGTTCCTGTTGCGGATTCAGCTGGGCGGCCGCGCTTGTCTTGGAAGGTTTGCGCGGGACGGATTTGGAATTCAACACCATCGAACAACTCTCGCGGATCTTGTCCGCCTTTTCCCCTTTCACCGCCTGTTTCACAACGGCCTGAAAGCATTCCGCGGACTTTTCAGCGTGCCCCATCCTACGATGCATCCACGCCAGCTTTTCGAGCGCTTGCATGCATTCGAGCGTGTTGGGATGCGCTTGTGCCACCCCTTCAAGAAGTTTCATCACCTGTTCTTTTTCCGCGCTCGATTCGGCTTTCTCGGCAGCCATCATCACCACTTCAGGGTCGCTGGTGCCGATGGAGAGAAGTTCCTTCAAGGCCTTCCCCGCCTGGATCGGTTTCTGTTTTGAAATGTTTTTGCTTACCGCCTTCAACAGCTCGATCTTCCGGGGATTCGGTGATGTACCCATCAAACGGATGATGGCAGCATAAGAAGGGGTCAAGGTATCAATCACCGGCGCCCGGTTCCACGCTGGCGATGGAGGCGTGATGACCCATGGAAGGTTCAGATACACACGGAGCGCCGCCGCACGATCTCCCAAGACTTCGTACAGCCTTCCGCACTCATAAGAGGGGGTTTTGACCCTGCCGAGCGTTGCCAGCGCGTCACTTGCCCTCCCCAACTCCTGCTGGGCCCGGGCTAGGTTGAACCTTGCGATGTCCGCATCGACTCCGCGCTTCGCACGATCCGCCAGGGCCCTCTTCCACAATTCCTCCTCCTCTGTGGTCCTCTTGAGTCTTCTCAAAATTCCACCCGCGGCTTCATAGTATGGCCATGGGTCATCCTTCGCTTCCGCAATCTTCATTCCCTTGTAAAAGCTCGACAACGCCTCTTCATCCTCCTCCTGCTTCAGGTACTCGGTGCCCATCTTGAAATGATAATCCGGAGTGTCCGGAGAAACGTACGCAGCGGTTTTCACCTCCTTCATCTTGTCAGCACCCCCGGTGTAAATTCTCGACTCGAGCCAGCTCATGAACGGATTTCGTGCGGCGTCATCCCCGGCGCGCGATGGTTTTCCCAAGGCGGAGGCCAGTTGTCGGCCCAGCGCGTCAAGATCATCCAGCTTGCCCTCGACATCCACCACGTTGAGCAGGGCCCCTTTCTCCACGTCAATCAGACGGGCCGAGATGGCGATTTTCCCCTCCTTGAGCCCGTAAAACCCGCTGACGATGGCGTTGGCCTTGAGCAACCCGCCCAGCTTCAACGCCGTCGCCTCGTCCGCAACCGCCTGAATCCCCTGCTCCTTGAGGACGGATTTGATTTTTTCCCGCTCCACCACCCTCATGGTTTTCCCGGATGACAACGCCGTGATCAGCACATCGTCAATCGCCCCATCAGACAACGATGCCCCCTCCAACGTCAGCGGATGAAATCCGGTGACCGCGATGGTCTGGACCGGCAACTGCTCCTCCCCGCGCTTCGCGGCGGAATCTCCCCCCTCCACAGGAAAACGTTTTTTTATTTCATCCAGCAACATGGAAGCTGTTTTCTCCTCGTCCATGTTTTCCACTGGAACACTCACCAACCGTTCCCGCCTCGAATTTTTGAAATCATCCATCCAGACGTCCAGAACACGCGAGTAGCCCGCATTCCGTCCCCCGACGTGCAGGACCAGGTCTGCGGTCAACGCGTTCTTGAAACTCTTCACCTCGTCACCCTCCGCCTCGGAACCCAGCTGGGCCAGTTGCTTCTCATCGAACAGGGAGGATGCCGTGGTTCTTTCCACAAGTTCGAGTCCGGGAGTGTTACTGAGATATTGAAGAAACTTGGCGTGAGCTGAATTCACGCGTATATCCGCGCCAGCATCTGAGACCAGCGACACACGCAAGGGACGCGCCGGGGTCGGCACCGCAATCACCGGGTAACCGCTGAACCCGGGAATCATCCTCACCCGCACGGGCAGGTTGTGCTCGTAGGCGCCCACGTCCGCAAGCCAACTCGTCGCGCGCGTCACGCCGGTCACTTCCAGTGTGTAAAAGTACGCGGTCCCGTTACGGACATCCTTGTCCACATACTCTGTCATGTTGGCCCGGGTTCGAAAAATCTCACGGTCCGGAGAAACCTGGAGCTTGTTGGCCCGTATCGTCGCATGACTCTGATCCGTGCGCCGGAGCACGAAGTAAGGACCCTCCGCCCAGTCTTTTTCATTCCATGGGAAGGAATCCCAACGCAACCGGACCTGTCCATCGTCCGCCCATGCGACCAATCCCGTCGGCAGCGGGTTCCTCACCGCAGAAACTGTCGCGGTCCGCATCTCCTTCTTGTCCGGGCCGCCCCAGTGGAAAACATAGTCGCAACGCTCGGAAAACCCAGGCCACTCGTAATAATTCTCATTCTGCCAGTCATTGCGGTCCAAAAATTTCCCGAAAATCCCTCGACGACCCTGGACCTGACTGTTGATTTCAAACGTCCAACCCTTGTGACCCAACGTGCCCAATACCCCGTAGATGCCTGAATCCTGGGGCGTTCCAGGAAAAGCGTCACGGGCGCGGATTTTGTCCGGGGATTCGTTGGCATTGGCCGAGGATTCCACGAGGATGAACCCGCGTGATCTCCACGGGGGGTTGCTTGAACCCTTCGCTTCCGGCGCCGCAAAATCCACCCTCTGCTGGACGCGATTGCCCGCAATCACCGTGCTAGCGCCTTCTTTCATGCTCCACGTGTCCTTGCGAATCAACACATCCAGGGCGACAACCAACATGGGCTCGCCACCAAGGGGAGAGGTCGCCTTGACCGGCACCTTGAAACTGCCGGCCCCAATGGGAAACCGGGCGAGTTCGTGAACGGGCTGCCACGATCCATTCTGCCAACACGCAAGATCCACAGTCAGCCTCGATTCGCTGAGCAGTCCGTCGGATTTGAAGGCAATCGCATCCCAGTCCAGGTGGGGATGACCTTCGCCATCCAGCTTCATGCGTGCGCGCGGCACCGGCATCGGTATGGTCGAACAGCAACCGCTCTCCCCAACCGGCCCCTGCCCCGCATGAAGCAGGCGAACCTTGTAGAAATACTTCGTCCCCGCCTCGACATGCGGATCCACCATGGAAAACTCAAACACATGTTTCGCCTTCTCGTCGGATTTCTGGACAGGAGCCGGGCTCACGACCTTGGGAGCGATCGGCTTCAAGCCCCCCAGCTCCACTTTCCCCAACGAGCCCGCTTCCTTGTATTCCCCATCCGCTCGGATCGAGCGCATCAACTGGACCCCAGTCACTTTCGACCCAATGCCGGACTCCGACGTTCCACCCCCCATTTCCAATCGCACACTGACACGGACTGCGGCCGCCGGCGGCACAGGAGTGGGTGGGGCTGCGGCATGACGAGACCGCTCGAAAGCCTCCATCATCTCACTTCCATCATTCCCCCCTCGTCCCAGAAATGTGGGGCTTCCCGTGGTGAAAGGGCACGGGGCGGCCCATACCTTCCAGTCCAACAACTCCAGATCCTTCGCATCGACAACACCCACCGGCTGAGCTTCCGTTGCCCGCTCCACGGACTGCGCCGCCCGATCACGCAACTCCGACGAAAATGTCGGTTGGTCGTTCAAAGTCCGGTACGTGCTCCAACCCGCCAAACCGATCCCGATCACCGCAAGCACACCGATGATGATTCTTGTTGAACGGTTCAATTTCATTCGGGCGCACGGTTTTTGAGCGATTCCTGTCGCTCGGCCTCATTCTCGACCTCCTCAATGACTTTCATCACCTCGGGATGTTCATTCATGCTGGCATGCTTGTGGGCCGAACTTCCATCCCGGTCGGTTTTGCTCCAGTCGGCGCCCTTGCCGAGGAGATACTTCACGATCTTGACGTGGCCTTCCTGCGACGCAAACATCAAGGGCGTCTGCCTGAGCTGGTTCAGGGCATTGATGTCCGCCCCCTTGTCGATCAAAAACTCCAGGACTGCCGGATGATTGTTCGACGCGGCGATGATTGCAGCCGTGTTGCCGACGTCATTTCTTCCCTCGAGATCAGCCCCGCCGGCAACCAGGAGCTTCACCACCTCCAGATGTCCGTTCGCCGCGGCCGCGACAAGTGGGGCGATCCTGCCTCCCTTGGCGCTTGCATCCGCCCCCTTGGCGAGAAGTAGTTTGGCCATTTCCACGTTTCCCGTCTGAGCCGCCATGTTCATCGCAGTGCCGCCATCGAACTCGATGGCCTTGGGATCGGCCCCCTTCTCGAGTAGAAATTCCGCGATGGCGAGATGTCCCTGGTTGGCCGCCATCGCCAACGGCGTCGATGCCTTTGCGCCTTTTGAATTCACATCCGCACCCTTCGCCACCAGGAGCTTCACAATTTCCATCTGGCCGATGAACGCGGCCTGAGCAAGAACGCTGCCTCCCGTCTTCCGCTTCACATGCACATCCGCGCCGGCGGAGATCAAGACCTGCGCAACTTCCAAATGTCCATACTTCGCAGCAAGGCAAAGAGGCGAACTCCCCTCTTCATCCTGGACATCAATCTTCGCACCTTTCTCAAGCAGGATCTTCACCTGCGCCGCATCCCCGTCCTTCGCCGCCGCAAGCAGTTGCGCATCCTGATCCTGCCCAAACAAAACGCCCGCAGCCAGGACCAGAGCGAGGAATACGATGCAGGCTTTCATCGTTTGCCTCCCCCGGTTTTTTCACGAAATTCCTGTTCCGTGACGGTGTCGGAAACCCACCGGCTGGGCGGAATGGAGAGGAGCTGTTGTTTGTCCACTTCCAGAAGCGGGCTGATGAGATGGGACAACGGGCCTTCGAGACCAATCCATAATTTCCGACTGGAAACCGCCAGTGAGGACACCCGCCGGGGAACGGCAAAGCATCCCACCCAACGGCCGCTTGGCTTGTGGAGGAGATATACCCGATGTTGTGCTTTTTCGAAGATGATCATCGAGTCCGTCTCGTCGCCCCCGCTCCCGGTTTGATTCCACCGTTCGCCGTTCGTCGTCGCCCCGACCCACAGGAACTCACCGTCGCTGGCCAGCGCGGTCACCGACCCCTGCAGCCGTGTAAATGGGTAAGTCCCGGCGGGCAACTTCCCGCCCTTCGAAAATTGCGCGATCCGCTCGACGGTTTTTGGCTTCTCCCAGATGCCCATGTCGGGATCTGAAAACCATGTCTGGATTTTGTTCCTCGTGGGGTTGTAGCGGATGAGACCACCGGTGATTCCAAGCCACAAACCAGAATCATCCTTCTCCACCGCATATAGAAAGGGAGGCCATTTCCCCGCGTATGACTCCGCGGCTGTTTTCGGCCGCAAATACCCCTGGAGCAATTCCCCGTCCAGATTGGTCCACTTTCCGGTCTTCAGATCCATTTTTAGAATATTTGCATCCCGCCATTGCGCTATTTGCGACGACGCCCCGACGATCAGACTCTGTTCAAAAATCCCCATTCGCTGAATTTGCGGCAGGACTTTGCTCTCACAATACACACAGCGATCCACCACCGTCTGGTCCACATCCAGCCGCTTCCACGTGCCAGCCTTGGGATCATGGACGTTCACCAATCCGATCTCAGGCTCCCCGCCGGCGAAATACAATCTGCCGCCCTCCTCCGCCCCGGCGAACATCAGCGGGGAAACCACCCCTTCCTTGTCGCCAAACCGCCTCACCTTGAAATCCCGGTCCACGCTCCACACGCCGCCATCCATAAGCGTCAACCACATCTGCCCCTGATACGGCGTCATCGAGGTCACCTTCGACTTGCAGCCGATCTTCTCGGAGACGGGGGCCAGGTCCCGCCCATCCTCCCCGCAAATCCAGAGCGAATCCTCCACGGAGGACTCAATCAAGTAGGCCAACTGGAAGTTCAGTCCCGGGCTTGAATTCCGGAAACCCTTCCTCCCGCTGATCCACAACCGGTTCTCATGAAACAACAGCGTGACGATCCCTGTGATGGGCGGTTTCGAGGGAAAAACCACGGAACGAACGGGGGCATCCAGCACGGGCGGGTGAAAATCAAGCGTCACGAGTTCCATCGGAGGCGCGGGCGCGGGCGCGGGCTTGGGTGGCATATTCTTTTCCTCGATGACCACGGTATCTCTGTACTTTTTAGCCATCTCCGCACCTTTCGCCGTCGCGTCTACGGCGGTGAATGTCTGCTGGATTCCCTTCATATATTCCTGATGATAATATGACCGATCAAAATCCGCCGCGGTCGACTTCCCTCCTCCCTGGAGCGCGGTCTGGCGCATGTAGGTTTCGTGCGCGAGAAGAAAGGGCCAGAGCGCCTCGACCGCGCGGGCCCTCAGGCGGGCGTCCCCGATTTTGAACGCCGTGCGCATGTTCTGCTGGAAGTTGGGGAGGGCGGAGTAGCGCTCCTCGTCGGGAATCCCCTCCCGCCCGGCGACTTCCTTGCTGATCAGGATGACCTTCTCCCCGAATTCCCTTAAAAATTGCTCCCGCCATTTTTCGAGAATCTCGGGCGGCGCGTCCCTCGGAAAACCGGAAACATCGGAGTTGTTCGGCGCGTCGCATGCGAACACAAAACTGGCCAGCAATCCCACCGAGCGCACGGCCGCCATGCTATCGAAATCCGGGGACTGAACACCGTCCAGCCCACCCATCGGAAACAATCGCGCGAGAAGTTCCCCGTCCACCGTCGAAGGGGGATGATATCCAAACCGCGCCAGGAACGCGTTCCACCGCAGCAGCCTTCCCCAGTAAAATCCGAATGTGTTGGGATCCTCACTCCGGTTCCTCGCGATCGCATCCCCGCCCTTGAGTGTTCGATACCAATCCCCCTCGCAGAAGATCAGCTTGCGGTTGATCTCGTAGGACTCCGGCTCGAAGAAGCGCGCCGCCACATACATGTTCAACGCCTGCCGCCAGAGCCTCTGGCCGTCCTGCGTCCGAAAAAGCGCGGGCGAACTGGTGAACCGCCCCTCAATGTCCGTCCCGCGCATCACCAGCTCGCGCGCGACCTTGTGACGGACGGCGTCGGCGGGAGCCTGCTTGTGATAAGCCTTGATCGCGTCTGCCAGATGAGCGGCGAGTTTTTGTTTGAGCCCCTTCAACTGGGCAACGGTGCCGGTTTCGGCAAACGTCTGGATCTCTCCATGCCCATCCCAGATGTTCATCGTGGCCTTGACCGGCGTCTGTTCAAACGAAACATCGTTGCCCACCTTGTCTTCCGCAAAATCGCCCCATACAAACAGGTCTGCAACTTTTTGCCATGCATTGGCATCGGCTTCGACAAGGCCGCCCACCACCAGGTCCGCCTCGTCGGAGGATTCCGACGCCTTCGGAAAGCG
Source organism: Verrucomicrobiota bacterium (assembly GCA_023269615.1). Lineage (GTDB taxonomy): Bacteria > Verrucomicrobiota > Verrucomicrobiia > JABWAM01 > JABWAM01 > JAHFSY01. The sequence continues at coordinate 123,259 of JAHFSY010000008.1, forward strand.
GATCACACGCGCCGATTGGGAAGCTGCCGCCGTTTCCTGGAATGCGGCCAGCAACTCTCCCTCGAAATAATCCAGACGTCGGGATGCGTCGCTATTGCTGAAAAACAGGGGCGCCACCACCAGCTTGTTTCTGACCTGCTCAAGTTTTTTTCGCGCCTCTTCCAGCGCCTGCTTCGACAACCCGACCGCCGCATTCACGTCCTTACCCGAGATCGCGAGCGGTTCCTTCTCCGACCCGCTGATCGGAAGTGTTTTTTCCGCCAACACGTCCGCGTGATCCAGGTCAACGACCTCGATGCGCAGAAGCCGTCCCTTGCCCTCTTGAATTTCGAAATGCCCGAGGATGAGCAGGTCCGCCTTCAGCCATTTGCCGATGCGCAGGGCGGTCGCCTTCGAATCGAACCCGCTCACGTAATAATTCAGCTCGTGGTCGGCGGCCTCCAGTTGCGACCGCTCCACCCACTCCACCCCGGTCTTCTCCTGCGACAGCGCCGCCTGGAGAGCCGTGGAAAAGGTGGAGGCGGCGACGGAACTCCGGTAGGAATTATCGTCCACCGAGAATTCCCCGATCGCGACGCGGAGAGGCTTGGCGGTTTCCGCGGCGCAAGCCGATTCCAGCATCACCCCGATCGCCATCAAGGACATCGCAACCCATTTCATTCGAGACCTCCATTCTTCCTCAACAACGCTTTCATTTCCGCGCGCCCAAGTTTTCCAGCCAGCGCAAGCGGCGTGCGGCCCTCCGCATCCTTCGTATTCACATCCGCTCCCGCCTTGATCATGGCCTCGACCAGGCTCGCGTTCCCGTATCGAACGGCGCGATGAAGGGCGCGCTCCGTCGGGCCATCCTTCGATGGGCTTGACGTCACGGGCGCGCCCTTGGATACATAGTAGCTGGCGATGGCCACGCTATTGGAGCACCATGGAAACTGCGCGTAGTGGAGGGACAGATCGAGCGGCGAATAGCCCGCCGAATCGCGCTCGTCAACCTTTGCGCCTTTCTCCACGAGGAATTGAACCCGGGTGAGATCATCCTCGGCGGTAGCCTGAAAGAGCGGATTCGGCAACTGAAACCCCTTCGCATCCACGGACTTTGCGCCGGCCTTTCGCAACGCGTCGGCGATTTCCGCTCGAAATCCATTCTCGGCGTACGCCAGCGCCGTGGCGCCACTCTGGTCCCTGCCCTCGACGCCGGCGCCCTTCTCCAACAGTAAGCGCACAGCTTCAAGGCTCCCGCTCCTTGTGGCCGCGATCAGCGGGGTGGCACCCTGGGCGTCCGGGGCATCCGGCTTCGCGCCCTTCGCGAGCAAAAACTTCATCATTTCCGTCTGGCCCAACGATGCCGCCATGGCAAGCAACGGGACGCCCGCTGCTGTCACTTCGTTCGGGTTTGCTCCCCTCTCCAACAGGAAGCGCACCACTTCGGCCCGGGGAGGGTTGGAAAAGAAAGCGACCTGCAGAAGGCTGTTACCCCCGGCATCCTGTTCGTTCACATCCGTCCCGGCATCCAGAATGGACTTTAATCCGGACACGTTGCCCGATTGAGCGGCCTGATGAGCGGAGTGGACCCTCGCAAACGTCTCGATGATCGCCCTCACCTCGGGATGATGGCCCCGGTCGCACTGACGTATGGCCGTGCCTCCGTCCTTGGCGACTTTCTTCCAGTCAGCACCGTGCTCAAGGAGAAGACTGGCGATGTCGCCGTGGCCCTTCTCGGCGGCAGCCATCAAGGCCGTCTGGCCGAGTTCGTTCTCATAATTGACGTTGACTCCTTTGTCGATCAAGAGCCGGGCAATTTCCAGGTGTCCCATCAGAGAGGCGTGGTCCAACGCGGTGGCACCATCGTACTCAATGGCCTTGGGGTCGGCCCCCTTCTCCAGCAAAAATTCCACAACGGCGAGATGTCCCTTGTTGGACGCCATCGCCAGCGGCGTGGATGCCTTGGGACCTTTGGCATTCACATCCGCTCCCTTCGCAACCAGGAGTTTCACAATCTCAAGGTGCCCACCCAGGGCGGCATTGGCCAGAATGCTCCCGCCCGACTTCCTTTTCACCTGCACACTCGCACCGGCATCGATCAAAACTTTCACCGCTTCCAAATGTCCCTCCATCGCAGCAAGGCAGAGAGGCGAGCCCCCTTCTTCATCCTGGACATCAATCTTCGCGCCTTTCCCAAGCAGAGCCTTCACCTGCGCCGCATCCCCGGCCTTCGCCGCCGCAAGCAGTTGCGCATCCTGATCCTGTCCCAACAAAACGCCCGCAGCCAGGACCAGGGCAAGAAATGCGATGCAGGCTTTCATCTGGATGAATTTGTCGTCGCAAATCCACCCGTTATTTGGCCACCAACGGAATCATCCGCTCGGCCAGTTCCTGTGCGGCTTTCTGGAGGGCGGTCTTCGCGGCGATCTGTTCGGAAAGGTCCACGGCCACGCAGGTTTGACGGTCCACGGCCAGGATTTTTCCGGTTGCCTTGTCGATTGCCTTCAGCTCCACGCGGCCTTTGCATGACACCAGGTTGCCTTTGCGCATTCCGAATTCGCTCAATGCTTCGCCCTTGAACTCGATGTCCGCTTTTCCGCCCGTTTTGTCATCGATGAGGGTGAAGCCGCATTTCTGCAGGATGAAGCTGATCTCGGTCTGCGCCGCCGGATCAATCGTGATGCCTCCGAAATGACGCTCGGGGATGTTCACTTCCACGGTTGGAAGTTTGTCGGCCTTGATGGACTTGCGGATCCGCTCGATCCGGTCCTCGGGCTTTTCCACCTTGGCCACGAGGTCCTCGGTATTCTTCGCAACGGTGTCGGCAATTTTTTTGGCGAGGTCTGTCGCGCCGTCGGCGATGGAGCCGGCTGCCGGCATTTTCGTCACGGCCCCGTACACGCGGCTTGTCTCCGTGCCGATCACCTTGGCCACCATCATCGTCTCCTTGTCCACTTTGAATACTTTTCCCGTGATGAGCACCTTCGCGCCGGTCAGGTGTCCGACCTTTGCCGCGGTCTCGGGCTGGATCGTTCCCGAAAGGCCGAGTTCCTGCTCGCCCAACGCCTTCTCCAATTCCGCGCGTTCCACGGTGATGATCCGCGCGTCGGCGGAAAGGTTCGCTGTCACGAGGTCCGACACTTTCGCGCCCAGATCGCGCGCGTCGCTGTCGGTGGATTCAAAATTGAAGACGGCGACGGTGAGGATTTCATCCTTCGCATGGACGGTGAGGGCGGCCAGCGCGAGAGCGGTGGCGATGAGGAGGAATGGTGATTTGATTTTCATGGGATTACCTTGATGGATTTGATTTTTGTAAATGGGAACGCAGAAATTTTTTGCCACAGATGGACACGGATGAAACACGGACTTGTTGGCGCTTGCCACGGCAAGCGCCGTCATGCTGAATCAGCTTGCTGAGCATCATCCGTGTAAATCTGTGTTGATCTGTGGCTGTTTTCATTCTTTTGCGGAAATCATTTGCTTGGGTCGGAAAGGATCGTGTCGGGGCTTGTGGCAATGCGGGCCAGCTCGAGAAGGCGGAGCTGGGAGAGGGGCGTTTCTGCGAGATCGGAAATCATCGCGGGACGCGCCAGCACGAGTACGCCGGCGCCCATCCGCGTGGCACTCGCCGAGAGAGCGGCGTCGCTGAAGGGCTGGATCCACACGACGCCTACACCTCGCTCCGCCAGCTTCTTTACATTTTCACGGAAACCAGATGGCATTGTATCCTTCGTGGGAAATGGGCCGAGGATGGCGAGCTTTCCGTGGAATGCGTCGAAGCTCGTCCCCGCCGTGAGATCCTCGACCTCAACCTTGAGCGCTTCGAGGAGTGGTTTCATTTTTCCCGATGGATCCCAGATGCCGATGGGCTTGTCACCCCCGAGCGTCTTGAGCGTCTTGAGGGCATCGGCGGGACATGCAATCAGGTCGGTTTTTCCGAGACGTCCATCCTTGTCATCCGTCCATTGCAACTGGAAGCGCAAGATGGTTTTTACCTCGGGGCAGTTCACCTCGAAATTTTCAAGGACGGTCTGGCCGGCGAGGATTTCAAGTTTTTTCCAGCCTTGGACCTCGCCCACGGGGGCCAGCGAGGAGGAGCTGGCTTGGAAGAGTCTCGTGCGAATCTCCGTTTCGGATTTCTGGCCGCCCCGGTTGTGAAACGTCACATGGATCGTTTGCGCCTTGCCGGCAAAAACAACCTGCGGAGTTTCATCAGGAACGAGTTCGATCTGTGCGTGGGTGGCGAGGGGCAAGATGAGAAGAAGGCATGCGAACACGGTTCCGAAAGGTAGGGCGCGCTCGCCGAGCGCGCCGTGGGGTTGCAGGGAAAAGAGCGACTCTACCAAATTTGACGCCTTCTCCCCAATACGGCGCGCTCGGCGAGCGCGCCCTACCAGGAATGTGGATTGAAGTGGGTGATTTTTCATGAAAACCTGATGGCTGAGAGCTGATGGCTGAGAGCTTCTTCCGATCATATGGATGTGTCGAGCTTCTGCGCCTCGATGTGAAAGCTTTCGCCGGGCTTGCGGGTTTCCTTGCTGTGCCAGTAGAGGGATTTGCCCACGACCATCACGTTTCCTTGTGCATCCAGGAGCACTTCGTACGTCTTCCCGTCGAGCTGCACCTGCTGCCCGCTAAAGGTGATGACATCGTGGCAGTTCTTCCCATCACAAATTTTCAGAAGGAGCGGGGCGGACGATGGCGCTTCCTGTTTGTCGGCAAGAACGAGACGGACGCCGTGCTCGTCCGAGATGATGGCGCGCACCTGGTTGGGAAACAGGGAGGCCACTTCCTTGAATAGCTTGCGGTTTTGCGCAAGGGGGCTTTCCGTCACGCTTTTGGGCATTCCGTGCCAGTGTCCAAGCGCGAAGCCGAGGATGAGGCACGCGGCGGCGAAGCCAAGTCCCCAGGAGAAGGGAAGACCGCGACTTGTTTCGGGGGGGCGTTCCGCCGTCTGCAGGCGCGCGAGGACGCGGGCGGGGAAATTTTCCCAATAGCCGGCGGAGCGTTCCGGCACGCGGACGGAGCGGAGCAATTCGTCGAGTTGGGGATCGGATGGTTTCATGCGGGGGCTTGTAGCAGGCGTTTCAACTCCCTTTTGGCGATGAACAACCGCCACGAAACGGTGGTCTCGGAACATCCAAGCGCCCGGGCTGCGTCGGCGTGGTTCATTCCTTCGCACAGCGTGAGAACGACTGCGGCCCGCTGTTTGGGTTTCAATTGGAGAAGCGCCTGCTGGACGCGTTCCGATGCGCCTTCGTGATCGCGGGGCGCTTCGGTCACCGCGCCTAATTCCTCGTGGAAACGTTCGCGGCGGTCATGGCTCTTCCTCCAGTTGAGGCACTGGTTGACGGCGATGCGATGGAGCCACGAAGCGAAACGGGCATCGCTGCGGAACGAGCGGATCTGGTGAAAGGCTCGGATGAAGACTTCCTGCGCAAGGTCCTCGGCGTCGCTGAGGGAACCCGTCATGCGGTAGGCAAGGGAGTGGATCATGCGTTGGTGGAGTTGGATGAGTTTCCCAAAAGCCTCATGGTCGCCCTTCTGGCTTCGTCGGATCCAATCGGTTTCCTGGTCGGGCTCGGCCATGGGTTGGGATTTACCTGATATGACAACTGAAAACGACGTATCCTTTGAAAAAAATGATGGCCAATGCACAATTATGAAATCCAATTTTCTTGCTCTTTGGCTGAAGGCTGGTAAAAGTTGGGGACACCGCAATCCGTACACTGATCGTGCGTTGCGGCTTTTCAATCAACCGAAAGCAACATTGTGAGCGAATTCTTTTTCTGGCAGGCCATCGGTTTCATGGGTGGAGTCGTCTATTGCAGCTTCTTTGAATGGACGCTCCACAAGCACATCATGCACACGAACCTGAAGTGGTTCGACTACCCCTTCCAGGCCCATGCGGTCACTCATCACGGCATCTTCAAATCGGATCATACCTATCACCTCCAGGAACCAGCAGACCGCAAGACCGTCCCGATGGCATGGTGGAATGGTCCGGTCATGATCCTGCTTCATGTCCCCCCCTTTCTGCTCGTGCAGTGGCTGGTGGGGCATGGCATCCTTTGGGGCGGCCTCCTCGCGATGAGCGCCTACTACGCCACCTACGAATACATTCACTGGTGCATGCACGTGCCCAAGAAGCGCAATGTGGAACGCTCAGGAATCTTCTTCCGCCTGAACGGACACCACCTGCTTCATCACCGTTACATGAACAAGAATCTGAACGTGGTGCTGCCCCTCGCCGACCTCATGCTCGGCACGCTCGTTCCGCGCTCACCCATTTCCTTCGCCCAGGCGCGCGGCCCAACCATCCCCAACGTCCAGCCTCATTTTGGCGCGCCCCAGCCCGGTTGATTGCCTCCGTTTTCGCCCTTGTAGGAGCCGCTGTCAGCGGCGACCGGGGAACAGGCCGACCCCGCGGATCGCCGCTGACAGCGGCTCCTACAAGACCAAAATACAATGAAAGTCCTGAAACAGCCCAAGGCGATCTCGCTTTATTCGCGCGCCATGTGCGGATGGTGCATTGACGCCAAGGAATGGCTCGACCTCATGGGCTGGAAGTACGAGGTGCACGATACCGGCAAGGACCCCGCCGCACGGCAAAAAGCGATTGAACTCAGCAACCAGACCCTCGTCCCCGTCATCGAGGTGGACGGCCATGTGCTGGGCGATTTCGACACCGGCCAGCTCGAAACATTCCTCAAGAAAAACGGCTACCTGGAGTAAGGATTTCCGGATGTCTCTCGCAAAGACACCAAGTCGCAAAGTTTCCGCATCGGACGGTCTCCCATGGTCCCAAGCGTGCCATTCCGATTGAAAGTCGCTTTCAATCGGAATGGCACGCTTTCATGCCTTTTTCAGACTTTGCGACTTGGCGTCTTTGCGCGAAACATTCCGAATAATCTGTCCTATTCCTTCTTCGGCTTCACTTCCGCCTTCTCCGCCGGGACTTCCCGGTAGCCATCGGCTGTCATCGTCTGGCGCTCGCGGATGTGGCTCAGGAACAAAATCCGCACGAGGTAGTAAACCTCCATGCTCTTCGGCAGCCAGACTTTGTTCTCGTGGAACACCGTCTCGTACTGGATGCGCAGGATGCGCAGGCTCACCAGGTCGAGCCATGCAAAAGGCATCGGCCGCACCAGGGAGCAATCCGCCTTCATGATCGCGAAGTATTTCGGATGAATCCAGAGGCGCCCGTGCAGGCGGGTGAGCACCTTCTGCTTCTGCCCCTCCGCCTTCTCCTCCATGTCCGGCTTCGGCTCAAAGTCGAGCATCCAGACTTTTTCGCCATTCAAATCCCCCTCGCCCACAAGTGAAAAAACATAAAACGGCTGCAGCTCGCGCATCTTCAGGGCCTCGGAAAACTTCCCCTCCTTCTCGTCATCCTTGTCATTCGAAAGCCCGATGCCCACCTCGGCCTTGTCGCCCTGGTCCTTCAAGCCGCCCACGCTGAAACTCAGCTTCCCTTCCGGACGATAGGTGATCGTCTTCGTCTTCTCGCTCTTCACCTTTTCGTCGCCGTCGAGGCGTTGCGTGACGAGGTGCTGCTCAAATTCCCAGTTTTTCGCCTTCTCGTAATTGAGGTCCTCCTGCGCAACCACCTTCTCGATGATCTGGTCGGCGGTCGGCATCTCCGCCGCGCAACACACCGCAAGCGTGAAAGCCGCGATCGTTGTCCTTGCCAGCAAAGTTGCTCTCATTTAACTTCGGCTCCTCATTGCAATTTTTTACTTATGAAATCGTCCCACACCAAGCTCTTCATCCCCGGCCCCGTCGAGGTTTCTGAAAAAACTTTCCGCGCCTTTTGCAAACCCATGGTCGGCCACCGCGGCACCTCGTTCCAGGACCTTTATGCCTCGATCGCGCCCCAACTGCAACAATTGCTCTACACCAAAAATCCGGTGTTCCTCTCCACGTCGTCCGCATGGGGCGTGATGGAAGCCGCCATCCGCAACCTCGTCCGCCCCGGCAAAAAAGTCCTCTGCTGCATGTGCGGGGCGTTTTCCGACAAGTGGTTCGACGTCGCCACCTCCAACGGCCTCGCTGCTGAAAAGATCCAGGTCGAATGGGGCCAGCCCATCCTCCCCGAAATGATTGAGGCGAAATTAAAGCTGGGGGGCTTTGACGCCTTCACGCTCATCCACAACGAAACCTCCACCGGCACGATGAGCCCGCTCGCCGACATTGCGAAGGTCATGCGCTCGTTTCCCGAGACGATGTTCATCGTGGATTCCGTCTCCTCAATGACCGGCGTGAAGATCGAAATGGACACCCTGGGGCTGGATGTTTTGCTCGCGGGCACGCAAAAGGCCTTCGCGCTTCCGCCGGGACTCACGGTCTTCGCTGTTTCAGCACGCGCCATGGAGCGCGCGAAGTCGGTTCCAAACCGAGGCTACTACTTTGACTTCGTGGAGTTTTTGAAGAACCACGAGAAAAACATGACGCCTTCCACGCCCTCGATCGGGCACATCAACGCCCTGCAGTCCAAGCTGGAGGATATTTTCGCCGAGGGGCTCGACCGACGGTTCGCGCGCCACATGCAGATGGCGCAGATGACGCGGAAATGGGCGAAGGATCGCGGCTTTGAAATGTTCCCGAAGGCCGGCCATGAATCGATCACCCTGAGCTGCGTGGCCAACACGCGCAAAGTGGACGTCGCCGCATGGATCAAACGTCTCAAAGACAGGCACCAGTGCATCATTGACGGCGGCTACGGAAAACTCAAAGGCAACACCTTCCGCATCTCGCACATGGGGGATGAAACGCCGGAGACCATCACCGCATTGCTCGGGTGGCTGGATGAAACAAGCCAAGGATGAAGGCGGAAGGATGAGGGATGAAGGGGATTGGTGAAACAAGGGATGAGGTTGCAAAAAAAATCCTGTCCATCCTGTGAATCCTGTCAAAAATTTCTGCGCCCTGTCTGCCGCTCTTTTTTCTTTGAACATCCTCCCATCTCCGTCAAAATCAACAAATGGCTGACGCCGCGCCCTCCCAAAGCAGGTTCCCCTGGACGGAAATTCTCCTGCTCTTCGTCCTCACGCTTGCCGCGTATGGGCCGGGGCTCTGCAACGGGTTTGTGTACGATGACGAGATTTATGTCCTCGACAACCCCCTGACCAAACCTCCGCTGAAGCTCTGGAGAATGTTCAGCGAGTCGTTTCCGCCCGGCGGGGGCGATCGCGGGCTGTACCGCCCGCTCGTCACGCTTTCATATTTCCTCGATGGCAAGGCCTGGGGTTTTACGCCGTACGGAACCTTCAATGGATTTCATTTCACCAATCTCCTCCTGCACGCGTTCAATGCGTCGCTCCTCCTCCTGCTGTTGCGGCGCCTGGGAATGGATCGCTGGCCGGCTTTTCTCAGCGCCCTCGTCTTTGTCGTGCACCCGGTGCTGTCCGAGTCCGCCGCGTGGATCACCGGGCGCGCCGAGCTGCTGGGAATGAGTTTTGGCCTGGTGGCGCTGCTCTGCTTCCTGCACCGGCAGCGCGGCGCCCCACTGGTCGCATCGCTCGCCCTCTGGCTGATGTCCATGCTCTGCAAGGAACACTGGCTCGTGCTGCCCGCGCTCGCGGCGCTGGTTTGTTTCTGCATTCCCAACGCTCCCAAATTTGGACGCCCCGCGATCATCCGCTACGGGATTGTATCGGCAGTCATCGCCGCCGTTTTTTGGTATATGCGATTTCGCGCCATTGGAAGCTGGCATCCACCCGTGGCGGCGTTCGGATCGGTGGCGGCCATCCAGCGGATCTTCACCGCGCTGGCAATCCTCTGGAAGTACGTGGGGCTCTGGCTCTGGCCCATGTCGCTGAGCGTGTATCACGAGGAGCATATCGTCACCAGCGCATACGAGGGGGGGTTCATCATCGCAACCTGGATCTTTGTCTTCTGGCTGATGTGGCGGTCACGCCAGTACTTTCCGTGGCTCATGCTGGCGATGGGCTGGTTCTGGATCAGCATCCTGCCCGTCTCCAACCTCGTGATCACGATCGGCGCCATCTCCGCCGAGCGCTTCCTCTACCTGCCCACGCTCCTCTTTGCGCCGGCGATCATCCTCGCCATCCGCAAGGCGCTCATGGTCGGGCTCAAGGAACGGGCGTGGCTTCCCACCGCCGTCATCCTCTCCATCCTGTGGTGCACGGCGCTCGGGTTGCGGCTCTCCTGGCGCGTGGACGACTGGGCCACCAACCTGACGCTCTGGGAGGCCGCCTCCAGATGCTATCCACAATCGTACGGGGTGAATGCGCAGCTGGCCGTGAGCCATTTCCAGGAAAAAGATTATGCGCAGGCCCACGTGCTGGCGGCTGAAGCGCTCGCGCAGGGCGAGAAGAATCCGCAGCCATATCAAAAATATTTCACCCCAAAACTGCGTGAAATCGCGTCAAACTCGCAGGCGTGCATGGCCTTCGTGGCCTACCAGAAAAAATTCGAGGTGGCCAACGAGATGGCGCGCAACTTCCATTACAAGGAGGCGCTGGATGCCTACCGGAAACTGGTGGAGGATTTTCCCGAACAGCCGCAGACCCACGAGGCGCTGGGCGACGTGTACGCGCGGGTTGACAACCCCATGGCGGCGCGCCAGCAATTCGAGGCAGCCCTGCGCCTCGGCTCAAAATCCTCCGCTCTCTACGCCAAGTATGGAAAAAGCCTGAGCGACATGGATTTCAAGGCCGAGGCGCTCCTGGCCTACGACCAGGCGTTGCGGATCAACCCGATGAACCCCATCGCGCATTATTACCGCGGCGTGGTCCTGACCGAACTGGAGGATTTCGCCGGCGCACTCATCGCGTTCCAATCCGCCATCAAGATTTCCCCAAAACTCCCCGAACCCCACCTGAATACCGCCGGCATTTTCATCCACCTCAAACGCTACGAAGAGGCAAAGGCCGAAATCCTCCTGGTACTCTCCGTGGATCCAAAAAATGAGATGGCGCTCCAGCTGATCACAAAATTGCCCAAGTCAACTTCTCGCAATTCCCCGCGCTGAAACAAACGGTTTTCCTCATTTTTCATTTTGAATTCTTCATTTCTCCCCTACCATTCCCCCATGCCCACCCAAGACCAACTCAAGGAAATCTTCCGCATGCAGGAAGAATTAAACCAGCGCATCGGCGTCAACACCCACACGCTCACCGAGGAGGAACAGGTGAAATGGCTGCTGAATTACAGCCGGGCCATGACGCAGGAACTCGCCGAACTCGTGGACTCCGTGCCCTGGAAGTGGTGGGCCAAATACCAGAAGTTCGACCAGCAAAACGCCCGGGTCGAAGTCGTTGACCTTTTCCATTTCCTCATCTCCATGGCGCAAGTGCTCGGCATGACCGCCGACGATGTCTTCAACGCGTACGTCAAAAAGAACGCCGTGAACCACGACCGCCAGGACAAGGGCTACAAGCAGAAGGACGAGCACGACTCGAAGCATATCTGAGGGGAGCTGCTGGCTTCTAGCTGCTAGCTGCTGGAATCCTTTAAGCCTCCGCCTTCCGTTGCCTTGGCGTTGTACTGAAACCTGGAAAATCCGGACCAGCAGCCAGAAGCTAGTAGCCAGCAGCTGCGAGAAACGGCTTCAAATCCTTCATCAGCTTCTCAAACTGCGCAAGCGTCACTTGCTGCGCGCCATCGCTCAGTGCCTCTTTCGGGTTGGGATGGACCTCGATGATGAGGCCATCGGCGCCCACGGCGGCCGACGCCTTGCATAACGCGGACACAAGATCGGCACGGCCGGCCCCCTGGCTTGGATCCACAATCACCGGCAGATGCGTCTCCGCCTTCGCCAGCGCGACCGCACCGAGATCCAGCGTGTTGCGCGTCAGCGTCTCAAACGTGCGGATGCCGCGCTCGCAGAGGAGCACGTTGGGGTTTCCCTGGCTGAGGATATATTCGGCCGACAAAAACCATTCCTCGATTTTCATGCTCATCCCGCGCTTGAGCAGGATCGCCTTGCCCGTCCGTGCCGCGGCAATGATCAACGCAAAGTTCTGGGAGTTGCGCGCGCCGATCTGCAAAATATCCGCGTGCTCCGCGACCAGGTCCACGTCCGCCTCGCTCAGCACCTCGGTCACGATCCCCAGGCCGGTTTCCTTTTTCGCCAGTGACAGCAGACGGAGCCCCTCCTCCTTCAGTCCCTGAAATTCATACGGCGAAGTCCGCGGCTTGAACGCGCCGCCGCGCAAAAACGTTGCACCCGCTTTTTTCACCGCCCGGGCCGTGTCAAGAATCTGGCGTTCGCTCTCCACCGAGCACGGCCCCGCAATCATCTGAAAATTCCCGCCGCCAAACACATGCCCGCACACCTTCACCGTCGATCCACGGGTATTCGTCTCGCGGCTCACCAGCTTGTAACGGCGCTGCACCGGCATCACCTGGTCCACGCACGACATCGCGGTGAGCGTTTCCAGAGTGTGGTGCGCCCGCTCGTCGCCAATCGCGGCAATCACGGTCCGCTCGACGCCGATGATGGGATGCGGCTTGTAACCGAGCTTGCGTACTTCACGGATGACGGCCTCGATCTGCGCCTTGGTGGCCCTGGGTTTGAGAACAATGATCATATGGATGAATAGAGTAATTTTCGCCGCACTCCCGGGCAATGCTGAATTTCAAAATCCGAATGTAGCCGAATTCGCCAGAATTTGGATCCGTAAATCCGCGCTCTTGGGAACGCGGCTACAACCGCGCAGCCACCGCCTGCTGAACATCCTCGATGCGAACCGAGGCGACATCCGCGCCGCGATGCAGCACCGCGACTTTTTTCCCGAGCGGCGCCCATTGGCGGGGATCGGTCGGGCCGAAAATCGCCACCACGGGAGTTCCCACGGCAGCCGCAAGGTGGCTGATGCCGGAATCGTGCCCCACAAACACCGCGCATTGTTTCAACGCCGCGGCAAGAACTGGCAGCGAAAGCCCGTGACAACGGATGCAATTCGCCGAAGCGGGATCTCTCCAAAAATTACCCTGCGCCTCGGAATCCGCCGGCCCCTGCACGACCAGCACGCCAAGCCCCCTGCCCTTCAGCCACTGCGCCAGATCCAGGAAACGTGACGTCGGCCAGTTCTTCTTCGGTGACCCGCTTCCCAGGTGGATCGCCACCATGGATTTTCCAAGCCCGGGAAAATGGCGCGCCGCCTCTTCAAGATCGGCATCGTTCGGATAAACCCGGGGCGGCCCGATGTGCGGGGCCACTCCCGCCCTCGGCAGCCACTGGGCGAGAAAATCCGTGGCGTGGGCCGTGCCCGAGGGACGCCCGTCCGCCACGATCAAGTTGGTCACGCCGGCGCGTTTCAGGTTGTTCGTAAACACCGAATCCGGATCGTACAGGTAACTCACCACCATTTCAAACGACGAGAAGTAGCGGCACAGCCCGGGATCCAGCTCGGCCTTGGGCGCAAAAAAAATGGCCACGGCGCGTTGCTCCATCGTGCGGATTGCGTTCGCGTAAAACCGTTCACAGGCCAGGGACGCAATGTGCGAATACCCCATGATCTCCAGCCGCATGCCGGGATGCTCGTCGCGCAGTGCATGCACCGCCGGCAACGCAAGGATAAAATCCCCGATCGCCCCGCCACGAATGATGAGTGCCGATTTCATTCTGAAAAAGGCAGTGGATCAGCCACGGATTGACACGGATGAAACACGGATATAAAGCCCCTAGCACCACGGAAAATATCGGCTCGGGCACCACCCGAGCCGATGGGTCGTACCCATCGGCGAAATCTGTGTTTCATCCGTGTTTCATCTGTGGCCAAAAATCCGCATTCAATACGCAAAAATTCCCAGCGCGATCAGCAGGCATCCAAACGCCACCTTTGCACGGCATCCCCATGCCCAGCGCGTCGCGCTCGCCTCCCAGTACCCGATCCAGTCGCGCAGCCAGTGCGGCACTGAAAAAATGCAGATGCCCGCCACCACCCACACGTACGCCAGGGTCGTGATCACCAGGCGCGACGGCTCGTCCCGCAGAAAACAAATGTTCACCACCGGCTTCGCCAGCAGGATCATGAACAGCGCCAGGCTTCTCGCCCCAAGGTAATTGTTCACGAGAAAAATAATGTAGAGGTAGATGAACGGGCTCAACACCGTCACCGGCTGCTTCGCCCAGTTCCACCCGCCCAGGTCCATCTTGTTGAAAAGCCAGATGGACCACGCCACATCCACGAGCATCAACACGCGCCCAACCATCTCGTTGCGCGGAAGCTTCCGCAAAAAATCCTGGGCCTCTTTCGGAAATCGCAGCGCCCAGGCGCCGCCCACCACGCCGATTCCGCCAAGTCCCAATGCCACCATCTTCAAGGCATTCATCTTAATAACCCTTTTTCAATTGCATGGATCCCGGCGCGGAAACCTGCCCGGTCGTCCCGCGTGCAAAATTCTGCGCCTTCGCAAACCGTTCGTTCGTGGCGCGGATGCGGCCGCCCAGGAACCGGTTCATCGCCGTCAGGAACCGGATCGCCAGGCCGGGATATTTTTCCGAGATCCGGTCGAAGTTCTCCTTCGACAGTTTGAGCAGCGTGCAATCCCTGTTCGCCACCACGTCAGCGGATCTCGGGCCGCTGTCCAGCAACGCCACCTCGCCAAAAAAATCGCCCACGCCCAGCACCGCAATCGTGTCCTCCTTGCCCTGGATGCGCACCGAGACGCGTGCCTCGCCGTCCAGCAGCAGAAACATCGAGTCGCCATGCTCCCCCTGCTTGACGATCGGTGCGAAGGACTTCACCTTGATCTTTTCCACCATCGCCACAAACTGTTCCACCTGCTCGTCATTCAGGTCCGCCAGCAGGCGAATGCGACGCAACTGGCCTGGCTTGAGCCCCACCATGGTCGGCGATGGCGCCGGGAGCGGCGTCGGCGTCGCAAGCAACCCGGCCAGGAGGATCACGCCCTCCCCACGGCTCCAGATGTCGCCCTTCGACTGGTACACCCATGTCCTCGGCGAAATCAGCCCGTCGCACGCCCACTGCTTCAACTGCTCGGGATCCGCCGGCCCATACGCCTGATGGTCCTCCGCAAAAATGTAATATTGTTCGAGCACGTCGGACATCAGAGCGTTCTACCACACCCGCACAAAATTTCCATTACAAACCCAATCACGGAAAACTCGGATTTTCAGAAGTCTCGCGCAAAGGCGCAAAGGCGCAAAGGAAGAGGAGAATTTTCACGCAGCAGCCGCTGCGTGAAAATGCAATTCTGTCAATCCTGTGAATCCTGTCAAAAAGCCCGCCGCCGTTTTCATTCTGGCTTCTGACTCCTGAATTCTGGATTCTTTCCGTCTCCCTCCATGCCTCCCGATTCCAACGATGTCACCCACGCCCGCTCCCGCTCCGCGCGGGAAATGTTTGCGCGCATTGCAATCTACCTGCGCCGTTATCCATGGTTCGCCGCCGGCACCATGGGCTGCGCCATCCTCACCACGCTGCTCGCCCTCGTCTATCCCAAGCTCACCCAGCTCATCGTGGACCGCGTCATCCTGCAGGGAAAACACGACCTGCTCCTGCCCTACGTTCTCGGCCTCGCCGGCGCATTCCTCCTGCGCGATGTCTTCAACGGCCTGCGCATTCTCCTCAACAACTCCTTTGAACAGCACGTCATCTTCGACATGCGGCGCGATCTCTACGACAAGCTCCAGCGCCTCCACACCGGCTACTTCGACCAGCGCGCCACGGGCGACATCATGACGCGCGTGGTGGACGACGTGACCTCCGTGGAGCGCGTCCTGATTGACGGCCTGGAGCAGGGAACAACCGCGATCCTCATGCTGGTCGGCGTGTTCATCATGATGTGCAACTACAACGCGAAACTGGCCTGTCTGGCCATGGTCCCGATTCCGTTACTCATCTTGGGCGCGATTCTCTACACCGCCACCGCCCACAAGCGTTATCGTCTCCAGCGCCGGGCCGTCTCCGCAGTGAATGCCCTGCTGCACGATAATCTGCAGGGCATCCGACAAATCAAAGGCTTCGCGCGGGAGGACCATGAGTTGCGTCGTTTTGAAAAACGCTCCAACGAATTGCGCTCAGGCACGCTCACCATCATGCGTGCGTGGGCCCTCTATTCGCCCTCCATGGCCTTCGCCGCATCACTCGGCTCCATCATCATCCTCTATTTCGGCGGCCTGCAGGTCATCTCATCGATGAACACCGCTCACCCGGTACTCACAATCGGCCAACTCGTCGGCTTCCTCGGATATCTCGTCCTCTTCTACGAACCCGTCGAACGCCTCCACAGCCTCAACCAGATGTTCCAGGCGGGACGCGCCGCCGGCGAACGCGTCTTCGACATCCTCGACGCGCCATGCGAAGTCGAGGATCGCCCCGACGCCATCCAGCTTCCCAAACGCGTGAGCGGCGACATCCATTTTGAAAACGTCCACTTCGAATACGTCAGCACCCTGCCGGTCCTGCACGCGATTGATTTCCACGCCGAGCCCGGCCAGACCATCGCGCTCGTCGGCCCCACGGGCGCAGGCAAGTCCACCATCATCAACCTGCTCCCGCGCTTTTACGAATCCACGCGCGGCCGCATCCTCGTGGACGGAAAGGAAATCCGTGACGTCACGCTTGCATCGCTGCGCGCGCAAATCGGGATCGTGAGCCAAGAAGCATTTCTCTTCAACGGCACCATCCGCGAAAACATCCAGTACGGTCGTCTCGACGCCCGCGAGGAAGAACTCATCGCCTCCGCAAAAGCCGCGAACGCCCACGATTTCATCATGCGACTTCCGCAGGGTTACGACAGCCGGGTGGGCGAACGCGGCGTGAAGTTGAGCGTCGGAGAAAAACAACGCATCAGCATCGCGCGCGCATTGTTGAAAGACCCGCCCATCCTCCTGCTCGACGAAGCCACCGCCAGCGTGGACACCGCCACCGAGCGTCTCATCCAGGAAGCCCTGGAGCGCCTCATGTCCTCCCGAACATCCATCATGATCGCCCACCGTCTATCAACAGTCCGCCACGCCGACCAGATCCTCGTCCTCGAGCACGGAAGAATCATCGAGCGCGGCACGCACGACGAACTTCTCGCAAAAGAAGGCCTCTACGCCAGTCTCTGCAAAATCCAAAGCACCGCGACGATTGAGGAAACGCTCGTGGAACTGTAGCTGCGTTCGCAAGAACGCGACCCTTCATCCCGCCAAACTCTGGCGAGTTCGGCTACGTCAGGCCAGCGCCCATGGCGGCCTCGGCGTAAATGGATTTCCGAAACCTGGGTCCATCTGTACGCAGCGATGCTGCGTACAAATGAATCCTGTTCAATCCGGCCCAAATTCTTGCCGCTCCGAAAATCCTGTCCATCCTGTAAATCCTGTCAAAAATCCGATGGGGTCAACGACCCCGTCTACAGTCCGGAAGACGGACACGACGGAGAGGCTGTCTCAGAACATAAAGCACTCTAATGGAGCAAGTCCGAGGGAAGGGGAACGTTTTGTAAAAAGTTGGCCCACGCACTGAACCGCCAAGGCAGTAAAATTAAA
>JAHFSY010000103.1 GCA_023269615.1 Verrucomicrobiota bacterium
ATGCTGGTTTCCACGAAGAGGGTCCGGTACTGCCGCAGGTCGTATGCGCCCAGTGCGAGAACGCAGGCCATGAAGCACCAGTGGGGCTTGAAGCGAAAGCGGGAGGTCCAGGCGGCCAGCGCGGCGACGACAAAAATCCGCATGGGAAATTCCCAGATTGAGGCGTAGCGAAGGCTCATGCCGTATCTCAACTGGCACATGATGGCGAAGGTTGCCCCGAGAAATAGCGCAAAGTAAACCATCGCGCCCTGGTCCCGTCGCATCTGGAGCAAGCCCGCAAAGCAGAGGAGGACGATGAAGGGGTTGACGACGAAAAGGTCGAGCAGGTAGCGGTACCACGGGCCGTCGCCGGTGAGGATTGCAAATGGATTCTGGGGCGCCTTGACGACCAACACCGAGTACACTTCCACGAGCTGGGTCAATCCCCCTGCGAGGAGGAGGAGAATGGCGACGGACACGAAGGGAATGAAGAGGGTGACGCGCCAAAATGACGGCGAGGGTGTGGGGAGTCCCAAGCGGGGGCCAAGAACCAGGACGACCATGAGAAAGAAGAAAATAAAGGCGGAATTTTCCTTCGTGAGGATGAGAATGAGGAGCGAGAGGGCGTAGGCGCCGAGCCAGCGACGGGAGGTTGGATTTTGAAGCGAGAACCACGCACTGCCAATCACCAGCGACGCCCACAGGGCAAAGAAGCCATCAATCATGGCCTTCGACCCGAGAAGCTGCCTCAGCGGGGCGCATGCCATCAGCAGGACCACGGCGAGGGCTTCGCGACCAGGCAGTATGCGATGAGCGAGGAACGCATACCATGCGAGCGCCAGCATTCCGGAAACAAGCGACACGGCGACCAGCGCCCGATATTCCTCCAGGCCCGTGACGGAAGTGACCATGGCTCCCGCTGCGATGTAACTGAAGCGCAGGGGTGAAAAGAGGATGATGGTGTCCCCGTACATGTCGTTCAAATATTCACGCGTCATGGCGGGACAGCTTTGAACGCCGTGTCGGACAATGCCCTGGCAGTATCGGAGGTAAACCGACTCATCGTACTTGTCGGGAATGGGGGTGGGGTTGAATGAGAGGCAGCTCAAAACCCAACCCACCAGGACAACCGCGCAAGTTTTCCAGTATTTTCTCACGCAGGGGTGACTTACGCCGCCCCGGTGGCCGGAGCCTGCTCCTCGGAGCCGGCCTGGAGCATGAGCGCCACGCGCTTCTGGACTTCCTGGAGCTGGTCGAGGCGGAGCTTCGGGTCGGCGATCATAAAGACCTCGCCGGTTTTCAGGTGCTCATAGAGCATGAGCTTTTCCGCGTCCTGCCTCGTTTCGCGGTGTTTGAGAATGCGTTTGCGCTCGAGCATGACGGCGAGAATGTAGCGCGCCTCATGTTCGGCGGGATCATTGCGTTCGAGCATGCGGCGGAGGATGGACTCGGCGTCCTCTTTGGGGAGAGGATCGATCGGCGGGGGCGCGGGTGGCTCAAACACGCCCTGCCAGTGGGAAATCACGCCGGCTTTTTCGCGCACCGATCCGCCGCCGGATGTGTCCCAGCATGAGCGACAGAGATCCTGGCGGTGGTAGCCCGCCGCATTGACGCTGAGCACCGTGAAATAAGCGTCCTTTTCAGCAAAGGGCGCCTGGCACTGGCTGCAGGCGTGGTGCCGGATCTGGATGTTCCATTCGTCCATGCGCCCAAGGTGGAAACTCATGGGATAAAACGCAAACCAAATCCGGGAAATTAGGAATTGTGAACGCTGAATGTGGGATTCATGCTGCTCGTGACGAGACGACATCCATCCAAAAAAATCTTCATGAACGAAATTTCCATCAAGCTTCAGAAGGTGCGCCGTTTCATGTCCAAGCGAAAGCTGGCCGCGGTGCTCTACGGCAACCTGAACAATTTTGCGTGGCTTACGGGCGGGAAGGAGGCGCATGTGCTTCTTGCGGGGGAGGGGGCTGTGGCCTCGCTTCTTGTGACGCCGCGCCGCGCATTTGTGCTCGCGAACAACATTGAGTGCAAGCGCATGCACGGCGAGGAGATTTCATCCCGTTTGTGGGAGCCGCTGGTCTTTCCCTGGCACGAGGCGGACAAAGCTGGGGCGCTGATGAGGAAGGTGGTGGGGCGTGGCGTGGTGGCTTCGGACAACGGGGCGCATGGCACGCGCAATCTCGGAGCGGACCTCGGGCGTTTGCGATGGCAGCTCCTCCCGCCGGAGATCAAGCGTTACCGCGAGCTCGGAGAAATCACCAGCGGGAGTCTCGAAAAGACCTGCCGAGCGATCAAGCCCGGCATGACGGAGCACGAGATCACGGCGCGCCTTGTGTCGGAGGTTATGAAACAGGGGGCGATTCCTTACGTGGCGCTGGTGGGCACGGACGAACGCATCCATCGTTACCGTCATTCCATCCCGAAGGACAAGAAGTTGCGGCGCCATGCGCTGCTGGTGATGTGCGCGCGGAAGTACGGGCTGATTGCAGCCGCGACGCGCATTGTTCATTTTGGAAAATTGCCGCGGGAAATCCGGAAGCGTCACAACGCCGTTTGCGTTGTGGACATCGCGTTCAACCTGGCGACGCGTCCCGGTGCGAGCAGCCGTGACGTGTTCAAGGCGGGAATGGACGCCTACGCCGAGCAGGGATATCCCGGCGAATGGAAACTGCATCACCAGGGCGGCGCGACGGGTTACGCGGGGCGCGAATGGTTCGGCACGCCGACGTTGAAAGAGACTGTCCTGGAAAACCAGGCGTTCGCATGGAACCCATCCATCACGGGAACAAAGAGCGAAGACACGGTGCTGGTGACGAAAGAGGGGATGGAGGTGTTGACGCTGGCGGGAGAACGCTGGCCGATGGTGCACTTTCATCATCCCGAAGGATGCATTGAGCGGCCGGATATTTTGGTGAGGTAAGGGGGCGGGGGAGAGCTGTAAGCTGTAGGCGGGTAGGCGGCGTATTTGTCACTCTGGAAACTGTACTGCTGAGATGGAGATGTAAGCTGCCCTAACTTTTGGGCTGCCATGTACCGAAAACATAGTCCGCGTTTTTGGCCCCCTCATGGCACTGAATGCAGGAGCTGATCTTTCCAGATTCGATCGCGCTGGGCTTGTCGAAATAAAAGTACTCCCAATCGCCATGACTTGGATCATAGCCGGGAGATCGCTTGACCATGCCCCCAACACCGTGCCCTGTACCCAGAACCTGCTTTCCATCGTTACTCCTATAGCTGAGCATGATTTTCTTTTTCACAATGACCGCACCCACTGGAAAAGGATGGACACTGCTGCCGAAAGCCTCTGCCGCAGGATCGTTCATGTACACGAGAATCTGGGTGTTCGCATGCGGGCCGTGCTTAGCGCGGGCGGCCTCTACTTGCTGCTGCGATGCACCCCTACAGAGCATTGCCAATTCGGGGTTAACGAACACCGGTTGCTTGGTGATCTGACGAAGCTTGTCATAAGAAACGGCGATCTCAGAGACGGCCGGCGATTCAATGCCTGTTTCTTTCGGTGATGCCCCGGGGGCTTGGGAGCATCCAGCCAGCGCTGCTGCGAGAATGAAGAAGCTGGAGGTTCGGGCGAACATCATTTGTGAGTGTCCGAATCTTTACGGTTCATTCCTTCTTGAGTAGCATCTTTGCCCACATCAAACAAGATGCGAAAATTCCCGGTGATTTGGTGCATGGTGAGGACGCGACGGAGCGCATCCCTCCGTTTCGGAAACGGCGCTTCGCAGAAGCGCCTCTACATCCCACACACTTCAACTTTCTTGTCCGCCGTAGCCTTGGCGAAGGAGGATGCCTTCTCTCCTCCGTGCCCTCCGTGTCTCCGTGGTTTTTCTGATCTGGTGCTGTTCGGATGAGCGGGAGCCCTTTTTCCCGAAGGGCCAAACTCTGGCGAGTTCGGCTACGTACGGATTTTCGGCATCAACGTTTCCAGCAGGGAGGAAATCTTCACCCGCTCCTGTTTCATGCTGTCGCGTTCGCGCAGCGTGACGGTGTCTTTCAGCTCGGGGCCTTTTTCGCCCAGGGTGTCGAAATCAATCGTTACTCCGAAGGGGGTGCCGGCTTCGTCCTGCCTCCGATAGCGGCGTCCAATGGCGCCGGCGTCGTCGTAGAAGATCGTCATGTGGTTGCGCAACAGGTCGCGGACTTCCTTTGCTTTCGCCACGAGCTCGGGTTTGTTTTTCAGCAGGGGGAAGATTCCGCATTTGATTGGGGCGATGCAGGGGGCAAAGCGCAGGACGGTGCGGGTTTCTGTTTTTCCCGCTTCATCCTTCACCTCCTCCTCGGCGTAGGCTTCGCAGAGGATGGCGAGGACGGTGCGGTCCACGCCGGCGCTTGGCTCCACGACGTGCGGGATGAATTTTCGTTTCTGCTCCTCGTCAAAATATTCCAGCGGCTTGCCGCTGGCATTTTGGTGCTGCTTCAGATCGAAGTCGGTGCGGTAGGCGATTCCTTCGAGCTCCTGCACTCCGAACGGGAAATGATATTCGAGGTCGTAGGTTTTCTTCGAATAGTGCGCGAGTTTTTCCTTGGGCACGTCGTAGATGTGGATCTTCGAGCGGGGGATGCCGATGGATTCGTACCATTTGAGGCGCTCCTCGAGCCAGTAATCGGTCCAGCGCAATCCATCGGCTTCGCTATCGGGGATGAAGTACTCGAGCTCCATCTGCTCGAATTCGCGCGAGCGGAAGGTGAAATTGCGCGGGTTGATTTCATTGCGGAATGCTTTTCCGATTTGCACGATGCCGAACGGCAGTTTCTTGCGCGCGACTTCGAGCACGTTCTTGAATTGCACAAACATCGCCTGCGCGGTCTCGGGTCGCAGGTAGGCCATGGAGGAATCGTCCTCGACGGGGCCCACGTAGGTTTTAAACATGAGGTTGAACGCGCGCGCCTCCGTGAAATCGCCGCCGCAGGTGGCGGGCGTCTTGGAAGGCTTCTGCCCGCATTCGGACGTGTCGAGCTGGTCGGCGCGGAAACGTTTCTTGCAGGTTTTGCAATCCACCATGGGGTCGGAGAAGGTGGTTTCGTGGCCGCTGGCCTTCCAGACGGCGCGGTTCATGAGGATCGAGCCGTCCATGCCGACGATGTCGTCGCGGAGCTGCGTCATGTGGCGCCACCAGTGGTCCTTGACGGCGCGCTTGAGCTCGACGCCGAGTGGGCCGTAGTCCCATGCGCCGTTGAGGCCGCCGTAGATCTCGGATGATTGGAAGATGAAGCCGCGTCGCTTGCAGAGCGAAACGATCTTTTCCATTTTTTGTGCGTCGCGCGGTTGGGGGTCGGTGGCGGTGGTCATGGTTGTGTTACTTGATCAGCTTCTGGAATTTTTCCGTGGCGCGGATGGGGTTGAAATGCTCGTCCATGCGGATTTGCTGGACGAGGTTGGTATCCAGTCGGATGGCTTTCTCGAGGCTTGCGCATGATTCATCGGCTTTCATGAGGGCACATTGCACCATGGCAAGGTTGAGCCATGCCAGGGCGCTTTTAGGTTCGCGCTTGGTGAGTCTGGCGAGTATGGCCTCACAGCGGTCGGGGCGGCCGATTTCGCCATAGAACTGGACCGCGCGGGTCCACTCGAGGAGGGTGGCGGTTTTTCCATCCAGAAATTTGTCCACGACCTCGTCCATCCTGGGCCATTTGCCCCGGTCACGGAGAATTTCGATGTATTGAAAAATGAAATTCGGATCGTTCTTGTTGTATTCGTAGAGTCCATCAAATTCCTTTTCCCGCTCAACAAGATTCTTGGTCCGCTGGACGTCCCTTGCGACATCAAGCGGGCCGGGGCTCTGGGGGTCGAGCGCGAGCCATTCCTCGCAACTCTTGAGAGCCTTGTCGTACCGTCCCTGCGAGGTGTACATCATGGCGAGGTGGGCGCGGGCTTCCGAGCTGCCGGGATAAAACTCGAGGGCTTCAAGGAGCGCACGCTCCTGGTCGTGCAGCATTCCGCGGGAGCCGTAGAGCCCGGCAAGGGCGCTTCTCAGCTTGGAGTAGGATTTTCGGGCCACCTCGTCGCGGAGGAATGCTTCATTGCACAGGAGCTTCGACTCGACGCCGTACCAATAAGCCCGGTCGCGCCTGACCATTTTTGGATCCAGTTCTTTCAGCGGTTCCTTGTTGAGCTTCATGATGAGGCCGAATGGCTCGAGGTAGGGGAACATCCAAGGGATTGGATAACTTTCCTCGAGGTAGAAGGTGTGCTTTGCCTTGTTATGATCAAAGATCCACCTGGAGATGCCGCCGTTGATCGCAAAGACGCCCTGCACGCCGGAGACGCTGGCGCGTTGGATCCCGTGGGAGTCCCTCTGGACGCTGATGCCGGAGGAGTCGCCATTCGGGCCGCGGAGGTTCTCCTGGATTGTCTTGGAGAAGATCATTCCGAATTCCTCATCGCTGGGGAGTCTCAACGGCTCCTTGGGATACGTTTCATCCCGTCCGAGGAGCTTGTGATACCATTGGTCCATCTTGGGGCGTTGGACATCGTAGTGGTCGCGGATGTAATTCATGTATGTCTGGTCCGCGAGTGCGTTTTGCGTGATGATGTACAAATCGCGTCGGTCGAAATCCGGGTCAGTGCGCCATTTTTTGGGTTGGAAGCTTTCGACGAAGATCATGTACGTAGGCACGAAGCGGCCGGGGTCGGTGCCGCCGTACACCACGGCATCGCGGTCCATGTCCTTGAGCATGTCATGCCCGTAGCGCCACCCGAAATCGTGCCCGCGCATTTCGCTGTCGCTCCAGTTCATGGTGAGGGGGAGCAGCGGCAGGAGGTACATAAGAGTGAGCGTGCCGGTCCGGCTTTGGGTGTGGCGGGTGAGGAAGCTGAGGGCAAAGAGGTAAACGGCCATCGCGCCGAGCCATGACGGCAAGATGTACCATGGATAATTCATGACGAAGCCGGCCACGGCAATGATCGCCATCAAGGGGATGAGCACGAGGAACGGAAGGTAATTCCTGACCTGTTGTGCGGCGAAGAGAAAAAGGATTGCGCCCAGGCCGATCCAGAAGGCGAAGACGCCATGGGCCAGGGAGTAGAAGACGCGGAGGATGAACATGGACTGCTGGTCGAACTTGGGGTTGAGCAGGTAAACCAGCACCAGCCCCATGAAAACAAAACAGAGCATGCTGAACAGGATATAGGCTCTTTCCTTTGCTGGAAACTCGGTGATGAAAAGCAGGAAGAGGAGCAGGAACAGAACGCCCAGCAGGGTGAGCGGAAGGGTGAAGTTATCCAGCAAGTCCTCCATGAACTGGATGTTTTGGTGGATGTAGATCATGGACGCCTCGCGGGGATCGCCGGAGCGGGCCAGTTGGATCGGCTCGTACTGGCCCCGGGAGATGTGGTGCACAAATTCATCCATGGTGAGCGTGTGGCCCCAGTTCATGGGCGGATTGGTGGTGGCGGAGGTCGGCATGTAGGCGTAAAAGCTGCTGCCGAGCAGGAACATGAGGAAGCTCAGGAGGAATGGAGCGCAGGTTCTGAGCCTGGTGCTCCGGGCGACCAGGTAACAGAGGATCAGGAAGAGCCAGAGCCCCAGCAGGGCGAAGCATGCATACTGGCTGAAGGACTTGGAATGATGGATCGCGTTTTGATAGGAATGGATCACCCATGGGAGGAATTGCCCGAACGAGCTGGGATGTCCGGTTGCGTTGACGGCCTCATGCGGCGCGAACACGTACACCCCCACTGCGATCGCCCCCGCCACCCATGCAAGAAAAAATGGGATGGCCTTTTTCAGGTGCGCCGGGTCGCGAATCTGGTCGAGCAGCAGGATGACGATCCATGCCGCGGCCATTGCC
>JAHFSY010000050.1 GCA_023269615.1 Verrucomicrobiota bacterium
ATTGCTGGTCTCCTTTCAATGTGCAGTCTCTCGACTGCCGTTTATCTATCATTGAGCGTGATTTTATATCACAGCTCGCTTCTGAAGGGGGACCAGCCTTCTCATCCTACCTTTGCGTGAAACTCTTCGATCGCAGTTGTCAATCGATGCGATGCTTCCCGCACAGCCTCGATGGGGCCGCCGAACGGAACGCGCAGCCAGCCGGGCAGGCCGTGATACGTTCCCGGGGTGTTCGGAATGCCGTGCTTCTCGATGAGCATTCTCGAAAATGCGACGTCCTTTTTCCCAAGCCCCTCGATCTGCAGGAACACAAATGGATTTCCTCGCGGCAGGGTGCTGCGAACACCTTCGATATTTTTCAATCCCTTCAACAACGCGTCGCGGTTTCGCTGAAATTCCCCGGCGACGCCGTCGAGCCAGGAGCGGTTGGAACGCAGGACGCATGCGGCAATTTTCTGGTTGAGGTGCGGGCCGAAGAGATTCGTCCATTCGAGAGCTTTCTTTGCGTTGGCAATCCACTCGGCGCGTCCGACCAGGAAGCCGACACGCCACTGCGGCATCCCGAAGCTTTTTGTGAATGATCGCACGAGCAATCCGTGCTGGCGTCCCGTTTTGGACGAAAAGAAACTCACGTGCTTTGCGTCGTCGTACACCAGCTTGTCATACGATTCATCGCTGACGATCACCGCGCCGGTCTTTTTCGCCCAAAGCGCGAGGCGTTCGATCTCGGCGGCATCGGGAATCACGCCCGTGGGGTTGCACGGCGTGTTGAACACCAGCGCGCGGGCCTTCGCGAATGGACGGAGCATGGACGCTTCCATTTGAAAATTGGCATCGGGATCGCACGGCACGGATTTTGGAATTCCGCCGCACAGGTGGATGAGGCCGTCGAAAAAATAACTTGGCGTAAATATCAATGCCTGGTCGCGGCGATTGAGCACGGCGAGCAGCGCCAGTTGCACGGCATGCATTCCACCGGCGGTGACCAGGATCTCCGTGTCGGGATCCGGACGCCATCCGAGTTCCGCCTTCAATTCATCGGCCATCGCCTCGCGCAATTCCGGGATGCCGGCCGAGGGCGGATGCGTGGAAACGCCCAGCTCGGCAACCATGGCTTCGAGGATGGCTGGCGGCATTTTGCGCGTGGGATACGCGCTGAGCGGAAGCATCACGGTCCCTTTGCGCCGCGCCTCGTGGGCGATCTCGTCCGTGACGCGCGACCCGACGCGATTCAGGAGTTGTGTCTGCGAAAAGGAGTGTTTGATTTTCACCGCTTCCCCCATCGCCGTCCTTCGGGGGAGAGTCAAGCACCGACTCGGCGGGGCCGAGGTAGGGCGCGTTCGCCGAACGCGCCGTAGCGGTGATTCGTGGAAAGTGAATGTGTGATTTCGATGGAGAACGGCGGCGCGCTCGGCGAGCACGCCCTACCTCCAGCAAGAGGGGAATGAACAATTCCAAGCTTGCCGCGACCGCGGAATGAAATCATCATCCGCATGTCCCATGAAAAACGGAAATCCCCCGCCATTTTCGCACGCCTCTTTTTTGGGACGCATCGGCGTTTGCCGGCGGGACCTCACGCCGCCGGCGGGAATTCATTCCCGCCTCTGGGGCGCGGCGAAGCATGACACGGCGGAGGGAATCCACCGCCCGCTCACCGCAACGGCGATTACATTCCAAAAGCAGGCCTCGGATTCTCCGTTTGTTCTCATCGCGCTCGATTACGGATGCTGGAGCAATGTGGATGATGAATGGTTCGTCCGCGGGGGACTCATCGAGGCCCTCTCCCTCGATCCATCGCGCGTGATCATCGCCCTTTCCCACACCCATTCAGGGCCGACCATCAATCGCGAGATGGCCGGCCAGCCGGGAGGACATTTGATCGCGCCTTATCTTGATCGCGTGCGCGACACCGTGATCGAGGCGGCGTGGCAGGCCGTGACGTCCGCCTCCGATGCCACGCTCTCGTGGAGTCGTGGGACGTGCGCGCTTGCGGTGAATCGCGACCTGACGGATCCATCGGGCAAGGACCGGAAAATTTGCGGGTACAATCCGGAAGAGACGGCGGATGACACGTTGCTCGTGGGACGCATCACGGCGGGCGATGGAAAAATTCTTGGAACCATCGTGAATTACGCATGCCATCCCACGACGCTTGCGTGGGACAACCGTCTCATTTCTCCGGACTTCATCGGTGCGATGCGGGAGACGGTGGAATCGCACACGGGCGGGGCCCCGTGCCTCTTTTTGCAAGGCGCGCCCGGGGAAGTTTCGCCGCGTGAGCAATACGTGGGTGATCCGGCGATCGCGGATGCCCATGGACGTCAGCTTGGATATTCCGCGCTGGCGACCCTGGAGGGCATGCTGCCGCACAAAACTCAGCTTGAATTCGACCGTGTGGTGGAATCCGGCGCGCCTCTTGCCACGTGGAAACGAGCCCCGCAAACCTGCTCCACGATTCTTGCGGTCATCCGCACGGAAGCGGAGCTGCCGCTCAAGAGGGACATTCCCACGCTCGATGAAATTCAGAAGGAGCTGGACGCCACCACGGACCGCGTCCAGCGCGAACGCGTGAACCGCAAGCTGCAGGTGCGGCGTGTCGTGGGCAACGGGGCCGTGTCCCGTCGTCCGATCTGGGTATGGCGCCTGGGCGACGCGTTCATCGTGGCGCAATCCGACCAGGCATACACGAAATTGCAGATGGAATTGCGGCGGCAGTTTCCAGACAACCCCATTGCGGTGGTCAACGAGGTGAACGGCTCCTGTGGATACCAGCCCCCCGAGGAATTGTATGGCAGGAATATTTACCAGGTCTGGCAGACGCCCTTCGAGCGCGGATGCCTGGAGCGAGCGCTCGACGCGTCGGCCCTTGCCGTGCGACAACTTCTTGCATCCTGACTCCCGCGATGAAACGAATTCTTTTTCTCACCCAGGGCGACATCCAGACGCCGTCGAGCCGTCACCGCGTGCATCAATTCCTGCCCGTTCTGGAAAAGGCCGGGCACGAGGCGGTGGTTCATCCTTCGGTGAGGGCGGATGAGTTCGAGCAGGCATTCATCACGCGTTCGTGGCAGGGCAATGTACGCCGCCTTTTCCGCACCTTCACCCGTCGCGTGCGGGACCTGCACCAGCTCGGAGACTTCGATTACGTGTTCATCCAGAAACCGATTCTTCCCGCACCACTCTTTAACTTGGAGGCAAAAATTCTGCGGGAATCCAAAATGATCTTCGACATGGACGACGCGATTTTCCTGAAGCGCCCCGGCGGAGTTTTCCTGACCAACCTCTGGCCGCAGACCCCGCGCGTTGGGGGCATCTGTCGTCGTGCGCACCGCGTGACGGTCGGGAACGAATACCTTGCCGAGTTCGCGCGCAAGTTCGGGGCCAATCCCGTGGTGCTGCCCACCGTGGTGGACACCGACGCCTATGCCGAGGGCTCGCGGATGGTGAAGCATGCGCAGAAGATTCCCGTCATCGGCTGGGTGGGAAGCCCTTCGACACAGCCTGATCTCGACCTGGTGATCCCCTCGCTGATTGACCTGCATTCGCGGACACCGTTCGTGGTGCGCATCATCGGAGGCTCCCCGTCGGCGATGCCCGTGCGTTTTCCGATCGAGTGGAGAAACTGGAATTTGAAGACGGAGATCGAGGATGTGGCGCACCTGGATTTCGGGCTCGCGCCGTTGACTGACACTCCGTGGAACCGCGGGAAGTGCGGTCTCAAGGTGTTGCAATACTGGGCGGCCGGCGTCCCGGTCGTCGCCTCACCCGTGGGGAACTACAAGGAAATGATCCGCGACGGGGAGAACGCCCTGGTGGCTACGCGGCGCGAGGAGTGGGCGGAAAAACTTTTGATGCTGATCAAGAACCCGGATTTGCGGCGCAAAATCGTGGAAGGCGGCCGCAGGACGGTGGAGCAGCATTACAGCCTGAAGGCCGTCGCGCCGCGTTTCCTGGGGGTCTTCGATGAACCCGCGAAAGAGCCGGTCAGCGGCGGAAATTGATCTGGGCGCCTTCCGCGGCCTGCTTCGCATGGTCATCATCGGAGCACGCGGAGTTGGTGGGCACGGCGGTGGGGGCGGTTGACTTGGAAACGTATCCATTCTTGAGCAACCACGCCTCGACCTCGTCACCGCTGATATCGGCGAGCATCTTGCCATCCACTTCCACGCAGGGGGAGAGCTGTTGTCCCGACTTGCGGATCATCTCCTCGCGTTGCGCGTAATCGTTGATGATGTCGCGGTCTTCGTAGGGAAGATTGTACTTCTGCAGCACGGCGCGCACGCCTCCGCTCCATCCGCATGTGGGTTTCAAATAGGCAACGATCTTGGGGGCTTTGGTGTTTTCCATGCGGACAACATACACTGTCGCACGGAAAACTCAAGCCAAGCTTGAAAATCGGAGAATCGGGGCAGGGCGTGTCCTTCTGAAATGTAGGAGCCGATGCCATCGGCGACCGGGGTCTCCGGATATTTCTCCGCAGATTTCGCAGAAGGACGCAGATTTTTCGGAAAATACAGCGGATCTCGGAGAGTCTCTCGCACCCGCGCTACGCCGTAGGCTTCGGCGAGGCGAGAAGGCGCGAAGGCGCAAAGCCCGTGACCCCAAGCGTGCCATTCCAGTTGAAAGCGTGCTTTCAACTGGAATGGCACGCTTTGATGCCGTTTCAGAAATCTGCGGAGAAAATTTCTTGTGACTGCGTGCCGTGTTCACGAATGAATGCGGATGGGAAACCGATTCATCGGAACCACAGAAAATCACACAGGATGTGGCCGACGATCAAGGGCCAGAGGTTGCGCAGGAGCACGAAAAGCACGGAGCTTGTCACCCCCAGCACCAGGGTTGCCGACAGATTCCAGACGCCGCCTTCCCAATGGATCGAGGAAAACACCAGGGAGGACACGATCACATACATGGCGCTTCCCATGGAGGTCTCCGGAAAAAGAAGACGGCCCATTCCCCGGAAATAAATCTCCTCAACGATTCCGGCAGTCAGGCAGAGATGCAGGAGAACCAAGGCTCTTAAAAAACCGGATGACGGGACGAGGTCTCGATATCCAAAGGCGATCTTCCCGATGTTTTTCGGGAAAAAGCCTTGCGCTGCGAAATATCCGACGTGATCCACGATGACGAAGAATGCGGGAACAATCAGGAGCGCCGCAATCAAGAGACCGGTACTGCGGTGACCCGCCACCTCGGCGTGCAGTCCAATCTCGGAAGCGTGAAACAATCGCCACCGGGCAGCCATGAAAAGGATGAAAATCGGCAGGACGATCCACGTCAGAATCTCGACGCACCAATACCAGTCGGGATATTGGGACAACTGCGCGTTGTAAAAACCATTCAGCTCCAAGGGCAGGATCCCCAGCAGCAAAAGGTAGGCGATTTTTCCGCGGCGACGGGCTGGTGAAGGAATCTGCTTTTGTATCATCGAGTGAATGGCCGATGCCGGGTGAGAGACGTCATGACGATTCCTCAATCGGTTTCTGATGTCAAGAATGGCAGCGGCACAAGGGTTTTTTGTAACCAGCCGATCGTGCAGCGCGTTGCGCTGCGCGATCGAATCCTGTGCAATCCTGCCCAAATCCCTGCTTTTCCGAACATCCTGTAAATCTTGTTAATCCTGTCAAAAATCAGAATGGGAAGGCGGCGGGCGGCAGGAACGTCCAACATTGAACATCGAACGTCGAACTTCCAACAGGGAAACACCCTTGGTCCGGTCGCGGCTGGCAGCCCCTCGGCGTTGCTCGGGACTGTCCTGAGCCTGTCGAAGGGCAGCCGCTCCTACGCGGAACGGAGGGCGGACACATGGGAGCGCCCCTGCGAGAGAGTTGCTGCGGAATGCCGATTCCCAAAAAAGGACAAAATTGGTCTTGTTTCCGAAATCCCCTTCGGGTCAAATCCTTGGTTTCAAGCGGGTTGCGTCACGTTCGCGATCCACAACTTTCACACCTATGCCTGTACCCATTTCACAAGCCTGGACTGTTGCATCGTATGTGCTTGGCCACAAGATCAAGGGCACCAAGCGGTATCCGCTCGTGCTCATGCTCGAGCCTCTCTTCCGCTGCAATCTCGAATGCGCCGGGTGCGGGAAGATCCAGTATCCCGAGCACATCCTCAAGCGGCGTCTTTCCCCAGAGCAAATCTTCAAGGCGGTCGATGAATGCGGCGCCCCCATGGTCAGCATCCCCGGCGGTGAACCGCTCATCCATCCCGAGATCAAGGAGATCGTCGAGGGCCTCGTCGAACGCAAAAAGTACATCTACCTTTGCACCAACGCCATCCTCCTCAAGCGCAAGCTCGACCTCTTCACGCCTTCCAAATATCTCACGTTCAGCGTTCACATGGACGGTCTCAAGGAGGAGCATGATCACGCGGTCTGCCGTGACGGGATTTACGACGTTGCCACCGAGGCGATCCGCGAGGCGATCAAGCGCGGGTTTCGCGTGACGACCAACACGACGTTGTTCGAGGGAGCCGATCCTGTGCGCGTCCGGGCATTTTTCGACGAGATGACCCGGATCGGCGTGGAAGGGATGATGATGTCGCCCGGCTACAGCTATTCCCATGCCCCCGACCAGCAGCACTTCCTGCAGCGCAGCCGCACTCAGGATCTCTTCAGCAAGATCCTGAGCAATCCGAAAAAGGAATGGGCCTTCAACCAGTCGCCGCTTTTCCTCGAATTCCTCATGGGACGCCAGGATTACGAATGCACGCCCTGGGGCAAT
This sequence comes from Verrucomicrobiota bacterium, assembly GCA_023269615.1. GTDB lineage: Bacteria > Verrucomicrobiota > Verrucomicrobiia > JABWAM01 > JABWAM01 > JAHFSY01. The sequence continues at coordinate 6,726 of JAHFSY010000050.1, forward strand.
CCCACGTACAACATTTTTGGCTGGCAAAAACCGTGCTATCTCCTCGGCGAGGGATATGTTTCCTCGTTCAAGGAGTTGATCGAGGAGACGGAATGGGACAATTACGGACATCGCTCGGGCAATCCCAAATGCGCGAACTGCATGGTGCATTGCGGCTACGAAGCCACCGCGGTGGACGACACCTTCGGAACATGGAATGGCTTTGCGCGCACGGTGAAACTGACTCTACTTGGATTCGGCGCCAGCAAGCCCCTCAATGGAAACGGTCATGCGAACGGCGGGGTTCATTTGAACGGCTCGAGGGAATCCACCAACGGCCATCACGTAAAGTCCGAGGCTCCCGTCGGTTGCGGCAGCGGATGCTCCCATCATCACCACGATGAAAAGGAGCACGAGCACGCGGGAAAGAATTGACGGCCATGGGCGATCTCAGCACAGACATCGAGAAGGCGTTCGACTATCGTGGCGACATCACGCTTGCTCTCAAGGATGGACGCGCGATCGTCGGGTTCATGTCCAACCGCGAACCCAAGGGCGCGGTTCGCTGTCGCGATCCGTTCGTCGAGATGATGGTGGCGGGGAGCGACGAGAAGCAGCTTTTCAAGTATTCGGAAATCACGAAAATTGAATTTACGGGCGAAGACACCGCCGCCGGCAAATCGTGGGAGGAATGGATGGCGAAGGAAGAGGCGAAGAAAAAAAACGCCATCAAGACCTGATTCCTGAACGGCACGGAATTTGAGCCACGGATGGACACGGATCAAACACGGATATTCCAGCCTGATTTCGTAACGTTTCCTGAAAATCTCTTTGCTGTGGCAAAGAGATTTTATCCGTGTAAATCCGTGTTCATCCGTGGCCCTTCCGTTCTTCCCCTGCAGTCCGACCCGGTTGGAAACGGACCACTTACATGACCGATCCCATTCCAAAACGGCACAGGCGCAGCTTGCCATGGCGGATTTTTCGTGGATTGTTCCTTGCGCTGCTTCTCGTCCTGATCCTCCTCGCGGGTGTGGTGGCGTATGCGGTGTGGCGTCCGACGGAATTCGTTGTGGCGCTCGTCAACTGGCGCGAGCCGGATCTTCGGTTCAGCGCGGAATCGATCCGGTGGATTTCGAAGAACTCGCTCCAGATGGATGACGCGAAGGTGGGCGGATTTCTCAAGGTTCCGCGCAGCACGCTCCGATGGGAATGGAAGCGACTCTGGGACCGGCGCATCACGGAATTGAAGGTGGAACGCCCCGAGATTTTTGTGGATCTTGCCGCGCTGGGAAAAATCGGCGCGACAAACACCCCCATCAAGGGGGTCGCCGCTCTCCCGCAAACGCCGACGTGGTACCTCGACCACCTGGTTCTCGAGCGCGGGGGACTCGTCATGGTGGGCATCGCCCCGGACATGCCTCCGCTGACGCTGGAGATGGAGGGAAAGTACGATGACGTTCCTCTCGGCACCCGCCTCTCGGAAGACGACTTGAAAAAATCGCGCGTGATCAAATTCAGCCGTTTCACCATCCATTCCCCGCTGGATGCGGCAGTGCCGCTCGTGAGCATGGAGGAAGTTGCCGTGGAATTCCGCGTCGCCGGGCTGAGGAATCGCGAACTCGATTCGCTCGTGTTTCATCATCCCATCCTGAACGTCGATCGCTCCCTTTTCTGGTATGTGGATGAGTTGCGGAAGATGCATGTGTCGCGCCCGACCGTGGCGGCATCCGACGGCCCGACATGGCGCGTGAAATCGTTCCTGATCCACGAGGGGCAGCTTGATATCAGCCGGCTTCGCGAGCTTTCGCTGCAGTATCCGTTCGAGTTTGAAGTAAGCCGAAAGGACCTGGACCTGCGCGACCTGAGCCTGGCCCAGTTCCAGATTGACCTGATCATTCCACGCCAGAACCTGTCCTGGCCGGCGCACCACCTTTCATTTCGCAACCTGTACGGCAAGATCATGTTCAACCTCGGCGATCCCGCTCCGGTTTCCGTGGCAACCAATCCCGGCTACCGCCCGCCCAACGACATGGTGAACACCGTTTACACAGAGGTCATCGAGTGGAAGGACTTTCAGGTTACGGATGGATGGACGTCTGTGACGTTTGACCCGAAGTCCATCACCGTCGCGTACGGCGGGGTGTTCGCACACGGGTACATCATCGGCGGGGCGACGTGCGGGTGGAGCACGGACGAGCCGTGGCGCGTGTGGGGGGCGGCAGCGGACGTGGAGACGGGCGAGGTGTTCGACACGCTGGCGAGCCAGGCGATGACGATGAACGGCCGTGCGGGGATGGGATTCGATGTGGAGGGACAGATTGAAAAATTGACAGCCAAACTCAATCTCAAGTCGAAGTCATCGGGTGTCATTGAGTTCCGGACGATGGACAAGGTTCTGGAGCGGATCCGCCACAACATGGGTGGAGCCAGTCGTGACGTGGCGATTGCATTTGTCACGAGCTTGAGGGAGTATCCCTATTCGCAGTACGACCTCGATGTCACGTACATAAAGCCGGACGCCGTCCTGACATTCCGATCGAAGGGCGCACGCGGCTCCCGCAAGCTTGACCTCACGTGGCATGGACTTCAGAATGGAAACGCTCCAAGTTTCTTCAACACGGATTGGAGCGTGAAGGAAGTGAAATGAAAATCGTTCGACATATTTTTCTATCATGCGCTGTCGGCGCCTGCCTGCTGTCCGCGGCTGGGTGCGCCCCGCAGGTGCAGCTCACCACGCCGGAGCCGATCAAGGTGGACATCACGATGAAAGTGGAGGTGTACCAGAAGGAGGGCGCGACCTCCACCGAGCGCAAGCTCAGTGAAACCGAAAATGAGGCATTGCGTCGGCGCGACATGCGCAGCGGGGAAGTCTGGGCGATGAAAAATGACAGCGTGGCGGTCGAAGGTGCCCATGGATACCTCGAGCCCCATCCCAAGTCGGGCTGGGACCCCGCCTATATCCAGCGGCTGGTGGATGAAGAGAACAAAGATCGCAAGAATCTCTACGAAGCTGAGGCAACCGACACGGCGCGGCCCTTGGCCGAAATCGAAGCCGAAGCCGGCAAGCGTTTTCGCCAGCAGTCGTACAGCCACGGCCCGGCAAAGTAGAATTTGATTACCGACTCCAACTGGTGCAGATTGTCTCATCACCATGTTTGAATTCCTGACCAATGTGTACGTCGTTGCAGTGGCGTTGCTGCTGTTCAACCTCACGATTTTCATCCATGAACTGGGGCATTTTCTCGTCGCGCGCTGGCGCAAGGTGAAGGTCGAGCGTTTTGCGATCTGGTTCGGCCCGGCCCTCTGGAAGCGGACATGGGGTGGCGTGGAGTACAGACTGGGCTGCGTGCCGCTCGGCGGCTATGTATTGATTCCCCAGCTTGCGATGGAAGCCATCGAGGGCAAGGTAGAGACGCCCGTCGAGGAGCTTAAGCCGATGAGGGCTCGCGACAAAATCCTGATCCTTCTCGCGGGAAGCTTCTTCAACGTTCTGCTGGCCTTCTTCACCGCATTCATTCTGTGGAAGGTGGGAATACCGGCTGATGAGGGATACAACGACCTTCATGTCGGTTACGTCGCCCCCGATTCACCGGAATACCTCGCGGGCATCCGCCCGGGTGATCTGATCGTGGCGATTGATGGCAAACCCATGGAGAGCTGGGACGATATTCGCATGGGAGTGGCTCTCAGCCTCTCACGGAAAGTTCAGATTGGAATTGAGCGAAACCATGCCCGGCAAACTTTGGAGGTTCTGCCTGCACGCGACAAGATTTTCAAAATTCGCGTCCTGGACCTGGACCACGCCAGCGTGGCGACGGCCGCCAAGGTCACGCCCGGCAGCCCGGCGGACAAGGCGGGCGTCCAGGCGAACGACACGTTCATTGAACTTGCCGGAGAACGAATTGTCAGCACAACCCACATGGCCAAACTCGTCGGAGCCCGCAAGGGACAGACCGTCCACCTCGCAATCCTGCGAAAGGGCCAACGATTGGAAATGGACATGGTTCCCAACACCGACAACGAGGATCATGAGCCGCGGATCGGAATCGCGTTCGTGCGGCCTAAAACCATCGATGTGTATCCATCGCCCGTGGCTCTCGTCAAAAGCAGCCTGATGATGATTGTCGACAGCATCAACGCCATCGCACACAGGAGCACCACCGGGGTGGGAGTCGGCGATCTTTCCGGCCCTGTGGGAATCGCCACGATCCTGTACTACGCGATCCTGAACGATTTCCGCATCGCGTTGAAATTTCTCGTGATCATCAACATCAACCTTGCCGTGTTGAACCTGCTGCCGATTCCCGTGCTCGATGGAGGGCATATCGTGATCACGTTGATCGAGAAGCTTCGCAGGAGACCGTTAAACCAGAAACTGATCGAGACCACCCACATGGTCTTCATCGTGTTGCTGCTCACGTTCATGGCCTTCGTGACGTTCAACGACAGCAATCGTCTCTTCCAGCATTGGAAGGCCACGGGCAAGGATGGGGCGCCGGCCAAGACGGTCGTTCCCGATAAAAAACCGTGACTCAAGGTCAGTGGCCCGGCGGAGTTTCCTGGTTGATGAACGCCGGAAGCTGGGAAAAGCCCGCAGCCTTGGCTGCGTCCATCACCTTGATGATCAGGCCAAACGGCGCCTTCTTGTCCGCCTGCATTGCCAGCGACGGCTGGGGTGATTTCCTGCCCAGCTCGTTGAGCGCCTCACCAAGCTGGGCTATCGGCACTTCCCTGGCATTCAGGTAAATCGTTTCGTCCGCCGCCACGCTCAAGATGACGGGTTCCGTCTCATTGACAGGCACGCCTTCCTTCGCTGGCGGCAGCATGATTTTCACCGCGGGCATGCTCCTCCGAAACGTGGTCGCCACAATGAAGAAAATCAGGAGCACGCAAAAAATATCAATCATCGTCACCACGATGATGATCGGCTTGCGTCGGGGCTTGGCGTAAAAGCGCAGGGCCATGGGAGCTCCTTTATGCCCGATGCTTGTATAGCTTCGCCACCAGGTCGAGGCAGACTCCCTCCATCTCCGTCATGTAATGCTCCACCCGGCTCGTGTAATACGCGTGAATCACGAGGCAGGGAATCGCCACAATCAACCCGGCCACCGTCATGTTCAACGCCTCGGAAATGCCCTTGGCGATTCCCACCGCCTCGGAAATGGATTCTCCGCCGTTTCCGAACACGGAGAATACACGGATCAAGCCCGACACCGTTCCGAGCAGGCCCAGCAGCGGGCCGATGCCCACGATGATCTCGAGTGTCACCAGCCCGCGTTCCAGCTGCACCGCCTCGGCGCGGGCGCGCACCTGGATCGCGTCCAGGGTGTCGGACTTCGGCGAATCCAGGTGGGACAATGCTGTCTGGATGACGCGCCCCAGCACGCTGCCATCCCCGGCGCACTGCCCATATAGGCGCTGGACGTCGTCCCCTGCCTGAAACGACTGGGCCGCGGCGAGAAGTGAACTGGAAATCACCTTGGCGCGTCGAAGCGCAACGGTGCGTTCGATGATGATTGCCAGTCCCACAACGGAGCAGACGACCATGGGAATCATGAAAATCCCGCCGGAGGTGAAGAAGTGGATCAATGAGCTCATGTGCGCGTAGAATCTACCGAGGATTTTGAAACACTCAATCAGAATTACCATTCCGCAATTGCATGATTTCCCGAACCGCCGTTTCCACTTCATCCACGCTCACAGCCTTCATGCAGCGCAAATCAATCGGGCACTCGCGCAAATAGCATGGGCTGCATTCCACGATTCGACGCAGCACGCGATGGCCCTCGCCGAGCGGGCCGGTATGAATCGGCTCGGTGGAACCAAAAATGACTGCCACGTGCCCACCCACAGCCGCCGCAAGGTGCATCGGGCCCGAGTCGTTGCATACAACGACTCGTGCTCCCGCCAGCAGTGCGGCGAGTTCTCTCAAACCCAGGCGCCCCGTCCAGTCCTCAGCGTGGCCGTCCATTTGGCGGGCCAGATTGGAGTTGCGCTCGCGCTCCTCATCGTTGCCAATCAAGCGCCAGTGAACATTTGGAAATCGCTTCACCAATTCCACGAACCGCTCCGGCAACCAGCGCTTCGCCGATCCAAACGCCGCGCCGGGATGCAATACAAAGTATTCCGCGACACCTTCATCCTTCATCCCTCCGCCTTCATCCTTGTTCAGTCTCGGGACTTCACTCTCCACCTTCCCGCCCATCCATCTCGCCAACCCGCAGAAATCCTTCACATCGTGCTCACGCGGGCCCGCACGAAAACTTTCAGGGCACACCGCCGTGAGCAGCCATTCGCGCCCGTGCCCCGCGTATCCCTGGCGCCGGGGAATTCCAAGGCGCCACGCTTCCCACGCGCTGCGGAATGAATTCGGAAACAAAATCGCCGCGTCGAAGCAGCGCCCCCGGGCGTCATCCGCGGATGTGATCACGTCATCCACAAAGCTTTGTCCTTTCCATAAATCAGCCAGCTTGGGCGGCGTGAGAAGGGTGAGGTGACAATCGGGCCGGCCCGACTTGATCGCGCGCAGCGCAGGAATGGTGAGCACGGAATCTCCAAGCCAGTTCGTGCCCCGCACCAGCACTCGGAATGGTTTCAGCTTCATGCCCGCCGGCACATGAACCCCGCGACGGTATCCGTGAAAAAGAAAATTGGGTGAAGGCGTCTTCCAGCGGTTGTGCATCCAGAACCAGTTCGCGGGATCGGCGCGGATCACGTCCTCAAGGCGGCGATGAATCTCCATCATGATCTCCCCATCGTCGCGTCCTTCGGACGGAACGGGCTTGTCGAATTCCATCACCCATCGGTCGCCGGATTTTCGGCAAAATATCGGGATGATGGTCGCCCCGGTGCGTCGCGCCAGAAGGGCGGGCAGAACGGTGGTGGAGGCGAGCCTTTCAAAAAACGGGACCCACATCCCGTGGTCACCCGCATGCTGGTCCACCAGCATCCCCACCGCCTCTCCCGCGCGCAGGTGGCGGACGGCGTTGGCAAATCCGTGGTGACGGTTGATGAGCCCCACGCCGCCGCGCTGGCGCCATTGGGCGATCATCGCGTCGAAGCCCGCATTCTTGAGAGGTTGGTAGATCGTCGCAAATTTCACCTGCGGGATGCGCGACACGATTCGCGAGAGCGCCTCCCAGTTGCCGAGATGGAACATCACGTGAATGACACCCTTTCCCCGTTTGACGGCGGGCAGCAGATTTTCCTCCACGCCGGTCACCTCGATGAGGGATTCAAGCTCCGCATCACTGTGTCCCGCCATCCACACTGCGGTGAAGGCATTTTCCCCAAAGCGCCGGAAACTTTCGCGTCCGATCGTAATCGGATGAATCTCGGGCGGCATGATCCGGTGGTGGTCGCCGAAGGCGAGATGCAGGTTCTCAAGCACGCGGCGGCGGTGGACGGGATCCAACCGCCATGCGAGAGCGCCGAGGAGACGTCCAAGCCGCCTCGCTGTTTCCAGAGGGAGCGACTGAATCAAGCGGCCAATCATTTGAAATACCACCATACGAAAAGAATAGCCGAAATCGCCGTCTTCATGAAGGACCGATTTTTGGGTGTTTGGTGTGGAGATTTTGCTTCCGACTGGATGGAAAGGGCTCAGGCCGATTCATCAGGCCCCCGGGTGGCACGAGCGCACCGCACGGCGAAATCAAGCAAGGCTGGCGCATCGGCGAGCTTGATCTCGTAGAAGGTGAAACGATTGCGATTATGGTAACGCACGACGTTGAGCTTTCGCAGAACGGCGAGATGCTGGCAGACGGTGGTCTGGTGACGCTTTGTCAGGCGGGACAGTTCGCTGACCGACCTCGGCCGGGATTGAAGATATCGAATGATCTGAAAGCGAATGGGCTCACCCAACGCTTCCAGCAGCACCCCGGCTCGGAATTCAATTTCTTTCATATCGTTATATTGTTAATTAACAATATCACAACGTATATACACACTCGTATATCGATGCAATGAAAATGTTTTTCGGGGTTTTGATTGTAGGAAGAGCGCCGGGCATATCGGGCCTTGACGCAGCCGCATTTTTAAAGCCCAGATATAGAGCCAGCTAAAACTGTTTTATCCATGCCCACCCGCTTCCATGTAACCAACACCTGTGTCAATCTGGTTGACGTGGACCCGACGTTGCGTGCTTCGGCCAACAAGACCAATATTGAGTTTCAGCTGTACGGTCACCTGGTGCATGGCGAAATTCTGCCGGACATGTTTGCCAATATCCGTCCCCGGCTACGACGGGGAAAGCATTACAGGATTAGCTCCGTTGAAATGATCGATGTCAATTCTCGCATCGTCACCCACATCCTGACCATCCTTTGCAACGGTCGGGAAGAGTTTAAGGAACTGGTTGCGCTGAACATCCAGAAGGAAGAGATCGAGCTTTTCCAGGATACCGATTAGCGGACAGAGCGACAGGAATTACTTGAAGCAAATGCGCGATACGCAGTCATCGAAGTCCTTTGCGCCGGCGAGGATTTCGATTTCCACGCGAAGGAAATAAACGGGGACATCCACGCGGTCGAGTTTGGGGAATCGCACAGCGTCCTTCTCGGTGGTGATGATGATCTGCGCGAAGCGGCGACGGCTGATGTTGATCATGTTGAGGATTTCCTGCTGCGAGAAGCGGTGGTGGTCCGCGTACTGCTTGGGGTAAACGATTTTTGCGCCCAGTTTCACAAGGCTCTGTTCAAATCCATCGGGCAGCGCGATTCCGCAGATGGACCCGATTTTTTTATCCTTGATGAAGCCCAGTGGCTGGCGGTCGTCGTGCTGGAACACGTTTTGGAAATAGAGCGGCTTGTGGCCGCACTCGATGATCTCGGCGCGGGTGTTGTGCTGGCGGATCTGCTTTTTCAGTTCGTCATTGCCCGAGGCATCCGATTTGGTGATGAAAATGTAGTCGGCCCGGCCCAGGTTTCTGCGGGGCTCGCGAAGGGTCCCGCGGGGCAGAAGATGGTTGTTCCCAAAGGGATTGCTGCGGTCAATGAGCACGAGGTTCAGCTTGCTCTTGAGCGCGAGGTACTGGAAGCCATCGTCGAGCAGCAGCGTGTCAATGTGGAGCTTCTCGATCGCGTAACGCCCGCTCTTCACGCGGTCCTTGTCCACGAGCACGACCACATCCTTGAGATTGGACGCGAGCATGTAGGGCTCGTCGCCTGCCGTGTTGGAATCAAGAAGCAGATCCTGTCCGTCGGAAACGACACGCGGCTCATCGGCCTCCTTCTGGAAGGTGACGCGCTGCCAGAACCGCTCGAGAAGAGGCCGCGGCTCGCTCTTGTAGCCGCGGCTCAGGATGGCCACACGGCGTCCCCGTTCCTGGAGGGCGCGCGCGATTTTTTCCACGACCGGGGTTTTGCCCGTGCCTCCCACCGTGAGGTTGCCGACGCTGATGACGAGGCATCCGAGCTGGCGGTCACGGAGGATGCGGTGGCGGTAGAGGAAGTGGCGGCACTGGACGATCACCTCGAAGACGCGGGAGAGCAGGTAGAGGAATCCGCGGAGAAGCGATGCGCGCTTCCCCCTGCGTTTCTCGTAGATGACCTCGACGGCGAATTGTTCGAGATCTTCCAGCAATGGTTTAAACCGGCTGAGTGCCATGATTGCTTACAAGGTGCAGGCTGAAGGCGGAAAGATGAAGGAAAAAATAGTTTGGCAGTGTAGGAGCCGCTGTCAGCGGCGACCGGGCCTTCGCCACGCCGCTCGCCACCGCGAAGCGCTTGGGCGTAGCGGGGAAGTGGCTACGGCCACGCAGGCGGGCGAGGTGGTTCTGTGCGGAGTTCGCCGCTGACAGCGGCTCCTACATTCTTTCTCACCGAGCTTTTCTCTTGCCTAGAGCGCGCAGGTTCGGCACATAAGCGGGCTTCATGCTTACATGGACGATATGGGTGAGTTTCATCGGCGCTGGAGTGATCATGCTGATGAAGCCGGAGAAAAAGGACCTGATCCGATGGATCGCCCTGGTGGTGGCGTCTGTGGGTCTCTTGATTGGTCTGTTTTGTTTTTTCACGTATGACTTGGGGGGGAGCAACTACCAGTTTGGAAACGGCGACGGAGTGGCGTGGATTCCTCAATTTGGGATCCATTTCAAGGTGGGCGTGGATGGCATCAGCCTGCCGCTCGTGCTGCTCACCGGAATCATCGCCTTCACGGGCGTGCTTTATTCCTGGAACATCGAGGAACGGCTGAACGAATTTTTTGGTTTCTTTTTTGTGCTGATCGGTGGCGTGTATGGGGTCTTTCAGGCGCGCGACTTGTTTTTGCTTTTCGTATTTTACGAAATCGCGATCGTTCCCAAGTACTTCATCATCGCCATCTGGGGCAGCACGCGCAAGGAGTACGGCGCGATGAAGCTGGTGCTGTACAGCTTTGCGGGAAGCGCCCTGGTGTTCATCGGCGCGCTGGCGCTTTACTACACGGCTGACCTGCCGGGTGGAAAAACCTTCGACCTCGACGCGCTCGCCAGTGCAAACTTCCCCGTCTCCTTTCAACTTTGGGCATTGCCGTTGGTCTTCGTGGGATTCGCAGTCCTTGCCGGCATGTGGCCCTTCCACACATGGGCGCCCACGGGGCATGTGGCGGCGCCGACCGCCGCCTCCATGCTCCTCGCGGGCGTGGTGATGAAGCTCGGGGCATACGGATGCCTTCGCGTGGCCATCATGCTTTTTCCGTCGGGAATGACCGCGAACGTCACCCTCCCTCTCTGGTTTCCAGCCGGCATGTCGGGACTTGTCATCCACCATTTCTGGAGCTCGGTCTTTGCCATCATCGCCACGATCAATATTGTCTATGGCGCAATGGTTGCGCTGGTGCAGCGCGACTTCAAATTCGTGATCGGCTACTCCAGCGTGAGCCACATGGGGTTCGTCCTGCTCGGGCTGGCAACGCTCGACCTCACGGGCTTGAAGGGCTCGGTGATGCAGATGTTTTCACACGGCGTCGTGGCGGGGCTGCTCTTCGCGGTTGTCGGGCGGATGGTGTACGAGCGCACACACACACGCGAGCTCAGCGAACTCGGCGGCCTGATCAAGGCCATGCCGTTCGTCGGGGGTGTTTTCATCATCGGCGCGTTCGCTTCCATGGGGCTTCCCGGGTTCAGCGGCTTCTTTGCAGAATTGCTGGTGCTCATCGGCACATGGCGGGCGTTCCCATGGCTCCTTCTTCCCATCGGCATCGGCATCATCATCACGGTGGCCTACACCTTGAGAACGATCCACAAGGCGTTCTTTGGCGATCGCCGCAATGACATGACCAAGTGGGATCACCTCGCTCCGGTAACCATCCAGGAAAAAGTGGCAAGCCTCATGCTGGTTGCGATCCTGGTCATCGTCGGCCTGTATCCCCCCATCCTGCTGAACATGGTGGATAAATCCTCGGATCAGTTCATCAAACACCACGTCAAGCCAAGCATCTCAGGCAACCTGGCCCGTCAATGAATTCTTCCAATATCCTGCATGTTCTCAACCTGCTGACACCGGAAATCGTCCTGTGCGGCCTCGCCTTTGGCGTTTTGTTGCTGGACATTATTTTTTTCCGGTCGGATTCGGTGGAGCACCGCCACGAGCAGTTGGGATGCAGCGTCATCATCGGCCTTGTCATGGTGTTTTTTATTTACGCGCTCCAATACATGGACTGGCAAAACACATTTGTTGTCGGCCATGGGGCGTTTGTCGCCTCGCGCCTGAACACTCTTTTCAAGATGGCGGTCGTGGGGCTGGCCCTCATCACGGTGGTCATCGGGTTCAAGACGCCCTACTCGACGCATGTCGGCGAATATTACGGCCTGATGCTTTTCTCGGTGCTGGGGATGGTATTCCTGATTTCGAGCGAGGACCTGTTGATGATTTTCATCGCGCTCGAACTCATCAGCCTCACGCTCTATGTCCTGACCGCGTTTCAAAAAGGCGCGCGTCGCTCGGTGGAGGGCGGGCTCAAGTATTTCATCTTCGGGGGCTTTTCCGCGGCTTTCCTGCTTTTCGGATTGAGCTACATCTACGGCGCGACGGGGCATACGAGCCTGCGTGAAATCGCCGGCGCGCTTCAGGGCGACCAGCTTGCCAAAGTGCCCATGAAGATGCTGGGCATCGGGATTCTCTTCACGCTGGTCGGGCTCGGTTTCAAGATCGCGGCGGCCCCATTTCATTTGTGGGCGCCCGACGCCTATGAAGGGGCGCCCACGCCCGTTGCGGCGATGATTGCCACCGGCTCCAAGATTGCCAGTTTCGTGGCGCTGACCAAGCTGCTTCTCATCGGTCTGCCCGCCGCGGCAGGCAGCGCCCTCTCATGGCCGACCCGGTGGCATTCGGGCTGGGCCGGCACGGTCGCCATCATTGCCGTATTGAGCATGACGATCGGAAACTTCGCGGCCATCATGCAGACGAATGTGAAGCGTCTCCTCGCCTATTCCAGCGTGGCGCACGCCGGGTACATCCTCGTGGCGATCGTGGCCATCCAGGCTTCCGGCGTCCCCGCTCCCAGCGCCGCGCCCGCAATTTACTTTTACATCATCATTTACGCGCTGACCAACATCGGCGCATTCGGCGTGGTGAACGCCATCGGCTCGAAGGCGGGCGGCGATGACTTCGAGCATTTCACCGGAATGGCCCGGCGCTCGCCGTATCTCTCCCTCCTGATGCTCATCTTCATGCTTTCGCTCGCGGGCATTCCGCCCCTTGCCGGGTTCTTCGGAAAATTCTACCTCTTTGCCGCCGCCGTGCAGGCTGATCCGAAAAATCTCGGGCTCCTGTGGCTCGTCGCCTACGCCATCGCCATGAGTGCCGTGTCGCTTTACTATTATCTCAAGCTCACGAAGCAGATGTATGTGCTGCCAGCCAAAGACCCGCGTCGTGTGACATCCAACCCCGCCATGAACACCTCGCTTGGGCTGATCGGCCTGATGGTGCTCCTGATGGGGGTATTTCCCAACAAGGTCGTGGAACGTTTTGAGAATTTGAATGCGAATCCCTATCCGATCTGGGAAGCCGCCGTCCCGCCACCTCCCCAGCCGGAAATTCCGGTCCCGGCTCCCGCCGAGAAACCCGCAGTGCCCGCACCTGCAGCTCCAGCTCCCAAGTCCTGAAAACGGTATAATCCCTGCTTATCGTTGCGTTGGAGAAGATTTGGGGTGCGTTTGTTTTCGGCCGGATTCGGCTTATATTGGCCTTGTCGGTGAATGTCATCCCGAAACCCAAAGCTCGCCACATGCATTCTCATTTTGGCCTGGTCTTGATGGTCAATCACGCATGCAACCTCCGTTGTGACTACTGCTACACCGGCTCGAAGTTCAACCGAAGGATGCCTGAGTCCATTGGATGCAGGGCGATTGACCGCGCCATCGCATCCATTCATCCCGGTGGAACGATGGAGCTGGGATTTTTTGGAGGCGAACCGCTGGTCGAGGCAGATATGATTTCCAGAATGATCGAATACGCCCGGGCTCTCGCAATCGAGTCGGAGATATCGCTCTCGACCGGTCTCACCACCAACGGGACTCTCACCCACCCATCCGCATGGACGGTGATGATTCTCCCATGCCTAGATCTCGTCATCAGCTGTGACGGCCTCATGGAAGTCCATGACCGTCATCGCCGTTTTCCAGATGGGCGTGGAAGCGCGGGCGTCGTGCTCAATACCATGAAAAGACTCTCTGATGCCGGCAAGGAGTACCGTGTCAACATGGTGGTGCGGCCTGACAATGTGAAAGAATTGTGTGAAGGGATCGAGTTTCTCCATGATGCTGGAGTTCGTCGCGTGGATTTATCACTGGACCTTTGGACAAACTGGACGCGGCCGGATGCGGCAAATCTGAAGGAGGCGATTTCGGATTGCGCCGGGTTCTGGAGAAATCATTTACCGGATTTCGGCCTGAACTGGTTCGATGAAAAACTGCTCCTGCTTTCGGGGGTGCCTCACAACGAAACCGCACGATGCGGGTTTGGAAATGGCGAAATCGCCGTGGCACCCTCGGGAAATCTTTATCCTTGCGAGCGGTTGATTGGTGAAGACCGGGAGGACAACCCGATGCGACTCTTCGGCCATGCCCTCGATGGAGCGGATTTTCTGGAGCGGCCAACTGCCGCGAGCCGTTCCGACCCCGCCTGTGACGCGTGCGTCATCCAGTCCATCTGCGGCACCACCTGCCGGTGCAGCAACTACGTGAGGACCGGCAAGGTGGCACAACCCGACCGCCTGTTGTGCCTGTTGAATGAACTTTGCTTTCGTGAGGCAAGGCATTTCGTGGAGTTGTCACAGGCTGCTCCTGTACGAAAGGAGCAAATGGCGTGCGGATGAAAGAGCAAGCTCAACACTCAAGACCAAAGGAGAAAACATCATGAAACAAAACCAGCAAGACGAAATGGAAATCCCCGATCCATCCGGGCCGCCGGAGAGGGTGACGGGAGGCTACACATTGAAACGAATGATTGGCGAAATGGTCGTGGTCACCCTGGTGGGAGGTACCGGCGTGGTTATCCTGCTTGGTGGCCAGGTGCACCAAACACGAGGTGGCACCCGGTCCGCCCATTTGAAATGGCAGAAAACCGACCAGACACGCATCGTGCAGATACAACAATCAATGAACGAGGAAGAGACCGCAGACTGACGGGCTTCCATCTTCATTTGATCCCTGTCAAATGACGCTTGTGGTCAAAGCGACGCCGTTGCGAAGAGTGCTTCGCTGGTTCGAACGGATCCTGGCAATCATGGGACTTTTGTTTGTCATCTATTTTCTGGCGTTTGATCTTTCCTTCGTCGTATCGGGCTCCATGTCACCCACTCTGCAGGGCGAGAATCTCAAGAGCGCCGATGGTGTCCTGAGCGAGAAAATCACCTACAGCGTTCGCAACCCCCGAAGATGGGAACTCGTGATGTACCGAAGCGAAGAGGACGGCGCGCAGATCATGAAGCGTGTGGCAGGATTGCCCGGTGAGACGATCTCCATCAGGGATAAATGGGTTTGCGTGAACGGTTCCCCAATCGAGCATCCGTCCTCGCTGAAGTTTCTCCGGTATTATCCCTACGGCAACATGGATAAAAAGGCCTCGCTAGCTTGCGGCAAAGGATACTACTTGCTCGGAGATTTCACGACGGATTCACAGGACAGTCGCTTCGAAGGCCCCCTCGCACCGGAACGGATTCTCGCCAGGCCCTGGCTGATCGTGTGGCCCCTGTCGCGGTTCGGCTTCGTCAATCCGTGAGCTGTAAATGGGGTTGCATCACCCGTCTGCGGGCAGGTTCAGTTCATTTAATTTCCGGTGCATGGTCCGGCGGCTGATTCCAAGCAGCGGTGCGGCGCGGCTGATGTTGCCTCCCGTCTTTTCGAGGGCCTTCGCAATCAGGCGTTTTTCCATTTCGGCCAGGTTGAGACTTTCCGAAGCGGTGGTGGATGAAGGGGGCAACGGCTTCGACTCTTTCAATTCTGAAGGCGCATCCCTGCTCATCAGGCGCTCGCCGCGCGCCATCACCACCATGCGGTTCACCACGTTGCGTAGTTCGCGGATGTTTCCCGGCCATGCGTACTTCTGGAACAGGTCCATCACTTCGGGCGCAATATCCTTCACGCGCTTGTCGTTCTCGCGGTTGAACTCTTTCAGGAATGCGTTTGCCAGCAGGGGGATGTCCTCGCGGCGATCCCGTAACGGCGGCAGCTGGATGCGGATGACGTTCAGACGAAAAAAAAGGTCTTCGCGGAACTTTCCATCGGCCACCATTTTCTTCAGGTCGCGATTCGTGGCCGTGATCAGGCGGGTGTCCACCTGGATTTTCTGGTTGCCGCCAACCCGCTCAAATTCACGGGCCTCCAGCACGCGCAAAATCTTCACCTGGACCGCAGGATCAATCTCGCCAATCTCGTCCAGGAAAAGACTGCCTCCATCCGCCATCTCGAAACGTCCTTGCCGACGCTCGAACGCGCCGGTGAACGCCCCCTTCTCGTGGCCGAAGAGTTCGCTCTCCAGAAGATTTGCCGAGAGCGATGCGCAATGCACGGCGACAAAAGGACCTTTCGCCCTCGGACTGAGATTGTGGATCGCATGCGCCACCAGCTCCTTGCCGGTCCCACTCTCGCCCTCGAGCAGCACGGTGGCGCGCGACGGAGCGACCTGCTTGACGGTCCCAAGCACTTCACGCAGCGGCGCCGATTCACCCACGATCGTATGCATGCCGTAACGGTCGTCCAGCTGCTGTTGCAACTGCACGTTCTCGGCTTCCAGCCCGCGTGAGCGCAGCAGGCGGCCGATGCGCATCTCCAATTCGTCCAGTTGCAGCCGCCCCTTGGAGATATAATCGTCGGCGCCCTTCTTCATTGCCTCCACCGCGAGTTCCTCCGAGCCGTAAGCCGTCATGAGGATGCAAACGGGAGGGCGGGGGAGCGCCTTGGCCCGCTGGATCAATTTCATTCCGTCCTCGCCCGGCATGCGGAGATCGGAAACCAGCACGTCAAACTTTTCCCTTTCAAGCAGGTCGATGGCCGAGGCGGCGTCCTCGGCCGTGTAAATCTCGTAACGTTCCTCGAGTGCGGCGCGCAATCCTTCGCGCGACGGTTTCTCATCGTCCACGATGAGAAGCTGCGGTTTCACGCGGCCTCCTGGGATGACCTGCCATCCAGCAGGCGCGTGCGCTTTTCGGCGATCGGCATGAAAATGCGGAACGTCGTGCCGCGCCCCTGCTCGCTGCTGACCTCGATCACGCCTCCATGCTCCCGCACCACGCGTTCGACGATCATGAGGCCGAGCCCGCTGCCCTCGCTCTTGGTGGTGAAGTAGGGCTCAAAGATGTGCTGCAACACCTCGGAAGGAATTCCACCCCCGGTGTCGCGCAGGGTGATGAGAACCTGGTCGCCATGCGGTTCTGTTCGCAGGTGGAGGATTCCCCCCTTGCTCATCGCCTGGACGCTGTTGCGGATGACATTGAAGAAAACCTGTTTGAGCTGGTCGCGGTCGGCAAGGATCAGCGGCAGGTCGCGGCCCAGGTCCTTTTCCACGAGCACATCGCGGTTGGCAATTTCCGGCTCGAGCACCTGGAGCACGTCCGTGAGGATGTCATTCACCGCTCGCGGCTCAAGTGCCGGCACGACCGGGCGCACAGCCTTGAGGAACTGGCTGACGATCTGGTCGAGGCGCGAAATCTCACCCTGGCACACGCTCAGGTGCTCCTCGATTTTCTTGCGCGCGGGGGAATCCAACTGGCGAAGCTCGCGTTCAATCAGCTGGAGATAAATATGGAGCGAATTCAGCGGGTTGCCGATTTCGTGGGCGACACCCGCCGCCAGGTGGGTGACGGCGCCGATCCGCTCCGATTTCGCGCTGAGCACGGCGCGCTGGCGCTCCTCGGTCACGTCCTGGAGGATGAAGAGCAGGTCGGATTCCGGCGAAGCGTCATGATGCAGCGTGCTGACATAAATCTGGAGGAAGCGATGCTGTGGATAAAAAACCTCCACGTCGTGATGCACCGAGGATCGCGGCTTGGGGGAACGGCGGTCCTCCTCCAGAGCCTTCCAGAAAGAGTCGGGCAGATGACGGCGGAAGGAATCGCCGGGTCCAAAATCAGCGCCCAAGCCGAGCAATTCGCTTGCCGCGCGATTGAGATAAAGAGTTTTCTGATCCGTGCCCAATACAAGGATTCCCTCGTTGAGGGCGTTGAAGACAGTTTCAAAAAAACCCTTCTCCTCGGCGAGGCGCGACACGACGGAGGCCACGCTCCGTGCATCAAGGCGGTCCATGCGCCCGATGAGTTTTTCGATGAAGACCGGCTTCACATCCACCTCTTGCGCCTGAAGTAGATGAAGCAGGCAAAAGTCGCAAAAAGCGTCAGCAACACCGCCACGTAATAACCGTGTGGCGAATTGATTTCCGGCATGTCCTTGAAATTCATCCCGTACCATGAACTGACCACCGACATGGGCGTGCTGATCACGGTGATGAGCGTGAGCACCTTCATGACCTCGCTGGTCTGCTTGGTGGACATGCTGAGGTAAAGTTGCATGGTCCCGTTGAGCGAGTCCCGGGATGTCTCGGCCATTTCATTGTAACGCCCGAGATGGTCGCAGACGTCGCGGTAGTACGGCAGCAGCTGGGTGCGGATCAGCTTGAACTCGCCCCGCGCAATGCGACCAAGCACGTCCCGCTGCGGCCGGATGATCTGGCAAAGGTAGATGACCTCCTTCTTGAGCTGCACCACGCGGTTCATCGTGGTGGGATTGGAATCGCCTTCCAGCACCAGGGCTTCCACCTCGTTCACATCATCGCCAAACTCGTGGAGCACCGGCAGGTAACTGTCCACCAGCGCGTCGAGAATGGAGTGCGCCACGCGGTCGCTCCCGCGTGCGCTCTGCGTCGTTTTTCCGCACCGATCCAGCGCCGCCTGGATGCTCTTCAAATTCTCGCGATGCCATGTCACAAGGAAATTTTTACCCAAAAACAAGTTCAGTTCTTCCGTGCGAAAATGTTCGTCCTTCCGGTTAAAGTCCACCGCATGGATGACCATGAAAAGATAGCCGTCATACTCCTCAACTTTTGGCAACTGGCTTGGAGCAAGGCAGTCCTCGATGGCCAGTGGGTGAAATTGAAAAATTCCCTCGAGGACGCGCTTGGATTCCTCGGGAGTCGGGTCCTGCATGTCAATCCAGACGTGCACCCCCTCGTCCTTCAACAACATGGGAACCGTGGAAAGATCCATGTCTCTTTCCACCAGTTTCCCCTCCGCAAATACAAATGAGTGAACCATGTCCATCCACTTTTACTGCAAAGCGTCTTCGATGGCAAACCAGTAGCCGCATTCGCAAGAATGCGGACCGGGGGGCCAAATTCTTGCGAATTCGGCTACATCACGGCACCACGAGCACCTGGCCTGGCTTGATGGCGCGCGGATCCTTGATTTGAGGATTGGCGGCCATGATCTCATGCCAGCGGCTTTTGTCGCCGTAAACTTTTTCTGCGATTGCCTGGATTCCCTCCCCCTTCCTTACCGTGTAGGTTTTGGGATGCGCGACGGAGGGAGGGGGGGGCTTCGGCTCCTTCCTGGCAACCACCAGGGGAGTATCCTCAACCTTGTTGCGGACCGGCTCGGACGGCTTTCCGCGCACACGCACCATCTCGCGCTTCAAGTCCTCCACCTGGCGGTGCAGCGCCGCGTTTTCAGTGCGCAACTTGACCAGTTCGGGCGTGCCCTGTCCGCCTGCGTTCGGGATGCTGGACGCGAATTGGAGCCTGGCGTTCTCAAGCGAGCTCTTGGCCAGCTCCACTTTCCCCGTGTCGGGATCGGCGGATTGAAGGAAGCGCTGATAATGGTAGGACGCGTTCAGGTAATCATTCAGATTCCTGTCGAAGATGAGCGCGATCTGGAATTCAGCATCCGGATGGTTGGGCTGGATCCTCAGGATTGCCTCGTAGGCGGAGATGGCGCCGAGATAATCGCGCTGTTCGTACAAGCGAATGGCTTTCGCGCGTCCCGCTTCCACTGCCTGGCGTGTGTCGCCCACGCGGCCGCAGGAGGACAGCCCGACTGCGCAAAGCACCAGCCACACGATCTGGATCGGCCTTGGCATCAATGGGAATGAGGCACGCCCGTGCCGCAACGGCCGCAGGACCTTGGATTGGTGGTGCACGCCGGCTGGCTCGATGAATCCCCGCCGCCACTCTGTGATGCAAACACCGAAAATTTCTTTGCAATCCTTTTGGACCCGCACTTCGGGCATTGCGTCCCCTTCCAGTTGACAGAACGGACCAGCATCTCGAAATCGTGATGGCAATCGGGACAGGAAAATTCGTAGAGAGGCATGAGGGAAGGGTATCACCGAAATCAAAGAGTTGAAAGTTGAATGTTGATTGCGGAATGATCCCCGCCATGGGCATCCGACATCTCTACATCCATGTCCCATTCTGCCCGCACATCTGCCCCTACTGCTCCTTTCATGTGCTGCCCGCCCGTCGGGAGGGCGCGCGGCGGACCGTGGACCTGCTCATCCAGGAGCACCGTTCCATCGCGCACGACCTGCATCCCGACACAATCTTCCTTGGCGGCGGCACGCCCACGGCTCTCTCCACGGAAATGCTCCGGGAACTTCTGGCTCAAGTCGCGGGCGTGCCCGGAAATCCGGTTGAATTCACTTCCGAGTGCAATCCCTCCACGCTCCCGCTTCCCAAGGCCGCCATGATGCTTTCGCTCGGCGTCAACCGCATCTCCATCGGCGCCCAGTCGTTCGATTCCGCAACGCTGAAAATCCTCGGGCGCACGCATTCCGCGGACGCCATCCGCGCCTGCGTGAAAACCGCGCGTGACGCGGGCTTTCGCAACATCAACCTCGACCTCATCTTCGGCGTGCCGGGGCAGACGCCCGCTTCGTGGCGGCAAACCATCGAGGCCGCCCTCTCCCTCAAACCCCAGCACATCTCCTGCTACGGTCTCACGTACGAGGAGGACACTGATTTTTTCCGGCGTCACCAACAGGGCGACTTGAAAAGTGACGGGGCGCTGGAACAGGAGATGTTTCATGCGGCTGACCGTCTCCTGACCCGCGAGGGATTCCATCACTATGAAATTTCGAATTACGCATTGCCGGGTTTTGAATCGCGCCACAACCAGTCCTACTGGCGTGGGGAGGATTATTACGGCATCGGCCCGAGTGCCGTCTCCACCGTTCGCGGAAAACGAATCACCAACAGCCGGTTCGACGGACAGGGATGGATGCCCGAACCAGCGGAGAATCTGAGCCGCGACACTCTTGCCTCCGAACGAATGGCGCTGGGGCTGCGTACAAGCGAGGGAGTGGACGAAGCGGATTTTGCCTCGCACTTTGGATTTCGCCCGGTTGAGAAGTGGAAGCGCGAGATCCAATGGCTGATCCGGGGCGGCCTGATGTCCGACAACCCCACGCTGCAACTGACGCAACGCGGGCGGGAGGTGGCCGATGAAGTGGCCACTCACTTCGTCTGATCAGCGCGACAAATCCGCCTGGCGCAGCGTGACAAATCCGTGGCGTTTGAAAACCTCGGCCGCCAGCTCGTTGTCTTCCACGTGGAAGGCGAGCACGGGACGGTCGTGGGAACGGACAATCAGGCTGTAGGTGTAGTAAATGTTGATCTCCGCCTCGAGCAATGCCGTCAGCATCATGGCCAGCCCCGCGGCGCCATGGGGCAGCTCGGCGACGATCACCTCCGTGTCGCTGTAATAAATGTGATGCTGCGCGAACAGCACGGTCGCCTTGTCCGGGTCATCCACCACGATGCGCACCACCGCGGAATCCGTCGTGTCCACCACGGAAAGACCGAGCACGTGGATCTGGTTCTGGTCGAATATCCGCATGAGGTCCAGCAGGCGGCCGCACTTGTTTTCAAGAAATACAGAAAACTGATGGACCACCGGCCCCGGCCGGGCGCGGGAGACCTTGGAAAGCGAAGGGGGTTTGGCGGAAGAGGACATGGATCAGTTCAGGTCGCGCCGCCGAAACCAGTAATCAGCGGCAAACAACGCGAACGAGGCGTACGCCGCGCTGTAAACCACCAGCAGCAAAAAGTAACGCCACGCGGGAATTCCCTCCACCGTCCACAGGTAATGCTGCCAGTTGGGCAGCGGATAATAGAACACCAGGAACACGGGGTAGATCCAGATGGGGAAAAACAATTTCAACATCGAGGGTATGAGGAAAAGCACGTAGGCCACCAGGTAAAAGGCCACTGCGAACACCGTGGCCGCCATCTCGGGCAGAAACACGGACAGCGCAATCAACAATCCCGACAGCGCAACCATCTGGAGTGAGACCCGAAAATAGAGCAGCACGAGCTCCATTCCCCCAAAACCGTTGCCCAGGGTCATGCCCAGCCCGAAACACCACGAGTAAACGCCCAGCAGCAACTCCCCCAAAATCAGCACGCCCAGGTATTTTCCAAAAATATACCCGCCGCGCCCAAGGGGCTTGGACATGAAAAACTGCACGTTGCGCGTCGCCACATCACGGGGAATCTCGTTGGCTCCAATGAAAATCATCGCCAGTGACACAAAGGATTGGACCAACAACAGTCCGATGCGTCCCTCCTGCAATTCCTTCTCCGCCTGATAGCCGAGGAAAAAGACAAGGATCGCCCCGCCCACCAGCACCATGCGAAACACCGGGTCCAATACCCGCTTCCACACGCTCTCTGCAACCCCGAAGGACGCCCTCATGTGGTTCTGAAATGAAACGATCAAGCTCGGCGATTTCATGCGGGCCCCACTATCTCCGATTTGACTCTCCATGACAAGGCTGTGATAGAATGACCTTCCATGAAGAACCGCGTCGCCCAGTTCGAACAACTCATCCTGCCATGCCCCGGGGAGCGCCTCGAGGCCATGGCGGCGGAATCGCGCGCGCTCACGCTCCGCCATTTCGGTTCCACCATGCGTCTCTTCGCGCCGCTCTACCTCTCCAACGAATGCGTCAACGTCTGCCGCTACTGCGGCTTCTCGCGCGACAACCCCATCCTGCGCGTGACGCTCACCCCCGGCCAGGTCGAGACGGAAGCGCGCCATCTCATGCAACAGGGCTTCCGAAACATCCTTCTCGTCGCGGGGGAACATCCACGGTTCGTGAGCGAACATTATCTCGTCGAATGCGTCCAACGCCTCCGCACTCTCGGCCTGCCCTCCGTGCACCTCGAAGTCGGGCCCATGGAAACCGAGGACTACCGCCCCATCGTCGCTGCCGGCGCGGAAGGGCTTGTCGTGTACCAGGAAACTTACGACCGAAAAATTTACGCGGAGATGCACACCGTGGGCCCGAAAAAAGACTATGACTGGCGCCTCGCCTGCCCCGACCGTGCTTATGCCGCAGGGTTCCGCCGCATCGGCATCGGCGCTCTCTTTGGACTCTCCGAATGGCGGGCCGAAGCCACCGCTCTTGCCGTCCACCTGGATGCGCTCCTCAGCCGCTGCTGGAAAGCATTCTTCACCGTGTCGCTCCCTCGCCTCCGACCCGCTGCCGGCGAATTCCAGCCTCTTGTCCAGATGTCCGACCGCGACCTCGCCCAGATCGTCTTCGCCCTCCGCATTGCGTTCCCGCAAGTGGGCATCGTCCTCTCCACCCGTGAATCACCCTCGCTTCGCGACGGCCTCGCGTCTCTCGGCATCACCATGATGAGCGCGGGCTCGCACACCGAGCCTGGTGGCTACACGGGCGCGGGCAAGGACGACCTCCATCTCACCACGCGCGGCAAACGCATGGAAGCCTCCGCCGAATTGATCCGTTCCGAGGGCGAACACGCCACCGAGCAATTTGCCATCGCCGACGACCGCCCTGTGGAAACCGTCGTGAGCCGAATTCGCGAAATGGGATACGAACCGGTGTGGAAGGACTGGGACACGGGAATCCAATGAACATCCGCGTGAATGGTGAAAACCGGGATACGGAATCCAAAACCGTCGCAGCCCTGCTGACCGAATTGAACCTGCTCCCCGCCCAGGTCGCTGTGGAATACAACCAGACTGTCCTCTTCCGTCATGAGTTGGAAAAAGCACAAATCCGTGAAGGCGACCAAATCGAAATCATCCGAGTCGTGGCCGGCGGATAAGCGCTGAAATGAAACATTCTTGTTTCATTCCGCAATTCTTTTCGCAAAGCTTAACTCACGCCGATGAGCAACCCATTGTCAGCCATGGTGGAAGTCAAATATGACGAGCCGGAACTGCTCCAAACCTTCCTGCCTCATGGCCCGATGCTCCAGGTCCACCGGATTCTTTCCATCGAACATGATCTGATCCTTGCCGAGCGCAGGGTGTCGGAGGAAGACTGGTTTTTCCCGGTGCATTTTCCCAAGGACCCCATTTTCCCAGGGTCACTCCTGATCGAGGGTGCCGGGCAGGTGGTCGCGATGTGGGGATGGAATGCCGGGCTTCGGGGAAAACCGCGCCTGGTCAAAACGTCGGCCGAATTCAGAAACCCCGTCTTTCCCCAGGATCAACTCCTGACTTATGCCGGCCGGGTTAAAAAACGAAACAACATCTGCATTGGGACGGTGGAGATCACGGTCAAGGATCGTCCCATTGGAACCATTTCCGCCACGATCGTCGTCTTGAAGGATTAGGCTCTCCACCGCTCCTGGGGTGTCTTGGGCAGGTCATCCTCGCCCAGCGAGAATTCGCTTCTCAACTCTCCAACCAGCTTTCGCATCGCTTCGGGTATCTGCAGGGTGGCTTGTTCCCGTGCCGTCGCCGATGACTTGCCTTCCACCGTCAGGGGCCCGCC
>JAHFSY010000051.1:0-27485 GCA_023269615.1 Verrucomicrobiota bacterium
GATATAATCCATGTTCACCGGACGCGTCACGACAAGAATGCGATTGGTGCGGGGGTCGGGCACAAGTTTCACATCCCCCTGCACCAGGTTGCGTTCGTAAAGACCCGTGCCCGCATCAACGCTCGCGACGACTACGGGAACAGAGCCGTCGGCAGCAGGTGGAGACGGAGGCGCGGGTGCACCTGCGGGTTGGTTGGCGCGGGTTTCAAGGAGCTTCGTAATGATCTCGGCCACGCGCTCGGCGTCGGCGCGTTCGAGCGTCACAAACTCGCTCAAGACCTTGGCGGGCGGGAGATCGATCGATTCCTGCACTTCAAAAAAATGACGGATGACCGACGCATTTTCTGTGATGAGGAGCGCCTGCGTGCCCGGAACGGCCACAAGCGATCCGTAGTTGTGAAGCTTCACGTGGCTTTGGAAAACGGTGATCGCGTCGGCGCTCGACATGTAACGAAACGGCATGAGGTAGCTGACAACCCCGTCGCCCTCCGGCAGGGCGGAGATGCTGCGGTAGAGCGGAACGGCCTCGCTGCTGGGCATTTTCCCCGCGTTGGCGTTCACCACCTTGACCGAGTTCTTGCCGCTGGGCACGAGCGAATAGCCGTTGAGGAGCAGCGATGCCTCGATGAACTGGATCGCCTCGCTTTTCGGAATCGGTTGGGCCACCACCACGCAGAGATTCGCGCCTGTAAGGTTGGCGTCCTTGATCAGCCGCTTCCCGGTGTAACGTTCGTAGTAGGCGAGCACATCCGTCACGGGATTATTCGGGCATTGGATCGTGACCATCTCCTCGGAAGTCTGCGTCTTTTCGGGCACACGCGTCTGGGCGAGACCCGAAGGAGCGCTCCAAAGAAGGAATCCTGCAAAGAACCAGCCCAGGCAGATCAAAGTTTGTTTCATCGGTCTCATCGGCTTGTGGGCGGATTGGACGGAACAACCACCGGCCGTCGGACACCCTGTGCCGGCGGCGTGGGCGTGGCGATGGGGGTGCGTTGGACGGGTGATGGAAGAGAAGTCTGGTTCTGCGGCGCCGCACCTTCTTGGGGAGCAACCGCCGGAATAGGGACGCCTGTCGGATTTGGAGCGACGGGGTTTTGGTTCGCGGCCACGAGAAGCCCCTTGTCAAACCGAACCGTCAAGGCTTCCCCTCCCCGGGTGATCCGGGCAACCACTTTCAGGATGTCGGGGTCGCCGTCCACCGCGACGAGGCGCAGGTTCTGGACGTTGGGTTGCGGCGTGACAAAAATGCGTTGCTGCGTTTTGCGATCCATCACGATCACCGCCCCGTCATTGCCCCCGCCACCGACAGCCACGAGTACGTACTGCGTCTCGGCACCGGGAGTCTCCGACTCCACGGAAGCCAGCGTGAAGGGTGAGCGTTTCCACGCCGCCTCATAACGCTCGGCAGAATAATCGGTCGGAAGGTCGCCCGCATGAACGAGCGGGGAACACTGCATACAGGCCACGGCCAGAAGCGCCAGAGCGACCCATCGTCCGCTCTTGCGATGGACGCGTGCACCAACCTGTTTTGTTTCCGGCGTTCTCATGATTTGGACAAAGGGGCATACCAACGGACGAGCTGCAGCTCACACTTGATCATGGAGGGATCCTCGTCGCTCTTCAAGGAGAGACTTTTCACCGCCTGAAACCGCCCGGGCTGCTGAAGGTCCGTCATCCAGCGCATGATCCCTTCGAGACTTCCCCGCGCCTTGACCCGGACTCCGATCTGTTGATAGTAGGGCCGCGTCACCATTTCGAGGAAACCCTCCTCGCTTGTCGTGAGATGCTGTTTGCGCGCCCCGGATTGGACCGCATCGAGCAGGCTCGCAGTGGCCTCGCCTGACGTGGTGAGCTTCGGCTGATGGGCGTCGAGCCACCCCTTGCGTTCCATCCAGAGGTTCTTCTCGGCCATCCAGCGTTTTGAATCCGCCTCCTGCGCACGGACCTCCATGAGTTGCGTCTCAAGAACCAGGGTCTGGCGCCTGAGAAGGCTCAGGCCCACCACGTTCACGAGGAGGAAGGCGCTTGAGAGGAACCCCCAGAGAAGTTTGCGCTCCTTTTCAGTCATCGGTCGCATTGGGCCTTGCTCCTTCCATTTGAAATTGGGCGCTCCCGTTGGCGAGGAGTTTCGGCTGCGGCACCTGCCAGCGGTAGAACGCAAAGCTCTTTGATTTCTGGACGTCCTCGGTAAACTTGAAGGCGGCGGGGGAATTTTTCGCCTCGCCCATGATGAGAAGCTTTCCTCCGCGCTGTTCAAAGAGCGTGAAGCGCACGCCTTCGGGAGGCAGCACCTGGGTGCATTTAAAAAGCTGCTCCATGGGGTAGAACTCGATGTTCACCGCGGGTTCAAGGGCCTTCCATCGCGCGGCCGCATCGCTCAGGACAAGCACCGTGGCCGCGTCGGCCTCAATCGACCGCGCAAGGCGTGTCTTCTGGAAATAAAACCAACCGGCCCTTCCTGCAAACCATGCCACGAAGACGAGGTAAAAGAGAGCGGCCAAGGCGACGAGCTGGCGTTTTCTCGACACCCCCTCGTGGATGACTCGCCCGATCGCCACCGGACGAGGGAGCAGATTCCATGGCCGGTCGGGAATCTTTGGAAAGGGCTTCTCCGACTGGACCACTGGAAGCTTCAGCATTTTCCCAAATTCATCCGAACCAACCCCCGGAATCGTTCCCCAAAGGGTGACGCCCTCAATTGCCATGACCACTCCCTGCGCTTCAAGCTGCCAGAGGGCGCGCCGGGCCTCCTCGGCGAGTGGCGCATTCAACTCAGCCCCGCCCAAGGTCTGGACATGCACAAGCGCTTCCCCTCGCGTGACGGACATCACGAGCCGCCCCCCCTCGCGCCAGAAGACGGCGCGATTGGCAGGCATGGGGAATAGACGCGGCGAAAAATCAAAACGTGCGGCACGCATGCAAAGCTTCTCGGGAAAATTAACGGGAAGCACTCCGACAAGGACGAGTGTGCGTCCCTCTTCCTTCGCAATCACGCTGTAATCCATGACGGTCTCCTCGCGAGACCTCACGAGAAGACCCCGACGTTCAAGCTGGGTAAAGATCATGTCGGCAAAAAGCGACCCATCGGTTGTCGCGAGCCAGAGCGACGCCACCATCACCTGGCGTGCGGGAAGCGCCACCGTTGCCGAATCGAACACCGGGGTAGGAACATCCCCCTCGGCTCGACTTTCAAGCTGTGGCGCTCCCACCATCGGGAAACGCCATGTCTCCCAGCCTTTGTCGGCGGGGCACACGAGCACCGATCCGTTTTGCTTTCGCCATTTCATGGTTCGATCCACGCCAGATATTGGTTGGGCTGGGCGCCCCGCCTTGTCACAAGCACGATCGTTTTCTTATGCTGGCCGATCCTGCCCGTACTTTCAATCCTTCGCACCACTCCCTCCACCGTGAGCCGGCCTTGCACTTTGTTGAACCGTTCCGCATCAAGCCCAATCGCTAGGCGAAACTCCTCCAATGTCTTGAAGCGCGTTTCCGGCTTCGCATCGCCGCCTTCCTGGGAGCCCGCGCGCCGCTGAACCGCCGCCTCGGCCTGCTCGGACGTCACACCGCACACCGCCTGGATCAACTCGGCCGACGCTTCGTTCACATCGAGTTTTCCGTCGCCCCAGATCG
Source organism: Verrucomicrobiota bacterium (assembly GCA_023269615.1). Classification (GTDB taxonomy): domain Bacteria; phylum Verrucomicrobiota; class Verrucomicrobiia; order JABWAM01; family JABWAM01; genus JAHFSY01. Next base: position 3,634 of record JAHFSY010000051.1, read on the forward strand.
TAAAGCAATTCATCCAGTCGGGTTTCTTTTCAGCCACGACATCCATCCCTCGCACGAGCGCCATCTCGTCCACGGATTGAAAAGATGCGTTGCGCGGATATTCGGGATGGCCCTGCTCACGATAATAATCCCTCTCCGCTCCGTTCAAATGACTCAGGTCATCGGCATCCACCCAATCCATGAGACCATCCACAACCGCACTTGCCTCGTCGTCCTTGAGCCCCCATTTTTCGAAGAGATCAATGAGCGACGGCTTGCCATTACTCGTCAGGAGTTGATTGATCTGCAGACGGCTCTCCTCGGTCGAGAGCTTCACCTCCCATCCTTCGCTGGACCGAACTTCGTGATTCAACAGATCGTCTCCGCGTTGGATCGCCGGGTGAAGGCCGATGGCAAGACCCGACTCGGCCAGTTGCGAGGCGCGAAGCTCCCGATTGAGCCCCACCGTGTCCTCCTGCCGCGCCAAAACCATTTCGATCACACCAAAAATTGTCACCGAAAGAAATGCCAATGCCCAGATTACGAGCAGCAGCGCCACGCCCCGGCGCGAACGGCTGCATCCTCGTGAATGGAAAATCGTTTTCATCTTTTCATCAACTGGTGCGGGTGAGAGGCGGAATCCAAAAGACTGCCTTCACGGGCTTGGAATCGCCCGCAGGAACAAGGGTGAGTTCCACAAGGAGCGGCCGTATCTCCCGATTTTTCCAATCAAGCTGCCACGCGCCGGTTCTCTGGTCGTAAAACCGCCAGCTCACCTCCTTGAGATCGGCGACAAGGACCACGCTCCGCCCTTCATCCGTCGACGTTTGAGCGACACCAGAGAGCTGATCTCTGGGCGACGCACGCGCAAGAACAAGGCTCAGCCGCCCGCCCGCCTGCGGCTTCACCGTCAGCACCGCCTCGTCAAGCGACGTCGACACGTCCCCCCACGAAAACGCGTTGGGTGCCCCGTGGAACACGATTTCCCCGTACGAGTCGCCATCGAGCGTCCTCACACGCGTCTCAACAGAGGAAGGCGCCGGCAGTGTTCGGAACGTTTTTCGCAGAAGCTCCATGAGCGCCGATGTTTCACGACCCCGACCCTGCGCTTCACTCAAGGTCGCCGCCGCCTGCATCGAGGCGTGAATCACTGCGAACATTCCGCCCACGAGGAGAACGAGCAGCATGATCGCCACCATCACCTCGAACAGGGTGAAACCCTTCGTCGAGGAATGGCGGAATTCCTTCATCACTCCCCTTCCATGGACACAGGTCGTTTTCATGGCTGGTACACCAGAACCTCCATGTCCCGGCTGATCTCCTCTGTCCCCATCTTCCACTGCGCCTTGATCGTCAATTGGTAAAAACCCACGTCCGCGTTGCGACTGTTTTTAAGGTTCACCCGTTCCACAATCCTCTCGTACTTGACGCCATTGGCCTCCACCGTTTCGCTCCCAACCGCCAGCGGCTTCTTTTTCACTTCCGCTGCAAGCGACTGCATTTGCCCGCGCACCTCGTTCTCCCGTTCCATGGCGATCCCAGCCTCCAGGGTGTGATTGAAAGCGACGACAAGCCCCATGCCTGCAAGGGAAAAAATGGCGGTCGCGATCATCATCTCCATCATCGTGAACCCGCCCCAAAGGTTCCTGAAACTGACTCGGTTGAAACGCACGTGATTCATTGACGTCACTCAAAATGATACGCCTCTTCGCGCATCGCAACCGTGAGCGGGCTGAACGACACGACAAACCAGCTTTCGCCCCCGCCCCGGAATTTAACTCGCACGGGCTCGCTCAATCCGGACGTTCCAAACACCCAACGCTCCCCTTTCGGACGGCGGTATTCCCCGCTGTTCCAGCGTTCCACCTGCCATGTGATGTTCGCAGGCAGCTTGAAAACCTGCTCGGAAGCTTCTTCCTGCGCAGAATACCCCCGCGCACCCTTTTCGATGGGGCGCAGCACGCAACAGCGTTCGTCGAACTCGATCACGTAAGCGCGTCCCTCCGAAACCGAAAGCCTCCGCGCCGTGGTGGCGAGCTCGGAAAACCCCCGCGCCGTCCCCCGCATCCTCTCGTCGGTCATAAGACTCGTGATGTTCGGAATGGCCAAGCCGATCACCACCGCAATGATAACAAGGACGAGGCAAATCTCAAGGAGAGTATAGCCTTGCAAAGAATGGCGACCTCTCCCCGGCGCCTTGACGCGACGCGCAGACGCTTTGTGGAACCCTTGGGAAGCCCCCGTCATACTCACTTCTTCCAGTTGCCGATGTCGTCCTCGCTCTCGACACGGTCGGGACCCAATGAATAAAGATCGAACCCCTTGGGGTTGTGCTTTCCCGGGTACCTGTACATGTAAACCTTGCCCCAGGGATCGAGAGCAAGCTCCTTCATGGACTGCCGCCATTTGCGAGGCACGGGCTCGGTGGCTGGCTGCGTCACGAGCGCCTGCAAGCCCTGTTCGGTCGTCGGTAGAATAAGCGCATCGTTTTCATAGCTCCGTAGCTGCGTTGTGATCGAGATGATGTCCATCTGCACCCGCTGTTCACGCGCGGAATCCAGGTTCCCGACCATGAGGTAGGTTCCCGCCCCCAAAAGACAGGCGATGATCGCCAGGACCAGCATGATCTCGAGGAGCGTATAGCCTCCCTGAATCCGACCGAGCCGTGTTTGCATGAGCTTCATCTTTGGACCGGGAAGCTTAGGCGAGGAGGGCGGGAAAATCAATCGCCATTCCCCGTTCCGCATTCCCCGTGAACCTCAAGGCAAGGCCTCAAGGCGGGTCGGAGGCGGCTCAACACGCGGCGGCGCGGTTTCCACCGGCTTTGATTCGGGAAGGACCGCCGGTACACGGATCGGCCGCGGATACTCCAGTTGAAGGGAGAAATTCTTAACGGCAATGGCTGCCACGCCTCCGTCAGACGTCGCTTTCTCGACCGCAATCTGAAACTGATTTTCCCCGATTTTAAGGAGAGTCGTGTCAATAAAAAGCGCCCCCTTGCGCCAGCCGACGTATTCCCGCTTGCCGTCGGCATCGCGGTGATAGCCCGGATCGTCCAAGGACGGAACCTCCAAGGCAGCCTCCCGCGCCTCCTGTCCATTCACCCAAAGCGTGACCCGCCGATCCAGCGGCACGCCGGCAAGAAAAACCTCCGCCCGCGCGTCGACGGGCAATCGCTCCAGGGTCGCCAGAAATTCCACTCCACCCTCAATGCGCACAGGCCGCCCGGTAAGCGACGCACGAATCACAGTCCCCCGCCATTCGTCGCCCGGAGCCCGATTCGGTTCCCCGCTCGTTTCATCCACCTTGTGAACCCGCCCACGATCATCGACGAGAACCGCATCGGCGGCACCCATTCCCACGGCAACGCTTCTGGAAGCAACCCACTCCCATTGCATCCGCCAGACTCCGAGGGAACGCTCGCTTGATTGCAATATGAGCACCCCGGGTCCCGCCAAAACCGAGCGCTTTATGAGAATCGTCCGTTGATTCGCCATCGCGATCCCTTCGCAGAGATTGGCCGAGAGCAATTCCGTCTTCTCTCCGCTCTTCCAAACCAGACGCAAAAAGCCACCCTGGGGTTCGTCAAAAGCAATTGTGAGCGCCAGATCCGTTTCATCCGACGGAGGCGATAGTTCAAATTCCAAAGTCCCCGAGGTGGTGTTGGGGACGGCCGTCACCCGGGTCAGCCATAGGGGCAACACGCCTCCCTCGACCATGGGCAGATCCAAAGTGAAGGTGTCTCCGGCTGCCAACGACCCCGTGCACACGACGGCGAGCCATCCGAAAAGCAGCGAGAAGAAGTGACGTTTCATAACCCGGGACCGCCCATTTGGACACCACCGCACGGGCAAGTCAATCCCAACCCGTGACGTTGCGCCAATCACGCCTGTCAACAAGTTGACCATGTGAACAGTGTTGCCAAACCATGGCCCCGCCGATAATTTCACCTCATGCGATCCCGCTACATGTATCTCCTTTCCGGCGGAATGCTGGTCCTCGTGTGTGCAGTCCTCTTTTTGAGTCGTGGTGACCCGGACCCCAGCTCTCCAACATTTGTCGTGGCGGAAGCCAGGGGGGTGAAAATCACCCGTGGGGATCTGGATGCCTTCAAGGCCCACTTCCTTGAGCAACACGCGCTCCAGGTGGATCAGATTGCGCCCGCCAGGCTCGCTCAGATGGACCGCCAGCTCGCCCAGCAACGCATGGTGGAGGAATTGCTCCTCAACGAGGCGGGAAACATCAATGAAAAAGCAATCGCCTTCAAGGCGGACGCGCAGATGGCCGAACTGCGTTCGCATTTTCCGAACGAGCAGAGCTTTGAGGAACAACTCGCCAGGACGAAGATGACCAAGGATGAGATGAAGAAGGAACTGGTGCGCAAGGCCACCATCGACGAGCTTCTGAAATCCAAGGTGCCGCCACCGAAGGAACTCCCGACGGAGACCCTTGAAAAATATTACAAGGACCATCCTGCTGAATTCGCCCAGCCCCCCGCCTCGCGCGGCAGTCATGTCCTGGTTGTCGTGCCCCCGGGAGCCGATGCCACGACCAAGGCGGCAAAGAAGAAAATCATTGATGCCGCCCGGGCGCGAGTCATGAAGAAGGAGGATTTTGGAAAGGTCGCCCAAGAGGTCTCGGAAGACAAGACGAGCGCTTCCAAGGGCGGCGATCTCGGCTTCATCGCCAGAGGCACGATGCCACCAGCTTTCGGAAAGGCGGTGTTCCAGACCAAGGTGGGTGAGGTGAGCCCCGTATTTGAAACGCAGTACGGCTATCACTTCCTCAAGATCACCGAAAACAAGCCCGCGAGCAGGATGGCTTTTGACCAAGCCAAGGACATCATCAGCAAAAAACTCACGAATATCGAACGCCAGAAGGGCATCAACGAATACATTACCGGCGTCATGAAATCCGCAAACGTCACCTACCATCTTGCCATGACAACGGGTAAGGGTAAGCCCTCGAAGTGAGATCATGGATTGCCTCCGTGATTTCGTGCCGTGAATTTCACCCCACGGCAATTCATAACCCCGCCCATGCCATGAGGCTTTCGCAAATTTCCTCCTGTTTGCTGTGCGGGTTCTTGGCCGCTTCCACGGATGTCTTCGCAGGCCCACTCCTCACCGTGGAGCCGTCGGCGGACAAGCAGGGAGCCGTCATCAAGGTGTCCCCGGAAAACTTTGGGAGCACCAACCTCTTGGAAGTGGTTGACGCCAAAACAGGCAACTGCGTCAAGGTCATCTACGCGGGTCGATTCACCAACAGCGAGCCCTTTTCCGTCACCCGACGATCACTGCCGCCCCAAGGCGATTTTCGCGTCCGCTATCGGGAAGACATCAGGCTCGTATTCGACAAGGACATCTCCCTTCCCAAACAAAAAAAGTGGATCAATCCAACGGACGTTCAGTTCATCAACGGATCGCTCTATGTCATGGATGCCGGGCGCTTGGACCCAAAGCCAAATTCACCGTCGGCTGAAACCGTCCCCGTTGGACACGCGAACCTGTACAAGTTTCATGGAGACGAGTCGCTTGACCGCGGGTTTGGAGATCGTGGATGCCTGACCCTCTGCGAATCGCCATCCTACCTGCGGTCTTTCGGCGTGGATGAAAAAGGTCTGGTTTATTTTCCAAATGGCACCAATGTAGAGGTCTGGGACGAGGATGAGGATGATCCCCTGCACGTAATCGGTGGCACCGACCCTGAAGCACCAACCAAGTCCACCCAAAACGTCGGCTCCATCGCCGTGGGACCACCTCCGCGCATTTACATTCCATCGGACAATAGCACGCTCTTGCGGGTTTACGACCGATCAAAAAAAGAAATGGAAGGGTTCTTATATACCTATACTCCCATCGAGGTCATCACGGCGGCGCAAAATCGGTCCGTGACGACGGATGGGAACGGGGCTGTTTATTTTACCGACGGATTGGGGCAGATGCTCAAATTTGAGGACACCGGCAAGGAAATGCGGTTTCGTTACATTTCGCATGTCGCGCCAGTCATTGATTGTCCACTCGGCCCCGCCATTTCACAGGGTCTTCTCTGGGTGACCGGACACGGCCCCTCCTCCGGCGAAATCGTGCTCCTCTGGGACACGGGAGCCAAGCTCCTTACCGTGGGAAGATTTGGCACCCAGGGCGTGGCCCCGGGCAAGACGGAATTCTCGAACCCATCAGCCGTGGCTGCCACCCCCGATCATCTCTCGCTTTGGGTGGTGGAGGACGGTGTGAAGGAAGCCGACAAACCACCGGGTAATGCACGCGTTCGACATTTCAAAATCACGGGCGAGAAGACGGAGGAAGTTCCCCTTCCTTTTGGAAATGCCAGCAAATGAATCCCCATCCAAACAAGTTCCCATGAAAAAACCCAGCGGATCTCTCCTGCTCCTCCTCTTGTGGATATGTTTCGTTCCGGACATTTACCCGCAAGAACCCACGGTGGAGAAAAAGCCCGCACGCACGCATGGGTTTGACCGCCTGATTGAGGCGGAAGCCTTTGAGGGTGTGGCCGAACCCGTCACGACTGAACGCGGAGACGTGAAAACAATTGACGGCAAGTGGACAAAAATCCAGGACGATCATTTTTCAAAAGGCGCCTCCATCGTCGGGCCGGGGGATGATGTCAGTTTTTCCTTCGACGCTCCAAGCGAGGGAGAATTTCATTTTTGGATTTTCCATCTGACCCACCCGAGTCTCTCGACCGCTTTCAGCCTTATCGTCCAGCAGCACGGAGGAGATCCCACCCGACTCGAGTATGCCGCTGTCCCAGCTTCGGAAACCCGGGACGACAAGAATTACATTTACGGGGTATCGTGGGATGCCTGCAGCGTAAAAAGCGTGCACCTCAAGAAGGGGAAAACCAAACTCACCCTTGCACGATCCGCCCAGACGGCATGGTCGACGTCCGTGGACGCAATTTTTGTAACGGATGATCCTGATTTCAAACCGAAATTGATGGAGGCTGGCAAGTGGGACGTCTGGAGCCGGTGAGGTTTTCGTCCGGCGCCTCCCTTATTTGCCTGCAGGCCCGTTCTTGATCTGAATGATGTGGCCCAGTTCCACCTCCTTCAAATCCAGGATGACGCTCCCCTCCTCGTCACGGAACGGAATCTTCTCCTGGGTGAGCACCTCGGTCACGCTTCCCGCCCTAAACCCGTCCGGCTTGGACACGCGCACGGAAACATCCTTCTTGGGGTTAACCTTGAAGCGGGGTTTATTGCCGTTGTCATCCCTTTCCCGGTCCGTCTTGTAATCGAGATTGCGGACGATCACCACGAGCGAATCGCTCTCCCCCGACCAAAGCACGCTTCGACGGAAGGAGTTGCCGCCGATGTCCACGGCTTCGGACGAGAGAACCAGGGCTGATCCCAGGAGCGGCTCCATCGTCTTGATTTCGCGGTTCACTTTCCTGATCTCTCGCGAAAGCAGGGGGGCATTGGAATAACAGATGTCCGTCTCGGCGCATGGAGTATAGGTGTAATACATCAAGCCCCTGGCGCCCAGCCCCAGCGCGGCGAGGGTGAGCATCCTAAACTCCTGGGGTTCGAGAAACCGGGCATCGCCCTGCTTGAACGCCTCCGGGATCCATCCCCAAACCCGCGGTTGCGTGAAACGAACGGCGTACTCCATGAGTTTTTCCTCCTCCTCGATGAATTTCATCTTGGCAGACGTGGATAACTGAAAGGGGTTCGAGTAGGCGGCATCCATGGACTGGCCGTAAATCGGATAGGAATAATGCCCTTTGCCCGCGCCACAATAGTAAAAGGAGGCAAGCTGCGGGTCCCCCTCCTTGAAGTGTTTCGACCGTGCGGCGATCATCTTGACGGCGGTGTGCCCCGGCTGTTGGGCTGCGGCATCCGAGCACGTCGGATCGGTCGCCTCGCTCACGTTTCGGTGAAAGGGCTTCAAATCCAGGCCCAAATTCTTGCGCAACGCGACATCGTCCGCTTCCACCCCCCATGAATCCAGGCTGATCCCCCACGATGCACGGATGAGGTTTTGAGCCACTCCGCCGGAGGGAAACTCCAGGCGGACATGCACGGGACTGCCTTGTTTCAACGGTTCCGCCAGTCTCGCGCTCAGCATGCCGTATTGCGCGCCTCGGGGCGGTTGGCGAAGTTGCAGACTCTGGGAGTAATCCTTCCCGTTGATCCACACCTTCGAGACATCCTGGGTCACCGAGAGGGCATTGTACGTGATGTAAGCATTCGAGAAATTGGAACTGAAGGCGATCCCTGTAATCCGTGCGGGCGCCACCGCGTTCGGCGAGACCTGGATGCTCACCGTCTGGCCCGTCGTCAGATCCGCCTCGTATGTCTGGTTGGTTTTGGGAAGCGAATCAAGGACGAGTTGCATCTCGACGGTCTGTCCCGGGGCGGCGACACGCGTGGGATACCACTGGGTCCAGACCACGCCGTTGGTTCCGATGAGGATTCTATTATCATCCCGCCATGCCCGCTTCCAAGTCACCTTCTTGTCGCTCTCGTTCGTGAGGAAAACCTCCACAAGGGGAAAGAGGTTGTCCCAGCCCAACCTCACGCTTGATTCAACTCTGATCTTCACATCCTCGGTGTTTGATTTCGCGGCCAGATTCTGGTTGATCGTTTGTGCACGGGCGCACACCGAGACCATGCAATGGCCTACCACAAGAAGAACCCGACAAGTTTTAATGGAAGCCCATTGAGGGAATTGCACCTTTCGGGTGAAAGGCGTTTTCATTTGATCGCAACAATCGTCGGAAACGCAATTTGAACGAAGTGGTGCGAAGCACACCGCAAAAAGTCGAGGGCTGTCTGATTTTTCATCACATTGAATCGTTCTCCGCTAGATGGCGCGAACTTTGAGCTCTTGTCAACCCAACATTCGAGACAGGTCTTTTGATGCCATGCATCACCAATCAACACGAAATGGTCCAGGAATCTTATTTCGTACCCTGCTCTAACCTCTGAATCAACCGTTCTAAATATTCCCTCATTGCAGCAGACTTTGTTGCAACAAGTTTTTCCCTCAACTGAGGCAACACCGATCTGTCAGCACATTGCCGTAAAGCCATTGCCAAACTTCCAAATATAGTAGGAGTCTCTTCATCTATCTGTGCTTCCAGCGCATTTAGTAAAATCGGCACACTCAAAGCTGAACCTATTTCGCCGATGGCCGCTATCACCTGCAATCGCATATGAGAATATGACAGTATATCTTTTTGTTCTTTCGGCGATTTCTTATCAAAATCTTGAACGTAAAAACTTGGATTTAACTCCGCCTCCAATAATTCACGTGCTTCCACAACTTTCAAATATCCTACCGCACGTGCTAGAGCCCTTTCAGTTCCATATTGCTCGTACCGAACATGCTCCCAATCGACTAATTCTACGTCGCTGAGATCATAGATTCTCCACAACCTTTCCACCAGAAACAGCGGGATATCTTTTCCATGTTCTGCCAACACCCTGCCGCCAACTTCATATCGCTCTTCCCACCCACGCCCCAACTTTACAAGCTTTGGCTCAGTTCTCAGATACTCCGCTATGTTGTTAGATTTCTTAACCCTCTCAACTACAATCTGGCACAAAAGCCGAACCTTCCAATCGCTCGTTGTCTTGATTAATTGGTCGAAAGGTTTCGAATCTAAGCGGTACTGTGCCTCCAATCCCTTTCGTCCATCGACGTAGGCGGAATCTTTAAGATTAACAACATTGCGAACCTGAGCTTCCAAACCCAATTGAACAGAATGTTGAGGCGAACCAAAACACGCTGAAAACACAATCGTTAAGAGCAATAGAGCAACCATGTATTTTCTCATAAATATCTCTAATGTAATTTTGTTACCTCCATGCATCCCACCACTTCACTCCCGGAATTGGTGCGCGGCGTGTATTGCTTCCGCAATGAACTTCGCCCTCACCCAAATGGAGCGGCCAAACGTCCAGAAATATTGGTTCAACCGTTCCATTGAACGCCGTGTTTACTCTAGAAGTGAATCCAGGGAGTTCTTCAGGAATCTCCTCGCCAAAGAGTTCGATTACTTGCTTCTGCATAAATGCCTTTCCATCTGCGACAAGGCAATTAGAAAAATTCGCAGTGTAAGCCGTAAACTTACGTTTTGTTCGTATATATAATACGGGAACCTTGCGAACCTTGTGACGATAATAATCCTCACGTCCAATTGCCAGCTCTGTGCGCAATTTTTCAATTTCCCTATCAATATTCATTTGAGCGCCCGGCAAAGTATCAGAAACATCTTTATAGGTGCTTATGTTGTCCATCGCAAGCTCGCTAAGTTGATAAATCAGATCCCCTTCAAAATGCACCCCTTTCTCAGTCTCAAGCTGTGCTCGTGCCACTGTTATTGCGGAAGTCCCTCCACCGGAAACCACTTTTACAAACTCATCTCCTATTCGTAGAATCGCCTCATTCTCAAATCGTCCTTCTGACAATACTAAATCCGCTAATTCAGGATGAGATGGAACATCGGTCGATGATACAATCGTAGTCTTTTGGAATACACCGCCGGCAGATTTCTTAATCAGAATTTCATCGACAGAATATTTTCCTGAGACTGGTACCCCATCACCTCTATACCCAGCTTGCAGCTTCACATTTTCTCCGCCCCAAGTATTTTCTAACTCACAGAGCGTATCTACTGCCATTCTTGGACTCGCCACAATCAAAGTCCAATCATTAGCCCCTTTGGGAACAAAAGACATAAACTCATCAATATGACCTACATACAACCAACTAGAATCAAGCGCAATTACTGGCCCCTGCACTCGCTGGGCTTCTACTAAAAGTTTGAAGTGGCTATCATCGTCTCCAGCATTCCCCATAATTACCCTACCCAAAGGATGATTAATTCCTAGAGGCGGTGTCGTCTCAATATCTCCACCATTTCCTTTGTTACTTGCTTTTACATAACCGTAAAGTGCGTCCTGATTCGCCAACTTTTCTGCAAAATCCTGAGGAGGATCTGGTTTGAGTAAATCTACAATCACAGGCATAATCGTCCCATCATTTCTTTGCGTCTGCCCGAATTCCAGGTAGTCTTGAGCCCAAACATTTCCTCCATCATGCTCCACCCTAACCACCGGAATAGATGTATGACGTCTAATTTGAGTGTCTAGATTTGGATTATTGATCCAATAAGAAAGCCACGATTGATCCGTCCATATTTTTGTCGCATAAATTTTCTCTGCGACCTGCCCATTCCATGCGAATACCACTGGCGCGACATGCAACCTCACTTTATCACTTCCTATTATTTTGTTTTCAACAACTTTGTCCTGACCTGTAGTTGCTTGGACGACCAACTCTACTTCCACTTCACCGTCGAATACAAAGGGTGCATGGCTGGATTTGTCCCCTACAATTTGCACCCTTTGGCCAGAAAAAAGACAGCCCTCTAAAGCTAACTCTACTCCTTTCTCAGGATCAACAAATGTTGTGATGTCTCTCTCTAACACTACGTTATCATCTGTCTTATAATTTGATTTCCACCCCCCCCAAATTCTTTTGCTCTTAATCTGCTTTCCTTCGTAAACGTGGATGGCCTTTAAGTCGGCAGCGGTCATCCTCAAGAAGAACTGGTATCCCACTGTGATGCCAGGAGGCTGGATCTTGAGTGATGCCAGGTCCTGCGAATCTTTGCCTTTCTTTACAGAGTCGCTTTCATAAACTGAATTGCCGCGCTTATCAAACACAATCGCATCGGGCCGACCGTCGCCATCATCGTCATCGCAGTTTACAATAAAATTTGCACCGCGATCTTTCGTCCAAGCGTCTTTACCATCCTTGTCCTTTTGAGGATCAATCGTATTGTCACGGTCAGTGTCTACATCAATCTCCACCTTAGGCGGGGGTTTCACCACGAGCCACACCGTCCGATTTCCATAGGTCTTTCCGGGCGTGAGAGTACAATGATCGGGCGGTGCAGGTTGCGAAGGAGTTGTTGGCGGAGAACCCGCCCTCACCGGCGCAGTAGGCGGTGGGGGTGACGATCCACCTCCGCCACCTCCGCCACCCCCACCTCCACCGCCTCCTCCACCTCCGCCGCCTCCTCCTCCACCGGAAGTCGCGGCGTAACCCCATGTACCCTGGCCACCACCACCTGAAGGCGGAATCCATTGCCATGTCTGTCCCGGCGGAGCTGGCGCGTTGGTTGGTGGAGGGGGGGGCTTCTTGTGCGCCAACAACCGTGCATGCACCGTTGTAACCCCATTTGGATCGATTGCCCAATCGCCGGTCACGTTAGCTGCCGGCACTGCACAATACGCTGCATCGACGGGTTGCGCGTTTTGGCCTGTCCCTACATGCATCTCCGTATCGGCATGGGCCATCCCAACTCCACCGTGACGGGTTACCTTGACGCTTGCGCCAGATCCGGTGGTGAGTTCCACAGCCGAGTCGGCAATCCACTCCTCGACGCTGGGATCGCTTGTAAGCAGTACTTGCGATCCAGCGGGAACCGTGATTGTTGCTTCGGCAGTCGCAACCTCGTATTCGGAATCAGGTGGTTCATGCAATCCCAAGGTCAGTTGAAACTTGATCGGTTTCGCACGAAAAAGCAGATTCGTGAACGGGCCGTTGGGGTCGGCATGGCTGTCGAATGCCTGTATATTAGTTCCGCCCCCCCCCGCCGCAGGCTGGTTCGCATCGGCAGGATCATTGGGATTCAACCCGTAGTCCACCTCCCAGCCGTCAGGCATTCCATCGCCATCCGAATCCGCATTTTTTGGATCTGTGTGATACACGTTGATCTCATCGTAGTCGCTCAGCCCATCCCCGTCGCTGTCTGAATTGTTCGGATCGGTGCCGTTGGCAATCTCCTCGGAATCAAGGATGCCGTCGTTGTCGCTGTCGCTGTCGGGCAAAGTGGCGGTGTAGACACGTCCGGCAAACACCCCTACTGGCGTCGCTATGGTGTTTCCAAAAAGTTTGATGGTGCCATGAACGCTGCTGCCGCTCACGTTCGGGTAGCCCAGGACCGTGAGCGATTTGCCTCTGAGAAGAATTCCACCTCCGGCTCCTCCGCCACCGTTACCGCCTCCACCACCCCACTGACCGGGTTTTTGTCCCGTTGTGTAGAAATCTCCCGCGCCCGGGGCGAACACGATGTCCGTTCCGCGATTCAGTTGTCCGGAAGGATAAAAACCCCTGGCGGTGATGCTACCCTGGACTATGTTATCCTGGGCGGCGATGAGCCAGATGGCGCCGCCGCCGTTTCCTCCACGCTGGCCGGCTCCACCATTTCCACCGGCAACAGCAAAGTATAATTTATTGGTAAAGGATGAGATGTCCAGCGTTTCACCCGCACCACCGCCGCCGCCGGAGCCACCACCACCACCCCGCTTAAGAGAGTAGTCGGTGGTGGTGTCCTGATTGACCCCAGGGCCGCTGTACCCACCACTGATGTTCGCTGAAAATGAAATGTTTGTTCCATTCACAACAATGTTGGTTGCGTTACCTGTCCAGCCGCTCCGGACGCCATCGAGCATGCGGCTGCCGTCCGGATAAACACCATTATTCGGAAAGCTCCTGAGATCCCCGGGGAATCCCCCATAGCCGCCATTAGTGGCGCTGTTGAAGTCCGAACTGGCAGGCGCAGCCAGACCAGGAGAACCGGATGTTGCGCGTTGGCTGAGGACGAGTTCTCCTCCAATACCGAGGCGCTCGAAACGCCCGCGCACGCCACCCGCGCCACCTACTGCAGCCCCGGGATGGCCGGCGCCATCCGCGTTGATGTTCCCGAAGACATGGATGTTCTGCGCCTCAATCCACAACTTGCCAACGCTGTTGGTCGGGACTGTGACCGTGACATTCGAGGAGACCTGGAAGAGACCGATATGGATGTGACGTCCGATGATGTTGGTGGATGAATCGATGATCCAGTCAAAGCCGCCATGGTCGGTAACAGCCAGGCCGCTTGACGCGCCCGCTGCTGCGATGAGCGGCTCCTCCGCGTCGCCGATTCCGTTGTTGTTTGTATCACGCATGACAGGGCTCGTGCCGTACCAATATTCCTTGATATTGGCAAGGCCATCGGCATCGGCATCCCGCGCTCCGTCCGTGAAATCGTTGGGGTTCAATCCAAATTCCAATTCCCAGCCGTCGGGAATTCCATCGTGATCCGTATCGGCAAGGAGCGGATTGGTGTGATAGATGTTGATCTCCTCATCATCAAAGAGACCGTCGCCATCCGTGTCAAAACGTGTCGGATTGGTATAATGCAGCGAACCGGAGTTGGTGAGGTAGCTGCTGGTTTCCACAAAATCGCTGATGCCATCGCCGTCTGAATCCGCACTCCAAAGCAGCGTGTGTGTCACATTGACCTCGGTATAGTCGCTCAGGCCATCTCCATCCGTATCCGCAAGCAAGGGATTCGAAAAAAGCGTGAATTCCTGCAGGTTGTTAAGCCCATCACCGTCGGCATCGCCAACTGGGTCGGACGGGGAAATGATCTCGTACAGCTCGTTGATGGTGAGAGCGTGACGATAGACGCGAAGGCTGTCCATCTTCGGAGTTCTCTGGGAGAACTCTGGAATGATTTGCATGTCACCGGTGGGAGCAACCAAGGGAAGAGCGGCGTTGGTCACTGCCACCACCAGATTGGTGTTGATGTACATGCTCGAAATGCCGCTGGCGGCGTCATGGCTGATCGCCACATGCGACCAGGTCGAAGGCGCAAGCGGAGACGGCGATTGGAGACTGACCGCCACGGGCGCGCCATTGGTTCCGAGAAGATTGAGTGTGCTGGCGATCCGGTAGCTTGCGTCGAGCTTCACCTGGAACGGAGCCGCGTTGGTGTTCGTAAATCGAAGAAGATCAGTCGCAAATGCTTCAGAATAATTGGTAAAGTTGATCCAGAATGCGGCGCTCCAGCCATTGGAGGATCCCGAGAGCACGGAATGCGAAGGAATCGTCAGCACGGAGTTGGTGACGAGCGCCGTGGTTTGCCATGCGCGCTGCGCCGGACCTGCTGGTGTGCCAAGCGTGGGCTTTCCGTCCACCAGTGGCGTGTTGGCAGCCGCGCTCGAAAGAAGCGGATCTGCGGTCAGCACGCCGTGCAATCCATAAGGACCGGAATCCCACTCGTAGATTCCCTGCACCATCTGGTTTGTGATGCCTCCGGAGGCCACATTGGTGCTCCACACCCCGGGCGAATCAAATCGCAGCCAGAGGGACATGTCCCTGATTCCCTTGGCCGGATCGAAACCATATGTTTGTGACCATCCGTCAGGCAAAGCATCGTCATTGCTATCGAAATCCATCGGCGATGTCTCGAGGGCATATTCCTCCACATCCGGAACCCCATCGTTGTCACGGTCACCGAAAGCGTCGGCGCTGTTTGTCGGATTCAAATCATAGCGAACCTCCCAACCATCCGGGATTCCATCGCCGTCCGTATCAACCTTGATGGGATCGGTGCCGTAAATGTTGACTTCATCCAGATCCAATAATCCATCCCCATCCGTGTCGAACCTCGAATCCAACTTTGCCAGGATGGATGACGTGGAATTGGTATTCCCCGTCAAATCGCGGGCGATCACCTGGAACACATTATTGCCCATCATCAGGTCCCCTACTGAAAAATCAAAATCAAGATTGGTGGAGGTGGCAACCATGTTGGTCAGCATGAAGCCATTCACATAAGCCTGGACTGAAGACAAGTGGTCGTCACTGGCTGCGGCGGTAAATGCAAACACCGAGTTCGTCGTCCACTGGCCGCTCGTGGGCGAAAGAATGGAGACGATGGGTGGCGTTCCATCCTCGCTTGCGACGGCGCTAAAGATCACGGAATTCGTGACACCATCCAGCGCCACACTCGCTTGAACAAGATTGGTGACAGCCTGGGGTCCCAGGAGGAAATCACAGGACGCGAAGCCATTGACGTCCGAAGCGACCATCAGGCTATTGGTGGTCCCGTTCAACTGGCCGTCGCCCTGGTACAATGAGAAGCGCACCGGGCCTCCCAACACATTCGTGCCATTTTGAGAAATCTGGACCACAAAGGGTGCAAGGAGGAAAGTGTTCGTAGCTCCAATCTGCTGGTCGCCACTCGAGATGGCGATGGAGGGAAGGATGCCGAAGGAATAAGCAGAGTTGGGATCGCCGCCAGCAAGATATTCCTGAAAATTGGTGAGGCCGTCATTGTCCGGATCTCCATCCGCATCGTAGATCCCTCCCGAGAGATAATTGGCCCCAAAATGCTCGAATTCCCACCAGTCGGGAATGCCGTTATTGTTGCCGTCCAACGGCGAACTGCCCGTAATCGCGCGGTTGATCAAAGCAGCCCCGTCGAAAGTGGCCACGCTCGAAAAATCACCGCTGTCAATCGGGGCGAATTGGACGACGATATTGGTCGAGGCGTTGACGTCGAGATCATAATTGGTGGCGCCCACGAAACTGAAGGGGCCTCCGTCCAAGAGCGCAATTCCGCTCAAGGGCCTGTTGCCCGTATTGGTCAGCGTGAAGAGCATGTTGGAACTGGTTCCGATCATCATGCTGCTGAAGTCCAATCCGTTGGTGGGGGCCACATCCAAAATTCCGCCGTTGGGCGTATAAACCTTCAACTGATCGCTTCCGATGTTACCACCGCCGTCGGTTGCAATCACCCGAAGCACATTGGTTCCGTTCACGAGGGGCACCGTATTTACGCTCCAGTTGGTCGTTCCCGTTACCGCGCCAAATCTACCACTCGTCAAGTTGGTCCAGCCCACCTGGAAGATTCCAGCGTCAGAGACCACGCCGCTCAACACCACGTTGGTGTCGCTGGTCTCATAAAATCCACCTCCTCCGTTCACGCCATTGGCAGGACTCAAAATGTTCACGATGGGAGCCTGAATATCCACAAAATGCGCGGTCACGCTCCTGGGTCCGCTCATGGTCAGGTTCACAGGATTATTTGTGGAGACCAGGGACCCGGTCCATCCCGTAAAGGCGAAGCCGGCCACCGGCATTCCTCTCAAGCTCAACACGGTATTGGTCGGGTAATAGGTGCCGTCCACGCCTCCGCTCACCGTACCATTTCCAACGATGGTCACACCCAGGCGGTAATCAATCACCGACGGATCGCTGCCGTTCAGAAACTCCTGCAAGTTGGTGTCACCATCCCCATCCGCATCTCCATTGGCGGCATAGATTCCACCCGAAAGATAATTGGCCCCGAAATACTGATACTCCCAACTATCGGGAATATTGTTGGTATTGCCGTCGGTCGGTGTATTGCCCGTGACCGAACGGGATGCGCCGCCGCCGCGGGTGAAGGTCAACGAGTTCGAGAAATTCCCATTCGTCAGGGACAAGTAACGCACATGAACCTTGGCTGAGCCGTTCACGGGCAGGAAATAATTCGTTGCACCGACCAGACTGAAGGGAGCGCCCAGGTTGTCCAGATACGCCTTCCCCGAAATACTCCCACCACCCGTGTTGGTGACTGTAAACTCCATGTCGGAGAACGAACCCAAGGGAACAGTTCCAAAATCAATTCCGCCGGCGGGATCCACCCCGAGGACACCCGCCAGCGTGGTGTACACATTGATGCTGTCACTACCCGTGTTTCTGGCTCCATCCGTTGCCACCGTATGGATCACATTCGTTCCCAACACCAAAGGCACCGTCGTTGCCGTCCAATTGTTCGTGCCGGTTGCCGGCCCGGTTGCGCCACTGGTCAGGTTCGACCACGCCACGTTGAAACGCCTGTTGTCGGCAGCGATGCCGCCCAGCGTCACGGAATCGTCCGGCGTCGTGTAAAAACCACCCGCGCCATTCACCCCGTTGGTTGGGGAAAGAATGCTGATGGTCGGAGCAACATCATCCAACAGCATGACAAACTCGTGCGGCTGGCCATGAAAATTCCCTCTACCCACAACATGACCACTGTTGGCAATCATGGCTCCGGACTGAAGCTCCCATTGGGAATTTGCGGGCAACGAATCATTGAGGTCACGCATGACCCCGTTCCTCCAGATGAATGCGTGATACACCAATGAATTGGTATTTCCAATCGCCGACGATCCGAGAACCACGCCCGAGTCGTTGATGGCGATTGCGTAGCTATTGGTTCCCCCCAGAGTTCCCAAGTCACTCATGGAACCGTTTTGCCAGAGGAAAGCATGCCTGACGACGCCGTTGCCGAATACGTCAGCCTCACCCACGATCTGGCCGGAGAGATTGACATCATTGATGTCCGACGGATTGCTGTTGGTTCCGCCGAGCGTCCCAAGATCCGTGAAACTTCCGTTTTGCCACAGCTGTCCGTGCTGTCCCTGGATGATGATTTGCCCCAGATTATTGATGCCTTTTGCAGGATAGGTTCCATTGGGATAGGTTGCCTGAAAAGGCGTCAAGTCAGTCATCGTTCCATTCTGCCACAAAAATGTGTGCGATGCCGTGGCTGGCTCCGCAAATGTGGACATTCCAAGCACCTGGCCCAAGTCATTGATCCCAACAGGCGTCGAGTAGAACCCCCCGAGCGTTCCGAGATCGGTGATCATTCCGTTCGACCATACAGCTGCTTTGTTGGATCCACCGATTTTAGCCACAGTTCCCGCCACCAAGCCGTTGTTATTGATGTAAAACGCCGATGTATAATCACCGTAAGTCTCAAGCACACTCGCGACTCCATTTTGATAGATGAAGGCTTGTTGCCCCGATGACTGAAGAAACGTCCCAACCACCTGGCCCGAGTTGTTGATTCCAGACGCATAGCTGCCGGTATAGGCACCTTCCGGGATATAAGTGCGAACTCCATCCTGCCAGATGAATCCATGAATGGAATAAACGCCGTTTGTGAGGGTGGCCCCATAACCCACCATCTGCCCGCTGTCATTGATATCCTGGATGGAATTCAAACCAATCCCGCCAAGGTCATAGATGGCATTGTAATAATCCGTGGGATCGGTCCCCTTCTGATATTCCTGCAGATTCGTAAAACCGTCCACGTCGGGATCTCCACCAGCCCCGTAAACCCCACCGGAGAGATAATTGGCTCCGAAATGAAAATTCTCCCACGAATCAGGGATTCCGTTGTTGTTTCCATCCACGGGTGTGGTGCCTGTCACAAAGCGTGTGAACGCCCCAAGTCCGGTAAATGTTACCGTATTGGTGTAAACCCCGTCGCTCGTCGGCGTGTATCGCACCACGACATTGGTCGAAGCATTGGGCGCAATCGTGTAGCTGGCAGGTCCAACGACGCTAAACTTCGATCCATCAACCACCACGTTCTCGGTCAAGTCCGCATCACCCGTGTTTGTGATGGTAAACACCCGGTCGCCTGACGCCGCAATCACGACATTTCCAAAATCCACTCCGTCGGACGGGAGAATGGTGAAGGGTGGCGTGGAATCGTAAACCTGGAACTCGTCATGCCCCTTGTTTCCTGCGTCATCAACTGCCACCACCCGGACCACATTCGTCCCAAACACGAGGGGCACTGCCGCCACGCTCCAGTTGGTTGTGCCGGTTGCGCCGCCATATCCGCCCGTGGTCATGTTGGTCCAGCCCACGGTGAACTCCTGATTGTCCGACGCCTGCCCAGCCACCGCAAGCGTTGCGTTACTGGTCGCATAAAATCTGGCTCCGATCTGGATCCAAAAACCTCCACCTACCTGTAACAACCCATTGGTCGGGCTCAAGATGTGCACCACGGGCACCTGTGTGTCCCTAAAAGTCGCGGTCACGCTCTTGTTCGCATCCATGGTCAGAGAGAGTGGATTGCTTGTCGCGTTTGTTGACCCGCCCCATTCAGCGAAGCTGAACCCGTTGAATCCTGTCGCCGTCAACCCCAGCACGGTACCCGACTGATAATATTTCCCGCTCATCCCGCCGACCACGTTGCCGCTTCCGAAAATGCTGAACTCAAAAAGATAATCCGCCATAACCGGGTTGGTCCCATTTTGGAACTCCTGAAGATTGGAAAACCCATCCCCGTCAGGATCGGCATTGGGGGTGATCCCATTATGGCCGAAGTACTGATTTTCCCAAGCATCGGGCAACCCGTTCGAATCCAAATCGGGCCTCAGATCAAAAGTAAAGTCGAGAATGGGACGCGGAATATTGCGATTGGCGTTGGTGCCGTCCCCCAACTGGCCCTCCACCCCACGACCCCACGTCCAGATCGTTCCGTCCGCTCTCACCGCCAGCGTCTGGGATCCCCCCGCAATACTGACAACCCCGGAGAGTCCTCCGCCCACCGTCGTCCGCAAGCTCCCACAAAAAGTCGTGAAGGTACCGTTGCCCAATTGTCCCTCCGCCCCACGGCCCCACGAAACCAGGGTCCCATCCCCCTTGAGCACCACCGTGTGATATTCCCCCGCCGCGATTGCCACGATACCGCTGATTCCAGGGATCTGATAAGGCAGTTCCCGATGGTGATAGGGGCCGTCACCGAGTTGCCCGTATCCATTGTAACCCCACGCCCACACCGTCCCGTCGGCCTTCAGCGCCACCGTGTGGTATCGTCCCACCGCCACCTCCACGATGTCAAAGACTCCCCTGACCTGAGCGGGCGTACTTCTCGGCGTCAGCGTCCCATCACCCAATTGCCCCTCGCTGTTGCGCCCCCACGTCCACACCGTCCCATCACTCTTAAGCGCCACCGTATGGCTCTCTCCCCCCACAGCCATCACCACGCCACCGAGACCGGGCACCTGGGCCGGTGCATTCCCATTGTCGGTCGTTCCATTCCCCAATTGCCCATCGCTATTGCCTCCCCACGTCCATAAGGTTCCATCCTCCCTCACCGCCATCGAGTGAAGTTCTCCCGCCCCCACCACCCTCACTCCGGTCAACCCGACAGCTTGCACCGGCGTGAGCGAGTCCGACAACAATGAGTCGCCCAACTGCCCCTCCGTCCCACGACCCCATGCCACCACCGTCCCGTCACCCAGCAGGGCCACACTGTGATAAGAACCACCTGCCGCCGCCACCGCGTTCGCAACTCCACTCACAATCCCGGGGCGATTGCTATTGACGGTCGTTCCGTAGCCTAGTTGCCCGTTACTGTTAAACCCCCAACTCCACATTGTCCCGTCGCGCTTCAATGCCATGCTGTGATACAATCCAGCAAAGGTGGCAGGACCCAGCCGATACGCCGCGCTCTTGGTATCGCTATCCGCCATCCCGCTCATAAAAGCCTTGGCGCGCAACTCGGATGTCGCACCGACAGTGACAACGTCACCGGATAATACAGAAGGATCGCTTGCTGTCGGTTCGGCTCCGTTAAGCGTATAGTGGATCGTGGCGCCATCCGTCAGGCAGATCACCGGCACATTTTGAGTCAGAAGATAATATCCCCCGTCCACGCCAAAGATCGGCCGCTCCACTTTCGCCGCGGACGCAAGACCAGCCAGACTGACGGGCACTTTGCGGTTGGTCATCGTCCCGTCACCCAGCTGTCCGTAGCCGTTATACCCCCAGGCACAGATCGTCTCATCATTTTTCACCGCCAGCGTATGGGATCCCGCGGCAATGCTAACCACTCCCGTCAAGCTGACCATCCCGCTCAATCCGCTCACCATTACCGGCGTGGGACTCGTCACAGTGGTCCCGTCACCCAACTGCCCATCGTTATTGTTCCCCCACGCAAGCATCGTCCCGTCACTCAGGAGCGCCACGGTGTGAAATTCCCCAGCCGCGATCGCCACCACGCCGCTCACTCCAGCCACCTGGGCAGGGAACTCCCGATGGTGATAGGGGTCTTCACCCAATTGTCCAAATGTATTGTACCCCCACGTCCACACCGTCCCGTCATTTTTAAGCGCCACCGTGTGACTCTCTCCGCCCACAGCCATCACCACGCCACCGAGACCCGTTACTTGGGCTGCCACGCTGCCACGATCGGTCGTCCCATTCCCCAACTGTCCCTCGCTGTTGCCACCCCATGTCCACAAGGTCCCATCCTGTTTCACCGCCATCGTGTGATGTTTCCCAGCCCCCACCGTCCTCACTCCGCCCAATGCGCTGACCTGCACCGGCGTGGACGAGTCCGAGAGAAGAGAGTTGCCCAACTGTCCATCAGCCCCGCGGCCCCATGTCACCACCGTCCCGTCGCTTTGCAAAGCCACGCTGTGATAACCACCCACGGCTACAGCCACCACGTTCGACACTCCGCCGACGATTCCGGGAACATTGCGGTTAGCCATCGTCCCATCGCCCAGCTGGCCGTAGGCGTTAAAACCCCAACTCCACACAGTCCCATCAAGCTTCATCGCAAGGCTGTGATAAAGCCCTCCCGCCACTTTGCCCGCGGCAGCATGCCCGATCTCATCAAATACAACCTGTGTGGAAGTGGCTCCGGAAACCGCCGTTGCGCTGACGTGGTTTGTCTGAATGAGGGCCGGACTAAAAATAGCCGACACCTGCCCGTTGCCGCTGGATCGCACATTCAGGCTCGTCACGGAAGGCGCTCCGTTGGTGATGGTAAGATACCCTCCGCCGGCAAGCGAAGTGAGTGCGATCGGCGCGTTGGCGACGGGAAGACCGTTCGTTGAAACCTGAACCGTCAGCAATTGGGGAAGGAAAACATTGGTGGCTCCGATCTGGTTGTTGCCATTGAGAATGGTCAAGGTGGGCAGCGCACCGTTGTAAAAATCCGTGGGATCGGTCCCGTTCTGATACTCCTGCAGATTCGTCGAACCATCCCCGTCAAAATCCCCGCTGCCCGTCTGGGTCAGGTCGCCAAAATACTGCTGTTCCCAGTAATCCGGCAAGGAATCCCCATCGTGGTCGCGGTCGAAGACAAGGCCGTAGCGCCTGGCGAGGCCGTCCTCAACGCTCACGCGCTCGGTCGTTGAGAGAGGACGGTCGTAAACAAGAATTTCGGTCAGCGACGCATTGGCGCGCGCGGTATTCCAGCCGCCCAAGAAGAACGCGGCTGAGGCATTCACGGAGTTGGTAATGACACTCGCTGAACTCTGGCCGTCCTGCACGCCGTTGAGGAATATCTTCGTCCCCGCACTCACCTTGTCCTGTCGCGTCACGGCGATCAGGGAGAAAATATTCGTATTGCCGATGGCCGTTGCCGTGAAGGCTTCCGCCCCGGTTCCAGGCGCCTCCGCCTTGACGCGAGTGACCCCATTGGAGCTCAGGAGCTGGAATGAACCGCCGTTTCCTGTAAAGCTCGGCGCGCGCATGAGAAGGCTGTGATACTTTTGGGGCGTGCCCTCCTTGCGCATGACGGCGAAATAGGAATAATCGTTGTTCGTCCAGGTCACGGCAGGCGTTTGCATGTAGGAATTCGTCCCGCTGAACCGTAAAGCAGGACGCCCATTAACTACACCCCCAACCCATGCGGGCTGGTTGGTGACCACGTTTTGGGACGCCATCGTGCCCAAGCCGGACTGGTCCTCCCATGTGGACACCGCATTCGATCCATTGGTGATCACGCCGCGGTCCGACATGAGCCAGAGTCTCAAGCCGCCGGCCACGGGAGCGTCAAACGTCGCGGCGTTTTCAATGGTAAAGTTCGCGCTCGTCACCGGGCTGTCATTGTAGCCCGCGAGGAAGGAACGGGCTTTCACTGTGGCCGTGCCATTGAGAGCGAAGGGTGAGCTATAGAGCGTGGAAGAAGAAGTAGGATCGCTGCCGTCGG
The DNA here is from genome assembly GCA_023269615.1 of Verrucomicrobiota bacterium. Lineage (GTDB taxonomy): Bacteria > Verrucomicrobiota > Verrucomicrobiia > JABWAM01 > JABWAM01 > JAHFSY01. The sequence continues at coordinate 27,199 of JAHFSY010000051.1, forward strand.
TCGTGTATCGGATCTCCACGCCGGGCATGGCAGTCGAGAGCGTGACCGTAGCAGACGTCACGTACGTGCCGCCGATCGGCGACATCACGGGAGCCGTGAGGGTCGGCATCGTAAATCCGTACTGGGTTCGCAGATAAAACTCCACTCCTTCGCGTTCTGCCTGGGTGAGATTGCGGTCATACGCCAGAATTTCCGCAACCTCCACATTGGCGCGATTAGCATTCCAACCGCCGATGAAAAATGGATATCCCGTGGCGGTTACAACATTGGTAACCGCTGTGACGTTG
>JAHFSY010000051.1:27495-30832 GCA_023269615.1 Verrucomicrobiota bacterium
GTTCCAGCCGCCGACATAAAACTGGTAGCCCGTGGAAGCCACCGCATTTGTTACCGCCGTGGCGCTACTCTCTCCCTCGATCACTCCGTTGACGAAGAGTTTGGTCCCCTTGATTGCCGCATCCTGCCGTGTGACGCTGACATAGCGGAAGGGGTCGCTATTGCCGAAAAGAGTGGTGCTTTGCGCGTCAGCCCCGGTGCCCGGCGCATTGGCGACTGAAATCGTAGAAGCCCCGCTGGCGCTCTCCAGGCGGAAATACTGTCCCGCAGACGTCAACGAGTTGGCCCGGTCGAGCACCATGTGTGTTCCCACAGGAGTGCCCGTTTTTTTCCAGACCACAAAATAGGAATAATCGTTGGCCGACCAATCCACGTCGGTCGTTTGCAGGAAATCGCTGGTCCCATCAAACTGCACCGCGGGTTTTCCATTCAAGACACTGGCCACGAAGAGCGGCTGGTTGGTGGAAACTCCCTGGCTCCCGTGATGGCCGAGCCCCGTCTGGTCCGCCCATTCGGAAATTGCGTTGGCCCCGTCCTTGGTGACACCGCGGTCGGCACGCAGCCAGAGTTTCAACCCGGTGCTCGTGGGGCCGACGTACGTCGCACTGTTCTCAATCGAAAAAGTTCCCGAAACCGTGGCGCTGGCGGTATAACCGGAGAGAAAGACTTTGGCCTTGAGCGGCGTGGTCGAGGTGAACACAAGAGGCGTTGTGTAGAGCGTGGAGGAGGCTGTCGGATCGGTCCCATCAGTCGTGTAACGAATCTCCGCCCCGGGCATGCCCTGCGAGAGATTGACCGTCACCGTGTCCACAAACGTTCCGCCGTACGGACTCATGACGGGAGCAGGCAGAACCGGGGTGCTGAAACCATACTTGACCTGCAGATATTCCTCGACGAGGTGCCGCTCGCTGAGAGTCAGCGTCCGATCATAAACAACCATCTCGGCCACCGAAATATTGGCGCGGTTCCCGTTCCATCCGCCGATGTAAAACTCGTACCCGGTGGCCGCGACCGGGTTGACGACCGCCGTGGCGCTCGACTCGTTCTCAAGAAGACCATCCACATAAATCTTCGTGCCCTTGGAAACGTTGTCCTGTCGGGTCACGCTCACGCTGTGGTAAACGTTCGTGTTGGCAAAGAGAGTCGTCGTGCTCACATCGGCCCCGCTGCCCACGGCGTCGGCATTGGCCACCTTCGATCCGTTGGCGCTGTTGAAATCAAAGAAGTTTCCCGCGCTCGTCAGCGTGTTGGCGCGCGTCATCACGCGATGGGTTCCCGTCGCGTTGGCGTCCTTCTTCCAGACGATGAAGTACGAGTAATCGTTCGTCGTCCAGTTGACCGACGGAGTCTGGAGAAAATCATTGACCCCGTCGAACTTGATCACGGGCTTTCCGTTGAGAGCCCCCGGGACGACCAAGGGTTGATTCGTTGGAATACCCTGCACCGCGTTATTGGTCCCTGCGGATTGATCCGCCCACTGGCTCACGAAATTTGCCCCGTCTTTGGTCACCCCCGCATCCGCTTTGAGCCAGAGTTTGAGTCCACCCGTCACCGTCAAGTTGTCGGGCTGGAGCGGATGGGGATCGCTGTTGTCCGGGATCCCATCGCCGTCGGTGTCCAAGTTGTTGGGATTGGTCGCAAGCAGGTACTCCTGGAGATTGCTCAAGCCGTCGCCGTCGGGATCCGAATATGTCGCTGGAAGCTGCAAAATCTCGTTGGCCGACAAGGGGCGATTGTAAAACCGCACTTCATCCATCGTGAAGGGCGCGTTCGTCACCGCCGCAAGAGAGCTGCCCCATTCAAAGAGGCCGCTCGCCGTCACGGTCCAGTTGGTGATGGTCTTTGTTGCTTCGGCAACGCCATCCACATAGATCATCGCCTTCGATTGCCCCGCGTCATAGACACCCGCCACATGATGCCACCGTCCGTCACGAATGTTGAGGGCACCGCCCCCGGAGCCCTTCACCGTCTGCACGCTGGCCTGCGCATCACTGAACTGAATCTGCGCCACACCGTTGCTCTCCACCGCAAGCTCCCACGAATTGGTGGCCGTGTCGCTCCAATAGATGAGGCTCGTCTTCTGGCTGGCGTTGGTCGCCGTGATCCAGGTTGAAATCGTAAAGTCGGAGGCGTTCAGCGTGGCATTGGTCTGCCCGAAGGACACGAAGGAATTGGTCCCAAACCGCAACGCGTTGACAAAAACGCCGGGTACGAACGGATTGGGATCAAACTGATGGAGCGTGCCCGTGAGATTATTGCCCGAGCGGTCAAGGACGTTCGTCTGCGAGAAATCATCGAGCTGCCACCAACCCACATTGCCCGGCCCGGCGTTGGTTGAAAAACCGTACTGCATTTCCCAATCGTCGGGCAATCCGTCCCCGTTAAAATCGGCCGCTACAGCAACCCCGAGAAGAACCACCCCCATGGCCAGACCCCATGACCAAGGACTGCTCCAAAACGAGGGAGGAGATCGGTTCAACATAGAAGGCGCTTTCTGTGGCAATGGACAACGAAGATGTCGAGTGCAAATTATACGATCATTGCAAGTCATTGATACTCAATAGTCCTTGAGGTCGATTTGTTGGAGTACTGCAACAGCGGATCGCTCGCGGTTTCTCATGTGCGTAAAAATGGCCCGGCCGGCCGTCCATGTCCCTGTGTCTATACATATCATTAACATGCTTTCGTGGCTCCAGAAACTTGACGGCGTAATTTCAGCGTGACATCCTCCCCTCCTTCAAAGAGTTCCAACCCATGCGTTTTCATTTCTTACCGTGGCTGCGTTGCGGTCTCGTCGCGTTTATCGGCGCGGCGATGCTTTCCAGTTGTGGCCCGCCAGATTCCAAATCATCCCGATTCGTAGTGGCCGAAGGCAAGGGGGTCAAAATTACCCGCGGCGACATGGATGCCTACAGGGCGCGCTTTTCCAAGCTGCGTGAAGTTCAACTGGACCAGCTTCCTCCGTCCAAACAGGCCCAAATCGCCCAGAAATGCGTCGTCGAGCAATTGCTGCTCCAGGAGGCGGGCAGCCTGGATCAACAGGCGATTTCGCTCAAGGTAGAGGCGAGGATGGCCGAGCTTCGCGCCCGTGTTCCCAGCGAGGAAAACTTCCAGGCACTGCTTCTCCGACTCAAAACCACGAAGGAGCAGATAAAGAAAGAACTGACGCAGGAAATCCTGATCGAAGAGCTTTTGAAAACAAAGTTTCCTCCTCCGGGCAGCCCACCCACGGCTGTCGTGGAAAAATATTACAGGGACCACCCCGACGAATGGAATCTACCCCCCACCGTGCGCGTCAGCCATGTTTTGGTATTCGTCCCGAGAGAGGCGGACGTGAT
>JAHFSY010000052.1 GCA_023269615.1 Verrucomicrobiota bacterium
TCTGCCCGACGGGACGGACCGAAATGTTGCAGTCACAGCGCATCTGCCCTTTCTCCATGTCCGCGTCGCTGACATTGCCGTAGAGGAGAATGTTGCGCAGCGTGCTCAGAAAGGCGAAAGCCTCCTCGGGGCTTCCGATGTCCGGCTGGCTCACGATTTCCATGAGAGGCGTGCCCGCCCGGTTGAAATCCACTCCCGTGGCCTCGTCGAAATGAAAGGACTTGCCCACGTCCTCCTCGAGATGAATGCGCACAAGGCCCACGCGCTTCACGCCGACGACCTGCTTCTGTGCATCCTTGGGATAACATTCCTTCATCAAGTCCACCCCACCGCCGACACAGATCGGCATGTCGTACTGCGAAATCTGGTAATTCTTCGGCATGTCGGCGTAGAAATAATTCTTGCGGTCAAACTTGCAGCGCGGACTGATCTCGCACCCAAGCATGAGCCCCGTGAGCGCCGTCATCCGCAACGCCACTCCGTTGGGAACCGGCAGCACGCCCGGCATGCCAAGGCAGACAGGACACGTTTGCGTGTTGGGCGCCCCACCGTACTGGTTCGCACAGGCGCAAAACATCTTGGTGCGCGTCCTCAACTGCACGTGCACCTCAAGCCCGATGGTCGTTTCGTATTGCATAAGGAGTCAGGGCAACGGAGGGACACGCTGCCTCCTACGCCGAAGCAGAACAGGCTGCGAAGGCCGAGCCGTCGTGTCCACGGGTGGCAGGGCGCAACTCATAGTTGCGGTCTCTCCTTGTGCCAACCCGTGTTTTGCTCATACGCATTCGCGACCCGCAGGATGGCTTCCTCGCCGAGTGAAGGGCCAAGAATCTGCAAACCCACCGGCAATTTGTTCGCCCCACCTGCGAATCCGCATGGAATTGAAATGCCACAGATACCGGCAAGATTGGTTGCGATCGTGAAAATATCCGCCAGGTACATCTGCAACGGATCGGTGGTCTTCTCGCCGATCTTGAACGCGGGGGTCGGCGACGTCGGCGTGAGAATCGCGTCGCATTTCTGGAACGCCTGCTCGAAATCCCGGCGGATCAACGTTCGCGCTTTCTGCGCGCGCAAATAATAGGCGTCGTAATAGCCCGAGCTGAGAACGTACGTGCCGAGAATGATGCGGCGCTTCACTTCATTGCCAAAACCTTCCGCGCGTGTGCGTCCGTAAAGGTCGAGCAAGCCCGTGGGATCCTTCGCTCGGAAGCCGTATCGCACGCCGTCGAAGCGCGCCAGGTTGGCGCTGGCTTCCGCCGTCGCGATCACGTAGTAGGTGGCAACCGCATGCCCGGTATGTGGAAGCGAAATTTCCACAATCTCCGCACCCATCTTCGTGAACTCCCCAACCGCGGCGCGCACCACGCGCTCCACTTCAGGGTCCATCCCCTTCACGAAATATTCCCTCGGCAACCCGAGCTTCATGCCTTTCACGCCCTTCTCCAAAGCCTGTGTACAATCCGGCACGGGATCGGGCAACGACGTCGAATCACGCGGGTCCCTGCCCGACAGCACGTTGAGCAGGATCGCGGAATCACGCACCGTCTTCGTAAGCGGCCCGATCTGGTCGAGCGATGACGCAAAGGCCACAAGCCCGTAGCGGCTCACGCGTCCGTACGTGGGCTTGAGCCCCACGCATCCGCAGAGTGCAGCCGGTTGCCGGATCGAACCGCCGGTGTCCGTCCCCAGCGCGGCAAGGCATTCATCGGCCGCAACTGCCGCAGCCGAGCCGCCGCTCGATCCACCAGGAATCCGTTCCAGATCCCATGGATTTCGCGTGGCCTGGTACGCGGAATTTTCGGTCGAGGATCCCATCGCAAATTCATCCATGTTCGCGCGCCCCAGCAACACGGCGCCCGCCTCGCGCAGGCGCGTGACCACCGTGGCATCATAGGGCGCAACGTATCCCTTCAAAATTTTCGAGGCACAGGTGCAGGGCTGGCCTTTCACGCTGAGGATGTCCTTGAGCGCGACGGGCACGCCGTGGAGCGCGCCTTGCGGGGATTCAGAATCACGGCGGCGCGCCTGCTCGCGGGCATCATCCGTGTTGATATGCAGGAACGCCCTGACCTTTGGCTCGACACGCTCCATGCGGGCAAGCAGCGCGTCCACCATTTCCGCGGAGGAGATTTCCTTTTTGCGGATGGCTTCGGCGGCCTGGGAAAGGGTCAGCGAATGCAGGCTCATTCCACCACCCTCGGCACACGGAACAAATCGTTCAGCGTTTGCGGCGCGTTGGCCGTGGCCTCGCCCACGGGGAGCGAGGGGGCGACCACATCCTCACGAAATACATTGGTGCGGGGTGACGCATGGGCCGTCGGCTCGATGCCATCCACGTTCAGCCGCCCCAACTGCTCCACGTATTCAAGCACCTGGACAAGCTGTGATTGGAACTTTGAAACCTCCTCTGCGGAAAGATCAAGACGCGCGAGTTGCGCCACATAAGTCACATCAATGGAATCCTGTTTCATAAAAAGGGATCGCGTCACACGTGGTGGCCAAACATCTTGAAGATCTGCCCGAGCACATACATCAGGACAATAAACGCAATGATGGAGTAGGTGATGGCCCAGCTTCGGTGCGAGCGCATCTCGGCCCGCGTGGGTTTCCTTTTTTCGACCGCCGGCGTGATCCGGTCCAGGGCGAAATATCGGCGGAAACGCTCGACTGTGGACCGGGTGCGTTCATCGGGTTTCGGCGTGAAATATTTCTGGGGATTCGCAATATGCGTGGACAATTGCTTGATCTTGCGCTGAACCTCCTGCGCCCGCTGCTGTGCCTCGCGAGCCTCCTGCGCCACGCGTGAATCTCTCTTGCGCATCGGACACGTCAATCACCCATTCTTATTTCCCCCGGGCCAGCATGATCAGGATCGCAATGATACCGAGGATGATCAACGGAAGATGCCGTGCCAGACCCCGCTGAAACTCAGTCTTGAAATCAAACGGCTCGGACGCCAGACCCATCGGCACGACCCCAGGCGTCCGATTCCCGTCGCTTGGAAGCTGAAGCACGCCACCACCGAGGAAATCGAGCTGGGCGCGCCCCTTGTTCAACTCCGCCCGGGCGGACTCCACAACCGTCACGGCCCTCGCAAGCTGGCTTTTCAATTCCTCCCGGCTCCACTCATTTTCACGGATATCCTGCAACTGGCGGACGTAATCCTGATAAAGTTCGCGGAAGCTCACGAGCTGCGTGGAGCGCTTGTTGAGCTCAAACTCCTCCTGCTCGATGCTGGTGACCGCGCGCGAAATCTCATCGACCATCTCTGCCTTGCCCGCTTCGAAATCAGCCTCGCGACGCCGCAATTCCTCCAGTTCCTGGCGCTCGCGCTCGAGCTCCTCCTGCTGTCGACGCAACTCCAGCATCTGCTGCCGCGCCTGCTCGACACGCGCATCAATCTCCGCGCGGCTTTGGGAGCTTTGCCCTGTCGGCTTGGGATTGCCGTTGTTCGAGTGGCTGTCGGATGACTGCGTGGTTGAAACCAAATCAGTGTCAACGAATTCCTGTGTCTTCATGTTTGTTTGCCGGAAATATAAAGGTTGGATGTTTGTTAAAATCAAATTTCAAGGTGGTCCAGCTTCTTTTCAGCAAGTCGCATCGGGAGGAAAGCGGTCATGATGCTGGTCACAAAGGTTATGGTGTATATCACCCCCACCGCTGATGCAAACTGAAATTCAAGCGACGCGCGGCCCATGTAGCGCAAATGCATCGGCAGGGCCACGATCACCACCGTGCAGGCCACATACGCAAGGCTCAGGATCAGGCAGAATGTCCCGCCAAATCCCGACACGATCTGTGCCGCATTGCTCTGCTTCATGTTCGGGAAGAGCACGCCCGTCCCCACCGCAATGCCGCTCAGCCCGATGCTCATCATCACCACCGTGAACCCGATGATCCACCGCATTCCAGCCTCCAGCCGCAGGCTCGAAAAGGAAAAAAACATCAGCGCCACCGTGATCGCGCAGCTCGACACCGCGCTCGCCCAGAATTTGCCCCACACCACGCGCCGCAGCGAAACCGGGGCCAGGCCGATCAGCCACAGCCGCCGCCCCTCAAGGCTGAACTGGGGAAACACAAACCGGGTCGTCAGCGTCGCCAGGATCAGGCCGAGGGATGCAAGGTTGAGAAACGCCACCACGCTCACCCAGAAACGATCGTCCAGGTGGTAACGCAGGTTGCGTATGTTCAGAAAATAAAATCCCAGGAGGCCGAAAAAAATCGCGAACTGGCTCCATTGCGCCGTGTCGCGCCAGAACGTGATCCAGTCTTTCACCAGGATGCACCGCACCGGCCGCTCCAGCCAGCGCATCCAGCCAAACAGGATGCGCCCGCTCCAGACAAGCGGGCTCACGAAACGCTCCGTCGCAATCACGCGCCCATGCATGCGGCGATCCTGCACGCACGACGCATCGTCGTAAAACAACTGGCCGCTGTAACGCAGCACCAGCCAGCACGTCAGCAACGCGTAACTCAGCATCACCGCAAAAAAGAAAGCCGGCTTTGCCCAGAGACGGTCGCCCAGGCCGATGACCGACGACGCGAGCCAGTAGCTCGGAAGAAGCGGCGTGGCCGCCAGGCGCGTGTTTTTCAACAGCATGTTCATGAGCGGCACGATCTCGGCCTCCTTCAATGCATTCACGTCAATCGGCTTGAACACCGCGTATCCCCACGCCAGCCCCAGCACCGCGCCCGCCAGGACCACCCGCCGCCCCCATCGCGAATGCCACAAGCGCACCAGCACGAGGATGCCAAACGCCCCCAGCGCGTTCGCCAGCAGCGAAAACGGCAGGTAAAGCAACAGCACCTCCAGCGCAAACCACAACGAAAGCTTCTGCAGCATCCCGTAGGCAAGCAACAGCGGTCCCGACAAAAACACGAAGGCCCACGACGCCAGGAGCGATGCCTCGATGAATTTCCAACGAAAAAGCCGCGCGTGCGAAATGGGCATCGTCTGCAGCCAGTCTGTCTCGCGGTTCCGAAAAAAAACCCCGTACCCCACAATCCCCGTGCTGATCATCAGCATCACGAATATCAAGGCGAAGAGCAGGTAGAAAAGACGCACGACGAGAATGTCCCCCAGCCCCGGAATCCCATACTGCACAAAGGAAAGCCCCCGGTAAAACACCCAGGTGAAAAAAATCCAGTAGCCGATGATGAAGGATCCGATCACGCTCATCATGAGCCGCGACTGCTCGATCATCTGCCTCATGCGATGGATCGTCTGCTGCTTCCATGCCCAAAGGAAGATCGAATAAAAACGCCGTGAGGAAATTTCCAGGTTCATCAATGTAGCCGAATTCACAGGAATTTGGCCCGGGCGGCGTCCCCTCCTACTTCAACGACTCCATCACCTGTGCCAGCACCTCGGGCGAAGGCCGCACCCGCGATTGGGGCAGCGTCGCAAGAGGCTCGTCCACCAGGTTCTTCTGCTCCACCATCGGCGCCTGACCCTTGCCCATGTAAAGCAGCCCGGTAAGGAAAAGCCTCTCGTCGCGCGCCTTCGCCAGCAGCTCCAGCGCATTGGCCTTGTCCGAAGGATCGTAATCGCGATGCAGTTTTTTCAGGATGATATGCGCGCCATCCGGCAGCTCGATTTTTGTGGTCGTCCCTTCTTCATATTCCGCCGTAATCGGCTCGTGGCTCGACACAAATCCAATCTCGTGCAACGCCTCCTCGTGATCCTTCGCAAACTTGTAGCTCTTCGTCGAGCCCTCGTGGTTGTTGAACGTGATGCAGGGCGAAACGACATCAATCATCGCCGTACCCCGATGGCTCAGCCCCGCCTTGAGCAGGGTGCAAAGCTGCTTGTAGTCGCCCGAGAACGAACGCGCCACAAACTCGCACCCCATCTCGATCGCCAGCGCGCAGCAATCAATCGGAAACATCTCGTTGCTGTCGCCTTTCTTCTGCAACGAACCCTTGTCCGCCGTCGCGGAAAACTGCCCCTTCGTCAGGCCATACACGCCGTTGTTCTCGATGATGTAGCAGATCTGCACGTTGCGCCGCACCATGTGCAAAAACTGCCCGAGCCCGATCGAGGCCGTGTCGCCGTCGCCGCTCACGCCGATCGCCATCAGGTTGCTGTTGGCCAGGTTCACGCCCGTCGCCACCGCCGCCATGCGACCGTGCACGCTGTTGAATCCGTGCGACTGGCCGAGAAAATAGGCGGTCGTCTTGCTCGAGCATCCAATCCCACTCAACTTCGCCACATGATGCGGCTCCACATCCAGTTCGAACATCGCCTTGATGATCTGGTTGGTGATCGAGTCATGTCCGCACCCCGTGCAAAGCGTGGAGGGCGAGCCCTTGTAAACGGCCTGGGCCAGGCCAAGACGGTTCACAGCCGGGACCTTCGCCGGCGCGGGTGTTTCAGGAGCAGTGGTGGCACTCATGGGATCAAGCCTTCTTTTCGAATTTCAAAATGTGATCGCTGATCGTCCGCGCCTCGATCGGCATGCCGTCGTAATGCAGCACCGAAACAAGCTTTGCCGCCAGCTCGGGATACTCCGCACGTAAAATCGAAGCCATCTGCGCATCGCGATTCTGCTCCACCAGGTAGGTGACGCGCTTCGACGTAATGAAATCCCGGATCGCGTCGCACGTTGGAAGCGCGCGGATCCGCAGGTACGTCGCCTCAAGCCCCTTCTCCGCCTTCATCTGCGAAAGCGATTCCTTCACCGCCACGTCGCTGCTGCCATAGGCAATGATCCCCACGTCGCCCTTCCCCTGGTGCTCGATCACGGGAGCGGGCACCATCCCGCGCGCCGTCGCAAATTTCTTCGCAAGGCGATCCATGTTCACCTTCCAATCCTCAGCCTTCTCGCTGTACGTGGCCGCGGCCGTATGGCCCGTGCCGCGCGTGAAAAATGCCGCCTTCGGATGCTTCGTGCCAGGCAGCGTGCGGTACGGAATGCCGTCGCCATCCACGTCGGCATAACGCCCAAACTGCTTCACCTTGTCCAGGTCCTCTGCCGTCAAAACCTTGCCGCGATCCATGTCCTTCGTCGGCGGCTTGAATGGATCGGACATCCAGTTGTTCATGCCAAGGTCCAGGTCGCTCAGCATGAGCACCAGGGTCTGAAACCGCTCCGCCAGGTTCAATGACTCCATCGCAAACTCGTAGCATTCCTGCACGGAACCCGGAATCAGCACGATGTGCTTGCAGTCGCCGTGCGACAGATAATAGGCCTTCATGATGTCGCCCTGGCACGTCCGCGTCGGCAATCCCGTGCTCGGCCCCATCCTCTGCACATCCACAATCACCGCCGGAATCTCGGCAAAATAGGAAAGTCCCGCAAACTCCGACATCAGCGAAATGCCCGGCCCCGAGGTCGCCGTCATCGCCCGCGCCCCCGTCCACCCCGCCCCCACCACGAAGCCGATGGACGCAATCTCATCCTCCGCCTGCAACACCGCATAGGTCGCCTTGCCGTCGGGGTCGTGACGATAATGCCGCAGCAGCTCAATCAGGTTCTCGCACACGCTGCTGCTCGGCGTGATCGGATACCATGCCACCACCGTCACCCCGCCGTAAAGCGCCCCCAGCGCGGTGGCCATGTTTCCCTCGATCAAAATCTTGCCCTCGGTCTTGTGGTCACGCTCGATCACGTAATCATGGTCGTTCACCAGGTGCTCGGATGCCCAGTTGTATCCAACCGTCACCGCATTCCGGTTGAGGTCCGCCACCTTGGGCTTGGTCTTGAACTGCTTGTCGATGGACTTCTTGATCTCCTCGATGTCCATCGAGAGAAGAAAACCGGCCACGCCCACGTAGATCATGTTCGTCACCAGCTTGCGCAGCTTCACCTCGGGGCAGCACTGCACCACCAGCTCGTTGAAGGGAACAATGTGGGCCTTGACGTCCGTTCGAGTCAGGTACTGCTTCAGTTCGGAATTCAGGATCAGCATCCCGCCCGGCCGCAGGTCGCGGATATCATCCACCACGGACTCCACGTTCATCGCGATCAGGACGTCAATCTCCCGCCGCGCGCCCGTCCACCCATCCTTGCTCGCGCGGATCGTGAACCAGGTGGGCAACCCCTGGATGTTCGATGGAAAAAGATTTTTGCCGCTGACGGGAACGCCCATGTTGAAAATCGAGCGCAACAGGATGTTGTTGGCCGACTGGCTGCCGGAGCCGTTCGACGTGGCGATCTGGATGACAATGTCGTTGACCACGCTCCCCTTTTTCCCCGTCGCGGCAACCTCAGGCTGGTTCAAAGTGCTGGATGACATAGGTTTCTTCCCGTTGTGTGAAAGCAGTATCAATTTAACGATCTTCAATTGATAAATCCAATGAATCCTTTTTATGTTTGAAATAGATTCCATCTATGATTCAATTTCCCTGCCATTGCAGCAGTTGCTTCCCTGTAGGAGCGGCTGTCAGCCGCGACCGGGCGAGCCCTACCACGGATCGCCGCTGACAGCGGCTCCTACACAACCTTCATCCCTTATCCTTCATCCTTTTCTTTTGTGGAAATCCGCCAGCTCATCACCTTCAAGCGCGTCTCCGAGCTCGGCAGCTACACCCGCGCCGCCGAGTCGCTCTCGCTCACCCAGCCCACCATCTCGCACCAGCTGCGATTGCTCGAGGAGGAGCTCGGGCAGAAACTGTTTGAACTCCAGGGACGCCGCGCCCGACTCACGCAGGCGGGCAGGACGCTTCTCCCCCTGGCCGAACGGGTCCTGAATGCCGTGGACGAATCACGCCGCGCCATGGAGCACATCAACTCGGGCGAGCAGGGCACCGTGACCATCGCCGCCATCGGGTCCAGCACGGTGTACGTCCTGCCCGAGCTTCTCTGGCAGTTTCGCGTCGCCCATCCGCAGATCGAGGTGATCCTTCGGACGGCGGGCGGCGACGAAATCCTCCAGATGGTGAAATCCAGCCAGGTGGACCTCGGCATCGTCGGCTCACACATGTCCATCTCCGAGTTCGCGACGCTGCCGCTCTTCAAGGACCGCATCGGCCCGTTCGTCCACGCCACCCACCCGATGGCAAAACGCCGCCGCGTGTTGTTTGCCGAGCTGGCGCGCGAGCCGCTCATCCAGCTGGGAACGTGGCGAAGCTGGCAGAACTACGTGCTCTCGATCTTCCGCGAGGTGGGCGCCACTCCGCAGATACGATTGCAGCTCGACAGCATTGACGCCGTGAAGCGGATGGTGGAGCGCGGCCTCGGCTTCACGATCATCCCCCACACCGCCGCAAGGGAGGAAATCGCTGAAGGCAAACTCGTGGCGCTGACGCCCACCGACATCCCCCCGCTGATCCGCCAGGTCCTGATGATCCGCAGAAAACAAAAAATCTTCTCAAAGGCGCAGGAGCGTTTCATCCAGTTCCTCAAAAGCGAAGTGCCCAAGCTGAAGCTCTGATTATTTGGGTTGAAGTTTTGGATCGATCGCCTCGATTGCGATTTTTGACTCGTTGGCCATCTTCAGCAAATCCTCCAGCTCAAGCAGCAGGGTTTTGCCGGCCTCGATCGCCATCGCCGTGATCTTCGCCTTTCGCAACGTCTCGATCGTGCCGCAGCCGATGCATGGAATGTCGAACCGCATGTCCTGCCCGGGCTTGGTCACCTTCACGGCCACGCTGTCGCCATTCCCCAAGTCCCCGCCGCGCAACAAGGCGGCGTCCGTTCCCTCAAACGCCTCCACGGCCAGCACGGTTCCACGCTTCACCACCACGGTCTGGCCCACATCCAGTGCGGCAATGGATTTGCCAATGCGGAATCCGAATTCAAAATCCTCGCGCTCCTCCGCATTTGGCTTCCGCTTCGTCAGCACCCCGGCTTTCGGAATCAACCGCTGCAAATAGTCGGCGTGCGGGACGAGCTTCATCCCGTCCTTCGCCAGTTCCTCCCCGATCGCGCCAAAGATCGTCTCGGCATTGCGCCGTTTTAGCTTCGCCAGGAGCAGCGTCATGCGCAGATCAAGACGCAGATTTGAAAAAAGATTTGTCGGCGCAATCTGCCCCACCATCACGATGTCGCGAACCTTGTTTTCCTGAAACGCCCCAATGAGTTTCCCGAGCTGCCCGAGCTTCATCCACACCACGAGGTCCACGAGCGGCTCGATGGCGGGATCCGTCTCCCCCTCGAACGCCACGGCCACGAGATGCTTGACGCCCGCCTGACGCGCCTCACGCGCAAATATCTGGGGAAACTGGCGGTTGCCCGCGATGATGCCGAGGGTGGACATGGAACATTGAGCATTTAGCATTGGGCATGGGGGAATGCGAACCAAAATTCCATCAGCACAACCCCACTGTAGCCGCGTTCTTGCGAACGCAGCTACGTTCTCAATACGCCGCCTGCACGCCCTTGATCGAGCGCTTCTTCATCCACGGCATGAGGCCGCGCAGACGCTCGCCCACTTTTTCAATGGGATGACGCTGTCCCTGCTTCAGAAGCCTGGTGTAACGCTTCATGCCCGTGCGGGATTCACCGATCCACTCGCGCGCAAATTTTCCGCTCTGCACTTCCGTGAGCACCTTTTTCATCTCGGCACGGACACGGTTGTTGATGATGCGCGGGCCGATGCGGACATCGCCATACTTCGCGGTTTCGGAGATGGAGAAGCGCATGCCGCTGATGCCGGCTTCGTTGATGAGGTCCACGATCAGCTTCAACTCATGTAAACATTCAAAATAAGCCATCTCGGGCTGGTAGCCAGCCTTCACCAGCGTCTCGTAACCAGCCTGGATCAACGCAGTCGCACCGCCGCAAAGCACGGCTTGTTCGCCAAAAAGATCGGTTTCCGTCTCCTCCTTGAAGGTCGTCTCGATCACGCCCGCACGCGTGCCTCCGATGCCCTTCGCCCACGCAAGGGCGATCTTCTTCGCATCCTTGCCGGGGTTTTGATAAATGGCGATCAGGCTTGGCACACCCTTGCCTTCGAGATACTGACGGCGGACGATGTGGCCCGGCCCCTTGGGCGCAACCATGATCACGTTCACGTTTTTAGGCGGCACCACCGTCTTGAAATGGATCGCAAACCCGTGGCTGTAGAGAAGCGTCTTACCTGGGCAAAGGTTGGGCTTGATGTCGGCCTTGTACAAACCGGCGCTTTTCAAGTCGGGCACTGCCACAAAAATCACGTCGGCGAGGCGGACAGCTTCACCCGTGGGATAAACCTTGAACCCCTTGGATTTGGCAACGGGAATGGATTTACTCCCCTTGTAAAGCCCGATGATCACCTTCACGCCGCTGTCCTTGAGATTCAGCGCGTGAGCATGTCCCTGGCTTCCAAAGCCAATGACGGCCACGGTCTTGTTTTTCAAATGCTTCAGGTCGGCGTCTTTGTCGGTGTAGATTTTTGCAGGCATAAGGTCAGTTCAAAATTAAAAGTTAGAAGTTAAAAATTGTCTGAAAATATGAAGATATTGCACGATTACAATTTTTCATTTTTCATTTTTAATTTTTCATTGTGCTGTCCGCGTTTCATGGCCACGAGGCCGGTGCGGGTCATGTCGAGAATTCCAAACTTGTTCATCAAGTCGAGAAAAGCTTCAAGCTTGCGCGGATTGCCGGTGGTCTCCACGAGCATGGAAGCCTCGTGGATGTCCACGATCTTGGCGCGAAAAATATCCACGATCTGCATCGCCTCGCTGCGGGTCTTTGAATCGGCCTTGATCTTCACCAGCACCAGCTCGCGCTCCACCGCCTCGTCGGGATGAAAGTCCTCCACCTCGATCACGTTGATCAGCTTGTCGAGCTGCCGCGTAAGTTGTTCGAGCACGCGGTCGTCCCCCTTCACCACCACCGTCATGCGTGAGAAGGTGGGATTCTTGGTTGGGGCCACGTTCAGCGAGTCAATGTTGAACCCGCGTCCGCTAAACAGACCCGCGATACGCGCAAGCACGCCGAACTTGTTCTCGACGAGGATGGAAAGTGTGTGACGGTGCTGCATGGTTTGAGGGTGGTTGCGGAGCAGGGTTTATGAAAGGAAGAAGAAAGCCTGTCCATCCAAAAACACCAAAATCCCCATAGTTTCCGTGTGATCGCCCATTCATCGTGTAGGAGCCGCTGTCAGCGGCGACCAGCCTTTTCAACTTTATTTTGGCCCAACTTGCTTTCCTAATTTGCCCTCTTTTCGCATCCACTCCAATTGCTCCGCTGCTTCATCTCGGACCATTTTGGATGAATCGTGCAGAGCGTCCTTCAAAGCAGCAATGGCTTCGGGCGTCGCCATGTCACGCAGATGATACATGGCCCTTTTCCTCATCCATTCGTCTTTATCCTTGGAAGCAGCAATGAGAATGTCCCAGTGATGCTCGCCCCATCCCTCAAGCGTGTCCAAGGCTTCCATTCGGACCCTGCCAGGTTGTTCAGGTTTAAAAAATTCAATGAGCTTTTGAGTGATCTCGGGCGTTTTTACGTTTCGAAGCGCCAGGATGCCAGCACATCGTACGTCCTCATCCTTGTCATCTGCCGCCAAATGAAGTGCCAGATCGATCATTCCAGGGTTTTTGGGCACGGCCCGATCACCAAGAGCCGCTGCCACCGCTTTCCGAATCGAATCGTCAGTGCTTTCAGCAAGGGTTTCCAACAGACGCTGCTTGTCCTCACTCACGCTTGTTTTGTCAATCAACCACAAGTAACCAAGGCAGGCAGTCCTGACATTGGCCATGGCTGCTTTCGACAAGATGTTCCAAATGGCATCATCCAGTTTCGGATCAGGCTCCAAATATTTGCCCGCATCGGGATTATGTGATTCGATTCCCATCGAACGACACAAATACTCTCCATGCCTGCAGTTTGTGATGTTCGAGATGATGGCGGCAGTGATGGCTGGTGGATTATCACGCTGGAGCTTCTCTTTCAAAAATGTGAGTGCGTCCTCAGCAAGCCCAAGCTCGGTGATAACTTTCAATGCCTGTACTTTGGTTCGGTCGCTGGCCGATCGTTCTGCCTTCAGGACCGCGTTCTTGATCGTTGCCTTTGCTTTGTCGTCTATCAATCCGCCCAAGGCTTCGAGACGCTTGGCGTGAGCGCCCAGAACGAATTTGCCGTTGTCGTACGTGAGGCCACTGATGGAAGTCTGATGGGCAATTTTCCGTAAAGCCCAGTAAACCGCCAGGTCTGAGCCTTCGCTTAAAACCCTGTTAAGAAAGCCGATTGGATACCAATCCTGAAACATGGCTGTATAGGCGTTTTTCCTGGGACCGTCATCGTACAGATAGATGTGGGAGGTGCCGATCGTGTCGACCATGCTGTCTCCAAAATAATTCACCAATGTTTCGAGAGAGTGAACATCCGGCTTGGGGCTTTTCAGGTTTTCAACGGCACGTACAAGCTCACCCTTTGTCTTCTCATCAGGCGGTGGACGGGAATCCCAACCTATTTGCGGCCCGCAATGCGCTACTTTGACGAAGAAAAGGAGCAACAGGAAAACCAACGGTGAACATGTTGTAAAACCGCTTTTCATATATGGGATTACCGCTTCTCGCGGAAGCGTGCGGTGTCCTCCACATGGCGGATCGCCAGCGCCGTCCAGCCGGTCTGATGGCTCGCTCCCAATCCCCTGCCCGTCTCTCCATGGAAATATTCGTGGAAATGCACCAGGTTGCGCCAGTGCGGGTCGGCCGCAAATCTCGGGTCGCCGCCATGACATGGACGCCGCCCCGTTGCATCGGGTAAAAAAATGCTCGCCAGCCTCCGCTCCAATTCGTGGGCGGCCTGCTTGAGCGTCATGAAATTTCCGGAACGCGTCGGGAACTCCACCTTGTAGTCGTCACCAAAAAAGTGGTGATACCGCTCCAGCGCCTCGATAAGGAGGTAATTCACGGGGAACCAGATGGGGCCGCGCCAGTTTGAATTTCCACCGAAAATTCCGGATTGGGATTCGCCGGGCTCGTAATCCACGCGATGCACCTCCCCGCCCGCGCGAAATTCAAAGGGCTGATCCTGGTGAAAGCGCGACACGGAACGCAGCCCGTGCGGCGAAAGAAACTCGCGCTCGTCAAACACGTAGCGCAGCACGCGCGTGAGATGCTCCTGCGTGGGGATGGCAAGCAGGCGCAGGCCCTGGCCATTGCATCCCGAGATATGACGGGAAAGATCGGTGCGATGCTTGAGGAACCATTCGAAACGTTTTTTGAAGCCGGGCAGCGCCTGGATGACGTTTTCATCCAGGATTTCCGCCGCAATCAGGGGAAGCAGTCCCACCATGGAGCGCGTCTTCAACAGCACCGCACTGTGGTCAAACTGGATCTGGTCGTAATAAAATCCGTCCGCTTCGTCCCATAATCCGTGGCCGCCGAGATTATTCATCGCATCAATGATCTGGACAAAATGCTCGAAGAACTTGGAGGCCATGTCCGCGTAGGCGGGGCGGATCTTTCCCTTTTCGATCGCCAGCTCGAGCGCGATGCTCAACATCGTGGCGCAATAAAATGCCATCCACGCCGTCCCGTCCGCTTGCTGGAGCGAGCCGCCGGTCGGCAACGGCTTCGAGCGGTCGAACACTCCGATGTTGTCGAGCCCGAGGAATCCGCCCGAGAAAAGGTTCTTGCCCTGGGTGTCCTTGCGGTTCACCCACCACGTGAAATTAAGCAGCAGCTTTTGGAAGACGCTCTCGAGAAAATTCCGGTCGCGCTCACCCGAGCGTCCCGAAATCTTGTACACGCGCCACGCAGCCCATGCGTGAACGGGCGGGTTCACGTCGCCGAACGCAAACTCGTATGCGGGAATCTGCCCGTTCGGGTGCATGTACCATTCGCGGAGAAACAGCTCGATCTGCTCCTTGGCAAACTGGCCGTCAATCCGCGCGAACGGAACCATGTGAAACGCCAGGTCCCATGCCGCAAACCATGGATATTCCCATTTGTCGGGCATGGAGATGACGTCCCGGCTGAAGAGATGCATCCACTCATGATTCCTTCCCTGCAGGCGCGACGCGGGAGGGGTCGGGCCGGCGGGATCACCTTCCAGCCAGTTCGGAATCACGTAATGATAAAATTGCTTGTTCCAAAGCAGCCCGGCATATCCCTGCCGAACCACCTGCCGCTCAACCTCAGTGCACTTCGCACGACCGATGGAGTCATAAAATCCGTCCGCCTCCCGTCGCCGCAGGTCGAAGACTTCGTTGAATGCGGCACCGAAGGGATGCGGGGGTGTTTCCTTTTCGGAATGCAGGCGAAGCTGGATGACGCGCGATCCGCCCGCAGGCACCTCGAGCACATAATGCAACGCGGCTTTCGTTCCATAGCCCTTCGCATTCACCGCCTCCGTCCTGCCATGGACGACATACTCGTGGAAGGCGTCCTTTACAAAAGCGTCCTTCTCCCCGAAGTTGAATAGTCGCCGCGTATTGGTCTCATTCTCGGTGAACAGAATTTCCGGGGCTTCGGCGGTCTCGTAGGAAAAGAAGAATTTTTCCAGCGTGTCATGCGTGGTGGAAAGGCGGCCAGCCTCCTTGTCAAGGCGGATGCGCGGCTTGAGGGAGCAACCCTCGTGCGTGCAGCCCCACGACCACGTGTTGCGGAACCAGAGGGTCGGCAGAAGATGCAGCGTCGCCGCATCGGGGCCTCGGTTGGCCACCGTGACGCGGATCAGGATGTCGTTGGGCGAATGCTTCGCGTACTCGGCAAACACATCGAAGTAGCGGCCCTCGTCGAACACACCCGTGTCCGCCAGCTCAAATTCGGAATCGAGTTTGCCACGGCGACGGTTCTCCTGCACGAGATGGGCGTAGGGAAATTCCGCCTGCGGGTATTTGTAGAGCGCCTTCATCCATGTGTGGGTCGGCGTTGAATCGAGATAAAAATACTGTTCCTTCACATCCTCGCCATGGTTTCCCTCTTCGCCCGTGAGGCCAAAAAGGCGCTCCTTTAAAATCGGATCCCTGCCATTCCACAGCGCGAGTGCAAAGCAAAGGCGGTTCTCGCGGTCGGTGATGCCAAGCAGCCCGTCCTCGCCCCAGCGGTACGCACGGGAACGGGCATGGTCGTGCGGAAAATAATCCCAGCACGTGCCGTCCGCCGAATAGTCCTCGCGCACCGTGGCCCACTGCCTCTCGGAAAGATACGGCCCCCATCGCTTCCAGTTTTTGGAACGCGCTGTGTCCTCCTGCAGACGGATATGCTCGGGGGTGTCCATTCGGTGTAACGGCTCAGGTTGTTTAGGCTGTAGGCTGTAGGCTGTTGGTCACTTTTCGCATGGAGCGAATCAAGCCACCCAAAACTTTCTCTGTCTCCAGTATTTTCTGGCCCCATTCGCCCATGTCCGTCTTATCGGTATACCCCAGGCGTCTGGCCAAACCAAACTGGTAATTCAGCTCCCTTAACGACCCGAAGGCAATTTCAAGAAAGCGAAGGTATTCAGCCTGACTTTCCCGTGCGCAACCCTCGACGATGTTGGATGCAACTGAAACCGCCGCCCTTCGCATCTGGGAAGTCAGCCCGTACATCTCCTCTTTTGGAAATCCCCGGGTGGCCCGATAAACCAAAATCGCCACCTCATCAGCCAATTCAAACGCCCGGAGTTTCGTATGGTCACGCATGTTTTTCTCCTACAGTCTACAGCCTACAGCCTATCCTCCTGGACAGTCGTCATTCGATGTCCTTCTTCTCCACGAAATTCCGGATCCCGTCCACGATTGCCTCGGCCAGCTTGTGGCGATAATCCGGGTTCATGAATTTTTTTTCCTGCGACGGCAGAATGATGTACTCGGGCTCCACAAGGATCGCCGGGCATTCGGGAAAACGCGCGATGTAAAGATTGCGCTGGATGCAGCCCAGGTCGTCCGTCCCCATTTTGTCGAGAATGGCGTGATGCACGGATTCCGCCAGCGGCTTCGACCACGGGAACAAATAAAAGGTTTGAGTGCCGTGGCGCTTTCGCACGTCCTGCCCCTCGCCTACCGAGTTGTTGTGGATGCTCACGACGAGGTCCGGCTTCGCCTCGCGCATCCGGTCGTGACGCTGCTTGAGCGGCATCGGGTTTTCCTCCCGCGTGAAACTCACCTCCGCGCCATCCTCCTTCAACAGGCGCGCCACTTCACGCGAGATCAGAAGCGTGGATTCCCGCTCTTCAAACCCGCGCGGCCCGATCGCCCCGCTGTCCGAGTGATGGCCGGGGTCGAGACAGACGCGCAAGCCCGCCAGTTTTCCAGCAGGGTGCTCCACGCGCGGGTCCACGCGCATGCGGCCGTCCTCCTGAAACAAACGCAGTCCCCAGAGCTTCCCTTTGAATGGAAGTTTCCATTTCGTCCACTCGTCACACATGATTTTCACGGTCTCGCGATCAGGCGTTGAAATCTCCCATGCGCCCGGCGCACCCTCATCCACCCCATCCACGATCTCCGAGTCCGCCTTTGCGATGGGAATTTCCGTTCCAAGCGGGGTCCGGCAACGATAACTCGACGCGCTGGAGGATTTTGCCTTCAGGGTCGCCCCCTCGGGAACCAGCACGATGTCGCCGAGGCGCGGCTCCTCGAGGCCGATCCACAGCCAGTTTTTCACGCGGATGTTTTTTGGCTTCTCGAAAATTTCGTCCGGTTTTTCGCGCGCGGAAGGGCTTCGGGGCGACATTGCCGACACAATGACCTTCGTCTCGTCGTCTCCGTGGCGAGCGATGAATTCAAAGGGCGCGTCACAGATCTTTCCGCGACGCTCGACCCCATCCTGAACGCAACGGATGGGCACAAAGCCGATGAATGCGCCATCGTCCTCCACGTCACATTCCTCGCCGTTGCACGTGACCTTGGAATCGGCCGGGGTGACGGTGCCGATCACGAAGGTGAAACCAACCGGCAAGGAGAGCGACTCGGCAGGCTCCGGCCGGACGATCTTCAGGGAAACGGCAAATGCGGGCGAGGGAATGAGCAGAAGCGCCGCCAGGATGTAGCCGCGTTCGCAAGAACGCGGACCCCGCGGCCAAACTCTTGCGAGTTCGGCTACCAGACGCTTAACAAGACCTTTCAACTGAAACTGACCTTGGGAGCCACCCGTTCCGCCTCCTGGATCTTGAAATAGGGGGCGGCTTGATATCCAAGCAGCCGTGCCACAAACAAATCGGGGACCTGCTGGACGGTGGTGTTGAAAAGGTTCACGGCATCGTTGTAGGACTCGCGACGGTCGGCGATCTGGTTCTCGATGGTTTCGATCGTGGTCTGGAGCTGCAGGAAGTTCTGGTTGGCCTTCAGTTCGGGATAATTTTCCGCGACGGCGAAGAGCGACTTGAGCGCGCCGGCGATCTGGTTGGTGGCCTCGATCTGGTCTCCGCGCGAGCTGGCCTGCTGCCATTGCGACCGGGCGTTGGTGACGGCCTCCAGCGTGCCGCGCTCATGCTGCATGTAGCCTTTGCATGTCTCGACGAGGTTGGGAATCATGTCCACCCGCTGCTTGAGGAGCACGTCAATGTTGGACCACGCCTTCTCGTACTGGTTGCGGAGGCGGACCAGGCCATTGTAGATGGACACCCCGTAAACAACCACCACGATGACCACGAGCACGATT
Source organism: Verrucomicrobiota bacterium (assembly GCA_023269615.1). GTDB lineage: Bacteria > Verrucomicrobiota > Verrucomicrobiia > JABWAM01 > JABWAM01 > JAHFSY01. The sequence goes on from JAHFSY010000052.1 coordinate 18,464, forward strand.
ACGAGAAGGACCACGATTCCGAGAGCCATAGTGGGAAAAAGTTATGGGAAGAGAATGAGGATGGCGAGCGAAAAATAAATTCTGCAAAAAAAGCTTGTGCCAGCCGGGGGTACGCGGTATAGAAGAAACCGTCGCACTTCGGATGGCCTCTTGTGGAGGATTTGCATTCAGGATGGTCCTCTCAATCTCACGGATACCCGCGAATGCAGGACAGGAAGGTTCGAAGATCAGCTAGGCGAACAATTCAGACCCCTGGCCGCGAAGAAGACACAGGCAGCCTGGACACTTGGCAGGCGTTGCAAAAACCCCGATCTCGTTCCCGTCACGGACGGACGGATCATCAAACGATAGAGTCATCCACATGGAAAATCAGGGAAGCAAGAACACCGACAACACGAACCCCGCACCCGCAACAACGGCCACGGAAGCCCCACCCAAGAAGGAATACCCGGTCACACGCGGCATCCTTGAACTCTCCGACAAGGGTTTTGGCTTTCTGCGCCAGGAGGCCAAGAATTATCAGCCCTCCAAGGATGACGTCTTCGTCAACCCCAACGTCGTGCGCGAACTCCAGCTCCGCGAGGGTCTGCTCATCGAGGGAGAAATGGTCCCCACCAATCGCGGCGGCTACGAGGTGATGAACATCTCCAAGATCAATGGCTTGAAGGCGGATAAATTCAAGAAAACCGTTCCTTTCGCCTCGCTTACCGTCATTGACCCCATCGAGCCGTTCCACATGGAGACCGACGCGGCGAATGTCGCCACCCGCTGCCTCGACCTCTTCTGCCCCATCGGCAAGGGTACCCGCGGGCTCATCGTCTCCCCTCCCCGCGCAGGAAAAACGATGCTCCTCAAGCAGATCGCCAACTCCATCAGCACCAACCACCCCGAAGTGGACCTGCTTGTCATGCTCGTGGACGAACGCCCCGAGGAAGTCACCGACTTCCAGCGCTCCACCAAGGGCCAGGTCTTTGCCTCCTCCAACGATGAGGACCTCAAAAGCCATGTCCGCATCCCCAAGCTCGTGATCGAAATGGCCAAGCGCAAGGTCGAGTTCGGGCGCGATGTCGTGATCCTCATGGACTCGCTGACGCGCGTTGCCCGCGCCTTCAACAATTACGGCAACAACAGCGGCCGCACGATGTCGGGCGGCATTGACGCGCGCGCAATGGAGATCCCGCGCAAGATCTTCGCCGCCGCGCGTAACGCCGAGGAAGGCGGCAGCCTCACCATCCTCGCCACCATCCTCGTGGACACCGGCTCGCGCATGGACGAGCTCATCTTCCAGGAATTCAAGGGCACCGGCAACATGGAACTCGTGCTCGACCGCGGCATGGCCGAACGACGCATCTTCCCGGCCATCGACCTCTACAAATCCGGCACGCGCAAGGAGGAAAAACTCCTCCCCGCCGACGTGCTCTCCAAGGTCCACCTGCTGCGGCGCGAACTCGCGGGACGCAATCCCATCGAGGCCACCGAAAGCATCGTCCGCGCCATGGCCAAGACCAAGTCGAACAAGGAATTGCTCAACATGCTCGCGAAGGTCTGATGCCATTTGTAGCCGCGTTCGCAAGAACGCGGACCCGGCGGCCAGACTCTTGCGAGTTCGGCTACACGAATCGGATGACCTACCTGCAATTCCACGGCATCTTCATCCTCCCGCCGCTCCTCATGCTGGCGTGGTTTGCGCGCACACGAATCACGCGCGCGCATGGAATCGTCATCGCCGGCGTCTGCTTCATCGCCCTCGCATTCACCATGCCGTGGGACCACTTCGCCGTGGCAAAAAAAATCTGGGAATTCAATGACGCGCGCGTGATGGCCCGTGTCTGGTTGCTCCCTGTCGAGGAGATCCTCTTCTTCATCCTCGAAACCGTCGGCGTCTGCCTGCTCACCATCCTCTTTCTTCCCAAGGCGACGCCCTCATGAAGACAAGCTATCTCCTGCACATCTCGACGTGGATGCTCCCCGTCCTCGCCATCCAATGGGTCGTGGGCGCGCGAATCCTCTGGCGAAACCGCCTCCCGATCATCGCCCCCGCCCTCATCACGGGAATCTATCTCACCCTGGCCGATTCGTTCGCGATCCGTTCAGGCATCTGGTTCTTCGACCCCGCGCAAAATCTCGGACTGAAACTCGGCCCGTACGTCCCCATGGAAGAAGCCGTTTTTTTCCTGCTCACCGCCCTGCTCGTCTCGCAAAGCCTCGTCCTCTTCCTGCCAGGCCGCCTGCGACGTTGAAGAATTGCCGCCGACATCATCCCTCGTTTTCATTTGACCGTTTTTTTATAAAAACCTAGCATCGCGCCCCATGAGACGTAATTATTCCACACTCGCTTGGATCTTCGGACTCCTGCTTGCGCTGAGCGCGATCACCAACGGCGTCCTCGTTGTCCGTCAGTTGATGATCTACAGGGACATCGAGAGCCTGAACGCAAAGATCATTCTCGACCCGCAGATCGCAGCAACGATCCAAAAAGCGCCCCAGGTCCAGAACATCACGCGAAGCCTGGTGCAGGACCTGCTCGTTTACAGCCAGAAGCAGCCTGACATCGGCCCGGTCCTGTTGAAATACGGGGTTAAATCTCAATCGTTGTCTGACCCATGAGCAACTCCGTTTCCGACTCCCAATCGCCCCAGTGGAAGCTGTTGCTGGTGCTCGCCATGAGCGGCTTCGTGGCCAGCGCCAGCCTCAGCGCATTTTTTTGGAGGCAAAACACCTACCTCGCTCTCCAGCGGCAACAACTCCAGACACAAATTGCAAACGCCCAAGTATTCCTGCAAAATGAAAGAAACCTGGCCGCCCTGATCCAGGATGTCGCCAACTTCAGCGCCCAACACCCCGACGCCCGCGCCATTCTCCAAAAGTACGGCCTCACCGTGAATCTCCCGCAACCCCCGCCAGCCCAGCCCGCAATCACGTCCCCGCCCTCAGTCCCTTCCAAACGTTAGCTTTGGGCAACTCAGTCACAAGGATCCCCCGCCGAGTGCCGCCACCGTGGTCGCGATGTCGTTCGCCACAAATTCGGAGTTCATGATAAAGGTGTGGAGAACCGGAACCAGGATGGACGGGTGTGCGGGTGAGAGAGCTGTTTCCGAAACCGCCAGGATTCCGTCGTTGGCTTCCCCGTTGAAAGGAGACAGCCTTCCCGTGTGCCCGGCCGTGCCTGCATAGACCTTCACCGGCCCCGGAGGAAGGGGAAGCGCGGCCATGAATGCTTCGTTCGCGAGAAGTTGTCCTGACTCGCCGGCGATCAGGCGGTAAAGTCGATTCTTTGCGAGAAAGCGGGCCGCCCTGGGCACTTTGCTCGGAGGAGCCAGCAGGAAACACGCGAAGGGCCGCAGGGGCGCAATGCGGGGAATGGAGGCACGGATGAGGACGCATCCAAGCGAATGCCCGACGAGGATGAAATGCCCGTGACCGCCGAGTGCGCGCAATCGCGTCACGAGGCGGTTCAAGGTTGCGGAGAAGGGTCGAAGAGTGGAGTACCCAAAGAGGTGCACCTGAAATCCGCGGGCACGAAGCCGCTTCGCGAGCAGAACCTGCGAGAGCGGGGTGCGTCCCATTCCATGAACAAGGATGGCGTTCAATCCGTTAAGTTATGTTCCCATCTTATTGGATTGTGGCCTGACACCTGAACATTTGGATCGGTCGTCCTATTTCAATTCCATCTTCGCCTTTTTCTGCAGATCCTTGATCTCTTCCTGGATCACCAGCATTTCCTTCTTCAAGGCATCAATGCCCAGGGAGTCATCAAGACGTTTGCTCTCCTGGCGTTTTTCGTAATCAGTGCGGTTGCCCGTGAAATCCGTTTCGAATTTCTTCATGGCTTCCGTCTTCCCTTTCATTTTTTCCTGAATCTCTTTCTTTTTATCCTCGAGCTTCTCCTCCAGCGCCAGCCACTCGGCTTTGTGTTCCTCCTTCATCTCCTCCCGCTCCGATTTCCTGGGGTCCTTGACGGCGGGAAGGGAAGCCGCGTCATCCCTGCCCTTCACCCTGGGTTCAACACGCGTCAGCTTTCCTTCTTTGAACACGAAGGTTCCCTGGTGAAAAGTCAGGCGGATCTCGTCCCCCATTTCCATCCGTCCCTCCGATGGTCCGAGGCGTTCAATGACCTCGGCCTCGGTTTTTCCGATCAGCTTTTGGATTTGAGCCTTCGGAGGCGGACGTTGTCCGTCCCCCTCCCCGGCTGGGGAGGAAAGCGGGAACCAGAGCAAGGCTGACATTACCAAGCTTCCGAGCATGGAGCGTGTATTCATGACGCCACCCTATCGGAAAGTGTGGGGCCATGCAATCACGCGAAGTGGCTTAGGGTCACCCCCACTCTCCGTGATGGCATTCGGAATGAATTTCCATTATGCTGTCACTCGGCATGAAAACCCTGCATGATCTTGTGGCGGACAAACTGGAACGCAACCCCTCGCTCCTGCGCATTCCACTCGAAAACATTGACCGCTGGCTGGCTGAAGACATCGGCACTCCCCGCCGTTTGGAACAATGGCGCGGGATCCTGCTGCGCGCACAACAAAGCGCCGAGGGTTTTCAGTCCCTTGTCGGGTTGCTTCGCAACTCAGGGGAGGAAGCCGTGCACTTGAAAAGTTTCGATCCTTTTCCCGGCGTGCTGACCACCATGGAACGACGTGAGTTTTTTCGACAATGCGTTTACGCTCATTGAATCTCCTGCTGGACGCCGTGCTCGGCATGGCCCATCCCAAACGCGTGGTGATCCTCGGATCCTCCTCCCTGCTGGCCACAGCGCCCTCCCTCGGCGAACCCGGTCAGCCGCTGGAAACTTCCGACGACGCCGATTTGCTCGTGCAGCCGGTCGATGATGAACTGGCTGCCATCCTCGATGAAGCCGTGGGGCCACAGAGCCTTTTCGCCAGGCGCAATGGGTGCCATTCCCCCTCGGTCTTCGACCGGGAATTGACCCGGCGCGATTGAATCAACTGGCCGATGAGCTGGAGGATACGGCGATCATGGAGAAAATGTCCAGACGGGGGGCGCGACGAGTGAAGCGACCATCTGCCTTTAGGGAAAAAGGGGAGCTTTGCGCCTTTGCGCGAAACTCTCCGAAAAAATCTGCGTATTAATTCCGATGGAATCAGGGGCGCTTTGCAACCAGGCGCTCGTTGGGGTGACGTTTGCGCCCGGCACAGCCCAAAAGACCTAACGCCTCCCCTGCCAGGAAGAGCGAGCCGGCGATCACCACGGGGCGTTTTTTTGAATCCGCCACTTTGAGCGCGTCGGGGAGTGAGGTGAACATTTGCGCCCTGGGAATATGCGAACGGATGTCGCCGGTTTTTGCGGCTCGTTCGCTGTCCACTTTGACGAGAAAGATTTCCGCTGCTGCTTGTTTCAGGATCCGCAGCATTCCGGGCACATCCTTGTCGGCCAATGCGCCGAAGATGAGCGTCACGCTGTGATTGCCCCAGCGTTTTTTGATTTCGCCCGCCAGCGCTTGCGCACCGGCTGGATTGTGCGCGCCGTCCAGCATCACGACGGGCAGATCTCCGCGGCGCTTCACCATCTGACATCGTCCCGGCCAGCGTGTGTTCTTCAAGCCTTCGCGGATGCGGGATGTTTGCAGCAAAGGGATCACCTGACGGCATGCTTCCACGGCCAATGCGGTGTTCCATCTTTGATGTTCGCCGATGAGCGGCGGAATGAATTCGTCGAGGTCGGAGTTACGGATGATTTTCAGCGGTGACTTCATTTTTTTTGCCCGCGTCTTCAACACGCGCATCACGGTTGCGTGCTGCACGGGGGTGATCGCGGGAATATTCGGCTTGAGGATGCCCGCCTTCTCCGATGCGATCTGTTCCAGAGTGTCTCCTAAAAATTCCATGTGATCCATTCCGATGTGGGTGATCACCGAGGCGCGGGGTGTGACGATATTCGTGGCGTCGAGGCGTCCACCCAGACCCGTTTCCCAGACGACCCATTCCGCCTTCCGTTCACGGAACCAGCAGAGGGCGAGCGCGGTGGTGATTTCAAAAAAGGTGGCCTTGCCGGCCGCGCGCAACACGGGTTTGAGAAGCCGGACCAGGTCGGCGTCGGAAATGTCCCGTCCATTCATGCGGAAGCGCTCGTGGTAGCGGACGAGATGCGGCGAGGTGTACAATCCCGTACGAAATCCCGCCTCCTGCAGGATGGCGGCGCACATGGCGGCAACCGAGCCCTTGCCGTTGGTCCCGGCGATGTGGATGAATTTCAGGTCATTCTGCGGATCGCCCAGTCTGGCGCACAGGCGGCGGATTTCATCGAGGGAAAACTTCGCGCCCAGTTGACGGCGGCGGAAGAGGTCCTCGAGACTCGGCGGAAATGTTGTCGCCACACGCTTTTCAGCCATTGGAGCGCTCGATGGGCGGGTTTTCTGAAGGATTGTAGGAGCGGATGCCATCCGCGAACGGGATCGAGGGAAAACGTGCGCAAGCCACGGTTCCCGGTCGCCGATGGCATCGGCTCCTACAAATCCTGTCCTCCGGATAACGCACGGCAGATGTGTATAACGACCAGGTCATCGACCCCATCTACAGGTTCATGTTTACTTCATGAACTCCAGCAGGCTGGCCAGAGTTGACTTCATGGTTTTGCGATGGACGATCATATCGAGCAACCCGCGCTCGAGCAGGAATTCGGCGGTCTGGAATCCCTTGGGCAGCTCCTCGCGGGTCGTTTCGCGGATCACCCGCGCCCCGGCGAACCCGATCATCGAATGCGGCTCGGCCAGGATCACGTCGCCGAGCGACGCGAAGCTTGCCATCACGCCCGCCATGGTGGGGTTGGTGAGCACGGAAATGAAGGGCAGCCCGGCCTTTGCGTGGCGGGCCAGGGCGGCGCTCGTCTTGGCCATCTGCATCAGGCTGAGCATTCCCTCGTACATGCGCGCGCCGCCGGATGCGGAGATGATGACGACCGGGATTTTCTTTTTCGTGGATTTTTCGATGATGCGAGTGATGCGCTCGCCCACGACGGAGCCCATGCTTGCGGCGAGAAAACCAAAATCCATCACGGCGATGCCGGTCGGGTGCGCCTCGATTTCGCAGAAGCCCGTGAGCACCGCATCCTGAAGTCCCGTTTCCCTGGCATACGCCTTGAGCTTGTCGGAGTAGGAGGCCACGCCCTTGAACTTGAGGGCGTCCACGGAATGCAAATTGGAATCAGCCTCCTCAAAAGTCCCCGTGTCAGCCAGCCATTGGACCCTTTCCTTGGCGGTGGCCACGAGGTGATAATGGCATTTCGGACAGACCTTGAGCAGGTCCTCCAGTTCCTTGTTGGTGATCATCTCGCCGCACCCCTTGCAGCGTGTCCATAATCCCTCGGGAATGCTTTTCTTGCGCGTGCGGGAACTCACTTCCTTCGGCTTGTCAAACACCTTGGAGGGTGGAGGCGTGGGCAGATTCATCCCCTGATCGCTCGGAGGCATGGGCGGCGGGGCAACAGGCGTTGGCTGGGTTTCAGTGCTCATCTCGGCCATGAAAAAAAGACTAGCCTCTTGCCAGCGTGAAAACAAGAACGGATGTTGCACCAGCTTCCCGCAGCACCCGGGCGCATTCGCTCGTCGTGGACCCGGTCGTCAGCACATCATCCACCAGCAGCACCCGCCGTCCCGCGATCACTTCAGGACGGCGGACCTCAAACGCGCCGCGGAGGTTTGACATGCGCTCCGCGCGGTTCAAATGGGTCTGGGTCTCGGTCTGCCTCACCCTCACGAGCGCGCGCCGATGACTGGCGATCCGCCACATGTGTGCGAGGGGCTCAACCAGCACCCATGCCTGGTTGAAACCGCGTTCCCGTTCGCGCACGGGATGAAGCGGCACGGGCATCACGACATCCACCTCCGCGCGGTCCACGACCGCCCCCACCCCATCGGCCTGCCATGCCTGCAACACGCGGGACCAGTGCAACTGTCGCAAATACTTCAAACCATGAATGGCCTGGCGCGCCACGCCATGAAATCGCAGCAGCGCACGGGCACGGTCAAAATGCAGATCCATCTCGGTGCAATTCGGGCAGGATGCCTTGTGAAACATATCGCCATGGAAAGGCAGACCGCACACCTCGCAACAAGGCCCCGGCAAGCGCACCACCGCCCCGAAACAGACATCGCACAAAAAGGGGAATGCCCGGCAATGCAGCGAATCGCCGCACACCTGGCATTGGCGCGGGTATAAAAGGTCCAGGGCCGTTCTCGCAAGCGAAGCAATCATGGGCGTAAAAGTCGCGAAACATAGACAGCGGTACGAGTGATGTACATTCTTTTATATGCGCTTTTCCGAACGTAGCCGCGCTCGCCAGAGCGTGGATCCCGCGTGTGATTGGACACAGCGACCACGCTCTGGCGAGCGTGGCTACAACGCAAGCGCGTTTCTCCCGGCCCACCATCTCAACAAACAAAACTGGATCGCCAGCGGAACGAGCGTCACAATTCCATCGCGCAAATCGCCTCCACCCAGGACCCATGCTGGCCAGGTGGTGGCGGGGTGGGTCCATGACGCGTTCCATTGCTGCGCGCAGATCAGGCCGGCGTGCACTCCAAGCGCGAGCCACAAGCTGCGGGTGCGTTCGACCGACCAGCACAAAATCCATGCCACCATCGCGACCACCAGGAGCCCGCCCAGGATCTCCATGGGGGCGGCGAAGCGACGGCACGCGAGTGCCAGCATCTTAAACCCGGAACTCCACATCACGATTTCCTGCTCCTTCGACGGCTTGACGAAGTGAACCAACGAAAACACAACCATGTTGATCGTCACGGCGGTGCGAAAGCTGAACTGACGGCGGCAAAGTTGATAAAAGTACCCTCGAAACAGGATCTCCTCAAACAGGCTCACCGCCACGGCGGTCGCCATGATTCGCGACGCGAGCGCGGCCAGGCCGGCCCCGGGCGTTTCCCATCTCTGCCATCCCAGGCCAAGAAGCACGGCGGAGAACAAAACCATGAGCACGACGCTTGATCCCAACCCGAAGAGCAACGACGCCGTGACATTCACCCGCTTGAAACCAAGCGCCTGCCATGAAAAGAATCCGTCCCGCTTCAAGAAGAAGCCGATGCCCAGGATCAATTCCACCTGCAGGACACGATTAAAAACCCTGTAAAATGGATGCTCCGCCAGATAGTTCAATGCAACCCCGCCCCAATTTGCAGCCGCCCAATGAATCGCCATGTAGATCCAGGGCGAAACCAAGGCTGCGCCCAACATGCAGCAGGCCAGAAAGATCATTAAACGCGTCAGGGTTCCCACACACGCAGCATAACCCGCCGCCTGCCCTCTTGTGCAACAAATTTTCGGATTTCCGCAGCTGGTCTGTTTGACCTTTCTTCCCCCGAATGCGAAGTGAGAGTCAACGGCAACATTTTTGCTCTGAATTCAACAATCACATTGTCATCCGTCCGCCATGCGCTATGTTAGAGTGACATTTCCATGCGCGAAAAAACTTTAGGATTATCGGTCCTTCTTCTCGGCCTCGCCGCCGCGCTGGCGCTTCTTTATCAACCCAAAGCGGAATCCGCCTCCACGACTCCACCCGCGCCGGCCGTGACGGAAAAGGAAAGCACGCCGCACCCTGCGGAGCCTGTCGCCAATTTTAAAATCCCCGAGCCCACACCGCTTCCCCCTCCTGTTGTTGAGAATGAACCCGAACAATCCTCTCATTCCACCGAAATCACCACGTCCCAGATCCCCCTCCCGACTCCGCCCACCCCAACCCCGGAAGTATTGCCCAAGGTACCCCTATCCGAGCCCCATCTCCAGATCGTCAATTCCGGCCCGACAAGCGCCAAGCAAATCGCGATCACATTTGATGATGGCCCCCATCCAGTCCTTACGCTTAAAGTTCTGGACGTTCTGCGCGAGCACAAGGTGAAAGCGACCTTTTTTGTGCTGGGCGATTGCGTTAAAAGATACCCGTGGATCCTCCGCCAGATCGTCGCCGAGGGTCATGAGGTCGGAAACCATACCTACCATCATTGCTTTCTCACTCCGATGAGCAACGAACTCATCGGCCGTGAAATCACTGAAACCCAGGATGCGATCCGCAACGCCATCGGCTACGAGACATCCCTCTTTCGTCCGCCCTACGGCGCCTTTCGCAACGACACGAAGGCCGTCTTCAAGGAGCAACACCTCAGCGTGGTCCTCTGGAACGTGGACCCCAAGGATTGGAGATCCCGCAACCGCGAAAAAATTTTTACCTCCGTGACCAACCAGACCCGCAACGGCTCGATCATCCTGTGCCACGACATCCAAAAGGCCACGGTCGAGGCCCTTCCCGCGATTCTTGACACCCTCCAGGCGCAAGGTTACTCGTTCAGCACCGTCAGCCAGCTCTGCGGCCTCCCCCCGCTGAAACTCGTCACTTCCCCCGTGACCACCTCGACCGCCCAGGTCAAGCCGCAGTAGCTGATTTCTTGCTGAAGGTAGGGCGTGCTCGCCGAGCGCGCCATCGTGTCCATCAAAATCCCATGTTCGCATTCCACGGGCACACCCCTGCGGCGCGCTCGGCGAGCACGCCCTACCTCGGAATCAAATTTGACGCTCATCACCGACTTTGTGAAATTTTTCACAAAAGGGTTGAATTGTCATGGATGGCAGCTAAAGTTTGACCGCTTTTTTTACCATGGACTGGTTCAATACCGCATACGAAATCCTTGACCAAATCTTTGTAAAGATTGGCGATGGAATCGTCTGGGCGTTGAACTGGGTTTTGGTGCACTGGTTTGGCGTAAGCCAGGGAACTCCCGAGTCGGTGGTGGCTGTGTTGTGGATACTCATGAAAGTCGTTCCCATCGTCGTCGTATTCCCCACTATTTTCGCATTCACCACATGGGCGGAACGCAAATTGCTGGGGCGCATCCAAAACCGCATCGGGCCCAACCGCGTCGGGCCCGTCGGGCTCTTCCAGCCGATCGCCGATGGGATCAAGACGCTGACGAAGGAGGACATCGTCCCGGCCCGGGCCGACAAATTCGTCCACGCCCTGGCGCCCATCCTCGCAGTCATCCCCGCATTCGCAGTGATCGCCGTGCTGCCCATCGGGAGGAACATGATCCTGTCTGATTTGAACATCGGCATCTTTTTCTTTTTCGCCGCCGGTTCCCTGGGCGAAATGTCGATCTTCCTCGCGGGATGGAGCTCTCACAACAAATACTCGCTCCTTGGCGGCATGCGCGGGCTGGCGCAAATGATCTCGTACGAAATCCCTTTCGTGATGTCGGCCCTCACCGTCGTGATGGTCGTCGGCTCGCTCTCAACCTCGCAGATCGTGGAGGCGCAGCAATTGCACTGGTTCCTGGAAGATCCCGAGGGTTGGTCGGGACTGTTCCAGCGTGGCGTCTATCATGTCGCCAACAACGTGCTCGGCTGGTTTGTGTTTCAGCCGTGGGGATTTTTCGGGTTCATCATTTTTTTCATCGCCGGCCTGGCCGAGCTGAACCGCTCCCCGTTCGACATCCCCGAGGCGGAATCGGAAATCATTGCGGGGCATCACACGGAGTACTC
>JAHFSY010000104.1 GCA_023269615.1 Verrucomicrobiota bacterium
TTCGGCGGCCAGGAAATTTGCCTCCTCCCTCGGAAGCCGCCATGGCGTGATTGTGCATTTCCCCATTCCCGTCGGCGCAATCATCACCGCCCTGCTCAGCCGCGGCGCTCAGATTCCAGCCCAGGCCGAGATCATCGCAATTCTCGCCCGACCCGAGTCAGTCAATGGCCACCCCCTGCTCTCCTTCTATCCATTTCCCATGAATGCGTTTTTGAAGGCGGCAACGGATGCGGCCATCCATTTCTTTGAGACCGGCACGGTTGCACCGATCCAAAAAATAATTCCAATGGAAATGGCTTTTGGGATGTAGTTGTAAAAAAAACGCATCCGGGCCAGGAGCAGGGCAGGCGCATTAAAATTTAACGAAGACATTACCCGTCCGGGCGGCATGTCCTGAGCCTGTCGAAACGGCTGTTCAGCCCCTCCGCCGCTTATGTTGCGCAACGCAACAGGGCGGCTGCGGTGCTGAACAGCCGCTCGTTCTTCCCGCTCTCAAGTGATCACCTGCAGGGCCGGTGATCGCAGCAGCGGACGCTGGCTTATCCGTGTTCAATCCGTGTCATCCGTGGTTCAAATTCTTAATCTTAACCATTCGCCGATGGAAGGGTTTCCCTCGTGGAGGTGAAAAAGGAAGCCCCGTGATTGGCGACTGTGGGATGGCAGTGTCTCCTGAAGGAATTGCTGAAATTTTCGCGCATAGACCCGAAGTCCAGCGGTTGTCGAGTGCCGCAGCCGCCCTGTTGCGTTGCCAGGTGCAGGCCTGCACCTGGCGTTGCGCAACATAAGCGGCGAAGGCACTCGGCAACCGCGTCGATTTCTTGCAGAAGATCCGATGTTGAGAGAAGGTCTCCGAATCAGCGCTCTTCAGCTCCGATTTCAGGCATGGGTTTTAATGCGTTTGCCCTGGGGCTAGGACGAGGGCACACTTTCTTTCGCACCGGCTTTTCTGAGAATCTCCACCACCGTGGCGTGCTTCTTCTCGGCTGCATAGCTGAGCGCCGTCCTGCCATCCGAGTCCTTTGCGTCCACATCCGCCTTTGCATCAACCAGCGCCTGGACCGCTTCGCCGTGGCCGCTTCCGGCAGCACAGATCAAGGCGGTGGTCTTTCGGCTCGTTGACGCTTTCACATCCGCCCCCTTGTCCAGCAATGACTGGATCACCGCCCGATTTCCGCCATAAGCGGCAAGCATCAGCGCTGTCCATCCACCCGCATCCCTGGCGTTGACGTCGGCACCCTTGTTGAGCAACGCCTGCACCGTCTCGACGGATCCCTTCGATGCGGCGTGCATCAAGGCCGTCCAGCCATCCGCATCCGTCGTGTTCACCGCCTCGCCACTCTCGAGCAGCTTGGTGACCTGGCCGGCGTCCCCGCGTTTTACCGCCTCGATGAGCGGGAATGTTTTCGGGACCGGGGAGGCGATGCTCGCAGGCGCCGGTGCTGTTGCCGTTGCAGTGGCGGCGGGAGCGTCACTTTTTTCCATGAAAGACTCGAGGTTCGTGGAGGGTGGTGGGGTTCCGGGTTTGGGTGTTGCTCCCGGTGCCGTGTGGGTCATGGGCGCGGAAACCTCCGGTCCTCCTTCCCGGCTCTGGCCGTACCCGTCGGCCTGCTTCTGCGTGGCGGGATCATACGCGGATCCCCTGTTTTTTTCCTCGGGAGAAACATCGGAAACCATGTTCCTCAAAGTCTGCAGGGGCCCGACCATCTCGATCAGCCACTTGCTCGAGTTCGTGACACCCATATGCATTCCGATGCAATAGAGCACCACGCCGCCCATCTGGATCATGAAGCCTTTCGATGCAGCCTTGAATTTGAACAGGACGAACAATGGCGAGCAGATGAAACACAGAAACACCCATCCTGTCCCCGCCTCAAATGCAGCTCCCATCAGGATGAACCATCCCAGCACGCTGGTGACGATGCCGATCCAGAAGACGACATCGCCCGTTGTAAGGCCCCCACCGCCTGGCGGGGGCGCTGCTGTCCCACCCGGCGAACCGCTTGCCGCTGCATTCACAATCGCCGTGCAGGCAAGCAAACAAGCCAGACACAAGGCGATTTTCATCAAAAAGGATGCCGCACCCGCTTGATTCCCGACATATTTATTTTTTTTCATAATATGAATGTGATCTCCATGCATTAAAATTCCACGTACTGCCAACCCCTTCCCGGGGATCGGTTTTCTGACGATCAAGACAATGGATGTCCTGCGATGGAGTCAGGAGCACGGATGCCAGAGGGCGCCATCGCCACTTTCGGGCGGAAGCGTTTTCCGGACAATCATGCCGACCTGCAATGCAACATACATGGGGACCGCCGCATTCATGATTTTCACGGGTGCGAAGCCCCCCTGGTTCTGACATATGGACTGATTCATGTTATGACTCCTGGGTTATGATTTATTCCCAAAAGTTAAGCATAACATGTGCCACCATGCCCGCGCTCGTTTTTACCTTCAAAAGCGCCAGGCATCCTTTGAGTCGTAAAAATTTTATCAAAAACGATCACAACCATCGAATCTGGCCATGAAACAAAAAGCACAGGCATGACGGGCCGACATGATCGCCAAACCCAAATGCGCAAGCACTGGAATGGATGCCAGGCGGGGGTGACATCGGCGCGGACAGGGAACGGGGAGGGTTCATCTGACCTAAAGATTAGATCAGAAGTTTATCGTCGTAAAGGAACAGGAATTGGGTGATATTTCCCAATCGGCGGCCGCATGGGGCGGTCGCCGTGCGCCCACATGAACATGAATCAAAAAAGCAGGATGGCATTCACCCTGGTGGAGCTGCTGGTCGTGCTGGCCATCATTTCGATCCTGGCGGCCTTGCTGCTGCCGGGGCTAAGAAACGCGCGGGACACGGCGAAAAGGACGGCTTGCATGAATAATTTGAGACAGTCGGGGCTGGCGGTTCAAATGCTCGCCAATGACAACAGCGGTTGGGTTGACCCGAGTCACATCGGCACCAACGAATGGCACGTTGCCCTCCGCCCTTATCTGGGATCAAACAGTGTTTTGCTCAACGATGTATATCCCGGTGAATGGAGTCGAGCCTGCCCAGGCACCCGAATGGGGTACCAAAACTGGTACAACCTCATGTACGGACTCAACCAGATCTTTTTTCAGGATTGGATCCCCTGGGGGTCGGGGTCGTATGTGAACGTTCGCTCGCTGAATGAAGTCAAAAGATCCGCTACAACCTTTCTCATTGGCGAATCCTGGGCCTATCAGATCCCATCCTGCGCTTCGTGCTTCAATCCCTCTGCCATCGGAGACCCGACTCTTAGCGGCGGCGCGGCCGCCCATTATCCCCGTCATGGTGGCAAAGGTCTGAATATTTACTTTGTAGATGGCCACACCGAATTCTTTCGGACGAAACTGACCTCTGCCGGGGTGTATCCTTGGGAGACCCTGGATTCAGAGTCTTTCTGGACCTATTATGGGCAGTACCTGTTTATCGGTCCGTGACCCGGCTGCCATGCCCCTCAATCAAGCGCGTCTGATAATGAAATCGGCTGAGCGCCTGGGGCGGTGGCCATATGCCCACATGAATGCGAATCGAAACGCCAACAGGGCATTCACGCTGATCGAATTGCTCGTTGTGATCGCGATCATTTCCATCCTGTCGGCGCTGTTGATGCCGGCGTTAAAAAACGCGAAATTTTCGGCGGAGAAAGTGCGTGGGATGAACAACCTGCGGCAGGTCGGAATCGCCCTCCAGATGTATCGGAACGATAACAAGGGCAACCTGCCCACCGGCCTCAATTGGGTGAGTGCCGAGCTTCCTTTGCTCATTCCATACGGCGTCAGCAATGTGATGTATTCCTCCATAAAAAGTCAGCCATGCCCCAACCACTATCATTCCAACGAGAACACCTATGGATGTGTCATGGTCAATTTCAACCTGATGGGAGGGAATATCACGGGAGGCGTCGCCTACGGCCGGCCCCTGTCGGAAGTGGAAAATCCGGGCACCACGTTTGTGATGGCCTATCTTCGTGAGACAGCGGCCTATTCGCCGGACCATTTTGAGCAGATATTTGATGGCACCCAACCGGCTTGGTTGCCACCCTATCGGGGCAAGGGGCTTAACGTTTATTTCGCGGACGAGCACATCGAATTTGTTTCCTACACGGGAGGACAGTTCGCCGCAAAGCCCTCGAGATGGTGGGCTGTGCATCCTGGGAGCAGCAACCCGAATTGGGTTTACAAATCTTATTTGATTTTTGGGCCATAGCCTTGCTCCATCAAAATTCATCTGACCTAAATATTAGATCAGAAGTTTCTGGTCGTAAAGGAAGGGAGGCCGGTTGATATTGCCCAATCGGTGGCCGCCTTGCGCGTTTGCCGTATGCCCAAATGAACACGAATCGAAAATACAGCATCGCATTTACCCTGGTCGAACTGTTGGTCGTGATGGCCATCATCTCCATTCTGGCGGCCTTGCTGCTTCCGGCGCTGAAAAGCGCGCGGAACACGGCGAAAAGGACGGTTTGCATGAACAATCTGAGGCAGACGGGGTTGGCGTTCCAGATGCTTGCCAATGACAACAACGGCTACATGGACTATTCGCATAACAACAACATCACCAACTGGGATGTCGCCATCCAACCTTATCTGGGCACGAATTTCGTTTTGTATCAGGACGATTATTCCTACACGACCGCTGGCCAGTGGAGCAAGGTCTGTCCGGACAGCCGAATGGGGGATCAAAACTATGGCCTCATGTTCGGCGCCAACATGATCTTTTTCCAGGTCTGGTACCCCGAACCGTCAGCGGTTCCCGATACTCCTCCTCGTTCGCTCTACGAGGTCACCCACCCCGGCAGGGTTTATATCGTTGCCGACCAGGGCCACCCCTATCAGTCCCCGGCGCCATATTTGAGCCTCGATCCCGCGGTTGACGGAAGTACTCCACCACCGACCTTTTATCCCCGTCATGGAGGCAAGGGTTTGCATATCTACTATGTAGATGGCCATACCGAATTCGTGCCCAAGGTGGGCGTATCGTTATCGTTTCCATGGGATGCCACAGATAATCCCAATTCATGGTGGACCTATTTAGGGTACTACACCATCATCGGTCCGTAACCCGGCTACAGTTCCTCCCTAGCCGACGTGTCTGATTTTCCGCCATCCTTCGTGTGGCTCCTTCGCGTCGAACCACTCATTTGAAAATTATGAAATTAAGAACCTGCTTAGTCCTCGCGTTTACGATCTGTCTTTGGTCGATGACGGGCATGAGTCAGGCGGTTGCCCAAGTGGCAGACCCGTCCAGGATGGCCGAGGTGTTGGGCGCCGTGGCTGATTGGAAAATCACTCCCGCGCAGCCCGTGGTTGGCGGCAAATCTGGCCAGACGACCCTGTCGGCGGCGGAGGGATTGAGCCTTGAAAGCAGCACCAGTCATGCCGCCCCCTTGGAGTGCCTTGTTTCATACCGTCTGAAGCCGGCCGCAGGCGTTGCGGCCTCGATCAATCTTCAGATGGCTTGTGCCGATCGCCCGGACAAAACCCCGCAGTCCTTGAATTTCTCCGTGGGCGCCACAGGGGGCCAGAACCTGCTCACGTACACCGCGTCCGTGCAGGGGGGGAAGATTCCGCCGCTGTTGAGCGGGTCGCTCTTTTTCGAAGCTGTGAGCGAACGAAGCCTTGCGTGGTCGGACGAGATGCGCCGGTCCATCGAGGCCCAGATCGCCGCCGCTCCCCAGGTCAAGGATTCGCTTCTCACCCTTCGTTGCACGGTGGAAAAAAAACGTTTCCGATCCTGGCTCAACGGGCGGTTCGTCGCCGAGATCCCGCTCGAAGCCGACTTCAATCCGTCCGGGCTTGTGAAGGCCCAGCTCACGGCCGGTGCCGAGCTTGCCTCCATCCGTGTGCGTCCGCTGACGGCGGTTGCAGCCCGTTTCGAGCCGCTCTCCATTTCGGGACATCTGAATGCGAAGCCGCTCGACTGGGAACTGAGGGACCGCGCTGCATACGAGAAGCGCGATGCCGATTGGATCTCGCCCTTGGATGGCATTCCATTCCTGTTTCCTGCGGACTCCGCCGGGGGCAAGACCCACATTGACGCGAGCCAGAGCTGGACCCGCTTCGGCGCATTGCCGGGCTGGGTTGCGGCCAATTCCGGAACATTTGGTGGGCGGTGGATTTCTGCTGACCGGGTTGATCCTGCCCGCATTGCGATGTACGTCCCCCAGGGGCGGTACAAGGCGTTGCATTTGATTGCGGTTTCCGATGACCGGCCGGATCATGTGCCGGTGGTCACGGCACAGTTTTACCGCCCCGACGCCGGGCATCCTTTCAACTTCTCGGGCACGGTGCCGACTGCGAAAGGCGATGCCGGCAAAGCCAGGCGCGTGTCCACCCATCTTGGCGATGGCAGGGATGCGAAGCTTTATCATGTGACCATCCCGCTTGATCCCGACAGCTTCTCGTGGTTCAGCGACCTTGGACGGATCGGCATGGAGATCACCAAGCAGGTCCAATTCCACCGCTCGTATCCCGATCCGATTGATTACAGCTGGCACGGTGCGGGACTGCCCAGTTCGGTGCAGATTTACGCCATGACGCTGGAGCGCGTGGGCGTGGACGTCGAGATCGAGCCCGAGCAATATGGACATGTCTGGACGGCGCCGGCCAAGCCCAAATACAACGTACAGTTGCGCAACTCGACCGGCGAAGCCACCACGGCGAAACTTGTGATCACGACGAAGAGTCACGATGAAAAAGATGAAACGCGCCAGGAGAAGGAAGTGGGGTTGCCTGCCGACGGGGCTCCGGTGAAAACGAGCATTGAACTCAAGCCAAAGCGTTATGGGTTGCAGGAAGTAACGGTGGAATGCGATGCGGGTGGCGAGAAGACGGCCTGGCGTCGGAATTTCGCCTGGCTGCACCCTGATACGCGCGAGCAAAAAACGTGGGAGGAGGGCAGGGGATCCATCTTCGGGTTCTGGCCGTTGAATGGCGGGCACACGACGCCGGATGGAGGAAGGGAGATGCCCGTCATGGCGGCTGCGGGGGCCGAGACCTCGACGGCCAACTATTCCTATCGCGGGACGGCGACGAATCTCACGCTGATGGCCAAAAAATATCACTTTATTTCCGAGGGCGCGTTCTCCCCCGAGTGCATGTATCATGCCGCATTCAGCGCCGGTTATTATCCGGGCGCCCCCGCGTTCGATCCTGCGAAGCCCGAGGAATCCGGCAAGGCGCTGGTTGAAATCCTCAAGACAATCAAGTGCGAGCCCAGCGAGATCAGCCGGCCCACGTATCTCCCGTTCTTTGCCGAGCCGAACATTGGAACCATCACGACCGGCATCTGGCCGAGCCATTACGGTGAGGAATACCAGCTCTCCAAGGCGGAGCAGACCACCTACGAGGACCTGCTGGCCAAGTTTCTGGCGGGCGCGCGAGCCGTCCGCAAGGAGTGGCCCAATGTCAAACTCCTGATGCCCTACGGGGACCCGATGAA
>JAHFSY010000105.1 GCA_023269615.1 Verrucomicrobiota bacterium
TCTGCCTGTATTGGGCGTTGCCCCACTTTATGGTGAAGAGCCGGCTGGAGGCGGGTATCGGAGTCGAACCGATGATGGGGCTTTTGCAGAGCCCTGCC
Source organism: Verrucomicrobiota bacterium (assembly GCA_023269615.1). Taxonomy (GTDB): domain Bacteria; phylum Verrucomicrobiota; class Verrucomicrobiia; order JABWAM01; family JABWAM01; genus JAHFSY01. The sequence continues at coordinate 99 of JAHFSY010000105.1, forward strand.
TTACCACTTGGCTAACCCGCCGCTGGAAAGGAACGTGACACTACCGGGTTTCACAAGGAGGGGCAAGCCGGGAGCTCGGATTCTCGGATTCGAGAACCGATGGACTTTAGTCCTTGTTTGCGCTTTTGATTCGTCTGACGGCACCTGACGGTAGATAGTTTTCACCGGTCACGACTTTTTTGCCGGTTTTGGATTCCAGTTCCAACCGGGCACGCCTGGCGATCTTACCGCCGGTTTTCGCGGCAGTCTTGTTCTCGGTCATGCCGGTGGCGACGATGGTCTCGGCAATCTGTCGGGTGGAAAGTTCGGCGAGGGCGGTGAAGATGAGCTCGGCCTCGCTCATGTGGTCACGGAGATTCTGGGTTTTGAGGCCTTTCAAATCCTTGTGGACCTTCACGCTGACGTCGGACCATTCCTGATGGATGATATTGGTGAGAATGGAAAACTCTTCCCCCTTTTTGACATCATGACTGGCCCAGTAGTCGGTGAGTTTGTTACGGGTTTCCTGCCCGGTCATGCGTTGTTGAATCCACTTGTCGCTGCGGCCAAGTTTCTGCCATGTCTCACGGGCACGCTCGAGGGAACGGGCGGGATCGGCCATTTCCTGCATCCTCTCGTAGCCGACCTTGGCGAGCCAGAGCTTGATGGGCTCCGCCTTTGGGCTGGGGACACTTTGGACAAGGCGCAGCAGGGTTTCAGCGGTGGCCACGTCGGTCAGGTAGCTTTTGCCGTCGGCGCCGGGCATTTTCAGTTGGTAACAATTTGATACCGACTCACTGCCCTCCGTTTTCAGACGACCCTTGAGAACCTTCCAATACTTTCTGGATGCCTGATAATCTGGCTGCTGCGTCAGCACCTTGATGATGTCCACCACTGAAAACCACCACATCTCGGCCTGCTCATCATAGTGGCGACGAATTTCGTGGCCTTCAAAAATGGCTAAATCTTTTTTCATAATGGTACGTATGTATGCATATTGCGTAAAGCACCGGACGTCAAGACCGCACCCTAGCTTTGATCGTGGCGTATTTTCCATTTTTACCCGGTCGAATCGTGTAGGGGCCCACGGCAGCAGGCACGACGAATGTCTCGGCGTAATGCACCGTAAATGGAGGGAAGGCATTCGTCGGGCTCTCCACCACCACTTCGTTCCCTTCAATCAGGTTGAGCACGTTGACTCCCCCGCCCGCGTCGTGATGAACTTTTTTTGAGAACCAGTGCCTGCGGGTTTCGATGAATCCTTTCTCATGCAGTCCGGTGCTCTCCTCCCGCCAGCCATCGCCCTCCGCAATCAACTCGATGCGGTTGATGAATTTTTTTTTCACGATATCCGCTGTACGATCCCACTGGAGGTTCTCCATACCCCGTTCGATGTTGATCGGGCGCGGCTTGCCGTCCATTCCAAGCCTGTTCCAATCCCAGAGTTTGAATGTGAAAATGTAGGGGGTTGCGCTGATTTCAAGTACCATGCAGTTTGCGCCCGAACAGTGGATGGTCCCGGCAGGAATCAAGAAGTGATCGTGTTTTCCAGCCGGCCATTGCGCCACGCACGAGGACGGCTCAAACTCCTTCCCTCCATGTTGCGCCGCCTTCAAATCGGCCACGAACGCCTCGCGATCAAATCCCTCCTTGAAACCCAGCCACACTTTTGCGTCCGCACCGGCATCGAGCATGTAATAGCTCTCATCCTGGGTGTATTTCATCCCAAACTTCTCCCGGATAAACCCGTCGAGGGGATGAACCTGGAGTGACAAATTTCCACCGCCCATCGTATCGAGCAAATCGAAGCGAATGGGAAATTCCGCACCAAAGCGTGCATGAACATGTTCGCCCAGCAACTCGCGCGGATGGCGAAGAACAAGGTTGATCGACGGGATCTCCACGCGATGTTCCCCAATGCCGAGCAGCAGGCTGTTCTCCTCGGGCACACAATCGAAGCACCATGCAAAATTCACGCTGGTGCGGTCCAGGTCGCAGACCTCCTTCATCCATTGCCCGCCCCACGGCCCGGGATCAAAAAATGGAACCAGTCGGAACGGGCGACGGACCGTTTCCTCCATCCCACGACGGACCGCAGAACCCGTGGCCAGCTTCGGATCATCCGTGCGGGTTGTATCGAGAAGAAAGTCCATGCGGTCGAGGATCGGCGTCTTCCAGCGATCGCAGACACGCCAATCAATGAAAAATGACCGCTTGTACTTCAAGCCGGGGCTCTCGTTGTGATTGGCCACGCCGAGATTCCCGATCAGGTTCCGCCTCTGGCGCCGCTGAGCCTCCCATCGCGGCATGTCGGCGTAGATGACAAGATCACCGTCATGAACAAATCGCGCACCGACACCAACAATCAGGATGGATCCTTCCGTTGCCCCCGACACCCTTGATCGCATCGCTTCCAGTTTCCCAACGTCAAAAAACCGCTGCAACTCCAGATCACTCATCCGCCCGAAAAGCGGATCATCCCCGCCAAGGAACGGAGCGCACAAACGGTTGATTTCATCTTCCCCACAAAGAGCCTCCCAGGCGCCGATTGCAACGGCGGGCTTCAGCTGGCGGGCCAGTTCGGCAAGGATGTCCCGTTCGAACGTGCCCGCGTAACAATCCACAACCACAACCGTTTTCTTCCGCTGCAGCTTGACCACGGCCTGGTTCAGACGCCTGCCGATGTCCGCCCACCCACTCACGCATTCGCCTCCGCTGTTGGAGACCGGAACGATTGGAAACTTGTCGTAAGATGAAGTTCTCCGAGCGTGTCCGGAAATTCCATTTTTAGGTAGGGACAGACCGCCGGGCTGTCCGTTTCGCAGCGGCGCGCCCGGCGGTCGCGCCCTACCACCAGAAAGCAACTTGTTTTCCGGACACGCTCTCATTTCCGTTGCCCGAGCTTGTCCCACAAAAGCCATTCCGCACCGAGCAACGCGGCATGGTCGCCCAGCCTGCCCGTGACGATCTCAACATGCCTTGCCGACGGACCAAGGTGGCGTTTCATTCTCTTGCGCAGGGCGGGCAGGATCACGTCCGCGGCCTTCATGATGCCGCCGCCCACGATCACGCGCTCCGCGTCGAAGGACCGGACCATGTTGACCATCACCGCGCTCCATGCGTCGAGAACCCGCTCAAAAATTTCCCTCGAAACCTTGTCACGTCTTGAGGCACACGCGATCAGGGTGGCAAATGTGAGATCCGTCTCGTCAGCCAGCATGGATTTTTTATAACCAGGATGGCGACGGATGATTCCGGGTAACGCATGACTGGATGCCTCGCCTTCCGCCGTGCCTTGAAAACAGCCTGCTGGATGGCGGGCGTCGTAGTTGATTACAACAATCCCCCCCAGGTTGCCGGCCTGATATCTTTGCCCGCGCAGAATTTTTCCTTCCAAGAGCACGGCTGTGCCGACGCCTGTCCCCAGGGTCACCATCACCGCGTTCTGGCATCCACGCCCCGCTCCATGCCGCCACTCGGCGACCAAGGCCATGCGCGCGTCATTCTCCATGGCCGTCGGGATCCCCCAGGCACGCCTGACCCACGCAGACAGATTGAGTTTGGTGGCATCCGTAAACTTGTCGAATGTCTGTTCCACGCGGTTCCGCGCAAAATCCACAATGCAAGGGAGGCCAAAAACAATCCCGGCCGCGTCCCGTGGATGAAGCCCCATCCGCAGGCCCAACTCTTCAAAAGCGGCTTTGAGCTGCGGCAATTGCTTTGCCAGTCCGGCTCCGTAAAGCACCCGCAACCTGTCCTGGACCAAAACTTTTCCATTCCTGACCCATCCGAATTTGATCCACGTGCCGCCGAAATCACAGGCCAGCACCGGCGTTGGGAATGGGGCGGAACCGTCGTCGTGACGAACGCAATGCGACATGAAAAGGCGTGGCTGCATCCCACCCTAGAATGTTCGCTCATGAGAGAAACGTCGAGCCGTTTTCGCTTTGAATATCCAACGCCAAGGTGCGATCATTTCAGCAATGAAGTATTTTGGCTCAAGCCGTTGCGGCATCTGGACATGGATCTTCATGCTGTTGTGCGCAGGCTGCTTGATCCCCGAAGGCCATGCAGCGGAAAAATCCACACACGTGCGCGGGTTTGAGCGGCTGATCGAGGCGGAAAATTTCAAGGGAGTGGCCGCGGACGTCGATGCAACGGGGAAGCTGCCGGTGGTGGATGGACGGTGGAGCAGGCAGGAGAGCGAGGGATATTCCGGCAACGCGTGCGTCCAAGGGCCCGGGGAGGATGTCACAATCTCATTCGAAGTCCCGGGTGATGGCGTGTACTATTTCTGGATTTATCACGTGACGAGCATCGCCGGCTCGACTGCCTTCAACCTGTTTGTGTACCAGGGCAGCGGCAAGGCGGCACGACTGGAGTATTCCACAAAACTGGCTCGCGAAAAACGCGACGAGCCCGACCTCATCTACCGGCCCGGGTTCTGGGACGTGTGGAGCGTCAACCACGTCACGCTGAAAAAGGGAAAGGTCCAGCTCACCCTCTCGGCTGCGGAACAACCCTCAAGCAGCATTGTGGACGTGATCTTTGTGACGGATGACCCCGAGTACAAGCCGACGCTGCAGCAAACCGGCTACTGGGACACGTTCATGATGGAAAACAACTGAACGTCATCCCGCACCAGTTTAGCCCGTTTTACGCACCGCGTTTTTTCTCTTGTAGGAGCCGCTGTCAGCGGCGACCGGAAGAGATCGGCATGCGCGAAGATCGCCGCTGACAGCGGCTCCTACTCGCCACCGCATAGCGCTTTGGCGGAGCAGGGCAGGACTAAACAGTTATCTCACCCCTTCGCCTTCATGATCTGGCGGATCAGGCCCGTCAGAACATTTCCCGGCCCGATCTCCTCGAAAGCCGGTTCCGCCTGCTTCGACAAATGCTGGATGCTCTCCGTCCAGCGCACGGAACTCGTGATCTGGCTGGACAACATCTCCTTCACCCGGTGTGACTCGTAAGGGAGCGCCGTCACATTGGCAATGACGGGGATTGCTGGCGCAGCGAACGTGAAGCTCCCGAGGAATGTTTCGAATTCCTTTTGTGACTCCTTCATGTAGCGCGAGTGAAACGCGCCGCTGACCTTCAACGGGACAAACATCCGTGCCTTCGCGTTCTCGAACGCGGGCTGCGCCTTCTCGACATCCGCCTTGGGGCCGGCGATGACGACCTGCATGGGCGAATTCAAATTGGCGATATCAATGGAATCCAGCTGCGCGCCTTTTAAAACTTCGCGGACCTGCTCCACGCCCAGGCCGATCACGGCGGCCATCCCCCCTCCGGAAACCCGGCTCATGATTTCGCCCCGTTTCTGGACAAGCGTCAAGCCCGTGATAAAATCAAACACGCCCGCGGCAAGGAGAGCATTGTATTCGCCGAGGCTGTGCCCCGCCACGAAGTCCGGCCTCTTTCCTCCCTCCTTGATTTTTCGAAGATAAGTCAGCGCATTGACGACATAAAGCGCGGGCTGGGTGAACTGCGTGAGGTTGAGCTGACCGCCGGGGTCCTGCATGCAAAGATTCTCGATGGAATAACCAAGCTTCGCATCAGCAGCCGCCACCTCGTCGGGAAATAGTTTGAAAAGGTCGGCGCCCATTCCCATCTTCTGGGATCCCTGTCCTGGAAAAACATAGATGGTGCTCATATCAAGCCTGACCATGCCCCGTCTGACGATCGTGCAAATGGAGGATGAAATTGAAAAACGTGAGGCGCTCGGAGCGCCATTCCGGCGGCTTGGAGCGGACGCGCTGCCAGACTTCCGGATCAACCGCGACATCCTGGACACGGATGCCCCAATGAACGGAGCGCTGTTTTTCCTCCATGAACAGCAGGTGGCCATCCTCCACGCGAAGCTCGGCGTGGTCGTAATGCTTGTGGTGAGGGAGCTTCAATAATTCGAGTTTGCCCACGCACAAATAATATTCGCGCAGCGAAACCGGCAGGCGGACGCCAAGGCGCTTCTCCGTTTTGCCGAGAACGACGAGCGAAATTCCATCCGTCAACTCGCGCTCCCTTTTAAGGTGTCGCTGGACAAGGTCAAGGTATCTGGCTTTGCGGGTCATCGAGGTTTGGAAAGGGCTTTACGGAGATCGCCGCTGACAGCGGCTCCTACAATATTTTAGCCAGCGTGGCGCCCATGTCGGATGGCGTGGGCGAGATGGCGATGCCGGCTTCCTTCAGGGCAGCGATCTTTTCGGCTGCGGTCCCCTTCCCTCCCGAGATGATCGCTCCCGCGTGGCCCATGCGACGGCCCGGGGGCGCGGTCGCGCCCGCGATGAACGCGGCGACCGGCTTTTTGCAATTCGACTTGATCCATGCGGCGGCTTCCTCCTCGGCCGTGCCGCCGATTTCACCGATCAGGATGATTCCCTTCGTGCCGGGATCCTCGTTGAAAAGCTTCACGACATCCAGGTGCGATGTCCCGTTCACCGGGTCGCCCCCGATGCCGACGCAGGTGGACTGCCCGATCCCGAGCGAGGTGAGCTGCCACACCGCCTCGTACGTGAGCGTTCCTGAGCGGGAGACAACGCCGATGTTTCCCGCCTTGTGGATGTAGCCCGGCATGATCCCGATCTTGCACCCGCCGTTGGAATCCTTGCCGGTGCCCGGCGTGATGATGCCGGGACAGTTCGGCCCGATGAGCCGCGTCTTGCGCCCCATCGTGGCGCGTTTGACCTTCACCATGTCATTCACAGGAATGCCCTCGGTGATGCAAATGACGAGATCGAGTTCGGCGCCCACGCCTTCCATGATGGCGTCCGCGGCGCCGGCTGCAGGAACGAAAATCACGGAAACCGTGGCGCCGGTTTTGTGGACAGCATCAGCCACAGTGTCAAACACCGGAACTTTTTCCTCGAACTTTTCGCCGCCCCTGCCGGGCGTGACGCCGGCAACGATCTTCGTGCCATACTCGAGGCAATGGTGGGCGTGAAAAGCGCCGGCCTTGCCGGTGATGCCCTGCACGAGGATGCGGGAATTGGAATCAACGAGAATGCTCATGGGTGGCAATTCAAAATTATTTCTTCGTTGCGCTCACGATTTTCTGCGCAGCATCGCTCAGGGAATCTGCGGGGATCACGGCGAGCCCGCTTTCACGGATCATTTTTTTTCCAAGCTCCACGTTGGTACCCTCGAGGCGGACCACGAGGGGAAGCTTGAGGCCGACTTCCTTCACGGCGGCCAGCACGCCCTCGGCAATGATGTCGCACTGCATGATTCCGCCGAAGATATTGACGAGGATGCCCTTCACATTCGGGTCGGCAAGAATGATTTTGAATGCGG
>JAHFSY010000053.1 GCA_023269615.1 Verrucomicrobiota bacterium
CCAAGCGCTTTTGCCGCCGATTTTTCTTCCCCCATGGGGGAAGATGGCAGTAAGGAAGACATCAACACCAACCAGGTAAGACTATATTTCGGAGGTGTCCACTAAAGCCTGTCAGGTCAGAAGACACCGCCCGGAAAGTTCCGCTTGGCGGTGTTGAAGACCCAGACTGCTCGTTCGGGAACCATGATGCGTGCTTCTGCGTCTAACGTGGCGCTCAGCGATGACCGCCTCGGTCATTTGCTGGAGCAGCGGGTTCGGCATCGTGATTGTTGAGGGTTCGTTCGAGGAACGCAACAGCACTGAGCAGCACAGCACACCACAAAAAGAGACGCCCAATCTTCCAGAACCAGGGATCGAATGTTCTGAGTGTATCTCTGCACTTGCAGGCCTCAGCGCGGGTAAAAGGTACACTCTGAAAAACAAACATGCGAACCGCCATGACGGCTACGCGGATAATCTGGAAGCAAATACCCAATCCAAGCAGGGCGAGTAGGCCGATCAGCACAAACCAAAGCGCATGTATGACAAGTTGAATCATTGTATTGTCGCCGAACGTGAAAGTGAGCGAATGGCGAACCGCGAAGCGGGTCGACAATTCGCTCCACTGAATGGTTGGACATGGAGGTGGTGTTGCATGGAGCTACTGGTCCCCATCGCCAATCGCAGGTGCACGAACTGCATGCGAGCGAGCATGTGCAATGGACAGGTGCATGTACAGGATAAGTCCAAAGTCACATACGGCGAGCAGAAGCAGCAGGCAGGCAATTCGACGAAATCTGACTAGGGCATGGGTGCGGAAATACAAACCAAAGAAGTAGACGAGCGTCGACAGCATGAGCAACACCGCTGCGATGCTCCAACACAGTGTGTAAAGAGTTGCTTGTGTCATAATGTCCAACATGAAAACTCACTCGCGCCCGCCCCGGGCGTTGAGTGCAGTGCTGTGGTTGGGCAGGTCATCAGGATCATAGAGTTGCTTGCACTTGGAACAGTAAAATGCACCGCCATCCCAGCGCATAGGTCCGCGCTCATCATCGGTCCCTCTTCCGCCGGAGATCCTCCGGAATTGCAGCAGTCGCTTGCATCGTGAGCAATGCAAATCGGCAGCTCTGGTCACCCTGTATGAGTGACAACGCATGAAGATTGTGGTCGCAAGAAACAATAGCCCGAGAAGCAAGAAGCAGCTGCCAAAAACGGCTTGGAAAGCGGACGCATTCCGATGTGCGAGGGTAAAAAAGGCGACAGCGAAAGACAGAAAGGTGATCGAGAAGCCTGGAAATCCAATCGAATGCACCACAACGCGCTCGTTGTTATGAGTGACTAGTCGCATAGAGTTTCAGGAAATAAATTGCCCAACGGACTCAAGCTCAGCGACAGGCAGGGCGAAAACAAGCGCGGAGTACGGAGGAAGCCTCACCGCCCTGCCTGTTCGCTGGAGCGCGTGGTTAGACGCGCCGGCCCTCCTCGTAGTGGTAGTGCTCCTGTGAAGCGGTGCTGAAGCCACCGATGAATACAGGATCGTGGCGCTTCTGCTCAAGCTTCTCGGCGCGCAGGTTGGTGCAGCCCTGCGACAAAGCCCAATCGAAGGCTCCTTGATCGAGCGGGTAGGCGGTCAGCACACCGGTAAGCCGGTGAGCCGCAATCCACTCGTCGGCAAGCTCGGGAGTGGTGAAGACACCGCCCGGAAAGTTCCGCTTGGCGGTGTTGAAGACCCAGACTGCTCGTTCGGGAACCATGATGCGTGCTTCTGCGTCTAACGTGAAAACTGAGCGGCCGCCGCCCCGGCGGTTCGCTCCAGTGTCTGGATAGGCGACGGGGTTGTCAACATGCCAACTCTCCGATTGTGAGGGTGTCACTTGGTAAAAGTGGAAAACTCAAATCCTGCTTGGGACAAATAGTGGCATCTCCTCGGCGAACGTGGATGTCTGCCAAGGCATATTCTGATGAACCAGAAGCGGCATAAACCCTGAACCACTTCGGCGGATCATGAGGAATGACACGAATCTTAAGGAGACTTTCGGCGACGGCTATGGCCTCCCCCAATGTGTTTGCCTCGAAAGGAACGTCACGCACTCGAATGGTGCCTTCGGTCGTAACAGAACGACGCAAAATCAACGCGCTAAGTAGTGGCATAAATCGTTTCGCCTATCGTCATTCGTCAGCCGCGACGCGTAGCGGCGTTGGCTGCACGAACTTGTTGGGCTGCCGGGGGTTTGGAATTCTCTGCGCTGACGCACCTTGGACACACTGGCACGGTATCATAGCGCCATCCAGCTTGATACAGTGTTCTGGCAGCTTCATGCTTCGCGACAGAATCAAAGATCGGACGATTGCGGATTCTCCGGGCACGACCCTCCAACCAGCAATGGCCACAGAAAACACTATAATGTGACGGAAAATTCGCAACCAGAGAGTCGGACAACAAGCTCGGCATTTTATCTTGTGTATTCACAACATGCTTTCTGATGCCCAACGACCCAAGCTCAGCGACCCGGCCCGCGAGACGCGTGGATTGCAACCGGAGCGCGATGGCCGGGTTCGCTGCAGCGCATGGTTAGGCCGCGTGTGCATACACTCGAATCCAATACCCGGTCCGGCCCTGATTGGACATGAAGAACTCACAGTGAAATCTGCGCCCCTGCTGCCCGACCGACTGGCGGGCATGGCCACTGTAGAGCTGCCCGCTCATGTAGTGAGCGCCGAAGCGAGCGAGAACTGCGCGAAACTCCCCGACGCTCTTCGACTCGCCAACGCACTCGTCATGCTGTGCAGAGTCTCGGACAAACCAGCGACCCTCACCGCCGCGAAACTCCGCGTGAAGCAAAGAAGGATGCCGGCGCAGCAAAGCAGTCATCAAATAATCCGCCATCGTCACGGGATTCTCGTCGTAAGGAGCGGGGTCTGGAATCTCCAGCAGTTCCGGGATGTCGAGAATGTCCATACGCGTGCAGCGGCCTAACGACAAAAGCTCAGCGACCCGGCGCACGGGACGCCACGATTGCAACCGCGACGCCCCCGCCGGGTTCGCTGCAGCGCATGGTTAGGCCGCGTCATGCTGAATACTCCTGACTGCTGAATCCAATGTCTCAATGTCGTGGCTCTGCCAACCACGCCGCCGACACTCTCGCAGAATCTGACGCGCCGCCTCAAGCAAACTATGGATGAAGGCACGACACGAAACCGTGGCGGTGAACTCAACACGACCAGCACGAAGACCAAGCAGAGTCCAAGCGTCATCGTGCTGCTGCTCCAAGCGCACAGAGAGTGGCCCGTCCATGAATCTGCATTCCCAGACACGGCTCGTGCCGGCCAGAATCCGTAACACTGGCTCAAACCACCAACTCAAGATAACGACTGGAAAGTCGCTCCAACGCGCCTCCGGGAAAGAGGCACTGCCAGCCCGAATCGTAACGACGCCCGTGATCGAGCCATGAGACGACATCGCTAAGGTCGAGGCGTCCACCTCGACTGCTACCTTCTGGATTGAAATGTCTGTGCTCACGCGAGACGTGCGAAGCGGCCTAACGAATGCGTCAGCGACGGGCCTGCTGGCGCTCACGAATTAACCCGCAGCGCGGAAGGCCCGTTCGCTGCACGCAATGGTTAGACCACACAGGTATGAGTCCAAAACTAATAGCAATCGGAAAAACCTACCGCAACAAAGGAGCGGGAAGGACAACGCGAACAGTCATCGACATGGGGACTCACATTCCCGCGCCGTGGCTAAGTGACACCATGCCACCAAACGAGCCGGTGGTAAAATACCGGCAACGCGACAAAGAGCGGCAACTGTTTCTTTGCAGCTTCGCACAGTGGGCGGGTAGTGTGGTCTAACATGAAGTGGACGGCCCAATGGCGTAAAAAAATACGCCAACCAGCCGCCTAATCCGGTTTTTAGCTTGCATTGTATGTACACAGTATGCAGTTTATATCCATGGATGAAACCGTAGCGCAATCGACGGCAAGAGTCAAGGGCGGCTTGATTCAGGAGGTTCGACGGGTCATTCGCTTCAAACATTACAGCATTCGTACGGAAGACACGTACATTCAGTGGATTCGACGGTTCATTCTTTTCCATTGAAAGCGTCATCCGCGCGACATGGGTGCGGAACATGTGCGGGATTTTCTCACGCATCTGGCGGTGAAGGGCAAGGTGGCGGCTTCGACTCAAAATCAGGCATTCAGTGCGATTCTTTTCCTGTACCAGCAGGTGCTCCAGCATGAGATCGGGCGGATTGAGGATGTGGAGCGGGCCAAGAGGCCGATCAAGGTGCCGGTGGTTTTCACTCAGGACGAGGCGGCGAAGGTGCTTGCGCAGATGTCGAGCACGCTGCGGTTGATGGCAAATCTCCTGTACGGGACGGGCATGCGGCTGATGGAGTGCGTGAGGTTGCGGGTGAAGGATGTGGATTTTGGCTACAACCAGATCACGATCCGGGATGGGAAGGGGGCGAAGGATCGGGTCACGATGCTTCCTCCGGTTTTGGTGGACGCGCTTCAGCGTCATCTGGCGCGCGTGAAGTCATTGCATGGGGACGATCTGGCGGAGGGGTTTGGGACGGTGTATCTGCCATTCGCATTGGAGAGGAAATATCCCAATGCGAACCGGGAATGGGGCTGGCAGTATGTGTTCCCGGCGGCGAAGCGCTCGGTGGATCCGAGGAGCAAGCGTCAGCAACGTCATCATGCGGGGGAGACGGTGCTGCAGAGGGCGGTGAAGCAGGCGATCCGGGCGGCGGGAATTCACAAGGCGGCTTCGTGTCACACATTCCGTCACAGCTTTGCGACGCACCTGTTGGAATCGGGGTATGATATTCGGACGGTGCAGGAACTGCTCGGGCACAAGGATGTCGCGACGACGATGATCTACACGCATGTGTTGAACCGGCCGGGTGTGGCGGTTCGAAGTCCGCTCAAGGTGGCGTGAGGAGTCCTTTGGACCTTTGAAGAAAGGATGAGGGAGCGGGGGCAGATGGCGGAGGGCGGAGGGCGGAGCGCGGAGAGCGATCAGCCATCAGCGGTCAGAAGTCAGCTATCGAATCAGAATCGGAGAGCTGAATGCTGAAGGCTGAGGGCGGAGGGCGGAAAGCGATCAGCCGTCAGCAGTCGGCTGCCGGAATCGGACTCAGGGGGCTGAGAGCTGAGAACTGAAAGCTGATCGCTCTCCTGACGATGATTTACACGCATGTGATGACGAAGCCGGGGATCGGGGTCAAGAGTCCGTTGGACGGGTGAAGAAAGGCAAAAGGCAAAGGGCAAAAATCAAATGGCAAAAGTTGAAGTGGGGCGGCGAAGAAAGGATGAGGGATGAAGGCGGAAGGCGGCGGGAACTTCCAACTTCGAACTTTGAACTTCCAACATCGAAGGCAGCGAAGCGGGGGAAAACCACGGAGGGAGAGGCTGAACACTGCGCAGCAAGCACGGCTTGCGGAAAAAGAAACGCCCCGCTTTCGCGGGGCGTCGGGCCGGCGATGCTATCGCCAGCGGGGTGATGGGGATTCATAGAACCAATCTCCGGGGGAATCAAGTACAGAACGCACAACATGATAAACCGAGGAAAAACCACATTCATGGAACGCGTGATCACATATATTGACGGGTTCAACCTTTACTTCGGTCTTCGGTCGAAGGGATGGCGACGTTTCTATTGGCTGGATGTTCACCTCCTTGCGCAGAACCTGCTCAAACCCGGCCAGCAACTCATCCAGGTGAAATATTTCACGAGTCGAGTCTCGGCCACTCCGACCAACCCGGATCAGGACAAGCGTCAGACGACCTACTTGGAAGCCCTGGCCACGCGGTCTTTGACCAGTCTGTTTTTCGGTCATTACCTCTCCAAACCTGTGACGTGCCGCGAATGCGGCGCTTCATGGCGGAAGAACGAGGAAAAAATGACCGACGTGAATATCGCCATGGAGCTACTTGCGGACGCATTTCAAAACCGGTTTGATACAGCCCTGCTGATTTCAGCCGACAGTGATCTGACGGGGCCTGTGGTCAAAGTCCGTCATCTTTATCCGAAGAAGCGGGTCGTGATTGCATTTCCACCGGCACGGGTTTCGGACCGACTCAAGCGGGAGGCCGCCGCCTATTTTACGGTTGGCCATGTCAAGATCGCCAGGAGCCAGCTTCCCGATCAGGTGGTCAAGCCCGGCGGTTACGTGCTCCGCAAACCGTCCGAGTGGAGGTGATGAAAGAGGGGAGGCAGGTGTTTCGGAATCGGAGCGCCGCATGGCATTGTGGTTCTCCCAAAATAAAAACACCACCTACAACGCATTCGCGTTTTCAGCGATCAGCGGTCAGCAGTCAGCTTTCGGAATCAGAATCGGGGGCTGAGAGCTGAGGGAAGGCAAAAGGCAAATTGCAAAAATCAAATGGCAAAAGGTGAAGTGTGGGAGGATGGGGAAGAATCGGTGTTCGGAATCAGCATCGGGGGGGCTGAAGACTGACGGCTGAAAGCTGATCGCTTCGCTCACCGGTTTATGAACAAAGTTGCGTGACGCGCCTTTCGGAATCTGTTATGTTGCATTCATGAATGTCACCCTGACCAAAGAACTTGAAACCTTGGTGAAGGAGAAGGTTCGCAGCGGCCGGTATTCGGATGCGAGCGATGTGGTTCGCGATGCGCTCCGCGTCCTGGAGCAGCGTGATGACTTCGAATCACCCGCCCTGGAGGCCGCCCTTCTCGAAGGCGTGCAGAGCCCGCACCGTGCTTACGGGAGTGCGACGTTGGATCGGGTCCGAAGCGCTGCGCGGCGGCTTAAATGAGTCGGGCTGTCCGCATCTCGGGACGGGCCGAAATCGATCTCACCCATCAATACCGCTGGTATGTGGACAACGCCGCGGCCGATATCGCGGAACGGTTTCTCATCAGTTTCGATGCCTCGGTGCAACGTCTGGCCATCCATCCAACCCTGGGATGGAAAAGGAAGTTTCGTGCCACCGAGCTGGCTGGCATTCGCTCATTTCCCGTGGGCGGTCGTTTCGGCGTGCATCTGATTTTTTATCGAGTCACAGGTGATGAGCTTTCCATTGAGCGCATCATGCACGGCTCCCGGGACCTGCCTCAGCGATTGCTTGAGCCGCCTGGAAAAGGTGACGAATGATGACGGAGGGTGGTGGGGAAGAGTCGGTGTTCGGAATCAGCATCGGGGGGGCTGCAGACTGACGGCTGAAAGCTGAGGGAAGGCAAAAGGCAAATTGCAAAAGGCAAAGGGCAAAAGTTGGAGTGGGGGGATGGGGAAGAATCGGTGTTCGGAATCAGAATCGGGGGGCTGAAGACTGACGGCTGAATGCTGATCGCTTCGCTCCTGCGGGAACTTCCAACAAGAGAAGGGAACACAGGGCTTACGCATTTGGGTTTGGCAATGCAGAACGGGTCGTCATTCTTGCGCTTCTTGTGCCTTTTTGTGGCCATATTCCGAAGCACCGAACGCAGAGATTGGCCGCAAAGAGGCGCAAAAGGCACAAGGCTGCCAGCAGCAACTCCCTACCCACTCCAAATGCGTAAGCCCTGGAAGGGAACATCAGGTGGATTGACTCACCGGGATTGAGGGGCTACCGGATGGCGATCGAATGAAAATCGAGTTGCGCGACATTCGGAAATCCTTCGGCTCCACGCCTGTGATTCGCGGGGTTTCGCTTGCGATTGAAGAAAATGAGCTTTTCTTCCTGCTCGGTCCTTCCGGCTGCGGCAAGACGACGCTCCTCCGCATGCTCGCGGGGTTTGCCTCTCCGGATTCCGGTGATCTTCTGATCGAAGGCAAACGCGTGAACGATCTTCCACCCGAGGAGCGCCGCACTCCCATGGTCTTCCAAAGCTACGCGCTGTGGCCCCACATGACGGTTCTTGAAAATGTGTCGTATGGCCTCTCGCTGCTCCCCATGAGCGCGCAAGAACAGAGGCGTCGCGCGATGGAGGCGCTTGAAGCCACGCGCATGACAGATTTTGCGGAGCGTTCTCCGAACCAGCTTTCGGGTGGGCAGCAACAGCGGGTCGCCATTTCGCGCGCGCTGGCCGTCAATCCGACCGTGCTTCTCTTTGACGAGCCGCTTTCCAATCTCGATGCCAAGCTTCGGGTGGAGATGCGTGCCGAGCTTCTTGAGATTCACGAGCGTCATCCGTTCACCGCGGTCTATGTGACACATGACCAGGAGGAGGCGATGACAATGGCTTCGCGGATCGCCGTGCTGGACCAGGGGCAGCTTTTGCAGACGGGGGCGCCGCACGAGATTTATACGCGTCCGAAAACCCGGTTCGTGGCGGAGTTCATGGGGCCGGTGAACTGGCTGGAGGGACGCGTCAAGGAGGTCGATCCGGATCGAACCGTGACGTTGGAAACATCCGTCGGCTTGTTTTTGGCCCGGCCATCGTCAGCGCTTTCCTTCACCAGCGTTGGAGCGCGCGTGCTGGCGGGGTTTCGTCCGTCGGCTGCCAGCCTCGCGGCCACCCCCCATGCGAATGTGATTTCGTGCGAGGTTGTTCGTTCGCAATACGCCGGGTCATCGCAGCATCTGGTTGTGAGCGTGAGGATTTCAAATTTGAAATTTGAGATTTCCGGGCAAAAACCGGCGAAGCCAGATCTGGCATTCCAAGTCACGGAGACCAATCCCCGGAGGATGCGCAAGGCGGGGGAGAAGCTGGAAATTTCCTTTGCGCCTGAGGATGTGATTCTTTTGCCCGTATGAAAAAGGCTTTCCCCGGTTTCCGACGGGTTTCAGGGAAACGGAGGGACACGCTCCGTCGTGTCCGTTTGTGCAAACAATCGCAACAGGCCGATTCACTGCGGACCCGGATCAACCCTGTTCGTTGCTCTCGAATGAACCCTTGCTTTGAGTTTATTCGTGACGCCGGTGGACACGACGGAGCGTGTCCCTCCGTTTTTTCTCTCACAGGAAGTCGGGGAGAGTCATGAAAAACGGCTGGAAATTTTATGTGGGGCTGTGGCTGACGCTGGCATTTCTTGGGGCGTTTCTGGTTTATCCCGTCTTGTGGGTGGTGGGTGGCAGTGTGTGGGTGGACGGGCATTTCACGCTGATCTTTTTCAAACTTTTCGCGGAAAGCCCCTTGATGTGGAAATGCCTCTTCAACAGTTTCACGCTGGCGATCCTGAGCACGCTGGTTTGCGTCGCGATCTCGCTCCCGCTGGCGCATGTGTTTGTGCGTTATGATTTTCCCTTCAAGCCCTTCTGGCAGGCCTTGCTGATGGCCCCGATGATCCTGCCGCCATTTGTCGGCGCGATCGGAATCCAGCAGTTGCTCGGGCGTTTTGGCGCGTTGAACCACGCGTTGGGGTTGGTGGGGCCGTCGGTCGCCAATCCATACCCGATCGACTGGCTGGGTGCGGGCGGATATTTCGGCGTGGTGGCGATGCAATCGCTTCATCTTTTTCCAATCCTGTTCCTGAATATTTCCGCGTCGATGGCGAACATCAATCCGTCCATGCGCGAGGCCGCGCGCTGCCTGGGGGCGCCGCCGTGGCGGGTGTTCCGCACCGTGACGTTTCCACTCCTGATGCCCGGACTTTTTGCGGGGTCGGTCATCGTGTTCGTCTGGGCCTTCACCGACCTGGGCACGCCCTTGGTCTTTGGTTTTAACGAAGTGGTTGCCGTCCAGATTTTCGACAAGGTGACGGAGACGGGCTTCAACCCGTTCGGCTATACGCTGGTGATCGTGGTGCTGCTGGTGACGGTGATTTCGTTTTTGTGGTCGAGGCGGCTGGTGGCGCGACAGGATTTCGTGACGCAGGGCAAGGCTGGGGTGCGCGACGAGATGCAGCCGCTTGTTGGAACAAAGCGGCTGGCGGTCATGGGTTTGATCGCTGTCATTTCGTTCCTGGCGTTGCTGCCGCATGCGAGCGTGGTGTTGCAGTCGTTGAGCGGGAAGTGGTTCATGAGCGCGCTGCCGCAGCAATGGACGACGGAGCATTATGGAGAGGTCTTCACACTGCCGCAGACGCTGACGGGTTTGAAGAACAGCTTTATTTATTCCAGCCTGAGCGCGCTGGTGGATGTTTTCCTCGGGGTGACGATCGCCTACTGGCTTGCGCGGAAGGAATTCGCGGGGAAGTCGCTGCTCGACGCACTGACGATTCTGCCGCTGGCGCTGCCCGGCATCGTGCTCGCGTTTGGCTACGTGGTGGGGTTCAACGTGCCGACCGCCTGGCATGGATGGGACATGCGCTGGCTGAAGAGTTTTGTGAATCCGCGGGACAACCCGATGCTGCTTCTCGTGATCGGCTATAGCGTGCGGCGTCTGCCTTACATCGTGAGGGCGGCGTACTCGGGATTACAGCAGATGAGTGTGTCGCTGGAGGAGGCGTCACGGAACCTGGGGGCGGGGACGGTGACCACGATGAGGAGGATCGTCCTGCCGCTTCTAAAGGGCAACATCATTGCAGGCGCCGTGCTCACATTTGCGTTCGCGTTTCTTGAAGTGAGCGACAGCCTGATCCTGGCGATGAAAGAACAATTTTATCCCGTGACGAAGACGATCTGGGCGTTGATGGGGAGGATTGAGCCCGGCTCCGCGAGTGTGGCTTGTGCGTTGGGTGTGCTGGGGATGGCGATGTTGTTTGCGGCGTTTTACACGGCGAACCGGATTTTGGGAAAGAAGATGGGCAGCTTGTTTGGCTGAGCGCTAGTGTGCTGTTTATCAAATGAGTGGTCATTTCCCGTTCCATGTCCTCACCCCGACGGCGCGCTCGGCGAGCACGCCCTACCATCGGCAATCCAAGCAAAGGTAGGGCGCTTTCGCCGAAAGCGCCGTGGTGGGACCGGGGGAATGGTCCACTCATTTATTGAACACTACACTAAGGGTGTGTCTGGAAAATTAAGTTGCTTGCTCATGGTAGGGCGCGCCCGGCGGTCGCGCCCTACCTCGAATGCTGAATTTCCGGACACGCTCTACGTCAGAGCAAGCCGGGAAGGTGGCGGGTTTGCAGGAGGAGGATCCACCACATCACGGCGAAGACGCCGCCTCGCAGGTAGAGGAACACGGTGATGGAAAAACTCACCATGCGCAGGATGACGAGCTGCACGTCGAGGGAGAATGGAATGGGATCATGGGTTTGGGAAAGTTTGAGGATGACAATGAACACACCGAAGAGAACGGTCTGGGCGGCAGCGAGTTTCCGTTTGCGAAACAGACGGATGAAGAATGCAAATGGGGCGAAGCAGACGAAGAGTTGTTCAAAGGAGATGGTGAAGAGCGTGATCGCGAGCCACTCCTTGAGGTTGGTCGGAAACGTTGCAAGATGGAATTCCCGCATGGCGGGGTCCATGAACCTGTGAAGCACGAAGGCGCCGGCAAGCCCGAGGAGCGTGGCGGCCAGCCAGAGGCTTGGATGGAATCCAGGAAAAAATATCCTTCGCCCGCTTCCGTTCTCATGCCAGGCGAACACAAAGCTCCAGAGAAAAATTCCGGTTGCGAACAGCATGAAGCACAAGGCGGGGGCGCTGCCTGGACGGTCGATCCATATGGCCAGTTGCGGATAGCCAGCTGCGGCT
This sequence comes from Verrucomicrobiota bacterium, assembly GCA_023269615.1. Lineage (GTDB taxonomy): Bacteria > Verrucomicrobiota > Verrucomicrobiia > JABWAM01 > JABWAM01 > JAHFSY01. The sequence goes on from JAHFSY010000053.1 coordinate 11,509, forward strand.
GTCACCGCCGAGGCCATTGCCGCAGCCTTTAGCGTGGCGGGTTGTGCGAGGGAACGCATGGGAAAAATGCACCCGCTGAAATCGCAAAAAATCTTTGCATGTGTTCACTCTAATTCCCCATGAAGGTTGAATCAAATGGAAAGGATTGATTCCTGCGCGTTTTCGTGGTTGTTCGTTGGCCATGAGTGTTTCCCTCCCGCACAAGATCTCAACATTGATTTATGCTTTCAACGAGCGGGATGAATTGCTGATGCTGCATCGCCGCCGACCTCCGAATGTCGGGATGTGGAGTCCCTTCGGCGGAAAGCTCCATGGGGCTGATGGCGAATCGCCGTACCAGTGCGCGGTGCGCGAGACGGAGGAGGAAATCGGCGTGAAGGCGCGCCTGCAGGATTTTCACCTTGCCGCGATGGTGTCGGAGCGTGCTTACGAAGGGGAGGTTCACTGGCTGATGTTCATGTTCGAACTCAAGACGCGATTGGGGAAGCTGCCTCCAAACCATGAGGAGGGGGTGTTTGAGTTTGTGCCGCTGGCGGAAGTGGCCAAACGGGAGATTCCGGAATCCGATCGCGACATTCTCTGGCCGCTATTTTTGAAGCATCGCGGCGGATTTTTTTCGGTCTTTATTGATACCCACCCGGATGGGAGTTGTACGTGGGAGCTGGAAGAGGTGATCGGATGAGAGAAGAAACGCGGAACGCGGAGCGCGGAACGCGGAATACGGATCCGACGACGGATCTTCCCTGGGCGCGACGGCTGCAGCTTGTGCGGCGGAACTGGGAACACCGTGGACGGGACGCGTTGCTGGCGGCGGTGAAGTTCTTTTTGGCGCGGTCAAGTGCTCGAGATCACGAGGTCTCCTCGTTGTCTTCCGCGGAATCCCGTCTGGCCATCCGTCGGGTTTTGATCATCCGCACGGGCAAGGCGATTGGCGACGCGGTGCTTTCGCTGGTGCTGGCTCCCGAGTGCCGCCGCCTTTTTCCCACTGCTCGCCTGGACCTTTTGTTGCGTGACAACGTGAGCGCCCTCTTCCGCGAGGGGGCGGGCGTGGACGCGTTGCTGGAGCTTCATCCGCGATTTTTACTCTGGCCGCTGGCGACGTGCCGTCTTCTGGCGTCGCTGCGAGGCGGGCGTTACGATCTTGTGGTCGCGTGCGACAATCCGCACAAGTCCTCATTCACCACGTTGTGCCTGGCGTTGTGGACGGGTTCGCCGCTGCGTGTCGGATTCGAGAATGAAGAGAGCGGCGCATTTCTGAGTCTGACCGTGCCCCGTGTCCATAGCGCCCCCGTGGTTTCCAGTCTCCTGCGGCTGCTCTCGCCATTTGGCGGGGTGCCGGCGCGGGCTGTGCCGCATTTGATTGCATCGCCATCCCTGGCGGAGGCCGCGGGCGCGATCCTGGGGGATGGGGCATGTCCGATCGTGATTTTCGCGCCGGATCATTGGCGCAAGAGTTGGTCGCTGGAATTCTTTGTGCGGATGGCGCGTGAGATGACGGAGCGGAAGCACAGGGTGTTTCTGGCCTTTGGCCCGGGGGATCGGCGGGGTGAAGATTCGTCCGTGCGTGAATGGATTGAAAAGTCGGACGGGCTGGGGCGCGTGCTGCCGTCGTGTTCCCTTCCGATGCTGGCTGCCGTGCTGTCGCGTTGCCGCCTTTTCATGTCGAATGACTGCGGCCCGTATCACGTGGCGGTGGCGGCAGGCGCTTCATGTGTCGCTGCATTTCTTTCACCGGAGACGTTGAATGATTTTGGATATCAGAAGGAGGGCTCTCTGGTGGCGGTGCATGATGCCGATCCGGAGCGGTTGTGGCACATGGCAAGGGATGAAGCCTTGCGTCTGCTTTGCTTAAGGTAGGGCGCGACCGCCGGGCGCGCCGCTGTGTAGCGGACGGCCCGGCGGTCCGTCCCTACCTCGATCTCTGAATTTCTGAACAAGCGCTAAGATTCTGCGAGGTAGTCTGCAATGTGCATCACGTGGATGTGCCCCGCGCCCGCCTTCTGGAGCCCCGCGCGGATCTGCAGCATGCAACCGGGGTTGGTCGTCACAACCAGCCTTGCCCCAGTCTTCAAAATATTCTCCACCTTCCGTTTTTGCAACCGCTCCGCCATCTCGGGTTCCGTGAGATTGTAGCTTCCGGCGCTGCCGCAACAGACGTCGGACTCGGGCAGTTCGGTGAAATGACCGCCCGCCACGGATTGAACCAAAATGCGCGGTGGCTTGGTGATATGCTGTGGGTGCGCGAGATGGCACGCGTCGTGATAGGTGACCCTGTCACCCGAATTTGAGAGTTCAAATTTGAGATTTGAGATACCTTCGGTCAGAAACTCCGTGAGATCCTTTACTTTTGCGCTGAATTTTTTTCCGCGCTCGGCCCACGCGGGATCATCGTGCAGAAGGTGTCCGTACTCCTTGAGCGTGGAGCCGCAGCCCGCCGCGTTGATGATGATCGCGTCCAGCCCCGCCTTGTGTTCAAACACCTCGATGTTGTGACGCGCGCACGCGCGGGCCTGCTCCAGGTTTCCGCTGTGCGCATAGAGGGCGCCGCAACAACCCTGGTCGGGCGGCGTCCGCACATCGTACCCCGCGCGGTTGAGCAGTTCCACGCTCGACGCATTCGTTTTTCCAAACATCACGCTCATCACGCACCCGCTCACAAAGCCGACGCTTCCATATTTCACCCCGGTTGCCCGCGAGATTTCCGGCAGGACAACCTCCGAGGCATCCGATGGAATGAGCGACAGCGCATCGCGTGCAAATTTTGGCATCAGCCATTGCAGTCCCCATTTTTTCACCCAGAGCGCCGGCAGGAGCGCAAGTTTCATCCGTCGTGGGAACGGAAAAATCTGTTCAATCGCAAACCGCCGTAGGAACGTCTGGAACAGCGAGCGCGGATGGTTCTTCTCGATGAAATCGCGCGTGTGCTCGAGCAGGTCGCCGTATTGTACGCCGCTGGGACACGCCGCCTCGCAGGCACGGCAGCCGAGGCAGAGGTCAATGTGCCGCACCGCCGTGTCGCCGAGGGGAAGCCGCCCCTCCTGCACCGCGCGCATCAGATAGATGCGCCCGCGCGGCGAATCATTCTCGTTCCCCGTCTCGAGATACGTGGGGCACGATCCCAGGCAAAGGCCGCAATGCACGCAGGCCAGCGACCTGTCTTCGTTGATAAACCGCTCCAAAGGCGTTGCAGGGCTCATGTTGTTTCCTTCAAGTCCGGCAGAATGCGTTTGGGATCATACGCCCCTTTCACACGCTTCATCAATTCCATCGGCAAATCCGTGCGGGGTGCAGCAGCTCCTCCGCGATATTCAATCACCCCATTCCCTGCACGCGCCACGAACGAAACCTTTCCCAACCCACGGATGGTTTCCACAAGTTTCGTGGGAAGAACTGAAACATGTCGAATTTCCTCTTTGCCCTCATGAAATTTTGACTGATGGCCCAGATCGGAATCAGCCACTGCCCCAATCTTTTTCAGCTCCGCCACCTGCCACTCCACATCCTCCTTCATGCCGTCGAATCCAACGACGAGCGAAAACGTGGGCGAAAGATTATGCAGGTCGAGCACCACGGGTGTGATGGGTGACGCCATGATGGATTCCAGGAGCGTCGCCGCGCGATCCAGCGAATCGCAACGAAACTCAAGAAGTCGTTCCACCTCGGGCAGTGGCCGCAACTTGAAAGTCGCCTCGACGATGATGCCGAGCGTCCCCTGGCTGCCGACGAACAATTTGCAAAGATCAAAGCCGGCCACGTTCTTCACCACGCGGCCGCCCGACTTGATGACTGTCCCATCCGGAAGCGCCACGCGCATGCCAATGAGATAATCGCGGATCGTCCCGTACCCGCAGCGTCGCGGCCCCGAGACATTCGAAGCCAGGAGCGCACCCACGGAGATGCGTTCCGGATGCGGCGGATCCATCGGAAGCCATTGCGAATGCTCCGCGAGTTTTTTTTGAAGCGCTGCAAAAGTAATCCCTGCTTCCACGGTGACCGTCATGTCTTCCGGTGTGTATTCGAGCACATGGTTCAGAGCGCCGAGGTGAAATTTTGAAACGCGTTCTCCGCGCGCATGCGCATCCGCGAGGGTGCGGCAGAGGTCATCGAGAGTGGAAGGCTGGAGAATCATGGGGGGAGTGGAGCGGCGGGAACGCCCAACATCGAACATCGAACATCGAACTTCCAACAAAAAAGCAGGAGGGGCATTCTTCCGTCTGGTAGCCGCGTTCTGGCGAACGCAGCTACGCTGGACGGGGGAAGCACCCCGTTTTTGGCTTTCTTCCCCCCGTGGAACGTGCGTACCATTGCCGAATCATGGATCGGATCACGCATGGGAGGTCAGTCCTGTTTTGCGCGCTGTCGGCGCTCGCTTTGCTTGGCACATCCTGCAAGGACTCCAATTTTTTTGCCCCGTCGTTCGATCCCAGGGGAAAAACCGAGGCGGAAATCATCGCGAAATGGGGGCAGCCTACGGGGCGAAGTGAGATTGGCGATGACATCCTGCTGTCTTACCCGAAGGGAACAGTCATCATGAACAACGGGGTTGCCTCGAAATTTTCCGCCAAATTCACTCCCAGCAGCACCCCTGCGTCCGCCAGTGCCGAGCAGTCAGCGCGCGATAAGAAGTTCAGGGAAGACAAGATCTTGTTGATCAACCGGCTGATCCAGGAAAACAACGATCTGTACACCGACCTCAAGAATCACAGGCCATCGCAGTACGCGAGCAAGAACGAGATCGATGACTACAATGCGCGCATCGATCACCTCGCGGATGTCCGAAAAGAGATCGAGATCGAAAAAAAGCGGCTGAGCCAGTGAAACTTCCGAATGGGGCAGGAACGTCCAACATCGAACGTCGAACTTCCAACGTCCAACAGAAGAGGGGAAAGATGCCTGTAATCTGAACTTTCCGAAATTCCTTCTGAGTTGGAAGTTCGATGTTCGACGTTCGATGTTGAACGTTCCCGCCGATGTTTTTCACGCGGCGGCTTGCTTTCCTCCCATGAAATCGCCGCATCGCTTCGACCCGGGAAACATCTTGTGCGGATTGCATCTTCCCTCGGGATCGAACACCTTTCGCAGCGTCTTCATTGCATCCAGATCTTCCTTTGAAAATTGCCTGGCCATGAAATCTATTTTTTCCACGCCGATGCCGTGCTCGCCGGTCACGCTTCCGCCCAGCTCGACGCAGCGGCCGAGAATTTCAAAACCGGCATCCATCGCTTTCTTCACCTGCTCGGGGAAACGCTCGTCGTAGAGCACCAGCGGATGAATATTGCCGTCGCCGGCGTGAAACACGTTCGGAATGCGCAGGCCGAAGTTTTTGCTCGTGGCACGGATGAAGCGCATGATCTCGGGCAGCTTTGAGCGCGGCACCACGCCGTCCTGCGTGATGAAATTCGGGCTGAGCCGCCCGATCGCGCCGAACGCGCGCTTGCGGCATTTCCATAACGCAGCGCGCTCCTCTTCCGTTTTAGCCAGGCGAACTTCCCGGGCCTTGTTGCGCTTGCAGATTTCCATCACGCGCGCGGCCTGACGCTCCAGGCTCGGCGCAAGTCCATCCAGTTCCACGATCAGGATTGCGCCTGCATCGAGCGGAAAGCCGAAGTGGTATGCTTCCTCGATGGCTTGCGTGATGAGCTGGTCCATCATTTCCAGGGCGCCGGGGACGATGCCGGCCTTGATGATGTCGCTCACCGTCTGGCTTGCATCGTCCACGTTCTCAAAAATCCCGAGCATCGTCTTGAATGCGGCCGGCGCGCGGATGAGGCGCACGAGGATGCGCGTGACGACGCCAAACATTCCCTCGCTACCGATGGCCGCGCCGCGCAGGTCGTAACCCCCGACATCCTCCCCGCCGTCGGGACGTGTTCCAAGCCATGCAACTTCGCCATCAGGCAGGACCATTTCGTAGCCGAGGATGTGATTGGTGGTGACGCCGTACTTGAGCGTGTGCGGCCCGCCGGAGTTGGTGGCCACGTTGCCGCCGATGGTACAGGCCGTCTGGCTCGAGGGATCGGGTGCATAGAGGAGTCCGTGTGGTTTTGCGGCCTGGGTGACCCAGATGTTGACGCAGTCGGCCTCGACGAATGCGCGGCGGTTGGGAATGTCCACCGAGAGCACCCTGCTCATGCGCGTGAGGGCGATCATCACGCCGCCTCCGACGGAGAGCACGGCACCACTCAGGTTTGTGCCGGCGCCACGCGGGATGAAAGGCAGCTTGTGACGCGCGCACAGGCGGACGACAGCAGAGACCTCCTCTGTTGTGCGTGGAAGGACGACGACTTGAGGGGCGTGCTTTTCAATTGTGAACGCGTCGCACTCGTACACCTTCAATTCGTCCGTCTCGTGGATGACGCCGTCTTTGCCGGTGATGGACTGGAGTTCGGCGATGAAACCCGGAGTGAGGGCGTGCAATGGAGGTGTCTCGGTCATTCGTTTGGAGTTTATGACGGGAATCCACGAAAAGCAATGCGGCTGGATGTCTTGGTGGTGTCCGTGATTCTTACAAGTCTAGACCATTACAACCCAGCACCGATCCAAATCCACTTGACTTCCATATGGGGCGCGAGGGACTCTCTTCAAAAGAAATTTTCGATGACTTGTAAAAATCATCCATCCATTGAGGCAGTTGATCGTTGCGTCGGGTGTGCCGAGCCATTTTGCGCGAACTGCCTGGTCCTGGTCCAGGGACAGAAATATTGTGCGTCATGCAAGGTGATGTCGGTCAAGGGGCCGCCGATCGTCGTGACGGAGGAGGGGGATGTGCCGTGCGAGGAGGCGAACGAGGCGCTGAAGTATGCGATCATCTCGATTTTCTGCTTTGGAATCATCCTTGGGCCGATGGCGATCTCGAAGGGAATGGAGGCGAGGAGGTTGATCCGCGATGATCCCGACCTGAGTGGGTCGGGGAAAGCGAACGCGGCGATCATCATCGGCATCGTGGTGATTATTTTCTGGGTGCTGGGGATGGCGGCGAGGGTCAAGGGGATCGGCGGATGAGCGAGGGCGCAACAACTGAAGTCGCGCCGATCGGCGTGTGTTCCCGTCATCCCGGGGTGGATGCGCCTTATGTCTGCAGCCGTTGCGGATTGTCGGCGTGCATCAACTGTTGTTTTACCCTGGATGACGGCAGTGTGTGTTGCTCCACCTGTCTGGAGCCGGCACCTGCCCCGGTCGTGGCGCCGTCAGCACCAAAGCCACCGGCTCTTTCGCCCGTCAAAATCGGGCTCAAGGTAAAAAAAGATGAGCCTGGGGCGAAGGGATCGGCCCCGGTGAAGCCGCCTCCGGGGGCGGGCTGCGTGCAGCATCCGGATGTGCCTGTGGTCGCATTCTGCGATCTGTGCCGAAAGGGATCATGCGCGGTCTGCGATTTTGTGTTCGACGGGGACCTTCACTATTGCCCGGCGTGCGTGGTCACCAATCAGGAGGGACTGTCGCCGCGCAAGAAAAAATTCCTCATTGCCTCGTTCGTGCTTGCAGCGTTGTCCAGCCTGGGTTTTGTGGCCACGTTCGTGATCCTCGCCATGATGGGTGAAAATTCCGCAGGGGCGGAGGCGGCTGCAACCGTTCTCTTCCTGGTGCTGGTTCTCGTTCCTTCGATCACGGGCGCGGCCCTGGGCGTGAGTTGCTTTCGGAAGGGGGGCACGCCATGGTCGGTCTGGGTGGCTGCGGGGTGGAATTTCCTGGTGCTCGGCACACTTCTGCTTCTCGCCGTGATCGGACACTTTGCAGGATAAACCAAACGATCGGAACCATATGCCAACTTTGAATGTAAAAATCCTCGACGTGTCCGGCAGCCGGGCCAGTGAAGTGGAGGCGCCGGATGATGTGACCATCAATCGGATCCTCGTTCTCCTGGTCGAGCGGATGAGCCTTCCGCTCAACAGTCCCGATGGCCAGATCATGAGTTACAAGCTCCACCATCGCCGCAGTGGCAAGCAGCTCCTGGACAACCAGACCCTGGCCCAGGCTTTCGTGCAGAATGGGGACGAGCTTCGCCTGCAGCCCGAGATCACGGCTGGCAAGGGAATCCTGCGCGCGTGACTTCCGCCCCTGCAGAGCCGATCCGGCTGAAGGAGGGGCGCTTCGCCCGTCTCGAGGCCATCGAGTGGTGGGACCCGTCGCTCATCCGCAACGCGCGGATCCTCGTCGTGGGGGCGGGCGCGCTTGGAAACGAGATCATCAAGAACTTTGCGCTGCTTGGGGTGGGGCACGTGGCGGTTGTGGACATGGACCGCGTGGAGTTGAGCAACCTCTGCCGTTCGGTCCTGTTCCGGGAATCGGACGAGGGGAGCCCGAAAGCAGAATGCGCCGCCCGCGCCGCGACGGGCATTTATCCTGAAATGGACATTCGTCCGATCGTCGGGAATGTCATGGCGGATGTCGGCCTCGGATGGTTTCGCTGGGCGCAGGTGGTCGTGGCTGCGCTGGACAACCGCGAGGCGCGCGTATTCGTCAACAGCTCTTGCGCCCGCGTGGGGCGGCCATGGATCGATGGGGGCATCGATGTGCTGAGCGGGATTGTGCGTGGGTTTCATCCGCCGTCCACCGCCTGTTATGAATGCACGATGAGCGAAGTGGACTGGCAACTGCTGAACAAGCGGCGGTCCTGTTCCTTGCTGGCGCGTCGGGCGATTGAAAATCGGGGAACGCCGACGACTCCCACCACGGCGTCCATCGTGGGTGCGATCCAGGCGCAGGAGGCGATCAAGCTGCTTCACGGGATGGATCCGCTCCTGGGGCGCGGTTTTGTATTCGAGGGGGCAGGGCACAATTCCTATGCCGTGAGTTATTCGGTGAACCCGGATTGCGGGTGGCATGATGCCCCGGGCGAGGTGGTTGCCTTGCCGGATTTTCGGTCCGACACATTGTTGCGAAAAATCTGGGAAGAGGCGGGACGGCGGCTTGGGGGGCTCGACGCGCTGGATTTGGTACGCGAGCTGGTTGAGCGGATGGATTGTCCCGCCTGCGGCACCGGCGAACCTGTCTTCCGTTCCCTTGAAAAGGTCCATGAGGATGAGGCGCTTTGTCCGGGTTGCGGCAAGGAGCGCGTTCCCCGTTTCATTCATTCCATCACCGAGGGCAGCCAGCTTCTCGGCCGCAGCGCGCAACAGGTCGGCCTTCCGTCGTGGGACATCGTGATGGCCCGGCGTGGAGAGAGAGTGCTCGCGTTTGAGCTGGCGGGAGACAACCCTTACGAAAAGACGGTGGAGACGACACGCTAACCCAACATTGCTTATGGATTCCAACAAACCGGTGACTGGGAAAGATTCCGCAACAGCGGATGCGAAAAAGACGGAGATCCTTTCGACGAAGGAATGGACCCAGATGAAAAAACCGGCGCGGCGGGCATTTCCCGGGCCCCAGGCTCCCGACCTCCGTCTTCGCGTGACCTTTGAGCGCAGCGCCTATGCCGAGGTGATTGCGCACGCGAAGGAATCTCTCGACCGGGAGATATGCGGCGCCCTGGCCGGTGAGGTATGTGAGGACGAGTCTGGAGTTTTTGTGGACGTCAAGGCGGCATTGCGTGGATCGGGCGCGCGCCAGGGAAGCACGCATGTGACCTTCACGCAGGAGACGTGGAACCTGATTCATGAACAGCTGGAGAAGGAGCACCCCAAGCTTGGAATTGTGGGCTGGTACCATTCCCACCCGGGGTTTGGCGTTGAGTTTTCGGAGATGGACCGGTTCATCCAGAAGAATTTTTTCCCCGCTCCCACTCAGATTGCGCTCGTCACGGATCCCCTCGGAGGCGACGCGGCGATTTGCATCAATACCGGGGAGGGGATCCAAAATCTCAACCGCTTCTGGGTGGATGGACGCGAGCACGCGTGCAAAGCGGCGCGAATGGACGATCTCAAAGCCGGGAGCGGACAGGAAAGTTCTCCGGGGCAGGTTGAGCAAAAAATGCAGCTGGTGGAACAGAGGCTTGGCCAGCTGATCCAGGCTTTCGACGAACATCGCTCCCTTTACCAGCGCGTCCTGTTCACACTTTTTTTCGTGATCTGCCTGGGGTTTCTTTCGCTCATTGGATACATGATTTACGGCAGCTTCATCTCAAGGAACGAGCCCCCGAAATTCCAGCGGGTGGACACATTCGACATGATCATCGACGGCAAGACCGTGCGATTCGGGGTTGGTGTTGTGGGTGTGTCCCTGCCGCCGGCACAGGATCCGGTCCTCCAGCGCGAATTGTTGAGGCGAGAGCTGGAAGAGCTTCATCGGCAGCTGCATCAAAGCCAGCCTGACCCCCGTGCGCCCGCGAAGGAGAGCGGGTCCTCCCCCTCGCAACCCCGCTGATCTTCAACCACCCCCACACCATGAGTCCTGAAAAAAACAACGAACCCATCCGCATCACCGCCGAGGATGCGAAGAGCAGCCATGTGGATGATCTCCTGAAACGACAAATGTCCATGCGCGGTGAAACGGGAGTTGCCCGCGACCGCACCCGCGCCTGGTATCTTCAAAGCTGGGTTGTGTTCATGATGGTGGGAACGCTGGCTGCGCTCGGCGTGTGGGCGATGACGGAGCCATTTTTTAACGACATGTCTTACATCCAGGGAACGATCGACAATGTGGACCTGTCGGAGCCCCTCACGATCAAGGGCATAAACCGTCGCGAGACCGAGGATGTGCGGGGCTCGATCATGCTGGGGAAACAGAAGATCTGGCTGGATCCCGAGATGAAGGAGTTACGGGACGGCAAGGGGAGCGTGAGTCTCAAGCCGAATGCTCTCGAGGCAAAGCAGAAGGTGGGCGTGTATGTGGCTTACGAGGAGATCGGGGATGAAGAGCTTGCGCTGGCCCGGTTTGTTGTTCGCGATCCACCGCCGCAAACTGCGTCGGAAGCGGCCCTGACGTTGCCGCAACTCGAGTCGCGCTCCCGCCTTGCCGGCATCCTTCTCTTTCCGCTGATGGCGGGGATGATCGGCCTGGGCCTCGGCGCGGTGGATGGGCTGGTTTGCCGGTTGCCGCGGCGCGCGCTGCTGTCGGGCGCAGTCGGGTTGTTGGTCGGGTTCATCGGCGGGTTCGTTTCGAGCTTCATCGCCGGACTCGTGTACGCGCCGCTGAGTGCATTTGCGATGAGCCATACCGTTGCCGGTGGCGGCCTTTCACCGTTCGCCTTTCTCGTGCAGATGACAGGGCGCGGGCTGGCGTGGTCGCTGGCCGGAATGACGATGGGCCTTGGCCAGGGCATCGCTCTTCGTTCCAAGAGATTGCTGATCTACGGTTTGCTCGGGGGCGTGGTCGGCGGCTTGCTGGGCGGGCTCCTGTTTGATCCGATTGATCTGCTGATGCTGGGAAGGGATCGGCCGAGCGCAGCAGTCAGCCGCCTCGTGGGCTTCCTGGCGATCGGCGCCAGCGTGGGGGCGATGATCGGGGTGGTGGAACTTCTCGCACGCGACGCATGGCTGCGCATGACGCAGGGGCCGCTCTCGGGAAAAGAATTCCTCATCTTCAAGGATGTACTCCTGGTCGGGTCCTCGCCGCGCTCGGACATCTATCTTTTCAACGACCCCGAGGTGCTTGATCACCATGCCACCCTGCGTTCCATTGGCGATGAGTGTGAGATTGAAAGCCAGCGGCCGGATAAGCTGGTGCTCCTCAATGGCCGGGCCAGCCAGAGCTCCCGCCTGCGCCACGGCGACCAGATCACGATTGGCAGGACGGTGTTTGTTTTCCAGAAGAAGACAGGGTAGGCGATCGCCGTGGAAAATCAGACAGACATTTTGTTCAGCTGCCCGGGCTGTGGGCAGAGCCTGAGCGCACCGGTGGAAATGGCCGGCATGGTGATCGAATGCCCCCATTGCCACCAGGCCATGACGTTGCCCGGCCCCTCCGGGGGAACGACGGCCACCACGGAACCCGTTGCGAGCAGCACCCTTTGTTCCATCTGCCAGACAGCCATCGCGGCGGGAGAGGCGAAGGTCGCCTGCCCCGAGTGTCACGCCGAATACCACGAAGATTGCTGGCGTGAGAACGGCGGATGCGCGGTGTACGGGTGCAGCAAAGTGCCCGCCACGGAAAAGCGCGCCGCGGTTGAGATTCCCGTTTCGTACTGGGGGCAGGAGAACAAAACGTGCCCTGTCTGCAAAACGGTGATCCTCGCGGCCGCGGTGCGTTGCCGCATCTGCGGCTCGACCTTTGTCTCGGCACGGCCCGAGCATGCATCGGAATTTCAAGATCGCGCGGCGCGGTTGCAGCGCCAGCCCACGATGAGGAAGATGGTTGTATGCTTTTTCATCTTCAGCCTGCTGCCCTGCAGTGCGCCGCTCGCCGCGATTGTGGGCGGCACGTGGTATTTCTTCGTTCGACAGGAAATCAACGCGCTTCCCTCCCTCTATGGGGCGCTGAGCAAGATCGGTCTCGTGGTGGGCGTCGGGCAGACGGTGTTCATGTTCATCGCATTTATCATTGCCGCCTTGCACGGTTGACGCGAATATCCGGAAAACTCCCATGCAAGCGCGACTTCGCAGATTGAATGCCGATTACGAACGGGTTACCGCCGTCTTCACCCAGCATCCCTTCATCCGTCTCGAGCTGGCGGAGGGAACGCCGCCGGATAAATACACCTTCACGTTCCAGATCAAGGGACTGGTTCCCGCGGGCGAAGAATCCGTGATCGGCGTGCTCCACAAGGCGGAGGTCTTCCTGCCGATTGATTATCCGCGTCGGCCTCCCTTCTGCCGCATGATCACGCCTGTTTTTCATCCCAATATTGACCCGCAGAAAATCTGCATCGGCGACCACTGGAGCGCCGGCCAGTCGCTGGCTCAGCTGGTCGTTCAGATCGGCGAAATCATTTGTTACCAGAGCTACAACGTGAAGAGCCCCCTCAACGCGCTGGCAGCCGCATGGGCCGAAACCCACATGAGCGAGATCCCCATCGACAACGCTGATCTTTCGACGGGACTCTGATCGTGTCCGAGGTAGGGCGTCTTCGCCGAACGCGGCGAAGCGGTGGTTCGTGGAAAGTGAACGGGTGATTTCGATGGAGAACGACGGCGCGCTCGGCGAGCACGCCCTACCACCAGCAAGGAAAGCACGTTGCTTTGTGAGGGGGGTGGTAATTGCGTTGCCGGGCGAAATAGAGCCCGGTATTCTCCCCCCCCATGAAAACTCCATCCGCATTCATTCCTCCTCCCCGCCTCCTCATGGGACCTGGACCCAGCAACGTCGCGCCCTCTGTTCTCAAGGCCATGGCCGCTCCACTCATCGGACACCTTGACCCCCGCTTTGTTGAGCTCATGGACGAGGTGAAGGCAATGCTGCGGGTGGCACTCGAGACGAAAAATGAAATGGTTTTTCCTGTCAGTGGCACCGGCAGCGCGGGAATGGAATTTTGTTTTGTCAATCTCATCGAGCCCGGTGACGAAGTGATCGTTGGCGTCAACGGCGTCTTCGGCACGCGCATGTGTGACGTTGCGGAACGCTGCGGAGCGCGCGTCACGAAAGTCGAATCCCCCTGGGGCCGGATCATCGAGCCGCAACAGATTGCCGAGGCGTTGAAGAAAACCCCAAAGCCCAAACTTATCGCGATCGTCCACGCTGAAACCTCCACGGGCGCGCTGACGCCGGTTGAAGAGATCTCCAAGCTCGCGCACGATGCCGGGGCGATGCTGCTGCTCGACACCGTCACATCGCTCGGAGGCTGTCCCGTGAAAGTGGATGAATGGAAGGTGGACGCTCTTTACAGTGGCACGCAAAAGTGCCTGAGCTGTCCGCCCGGCCTCTCTCCCGTGTCGCTCAGCCCTCGCGCGATGGCAGTTGCCACGACTCGGAAGAAGAAAGTCCAGAGCTGGTATCTTGACGTGAACTTGCTCGCGTCATATTGGGGCCAGGAGCGCGTCTATCACCACACCGCGCCGATCACGATGAATTACGCGCTGCACGAAGGGCTGCGCCTCGCACTCGAGGAGGGTTTGGACAAGCGATTTGAGCGTCATCGCAAAAATCATCTTGCGCTGAAGTCGGCGCTGGAAACCATGGGGATCCAGTATTCCGCGCAGGAGGGACATCGCTTGTGGCAGCTCAATGCGATCACGGTGCCCGAGGGGGTGGATGAAATGGCTGTTCGCAAAAAAATGCTCAACGATTACAGCATCGAGATTGGGGCCGGCCTCGGCCCGCTCAAGGGAAAAATCTGGCGCATCGGCCTCATGGGTGAAACGTCGAGCCTCGAAAATGTGAAGACATTCCTGAAAGCTTTCGGAGAAATTCTCAACTCGCTCGGGCGCAAGGTGGACGTGAAGGCGGCGCTGGCTGCGGCGAAGTGATATGGACGGCTCCAACCTCCGGATGATCTCAACTCCGGATCTCCTGGATGGTCCGGTAGGTGGCTTCGAAGACGCGGGGGTCTTGCAACTGGTTCACGAGTTCGACAAACTTCTCATCCTGGGTTTCCGACTGAATTTGTGACGCGAGCTTCTGGAGCATGGCGCGACGGACTTCCAATGGTGATGTGGCCAAATACATGAACAGGTGATAGATGCGAGGCTCCTCCTCCATGACCTGCAGGAGCCGCACCAGATCTTCGGAAGGATGAACCGTAGGCCTCGGTGGCGGGTGCTGAAAATGAGAACGCGCGAAAGCCCGTAATCGCATCCAACCACTGCGCCACCACGGGGAAGCCGGGGATTTTTCGGATGGAGCGCCTCCCGGCAGATCCTCCATCTTACGAATTCGCTCCAGATCCTTTTTAAATTCGTTGAACGAGATCTTTTTCATGAGGTATCACTCACCCCAGCCTAATCGCATTTTCCAAATCCGGCAAATGCTGTTGTGCGTTCGGCGCGGAATTGACGAATGTAATGGCTTGGTCCTGTAAGAGCCGCTGTCAGCGACCGGGGGCGCGGATCGCCGCTGACAGCGGCTCCTACAAGCGAGAAAACGCTGTGCGGCAAATGAGCTGCACCGCTACAGCTCACCGCCTGTGGATGAGCAGGAAATACTCGATTGAGTCCACCAGCGCCTGCCAGCTTGCCTCAATGATGTTGTCGGAGACGCCCACGGTGCCCCACTCGCGCCTGCCGTCGGTGGACTCGATCAGCACTCGTGTTTTCGCAGCGGTGCCGGTTTTGGAATCGAGGATGCGCACCTTGTAATCCGTGAGGCGCACCTTGCGGATGCCGGGGTAATGCTTCACCAGCGCGGCGCGCAGTGCGCCATCCAGCGCGTTCACCGGGCCGTCTCCCTCCGCCACGGTATGAACATGCCTGCCGCGCACGCTGAGCTTGAGTGTCGCCTCGCACACGCTCGTGTTGTGCTCCCCATTTCTGCGCATGGAAATGTGATACTCCTCCAGTGTGAACGACGGCTTGTAGCGCCCCAGCGCCTTGTACACGAGAAGCAGGAAGGAGGCGTCCGCCGCTTCGAACTCAAAGCCCTGATGTTCCAGATGTTTTACGCGGTTGAGAATTTCGTGAACCTCCGGTGACTCGGGGTCGAGCACCGCGCCCAGGTCTCGAGCTTTCATCAACACGTTGCTGCGGCCGGAAAGTTCTCCCACGAGGACGCGACGGCGGTTGCCCACTTCCTCGGGGCTGATGTGCTCGTACGTGCGAATGGATTTGGCGACCGCGTTCACATGGATACCGCCCTTGTGCGCAAAGGAGCTGTCGCCCACGTAAGGAGCGCGGGTGTCGGGACGCAGATTGGCCTGGTCGTCCACAAAGCGCGAAAGCTGGCGCAAATGGCGCAGGCTGGATCCCGTGACGACACGGCTCCTCATCTTGAGCTGCAGGTTCGGGATCACGGACGTGAGGTTGCAATTGCCGGTCCGCTCACCGTAACCGTTGATCGTTCCCTGGACCTGCGTGGCGCCATTCTCGATGGCGGCCAGCGCATTGGCCACGCCCACGCCGGAGTCGTTGTGGGTGTGGATCCCGATGCGCGTTGAAAAAATGGAGTGAACCGCACGCGTGATCGCGCCCACCTCGGACGTGAGTGTGCCGCCGTTGGTGTCGCAGAGAACGAGGTAACTCGCGCCGGCCTCGGCTGCTGCGGAAAGTGTTTTCAGCGCGTACTGGCTGTCGGCCTTGTAGCCGTCGAAGAAATGCTCGGCGTCGTAGATGACCTCGCGCCCCAGCTTGCGCAGGAAGCGGACGGTGTCAGCGATCATGGCAACGTTTTCCTCGGGCGTGGCGCGCAGCACTTCGCGAACGTGGTAAAGCCAGGACTTTCCGACGAGCGTCACCACGGGCGTGTGCGCCTCCACGAGCAGGCGGACTTGCGGGTCGGCGGAGGCGGAGGTGTTTTTGCGGCGGGTGGATCCGAAGGCGGCGAGTTTCGCGTGGCGGAAGCGAAGTTTGCGGGCGGCGCGAAAGAAGGCCATGTCCTTTTCGTTGGAGCCAGGCCATCCGCCCTCGATGTAATGCATCCCAAACGCGTCGAGCTTCTCAGCGACGCGCAGCTTGTCCTGGAGCGAAAAATTCACCCCCTCCGCCTGCGTGCCATCACGCAGCGTCGTGTCGTACAATGTCACCTTGGTTTTCATGATTTGCCGGAACCAGCGACTCTACGGTGCCGGGGGCGAATCGTCAAACCATCCTGAACGGAGCTGGCCGATGAAGCCGTAAACCGTGACGGAAAATGACAGGAAGAGTACGGACTACGTGGGCTTGATCAACTCCAGCTCAGCTCGGGCTTTTTCCCAGGGAGTGCCGGGCTTGCCCGCGTTGCGCTCCACGGCAGCACGAAGCTCCATGAGGTCTGGTTGATCTGAACCAACAGCCTTGAGACGCTCTTTCGCAATCTCGCAGTATTTTCCCGAGACATCCACGTGCACGAAGCTTCGGCCGGTCCTCTTCGCCACTGCGGCCACCGTTCCGGTTCCGCCAAAGGGATCGAGCACCACGTTGTTGCGGTAGGTGTAAAACTTGATGAGGCGGTAGATCAGCTTTTCCGGAAACGCGGCGGGGTGGGCGTCCTTTTTGATCTTGTCCGGATTCTTTCTGGTCTTTGATTCGTACAGACTTTTCATGAACGGCTGCCGTTTCTTCGTCTCAGGATGGATCCGCCAGAAACCGTCGGAGAACTCGATGAACTCCTTGCTCGTGATGTCCGAATATCCACGCTCCCCCTCGAGCTTCCAGGCTCCCTTTGAGAAGACGAGCACGTATTCCCAGCTTGGAATGATGTGCGGATTGCTCGGGCTGCGGAATGAGCCCCACGCGGTGCGGCGGCGCATCGTCTGTTTGTACCAGAGAATCTCCGTTCGCATGATCAACCCGAGATCGCGCAGCTGGCGCGCCATGTCGTAATGGATCGGGCGGAAATCCTTGATGCTCGTGGGCGCCACGTTAAGGGCGAAGCGCCCGCCATTCACAAGGACGCGCGCGACCTGTTTCCAAAACGGGGCGATCCACTTGAGATATTTCTCATACGGCATCGAGTCATGGTGCGTGTCGTAATCGAGCCCGACATTGTAAGGCGGGGAGGTGATGGCGAGGTGGACGCTTTCCTTCGGCATCGCGCCAAGGACTTCGAGGGCGTTCCCGTGGATGATGCGGTCGCGCCACCAGGCATCCTCGGATTTCTTGGGTGGGAAGTGAAGGATGTTGGAAGCGGTGGACATGGGGATGTGTTTTAGAGTCACGCTCGCTATTTGTCCGCACAAAAATATCGCTCAAGATAGCGGAGGGACACGCTCTCGCCTCGCCGAAGCCTATCCGACTACGCCAAAGCGCTTCGTCGCGACGGCGAGCGGCGTAGCGCGGGCCGTCGTGTCCATTGGTGTGCGTGGTTTCACTGTCCAAATGGCTTTGAAACCTGACCCCGTGCTTTCGTCGCTCTCGACAAAATCTTTGTCTGAAATCCATTCGTATCGTGGGTGGACACGACGGAGAGGCTGTCTCAGAACTGGACATCATTGGGTATGGAATGATTAATGAGGGATGCGAAAGATCATCGAATCGGATTATCAACAAGTGATGCTGTTACCCGCGTGTGTG
>JAHFSY010000054.1 GCA_023269615.1 Verrucomicrobiota bacterium
GATGGCCGGATGGCGGTGTCATGGTTGGCCGTACCTTATACACGACGCACGGCGGATGGCAAAACCTTGTTCCCTGCCGTGTCTCTCATTTTATTATTTTGCCTTCGCCGTCACAAAGGCCGCCACACGCTCTTTTCCCCCAGCGATCTGTTCGGGCGTCATGATGGGTATCAACTGGTCGAGCAAAATCGC
The DNA here is from genome assembly GCA_023269615.1 of Verrucomicrobiota bacterium. Taxonomy (GTDB): domain Bacteria; phylum Verrucomicrobiota; class Verrucomicrobiia; order JABWAM01; family JABWAM01; genus JAHFSY01. The sequence goes on from JAHFSY010000054.1 coordinate 193, forward strand.
CGCCGGCTTTGAACCCCGCGCGGCTGCAATCGTGAGCCACTTGTAGGCCTCCGCGTAATCGCGTTCCACGCCAGGGCCTCCCTTCTGGCACATCTGCCCCAGCCTGAGTTGCGCTGCGGTGTCGCCTTTCCCAGCCATGGTTTGCAACGCATTCACATCCGCCGACTGGACGGCAACCCGCTTCGCCTCCTTCTTGCGCGCAACCCTTTCCAGCGAGCCAAGGTACCAGGGCATGAAGACAAAGACCACCAGCGCAATCACCAGCACCGCCACGACCAATGGCCACCTGGAAGATGACGTCTCCATGCCATCAGAATAGCTCCGCCGCACAAGGTTTGAAAAGTCGAAAGGTAAGTAGCCGCGTTCGCCAGAACGCGGTCTCAAAATGTGTCCGTAAAAATATTTGCATCGAGGTAGGGACGGACCGCCGGGCCGTCCGTTGCGCAGCGGCGCGCCCGGCGGTCGCGCCCTACCGCCATGCAACTTACAGCCTCGCATTTCCCTGTTCCATCTTCCATCTTCCGGGCATGGGCGCTTGGAAAAATGTGCTGACGTTGAACGAAGATCGGACCCGCCGCGATGGAAGCGAGGACGCGCTCGCCCAGGCGATCCGACGCGGCGCCGACCTCCGCGTGTACACTGAATTCCGTCACAACGAACACATTGACGTCGCCTCGTCCAATTCCGAGCTCGTTGGCGAGTCGTCCGATTTCCGCACCATCTATCTTGTCGAAGACCGCTGGACCGCTGGCATCATGACTCTGCGCCAGCCGGTCTCCGGTCCCGACGGTTTCGGCCCGCGCCCATCCATGTCCTTCTTCCTCTACAACCAGGATGGTTACCAGACCATCGCGCGCCCGCACCTCGACGGGCCACCTGCACAAGGCAAGCCCGGCCCGTCTCCTGCACCTTTCGAGGAGGGGATGCCCAAGTATCACGGCATCGAGGGCTGGGACGCCGGGACAAACGCGCCGAGCTACAGTTTCATCTACGACTTTGGCGTCTATCGGTTCCTTGTGCGCGAAGACTGGCGCGAAGTGCTCGCGCATGATGCCGGCGGCAAAACCATCAGCGGCTCATGGAAGGAGCTCCGTGACGCGTTCATGAGCGGCTGCGAATTCAAGGTGGCCATCCGCGGGCTCTGCGATGATTTGTGCGGAGGAGCGACCTCGCCCGCGCACGAAATCTTCGTGCAATGCGGATCCGCCTACTGCTACACGGAGCGCAAACTTTTCTTTGCGGCGACGCACCCCACCGTGCGCGTAAAACCCTCCATCCCGATGAAATATGAAAGCAAGGGATGGGATTTTGGCTGGCTCATTCCCTACACCGATGGAACCGTGAAACAACTCCTTTACGATCCATACACGCTCCAGCACCGCAAGACGGAAAAGCGGCTCGCGATACGCTGGTTCGCGAGATGATGGGTCAGGGCTTTGGCGGGGAAAACTTGGCCGACATCTTGGAAAGTCCCTTTGGCAGTGAGATCTGCATCGTTCCTTTTCTGTCCGATGTATCCGGCTGGGCCGCCACCGAGGACGCGCTCGGAGATTGTTGAACAGCCTGCCCAAGGTCAACCATCACGACCTGCAGCTGTTTCCACTCGGGCATTCCCTCGAACCACGCCCAGTCGTTCAGCGTGAACTCGCCGGTCTTGATTTTCAACATCAACTCATCCTGGGTGAATGGCCCCACCTGCTTGCCGTCGCGTGAAATGAAAACCTGCATGGCGGATATTGGAGGAGAAAACCTGCCCAAGTCGAGAATGATCCCTCTTGCCACATGTGATGCTATAAATCAAGCCCGGATCACACATCGCTTAAGGGCTTCCTTGCGATTCCATCCTGATCCTGCTACGTTGCTGCAGTGCCACACCGAATTGCCCATCACGTTCATACGACCGTCCACATGGTCAGCCTCGCGGCGGGGTCCTCCAGCGCCGAGTGGGTTCCCAACACCGACATCTACGAAAACGAACATTCATTCATTGTTCGCATGGAAATCGCGGGCGTCACGCGCGATGACGTCCATATTCATTTCGTGGGCCACACGCTCGTCGTGAAAGGCCGTCGCATTGACCATTGCCGCGCCACGACGCGCTGCCGCTTCCACCAGATGGAGGTCAATTACGGGGTCTTTGAACGTCGCCTCGTCATCCCACGCACCGTGGACGGGGAAAAGATCAAGGCAAGCTGTCGCAATGGATTTCTACGGATCGAACTCCCCAAGGTTTCCAAATCCACGCCGGTCCCCGCGCGCATCGTGGTCGAGCACGATTGACCCCGGCTCACCGGGTTTTAGCAATGAGTTCCAAACCGAAAACGGAAACTGCAGAATCGCAGCCGGTTGAAAATGGGACAACCCATGCCCCTCCCCCCGGGACGCCTCCCCAGGACGCCAGCAGCGTCATCCCCTCCTCTCTCCCCGTCCTCCCGCTGAGCGACGTGGTCGTCTTCCCGTACATGGTCGCGCCCCTCATCGTCTCCGCCAAGTCGTCCATCAAGCTCATCGACGAAGTCGTCGCAGGCGACCGCCTTCTTGCGCTCGTTCTGCAGCTAAAACCTGAGACCGACGATCCGAAACCCGCCGACCTTCACACCTTCGGCTGCGTCGCACGCGTGCTCAAGATGTTGAAGTTCCCCGATGAAAGCGTCCGCGTTCTCGTCCAGGGAGTGCAGCGGATCAAGATCACGCGCTTTGAAATGGAAACCCCATTCCTTCGCGCACAAATCACACCCGTGGAGGACGATCTCGACAAAACTCTCGGCATCGAGGCTCTCGCGCGCAACGCCACGCGCATTTTCACCGAGATCATCACCCTTTCGCCCAATCTCCCCGACGAGCTGAAGGTCGCTCTTCTCAACATGGATGACGCCGGCAAACTTTCCGACCTCATCGTCGCCAATCTCAACCTGCCCCTCACGGAAAAACAATCATTCCTCGAGACAGCCAACGTCAAGATCCGCCTCACGCGACTCGGAGCAGCCCTGCAAAAGGAACTCGAGGTGCTTCAGCTCGGTTCCGAGATCCAGAACAAGGTCTCCAACGCCATGTCCAAGACCCAGCGTGACTATTTCCTGCGCGAACAAGTCCGCCAGATCCAAAAGGAGCTCGGTGAAGGCGAGGGCGCCGGCACTGACATCACCGACCTCCGGGAAAAAATCAGCCAGGCCGGCATGCCGGAGGAAATCAAAAAGATCGCCTCCAGGGAACTCGACCGCCTCGGCGCCATCCCCAGTGCCTCCGCCGAATACACCGTCTCCCGCACCTACCTCGACTGGCTCATCGCCATGCCCTGGTCCAAAAAAACCGAGGACAACCTCGATATCGCACGCGCCCGCCGCATCCTCGATGCTGACCATTACGGCCTCAAGAAGGTCAAGGAGCGCATCCTCGAACACCTCGCCATTCTCAAGCTCAAGCCCGACATGAAGGGCCCCATCCTCTGCTTCGCCGGCCCGCCCGGCGTCGGCAAGACATCCCTAGGCATGAGCATCGCCCGTGCGCTCGGACGCAAATTCGTGCGCGTCTCGCTCGGCGGCGTGCGCGACGAGGCGGAAATCCGCGGCCACCGCCGCACCTACATCGGCGCCCTCCCGGGCCGCATCATCCAGGGACTCCGCAAGGCAGAGAGCAACAATCCTGTCTTCATCCTCGACGAGATTGACAAGGTGGGAAATGATTTCCGTGGCGACCCCTCCGCCGCCCTCCTCGAAGTGCTCGACCCTGCGCAAAATTTTTCATTCTCCGATCACTACCTTGAATTACCCTTCGACCTCTCGCGCGTCCTCTTCATCACCACGGCCAACTGGATGGAACCCGTCCCGCCCGCGTTGCGCGACCGCATGGAAGTGCTCGAACTCCCCGGCTACACCGAGGACGAAAAACTCCAGATCGCCCGGCAATACCTCGTGCCGCGCCAGCGCTCCGAACACGGCCTGCAGCCATCCCAGATCCAGGTTCCATCGCCCACGCTGCGCAAGCTCATCTCCGATTACACTCGCGAGGCCGGCGTCCGCAATCTCGACCGCGAAATCGCCTCCGTCTGCCGCAAGGTCGGACGGCAGATCGTCGAGGGCAAACATCGCTCGGTCACCGTCCAGCCCCGCGACCTGCGCGAAATGCTCGGCATCGAACGGTTCTTTCCCGACGTCGCCGAGCGCACCTCGGAGGCCGGCGTCGCCACCGGCCTTGCGTGGACACCCGTGGGCGGCGAAATCCTTTTCATCGAGGCATCGCGAATGAAAGGCAAGGGCCAGCTCATCCTCACCGGTTCGCTGGGCGATGTGATGCAGGAATCCGCCCAGGCCGCGCACAGCTACGTCAAATCCCACGCCCGCAGCCTCCACATCCCGCAGGAGGATCTGGAAAAGAACGACATCCATATCCACATCCCAAGCGGCGCCACGCCCAAGGACGGCCCCTCCGCCGGCGTCACCCTCGCCGTCGCCCTCGCCTCGCTCCTCACGAAGCGGCGGGTCCAGGCACGCCTTGCCATGACCGGTGAAATCAGCCTGCGCGGAAAAATTCTTCCCGTGGGTGGCATCAAGGAAAAAGTCCTCGCCGCGGCAAGATCCGGCATCCGCGCCCTTCTGATCCCTGAAAAAAACATGCGCGATCTCGAGGAGGTTTCCAAAGACGTCCGCCGCAAACTCAAATTCCACCCCATCCGGACCATCGGCGAAGCCTTCACCCTGGCCCTGGAAAAAAAAGTCCGCCGCAAATGAAGGGAAGCTGTCAGCTCTCAGCCGTCTCGCCTCGCCGAAGCCTGCGGCGTAGCGCGGGCAGCCTTCAGCTCCTGATTCCGGTTCTGAACAAAGGTTCATTCCTCCTCCGTGCCCTCCGTGCCTCCGTGGTTTTCCCCTTCGGACTTCCGCACTCCGCGTTCCGCGTTCCGCGTTCCGCGATTCTTCTCCTGTTCATCCTTCATCCCTCATCCTTCATCCTTTCCGCCGAGGATGCCGACAAAATTGCGCACGACGCCATGCGCGCTTCGCCTCGGGGCGACTGGACCCTCTCCGCCGTGCTCTCCACCAGCACCCAGTCCGACGACAGCGACCGTTCGTCGAAAACAAAAAAACGCCCGCCCGTCATCACGCCGGGCGAGCGGGTGCTGGCCATCCGCTTCCAGCGCCTCGAAAACGGCTCGCGCGAAGTCCGTTACCAATCCAAAAACGCGGAGGGAAACATGGAGGGCGTGCGATTCATCTTCGAGAAGGATGACCGCAAGGGAATGCGGATGGTGCAGCTCGCCGGCGACGATCCGATCCGTGACGCCCAGATCCAGTTTCTCGGTTCGGCGTTCAGCCTCGACGATCTCTCGCTTCGTTTTCTCGCGTGGTCTTCACAGGAACTCAAGGGCGAGGAAACATGGAGGGACCGCGCCTGCTGGAAGTTGGTGAGCCATCCCGCGAGCAGCGATGCCAGCCCGTATGCGAAAGTGGAAAGCTGGGTGGACAAGCAATACCGGGCTCCGCTCAAAGCCGTGGCGTATGACGCCAATGGCATGATCGTAAAAGAATTCAACGTCCGAAGCTTCCAGCAGATTGAGGGAGCCTGGATGTTGAAGCATCTCGACCTGAACGCCCCACCCCTGAAGACCCGCAGCCGCCTGGAAATCCTGGACGCAAAGACCAAGGATTGAGGGAATGAAGCGGTCAGCCGTCAGCTTTCAGCTATCAGCATCCGGATTCCTCCTCCAACGCACTTCAACTTTTGCCTTTTGATTTTTGCCCTTTGCCTTTTGCCTTCCCGCAGTCTCCGATATTTCATCCCTCATCCCTCATCCTTCTGCCTTCATCCTTCAAAAAGGTTGCCCCACTCCACATTTTCCCGTAGCGTACGACCTTCGTTGTCCGACCCCATGGAGTAGCGGTTAGCTCACCACCCTTTCACGGTGGTTGCACGGGTTCGAATCCCGTTGGGGTCGCCAACCTTGTCAAAGGTTGGCGATCGCGCAGCGAATTCGAACGCAGTTCGAGGGCCCGGTCGCGACAGCGACTCTGTTTCAAAGCGCGGAGCGCGACACCGCCAAGCGGAGGGGTGAAGGCCGCAATCCCGTTGGGGTCGCCTTTCGACTCGTCACACCAAAGGGTGTTCGCAGGATGAAAACATACGTCTGTATTGTCTAATATAGACACAATATGCATGACTCTGGTAACGTCATGCAATGAAATCCAACCTCGTCAAACCCCGCCCTGCCAAGCCCGACCTGTCGGGCCTTTCCCGTGTGCTGCCGCAGATTCAGACTCTCATCGAAGCATCGCGCCAGCACGTCGTATCCACGGCGAACCTGACGCTGGTGTGGCTCTACTGGAACGTCGGGCGCGTCATCGCAGAGGACATCCAACAGCATCCGGGCAGAGCAGACTATGGTGATCAACTGCTGGCACGCCTCGCCACTCGCCTGTCGGAGCAGTATGGAAAAGGCTATTCCATCAGCAATCTGTGGGACATGCGCCGCTTCTTTGAGGCATTCTACATTCCACAGCCAGTGGCTGTGGATTTTCAGCCGGAGCCAATTCCACAGCCAGTAGCTGTAAAATCTTTCAAGCGTCCAATTCGTCAGCCACTGACTGGCAAATCCGGTTCCATCCAGATTCTCCAGCCAGTGGCTGGAGAGTTGTCCGACCGCATCACCATTGCCTTTTCCAAGCATCACCGCTTGGGCTGGACGCACTATCGCATCCTGTTGAGCGTCGAGGTGGGCCTCAAGCGCGGTTTCTACTTCGAGCAGGCCGCGCAACAACGATGGTCGAAGCGCGAACTCCAGCGTCAGATTGACCGCGCCCTGTTCGAGCGCGTAGCCCTTTCTCCTGACACCAAAGCCCTCATCCGCATCGAAAAGCAGCGTGGCCCTGTGGAGACCGTGCGCTACGAGGACGTCTTCAAAGACCCGTACCTGCTCGACTTCCTCGGCCTCAAGGGCGCGTATTCCGAGAAAGACCTCGAAGCCGCCATCATTGCCAACCTCCAGCAGTTCCTCACCGAACTCGGCAGCGATTTCTGTTTCGTGGCCCGGCAGTTCGCCATGCGGATTGATGACGACGACTACTGGCTCGACCTGCTCTTCTACCATCGTCGCCTGCGCTGTCTCGTGGCCATTGACCTCAAGATCGGGTCGTTCGCGGCCGCCGACAAAGGGCAGATGGACTTGTATCTCGCGTGGCTCAAGAAACACGACTGCCGGGGGGGCGAGAACGAGCCGATCGGCCTCCTCCTCTGCACATCCAACAAGAAGCAGCACGTCGAACTGCTTCTGAGCCACGGACCGCACAAGATGCAGGTGTCCGAATACCTCACCCAACTGCCATCCAAGAGCCTGCTCGCCGACCAGCTCAAAATCTACAGTCGCATGTTGGTGGACGAAGACCGCGCATCCTGATCAGCCGTCACTCATCCTCGATTTCATTCTGCGGGCTCTGCGGCTGCGGCTTCTGAGCGTCGTTTTCGAGCTTCTTCAAGATTTCCCCGGCGCGCGCGGTCCCACGGCGATTACGCTGAGCCCACCAGAACCGTGTTGAGCACGTTCAAAATCATGCCCTTATTGTCGAGAACTTCACGAACTTTCTGGGTGAGACGCACCATGTCGTCTGACTTCTCAACAAGCTCAACCCATTGCGGGCTTCCTTCCGCCATAAATTGAGCCTGATAGCCTGAAATGAAGATCACCCTTGGACGCGATGAAAGCCTCCTCACATTCCGGATGAATTCCACACCATCCATCCCAGGCATCATCATGTCCGTCACGATGAGGTCAATCGCATCACAATAAATCTTGAAGACCTCCAAACCCTCCTTCCCGCTGCCGGCCTCCACCACACGGTAGCCTTCACCCACCAAAACCAACGACATCAGTTTTCGATCCGCAACGCTGTCGTCAACGACCAATATGGTCTTTGTATCTCCATCTTGGGAAGCACTCATTGGATTTTTCCTTTCTTCAACTTGCAGCATGGAGAATGCCACCTTTTGATGTTCGGATTTTTCCCTAAAGAGTCGGTGCAAGAAAGATCTGTCTACTTCAAATTTTATCAAAATTAACTTTTGCTATCAGAAATGATTTCGCAGTGTGGTTCAAAGTCCATCTGCATTTCCATGCTGGAGGCGTCACTTTTTGAGGATGGCGTGGATTTGGTTGCGGAGATCCGTGAAATGAAATGGCTTTTGTATGAAACCCGCCAACCCTTCCCCGGCGAGAAGAGTTTCGCACTCTTCTTTCGCATAACCACTCATCAGGACGATGGGGGCATCTGGCTTGATTTGGCGGATTCCTGTGTACGTCCGCCTTCCGTTCATACGCGGCATGGTCATGTCCAAAAGTACCAGGTCAATTTCTTTCAAATGCTCGCGGTAGTTTTCCATTCCTTCAACTCCGTCATTCGAAAGCAATACCTTGAACCCCATCTCCTTGAGCATTTCGCCCAACAATGCCTGCACCCTCTTGTCATCATCCACCACCAGAATGGTTCCCAAACCGCGCCAGCTGTCTCCAGGAACTTTCATCGCAGGCCGGGTTGCTGCGCTTCCTGTTGAACTCGGAAAGAGCACGCTGAACGTAGCCCCCTTGCCTTTTTCGCTGAGAACCTCCAGCGTTCCTTCGCTGGCACGGATGATGCCATGAACCGCGGCAAGTCCCAGACCCCGTCCGGAGCATTTTGTGGAAAAAAACGGTTCAAACACACGCGATTGCATCGCCGGATCGATGCCGCAACCTGTATCCACAACCTCCAGGCAAACAAAATCACCTTCAGCCAGGCCTGATCCTAAAAGCGTTTTATCAAGATATTTCCGATCCGCTCGAAGTGCGCTCGTGCTGATCGTGATGGTTCCTTGTTCGTTCCCGATCGCCTCGGCGGCATTGTGGACGAGATTCATCACAAGCTGACGAAGTTGCGAAAGATCACCCAAGATGCGTGGCAGTGGCTTGGAAAGCTTATATTCCAATGTCACATTGTGCGGGAGGGATTGTTTGAGGAAAGGGGCCATCTCTTCAATGACAACGCTCAAGTCGTAGACCAGCAGGACACGTCCACCTTTTCCGGCATAAGCCAGAAGCTGTTTGCAAATCTCACCGGCCCGTTTGCCGGCTGTCTTGATTTGTTCCAAGGCCTCCTTCACCGGGGGTGACGTGGTTGCCTTCCGTTGCGCCATTTCCGCTTTGCCCAAAATCACGGTCAGGTGATTATTAAAATCATGGGCCATTCCGCCTGCCAGCATGGCCAGACTTTCAAGCTTTTGGTTCTCAAGCTGGTGCTGCTGCGCCTGACTCAATTTTGCATGGAGCCGATTTCGCTCAATGGCATGGCAGATGGAGTGGACCAAAAGATCCCCCTCGGTCAGGTCCTTGACAAGATAGTCTTGAGCACCATGTTCCAAGGCTTCCATCGACAATCCTTCGTCGTTGATCCCGGTTAAGACCACGATCGACACATGGGGCGCAGCCTTGCGCATTTTCGTCAGGGTATCGATTCCTTTGGAATCAGGCAGACCAAGATCCAAAACAACCACATCAACACTGGTCTTGGCGAGATGGTCGATCGCCTGGGAAAGGCGTTCCACATGAGCCACTTCAAAATCCGCCTGACTCTCCTTCAACGAATCCTTCACCATCGCGGCGTCACCCATGCTGTCTTCAACCAGAAGAACGCGGATCGGCCCCGGATTCCATGTGAGGTAAGCAAACATCAATGCCTCGTCCGTGATTCACTGCTGCTTGGAGCAGTATAGCACAAGAAAACCAGGAACTCAAGTCGCACCCAAAAACTGGTTGAAAAAATTCATCCATTTGCATCCGGCAACATGACCACTGTAAACCAAAATTCCTCGATGGATTTTACAATTTTGATGAACCGCTCCAGGTCCACCGGTTTACTCACATAACAATTGGCATGAAGATCATAGGAGCGAACGATGTCCTCCTCCGCCTTCGAACCCGTGAGAATGACCACGGGAATTCTTTTCAGGGAGGGATCCCCCTTGATTTCCATAAGAACCTCGCGCCCGTTTTTCCGGGGCATGTTCAGATCGAGCAGGATCAAGTGGGGCCTGGGCGCGGAAGCGTATTCGCCTTCCCTGCGCAGAAAAGACATGGCTTCCACTCCGTCCTTCGCCACACTGATGTGATTGTGGATCTTGCTATCCCTCAAAGACTCCAACGTCAGGCGAACGTCCGCCAAACTGTCGTCAACCAGCAAAATTTCGACGGGGATGACGGGGTTCGCGGGCATAAGGGAATACGGTTCCATTTCATTCTTAAACCGTGTTCAGTCCAATGCAACCCTTTTGCAGGGAATCGCAAAATGGAATGTGGATCCTTTTCCAACCGTCGATTCCGCCCAGATGCGCCCACCGTGGCGTTCCACGATCTTTTTGCAAATCGCAAGACCAATGCCCGTGCCGGGATACTCCTCCCGCGTGTGCAGCCGCTGGAAAATGACGAAAATGCGTTCCACGTATTCGGGGGCAAAACCGATGCCATGGTCTTCCACGGAAAACATCCATTCCATCCCCTCTTTCTTATTTGGTTCCGGTCCTTTCCGGACCGAAACATGGATGCGCGGTGGTTCCTTTCCATGAAACTTGATGGCGTTGCTGAGCAGGTTTTGGAACAATTGCCTCCACTCCACAGCATCGGCTTTCAATGCTGGAAGGGGATCATGGGTCACAACCGCCCGACTCTCTTCAATCGAAGTCTTCAGGTTGGCGAGGACCTCTGAAAAAATCCTTTCGCAATCCATGGATGCACTCACGCTTTTCTTTCCCACGCGCGAATAGGCAAGAAGGTCGTTGATCAACTTCTCCATCCGCGTCGCCCCATCCACGATGAAATGGATGAACTCGTCTCCTTCCTTGCCCAAGGCTCCCCCGTAACGCCGGGCCAGAAGCTGTGTGAAACTCGACACGCTGCGCAGGGGTTCCCTGAGGTCATGGGACGCCACGTAGGCAAACTGCTCGAGCTCCTCGTTGGAACGGGTCAGTTCCATTTCAGAACTTTTCCTTTCGGTGATGTCGCGGATGGCGGCCGTGACGAGGGTTCCTTCATTGGTCTTGATCGGTGAAAGACTGATTTCAACCGGGAACTCGGTGCCATCCTTGCGCAATCCAAACAAATCCAAGCCCACTCCCATGGGACGAACCCTGGGTTCGGCAAAGAATCCGGTTCGATGGTGGGAATGTTTGTCGTGAAAACGGTGGGGGATCAGGGTTTCGACACGCTGCCCCAGAAGCTCCTGCCGATTGTAACCAAAGAGCTTTTCAGTCTGGGAATTAACAAGGGTGATCTGTCCATCCTGATCAACGATTACCATGGCATCCGGAGCCGACTCCAGCAGACCGCGGAACTTCTCCTCACTATTCTTGCGTTCGGCGGCCTCATTTTTTAATTTCTCGTTGGCTCGCTTCAATGCTTCCTGACTCGGCAAAGCCAGTGCCTTGGGAATCAAATAGACGAGCAAAATCGCCGTGGGCACGGATGCCAGCGCGGTCAATGCCTTGACGATTCCCGAGAGCCAATACTTGGGGTGCCAGATCGTCCAGATTTCCATCAGATGCGTTGTTCCGCACGCAATGATAAAGACCGCAAAACAGAGAAATATCCAGTTGAAGGCCAGGTCTTTGCGCTTGCGCACAAAATAAACCAGCGTGAAGGGGATCGAATAGTAGGCCAGGGCAATGAGCGCATCCGAAGTAATGTGCAACCACAAGATGCGCTGATCCCAGAGGTAGCAGCCTCCGTGAGGCATGAAATCGCCATCGGAAAACAGCTGTTTTATGAATTCCATGGTTTCATCCATTTCATGAGCGCTGGAATGGGTTCGCAGTCATGGGTGCCCGTTTCATTTCATTTTTAAACCGCGTTCAGTCCAATGCAACCCTTTTGCAGGGAATCGTAAAATGGAATGTGGATCCTTTTCCAACCGTCGATTCCGCCCAGATGCGCCCACCGTGGCGTTCCACGATCTTTTTGCAAATCGCAAGACCAATGCCCGTGCCGGGATACTCCTCCCGTGTGTGCAACCGCTGGAAGATGATGAAAATACGCTCCACGTATTCAGGGGCGAACCCGATTCCATGGTCCTCCACAGAAAACATCCATTCCATTTCCCCTTGCTCACCCGGTTCCGGCTGTTTTTGAACCGAAATATGAATGCGCGGCGGTTCCTTTCCATGAAACTTGATGGCGTTGCTGAGCAGGTTTTGGAACAACTGCCTCCACTCCACGGCATCGGCCTTCAATGCTGGAAGGGGATCATGGGTCACAACCGCCCGACTCTCTTCAATCGAAGTCTTCAGGTTGGCGAGGACCTCTGAAAAAATCTTTTCGCAATCCATGGATGCACTCACGCTTTTCTTTCCCACGCGCGAATAGGCAAGAAGGTCGTTGATCAACTTCTCCATCCGCGTCGCCCCATCCACGATGAAATGGATGAACTCGTCTCCTTCCTTGCCCAAGGCTCCCCCGTAACGCCGGGCCAGAAGCTGTGTGAAACTCGACACGCTGCGCAGGGGTTCCCTGAGGTCGTGAGACGCCACGTAGGCAAATTGCTCGAGTTCTTCGTTGGAATGGGAAAGCTCCTGAGCCTTGAGCACCAAGGCTTCCTCCACCTCCCTTCGTTCCTCGTTCTCCCGGCGCAGGGCCTCGTTCGCACGAGCCAACTCCGAGGTTCGCTCATGAATCTTCAAGTCCAGCTCATCATATGCATTCCTCAATGCCACACTTCCGTCATGACGCTCGGTGACGAGCACCGCCATTCCCAACGATGTCACCGTCATGATCCCCACAAAGGCCTGCAGCAGCAGTAGCGACTCGTGGATGCTCCCTCCGACAAACGGACCGTTTCCATGGATGGTCTGCCACACCGCAATCGCTGAAATGGCAAGAATCACGGTGGTGGTTCCCCGTTTGCCGAATCGAAATGCGGCCCATACCAGGAGAGGCATTGGGGCGAATGCCAGGGGATATCCAGCATTCCGGCCCGCAAACCATCCGCCAAAGCTGACGCTCCCCACCAAAAGCAGCATCGCCAGCAACAGCAACATCTCCACTAATTTGAACAACCCCCACTGAATCCTCCATTTCTCCCACCATGTCAGCAATAGCGGAGTTACGACGAGGACGCCCGTCGCGTCCCCAAGCCACCATGTGAACCACACGACTTCATAAATGGACTTCGGGATGATTTCCAACAACAGGAGTACCGTCGGGCCAATGGCGGAACTGACGAGGCACATCAAAAGCGCCACCAGCACGAACCGGAAAAAATCGTGCGTTCGCGTGAAGGCGTGGGTGACCGTTGCCAGACGTTCCAGTAGAAAGCGCCCCGTCATCGCCTCCAGGGTGTTTCCAATTCCGATCAACAGTGATGCCACCATGAGCGTCGGGGCGGGAGCGGCCTGACTTTGAAGGAAGGTCACCATGTTGGCGCAGAACGCCCCCGCCATGATCCCCGGCCAGACGCGATAGCCCCTCCACAAGATCAGAGCAAAGGCGATCCCGGAGGGCGGCCACACGGGCGATGCGTTCGTCTTCTGAAAAGCGAGAAGCAGCGAGAGCCGGGCCACCGCATAGTACACAGCTGCGACCACGATGATTTCAATAGTCCTCCGAATGGAAATGTGTGAAAGCCTTTCTTTCATGGTCGCCATCCACCGCAATGTATCCCATTTCCGCAACTTCACCAACAAAACCACGGCGTCGACTCACCTCATCCGAAAAATTGCCCAAGCTTGTCCAGCGATTTCCGCCAGATACGCTCACACCGTTTTCTCCCCTCGGGTTCTGAAATCCGGTCATGAGAAATCTTTGCTTCCGTGGAGCCGCCCAGATCAGTCAACTCCACGGTGACTTCACTGGCCGCCGTTTCCGGAAGCCTGTCGAGATCATGCCATCTCCACGTATAAACGAGTTTGGATGGCGGCCTGACTTCGCGAAACTCTCCTTGAAGACACGCCTCGTGATACGCCTCCTCGTCCAGTGAATCTGTTTTGAAGTGAAACCAGTACATCCCGCCGTGACGCACGTCCATGTGAACGGAAACAGCCTTGTATCCGTCCGGCCCAAACCATTTCCGAAGTTCAGACGGGTTTGTCCAGGCCCGATATGCCCGTTCACGACTTGCGGGCAGCGTGCGGGAGAAGGACAACGACGGCTGAGAATTGGAGGTGTGAGGATCCACAATCGTTCCTCCCTTCCACCAGATCTCGGGTGACGGGATGTGAGGTCATCCCTCAACCTGATGTTTGTTTTGGAGCTTGGTAAAAGGACCACCGGCGTTGGGGCATGACGGTGGATGCAAAACGCTTGGGTGTGTCTGGTAGACGGATGCCAGATAGAAAACTTGAAACAGGCGGCAACACAATCATGCGAACCGGAACATGCGTGGAAATCACATTTCTCATGCCTTGCGCATGGGATGCCAATTCCGTCACGGTTTGAAGGGTGCTTATCATATGCCCAAGGCCGCTCCTAGAGGAAACCTTTCTGATTTCTTGATAACCAATGGATGATCAAGCCTTCTGCAATATAGCACACAATCCCAAGGCGTGCATCTCGCTCCCGCCTCCCCTCCGCCAGACACACCGACCGACCAGACTAAACAGCGATGTGAAAAACATGCTTTCGTGCGGAATTTTTTCCACTCAGTTGCAATTTCCACTTTGACGTGCTATGTTGACTTGGGTGATGTTGTTTATGAATGATGATCGCACGATGGTGAGTCGGCAGCTTTGTGTTCCGATTCTAGATCGGGGGTCGGTTTCAGGCCTCGAAAGATGTCTCGTTGGTAAGCAGTCGAGCGGTCGGAACGTTCTGATAGTCAACAAGATACACCCTGCCCCGTACCTACCCACGATGCATCGGATTGCCGAGCTTTCATTCCAAATTCAATAGTCTCAGCTCTCAGGAGGTAGTGATGCCTTCATCATTTTTTGCCACAGTTGAGGTCACCGCCAGTGGCGGACGGACACCTTCAGTGCCAGTTGGGGTCACTTTTGCAACTCACACGATAGAGCCTTTCATCCACAAGCCACTACAATTCACAGCGTGGGGGCTGGAGGGGCCCATGCTATAACATAAGGAGCCGCCATGAAAAGCACCGACGATCATTCGCTGCCAGGACTAGGAGAAAAAAGGCCAACTTTAGGTTCTAACGGCAACGATAACGCTTCCCACGTTAGTGGATTGGACACCCCTAAGACAAACTTTCCATGGAGGCGGCGCGGGGTTATTAGCCGAAAATCATTGGTTTTGGCCGCTATAGCTCTATTGGCCCTCACTGGACTGGCTTTTGTTCCAGGCTCCTTTTTTGACAAAGCAGTTGAAACATTCAAAAATGGGTGGACGCATTGGGCAGATCGTTCCGACCCATTTGATGTTGCTCTATCAGACCGACAGAAGCCTATGACCGTCAAGTCGAGGCATGACCAGTTCGGTTCCACGTCGGATGTCTCTTCGGAAGAAGCGGCAAAGGAGGTTCTTGGAAAGTCTTCTCAAAATGAAGCGGCCAAAAAGGCCTCTAATTCATCCGATAAGAAAAATCCGGATAAAAATTCCAATGCCGATTCGGGTGGAGGGGGCGATAATGGCAACATGAGTGGAGGTCCCGGGGGAGGTTCGGACGGAAACGGTGATCAGGGTAACCAGAGTGGCGGGACGGGCGGGTTCCCGGGCGGGGGGACAGGTCCTGGAAATGGTGGAGAGCCTGGCGACCCAGGTGCAGGCTTAGGTGGCGGCTTCACACCTCTCAATCTGACCATCGGGGGATCCCAAAACATCACGGGCGGGAACACCGGCAATTCCCTTGTGGATGCCACGCTCTGGGGTAGCAAAAACACATCGGGCGGATCCGCGAATAATTCCTTGCTGGATTTGACGCTGTTCGGCTCGAAAAATACGTCGGATGGTTCCAAGAACACTTCCCTTGTGGATGTTGTTGCGGCCGGATCAGAAAACACTTCCGGCGGGTCGGCAAACAACGCCCCGGTCACAATGACCGTGTTCGGTACCAGAACCACATCGGACATCTCCAAGAATCAATCCCTGATCGACATTACAGCCGTTGGCTCCAAAAATACCGCCAACGGATCCGAAAATAAATCTCTCGTGGACGTCATCGCGGTCGGATCGGGAACCACCTCGGGCGGATCTGAGAATGAATCCCTCGTCACGACGACCCTTCTCGGCACCAGAAATACAGCTGACAAATCTGAGAATGAATCCCTGATCGACATCACAGCTGTTGGTTCCAAAAATACCTCCAAAGGATCCGAAAACAGCTCCCTCGTGGATGTTGTTGCGGTTGGAACTGATAACACGTCGGGCGGATCGAAGAACAACGCTCCGGTCAAAGTCACTCTTCTAGGTTCACGAAATACATCGGAGGACTCCCAAAACAAATCCATGGTTGATCTCAACGTGCTGGGGTCCAACAATAACAATACGCACGACCCCAATGAGCCTCACGTTGGAGTCACGGTTTTGGGTTCCGATGGAAAATACCAGGGACCTGCGAAGATTGACGCCAATAGCGGGAATGAAAACCCCTTGCTCAATGCCAAGGTGACCTTCATTAAGAACAACGCCGGTCTATGCGATGGGAAAAACTCCCTGGAGATTCAAACGGCATTAAAGGTCAATGATACCGTTTCCGATGCTCAGCTCTTCATCACCAAGAAGGATTCCGCATGCGAGCTGCAGTTTAATGGCGGAGCCATTGTACGAATGGGGGCGACTTCCCTGCTTTCCTGTGCGCCTGATACACGCCAAATCACCCTCCTGCGCGGTTGCATGCTGGTTGACGTTGCGAAGTCGTTGCAGCCCATTCAGGTGAAGACGCGGGATGGGGTTGCCGAAGTATCTGACGGCACGTTGTTCATCCAGGTGACCCAAGGCAAGGAAACATTTTTCCAATTTCGAGGAAGGACCATCGTGGATAAACACCAGCTTGATCCCGGACAATTGCTGACTCATGCCGATGGCGGCTATGAGCTTGCCTATTTTAACATGAGCATGGCGCTTCAAGTCCTGCCTGTCTTCAAAGAGTTTCCAGATCTGCCGTGCTTGCCCTTGATTCTGGCGGCCGCAGACACCTTTCAAAACTCGCTGGCCGAAGGAACTATAAACGGCGTTTCCCAAGACGGCAAAAATCTCGCAGGCAGCATCAGTGGAGGCTTGAATAATGTATCCAGCGGCGCCGTCGGGGGTGTTGGCGGCGGCGTTAGTGGTGCGGTCGGTGGTATCGGCGGAGCAGTTGGCGGCGCGGTCGGCGGGGTCAGCGGCGCAGCAGGTGGCGTCACTGGGGGAGTGTCTGGAGGAGTCTCGCCCTTGCTTCCCATACACTGAATCTCTCAGCAGACGGGCGCTCTTATGTGAAACGTTTTGGAAGCACCATTTCCGGCATACACACGATCATCATATCCGCAAGACAGGCCCCCCTTGATGGCGCGTTCCACACAAGAAATGAAAGAGGACGGTCCCGAAGATACCCCACTTCGGTCGCAGAGTCCTTTGTCATCGCCGTGGTCAAGTGAGCGGTCCGTTTTCATTGGAATCGTGATGGCTTCTGCACTCGTGATCGGCATGGGAGTGGTTGCCTACCAAAGTATCCTGACGCTTGCCAAAAACCCCTATACGGCCTCCTCCACGTACGAATTCCTGGCTGAACTCGACAGCTCTCTCTCAGCCATTAAAAATGCCGAAACAGCGACACGGGGCTATATCATTACAGGCGATGATGCTTTTCTTTCTCCATATCATGCAACCGTTGTTCATATTGATGACCATCTCAAGCATCTCAACGCCCTGTCCGCCCGAAATCCAGATGAACAATCCTGGGTTTCCGCTTTCGAGTCAAAAGCGCGGGAAAGGTTGAAGCTCCTCGGGCGCATTGTTGACTTGGAAAACAGAAAGGAGGTCGACGCCGCAAAAAATCTGCTCGCAACAAGCCTGCCGAAGGAAGCACCGGATGACATTCAGGTTTATGTCGCCGCGATGCAGGACCAAAAAAACGAGATCCTGAAACAGCAGGTTGAGGCCTCGGAAGCAAACACCAGGGAAGCCATGCTCAAGGTTTCAGGACTCATCCTTTTCATCGTCATCCTTCTTTACCTGGTCTATCGCCTCATCCGTCACGACATGGCATTGCATGGACATTTGGTGACTGCATTGGCCACGACGCGTGATGCCGCCTTGGAATCCGCGCATCTTAAATCGGAATTCCTCGCCAACATGAGCCATGAAATCCGAACTCCCATGAATGGGGTCATCGGCATGACCGAGCTGCTTTTGGACACACCGTTGACAGTCGAACAACGGAAGCGCGTGGGAACCATCCGGATTTGCGGCGAAACACTTCTTACAATCATCAATGATATATTGGATTTTTCAAAAAGCGAAGTGGGATGTCTGAAATTCGAAACGCTTGAATTTGATTTGAACGCAGCTGTTGAAAACGTGCTTCAGCTTCTGTCCAGCCGCGCGCGCAAACAAAAATTCACCTTGGACCATCTCGTGCGCGATGATGTCCCCGTCTTGTTGCGTGGGGACTCCACCCGCCTGCAGCAGGTTTTGCTCAATTTGCTTGGTAATGCCATCAAGTTCACCGCGCATGGCATGGTCAATCTGCAGGTGATCAACGAGGATGAAACTGAAACTCACGCCTTGTTGCGCTTCGAGGTGAAGGATACGGGAATCGGCATGTCGGAGGAACAAATCTCCCGTCTTTTTCAACCCTTCACCCAGGCCGACGCCTCCACCACACGCAAGTATGGCGGCACCGGGCTCGGTCTGGCGATTTCAAAGAAAATCGTCGAGCTGCAGGGAGGAACCATCGGAGTCGAAAGCTTCCCCGGCAGGGGGTCCACCTTCTGGTTCACCTTGCGGTTTGAGAAACAACCCGGCGATGCCGTAATCGTTTCATCTCTACCGACCAAACTCCCTGAATCCCCCGTTCCACCGGAACTCTCGTTCAAAGATGCTCGCATTCTTGTGGTAGAGGATAATGATGTAAACCAAGAGGTCATTTCAAGTCAGTTCCAAAAACTCGGTTGCACCGTGGATGTGGCTGGCAACGGGACAACAGCGATCGCAGCCCTCGCAAAGAGGAAATACGATATCATTTTTATGGATTGCCAGATGCCCATGATGGACGGACTTGAGGCCACGGCGGAGATTCGCAAGAAGGAGGGAGCCGCAACGCACACCATCATCATCGCGATGACGGCTCACGCTTTGCTGGATGAACGTGAAAAATGCCTTGCCGTTGGTATGGACGATTATCTGAGCAAACCGGTGAGATTTCAAGATTTGGTCGCGAAGTTGAAACGCTGGCTCCCACAGAATGGGGGTTCCCTGCTGCTCAAGAATGGCAATGAGACTTCACAAAATGACTTTGACCTTGATTCTGGAGAGAACCACAAAAGCGACCCGTTCAATGTGGACATGGAGTGTATCCGCACTGTTTTCGAGGGCACAGAGGAGCATGTTCGGAAGCGGATCGATTTGTATCAACGTCAGACCGCACAGATGTTAAATGAACTCCAGTCGGCCATCCTGGCGCACGATACCGTTGAAGTTGGACTTATTACGCATAAGGCCATCGGCTGTAATCTCACGTGTGGCATGGTCAGCGTCGTCCCGCACTTCAAAACATTGGATCAAATGGCCCGGAACGCAAACTGGGAGGATGCCCCGGCGACAACATCACGGATTAAAGAGGAATTCGAAAAAATCACACACTTCCTGGATCGTTATCTTAAAAAACACTCCATACTGCAAAACCATGAAAATTCTAATCGTTGAAGATGAGCCGCTGTCCAAGGATGTGCTGATCTCCATCCTGTCGCAGCGTGGTTATCAGGTTTTGACTGCAGATGATGGCGCCGATGCCTGGCGGATGTTAAACCAGGAGCCGGTTCGCATCATCATCAGCGATTGGCTTATGCCAAAGATGAATGGCCTCGAACTGTGTCAAATGGTCCGAAAGACATCGAACATTGGCTATACCTATTTCATTCTTCTTACATCACGAACAGGTGTTGAGAATCATGAGAAAGCCATCGCTTCGGGTGTGGACGATTTTTTGACCAAACCGGCCCATCCCAGTGAGATTTCAAACCGATTGCATGTTGCCGAAAGGATCCTTGGATTCACAACGCAGATTCGACACCTCAAGAGCCTTTTGCCGATCTGCATGTACTGCAAGAAAATCCGGGATGACCAGAATTACTGGCAGCAGATTGAAAGCTACATCCATACCCATGCTGGAACGGACTTCAGCCATGGCATTTGTCCGGCCTGTTACAAGGAACATGTGACAGCCGAGTTGAATTCCATGCGTGCTGGGAAGGCTCCTGGGAGCCATCCCAAAACATAAAATACTGATTATCCAATGAATATGTTTTTCTTCCACCCTTTTCCCGGAGAAGAAGGCCCATGCCATCGCCGCTTGCTGCTCATCACTTTTGTCCTCACCGTGGCGTGTTTTTCACCGCTTCAAGCCCAGCAGGGTTCGGATGTCCAGATGAGAAATCAGGAACTTCAAACGCAAGGCCAATCCAGCTTAAGGAAGTTTGAAGGACAATTTGATGGCGATGAGAACGAAGATTTTTCCCAGCTGCTGACCCTCAAACGTTCCAAGTCCTGGTATATAACGCCCTTTGCTTCAGCGAGCGGATTTTGGACCAGCAACCCACTTCTGGCCAGCCGAGGGGCCAAAGGTGGGGACACCGTGTTCAGTGAAACCCAAGGACTCGACGCCGGTTACCGTTTTACACCGGATTGGCAGATCCAAGCTGGGTGCAGCTATCAAATGACACGTTACGACAAGAATCCATTTCTTGACGCAGATGCGCGCTCAGCCAATATCAGCACAAGTTTTCAACTCCCTGCGAATTGGCAGTTGACGATGGGGGTTCGGGGATTGTGGCTCACGTCACCGCACATGGGAGTCGAATTGTACCGGGAAAACAACCCCTTTGCCAGCGTAAGCCAATCGTGGAGCTTTTTCGACTCACGTTTGAACTTGGTTTATGGTTACGAGTACGATCACAAGTTCACAAATCCCGTGGGATTTGACAGGGATGAGCACACCGTTTTCACGGGCCTTTCCTATGGGTGGCTGCCGGAACTGGCTTCGCAACTCGTCCTGCGCCAAAACACTCAGTTCTATGATTTCCGCCCATCCACCGCCCCGGTCAACGGACGCCAAGAATGGGTGAGCAGTGTGGTTCTTCAAACGGTATGGCAACCCTTGCCATGGATGCAGCTACGAGCATTTGGAATTTCCAGCTATGATAATTCGGTGAATGCCGCGAGCGATTATAAAGTCATCAATGCCGGCGGAGAACTTCGATTCTTTTGGAAGTTCTGACCTGAAATGCTGCTGAACCCAGACCCACTCCGAACCGAACAGCCATTCGTGATGTTGCGGGCGGCTGTAGCCGAGTTCGATGGGCGATATGAAGAAGCCTCATAGGATTCTTATCGTGGATGATGAAGAGCCTTGCCGAAGGCTCGTTGAGTATGCTTTGGAACCGCTCAATTGCGAAATCCTTGAGGCGCGTGACGCCGATCAGGCATTGAAACTAGCTCATGATTGTTGTTTCAACATCGATCTGGTCATCACCGATATTAGAATGCCTCGAGTGGATGGCGTTGAACTAGCTCAACTGCTCCGAAAACAGGCGCCAAATATTACCATGCTTTTTATGTCAGGGTATGCCCCCTTGCCAGGGCTGGAAAAGGAACATTTTATCGAAAAGGGATTCGACTTCAAATCGCTCGTTTCGATAGTAACCAAACTCTTGCAAAGATAATGTAAGCGCAACTGTCCACGATGATGGATGATCATCGGCGGTTGAATGAGATCATTCAAATGTGATTGGTCACTTCAAAATGTGGTCCCTCGATTTGATTTCCAACGATCATGCGACTATATTGGTCTCATGCGATGACCCTTTACCTGGGGGGAATGGTACGTCCGAACCCCTCCCTGGAAAGTATTAATGAAGCGCTTTCAACCGAATACTTAAAAAGGAGCGAACCATATGAACACACTTCAACAGACGGAAAAAGAGACGATCCTCATCGTGGACGACAATGATGGCGATTTGTTGCTCATGTCGATGGCCTTGCGAGCGGAAGGCTACCGTGTGCTGCTGGCCACCAGCGGAAAAGAGGCATTGGAGGTGTTTGAAAAACATTCCAAAGAGATCTGCCTGCTTTTGACGGATATTCTCATGCCCGGAATGGATGGGGTGCAACTTGTTCAGAACGTGAGAAAGCTTGCGCCGCAGCTCAAGGTGGTCTTCACTTCAGGCTACAAACCCAATTTTGCAGCAGAAGCGAATGAACATGGGGCTGGATTTGTTGAGAAAGGCAATGACTCTACACGTCTCGTCCAGAAGGTGCGCGAGGTGCTCAATAGCAAGGGCATGTTTGTGAATGTGCTCAACATGGTTTTTGGCGAACAGCGTACATCTACCGGCTAAACAAGAAATCCACACGTAGTACGAATCCTTGGTTCCCGTTCGGAACCATTCCGGCGCCACTTTTGAAGTCAGCCGTCACTCATCCTCGATTTCATTCTGCGGGCTCTGCGGCTGCGGCTTCTGAGCGTCGTTTTCGATCTTTTTCAAAATTTCCCT
Organism: Verrucomicrobiota bacterium; assembly: GCA_023269615.1. Classification (GTDB taxonomy): domain Bacteria; phylum Verrucomicrobiota; class Verrucomicrobiia; order JABWAM01; family JABWAM01; genus JAHFSY01. The sequence continues at coordinate 22,837 of JAHFSY010000054.1, forward strand.
GGCGCGCGTGGCCACTTCGGGATCGCTGCTCTGCTTCGCCTGCTCAAGCAGCCTGGTGGCGGGCTTACCCGTTGCGGTCAAATCCTTGGTCGCCTGTTCGCGCACCTGAAACGATTCATCGCCAAGTTTTTTGATCAGGGCCGCGATGACCGCTTCTGCGTCGAACGTGGATTCGAGATTGAACACGAGCGGTCCCACGGCGATCATCTCCTTTTTTCCAAGCCCCTCGAGAACAACGCGATGTTTTCCACGCGTCAACACACCCAGGGCAAGCCCCCGGTCGGGAGCGTAGGGCGTCCACGGACCGTCATCAACCCGCGCCTGCAGGACCAGGCTGTCGAGCGGGACCTCGCAGTCGAGCTTGAACTTCACGACTGCGTTTGGTTCGGGGAGCTTGCCAAGATCGGCGGCCTGCGTCTCACACTTCACCTTCTTTGGTTGATAGACGGCATAGTGTCCAAAAAGCCCGGTGATCCAGAACCACCATTTTCCCTGGTGATCACGAAACAGATTGTTCACCCTGGTTTTTCCGTCCAGCGGCGAACCCTTGGTTGGTAACGTCACCCATCCCTCCCCCTGGCTGCACACCAGCGAATCCCGCCCCCCGACCCACGTCCAGCCGTCTTTCCGCAAGCACCAGTTTTGTTCTGTTGACGGAATGGGGCAATCCCCGGGTGGAGTCACCGACGGCTCACTGACTCGAGCCCGCAGCCCCCCATGCAACTTCTGCAGTTCACCCCATTTATCCGCGGGAAACTGCTCCCATTTCGTTCCATCAAAATGTTCCGAGAGCTGATCGCCCAATCCCTCGAACACCCAGAAGCCGTCCTCCGCGCTTCTTGAAACCACGTTGGCGTTCTCGATGCGAATATGGCCCTCCTCCATCGGAAAAACCTTCCTTTCGCTGCCATCCAACACAACCAGGGAGCCGCCCTTCTCTGCCGAGATTCCGTACAAAATGCCATCGCTTCGCTCTTTCAACTGCGTGCAGTACCATTCTTCATTCCAAGGAGAGTTGGCTTTTGTCTCCATCTCCATCGCCACCTTGGTATCAATGGCCACGCAGGTTCCGGTTGAATCCACCACCCAGAGCACGCCCTGGTCGTCCACGGCAAGCCGCGTGGGAACCTGCACGCTCACGCCGCGCCGCCAATCCAATCGCGTCCATTTCCCATCACGCGCACGATTCAGGATGCCTCCGCTTGCAGTGCCAATCCACATGCCCCCCTTGTTGTCCTCGCACCAGGGACGCTCGAGCCAGTGGAAATTCCAAACATCACGGTCCGCGCCAACATCGGGATCGGTCCATTTGCCATCTTTGTATTCGGTAATCCGCGTTATAAATCCCGTGGCATAGGGCGGAGAGATGAAATAAACCCAGCCGAGGGCACTCCAGATCGAGACCAGCGCATTGTCCGAGGTCGCCTGTAAAAAAACCGGGCATTGCGTGTCCAGATTGAGGCTCGCGGACGCGGCGTTTGTGGTCGTGACACCGCTGCCAAACTGCGTTTGAAGAATGATCGTGTTCTCTGCCAGCCAGAACGTATTCGTCGCGTCAAAGCAAGCCCCCCCGGCATGAAGCAGGCCATGCTCGAATTCCGCCCATTTTCCCGCGCGGTAGGTCGTCACGACCTTGCCTGGGCCGCATGCCTGGAAGTGTCCAGCCTGATGGTGGATCGCAACGGTGTGATCCTTCGACTCCGCGAAGCCGGGAATGAGCCAGTTGTGGCCGCCCGCGGCGGGATCGCCTCCGCCTGCGGAAATATCGCGGGACTCCACCTTGCCGTCAGCGACGCGAAACGCCGTCTCGACCCCATCGCAAATCCAGATGGCTCCGCTTTTCTCCTGGAAACAACGGACCTTGTATAACTCATGCGGATTTGGAAGAGGCTTTGGCAACTCCCCTTCCTTCTCCCATGCACCCCCGCGCCAGGCATATACCACCAGCACGGACTCCTGCACAAGCGCGACCACCCTCAGCAGCGTTTTGCCATCTGCCCCGGCAAAGACCCGCAGAAACTTCACCTCCTCACGGGGAAATGGAGCCAACGGATGCGACTGCCACTCACCGGGCTTCACGATCATCGGCCCTTTCAGGGTTTCAAGAAGGCAGGCCGTGCCATCCGACAGCACGGCGACATCCACCACATCCTGAGAAGATGCCAGAACAGGATCCCGCTCAGCCTCGCCGGCACCCACTGTGGCAGCAAGGAGCGCCAACGCCAAAAATACATGGAGCAGGGTCATGGATCCACCGCCCGTGGAGTAACCTTTGTTATGCATATGCTTCTGAAAATTCTAGGACATCGGGCGGAGGTTTCACAGGAAACATTTTCTCGATATCCACGCCCCATTTGTGGCAGTCTGCCCATGGGCCATTCCACCGAAATGATGGAACGGCCATTTTCTTGAATACTCCCAACTTCGCACCAAAACCCAACATCGTCACCCTGTTTTCATGACTTCGCGCGTTATAACCGAGTTGGATACACACCTTCCTGGTGAACCTTCCAAAGTCACAGGTCCCGCGGCTTCCCATGCAACCCGCCTCGCAAGAAAGGGCTACAATACCGTTCAAATGGCAATGGCCGAATCCTACGTTGGCGGCCTCGAGGTTCCGGACAAGGTGCTGGGTGGATTTTTTGACTTCGTCATGCCCTTTTTCTTAAAGCATTGCTCCTCTCTTCTTTGCCCATACGACTGGGTTGCGAGTGAAACAGAAGTCATCGCGGGCGGTTCAAAAGAATTGATGAAAATTCAGTATGACCGGCCGCAAGCAATGCTGAACCTCATGCTGGGAGACAGCAAGTTCGTGTATCCAAAGTACAGCATGGGGTTGTGGGAGAATGGAGCAACAACTCTCGAAGAATCGCAAATACACATGATCGATGATGTCATCAGGAAATTGGGAATCCAGGACGGTGATCATATCCTGGATTTCGGCTGTGGCTGGGGTTGCGTCCCGAATTATATTCTTTCCAAGTTCCCCAACGTTCGGTTTACGGGCATCAATTTGAGCCATGAACAGTGCGAGTATATGCGGCGAAAAATGCAGGACCCGGAAAGCCATCTCAGCTCAGGACGGTTTACCCTCGTTGAGGGCGATTTGAACGAGGCTCATTTCGATGAGAAATTTGACAAGATCCTCTCGATTGGAGTGCTTTGCCATATTGGAAATTTGACCAAAACGTTTAAAAAACTGGCTTCTTTTCTCAAGGCGGAGGGTCGGGTTTTCATTCACATCATCACGGTCAGGACTCCGAATAATATCTCCAGCCCATTCACCCATAAATACATCTTTCCCCATGGTCGTTTCTGGAATCACGAGGCGATCCCGAATTGTTGTCAGGATTTAAAATTGGTGCAACGGTGGTATCTGAACGGAAACAATTACCGGAAGACCCTGACTGCCTGGTTGAATAATTTTGATAAAAATCAACAGGCGATCAAGGACCTGGACTACGGGATGGACTATGGCCGATTTCGACGAATCTGGCGCTTTTATCTCATCTGGTTTATCAGCATTTTTGCGAGTTGTGACGGTGAGTATAACGGCAATGGCCAATATTTGCTGGTTCATGCCTAGCCTTGCATTTCCCAGAAATCCAAAATCCTTGAACCGCGGTCAGGAAACGGTATCGTTGCCCCATGAGTGCTGAGGACATCTGGTATTTTCTGAAGGGACAGGAGACGGTGGGCCCGTTTTCAAAGGCAATCATGCAGCAGATCCATGCGGGAGGGCAGCTCCTGCCAGAGACCATGGTCTGGCGCGAAGGCATGGCCGAATGGAAGCCCGCGCGCGATGTGGCTGAGCTCGAGCTCGCCTCAGCCGCCACGCCCCCCGCCGACGAGGCAGCCCCGGCCAAAACGGAACCCGCCCCAGGCCCGCCCGGACGACATGACGCCGTCGCACCAGGAACTCATGGCAAACTCAAGCTCAAAGCCGCAGGAGACTCACCGGCGCCGGCACCGGTCCACGTCCCGCCCCCCACCATTCAGCCCAAGCACAGTCCGCTGAAAATGGCCGATGATCCCAAGCCGCTGCCCACCAGCCCAAAGCCGGTCTCCCCTCTTCCGCCCTCGTCTCCAGCCAGCCCCGGGCTTGTCGCCGCCACCGAACCCGATCCCGCCGAGGAGAAACAGGAAAAGAAAAAGAAGGACAAGAAGGACGAAAAACCCTCATTCATCAAGCGCGCGGTCGCCTACATCTTCTCCTCCATGTTCATGGCCCCGCTTTTCCTGATCGTCTGCGGAGTGCTCATCTTCCTGTCACGCGCAAAATTTCCCGATGTCCTGTGGGTGACCTGGTTGATCGTTGGATTTGGGGGCGTCGGCGTCCTCTCCATCTGCAGCATCCGCTCGTTCGATGGGATGGTCCGCCTGCTCGCTTTCCTGTTGCTTGTGCCACCCATCGTCCTGTTCTGGCCCGTCTTCATGAGCGAACTGCCCGTGCAAGCCGTCCCGGCCGGGTACTGGGTCTTCCTTGTCTTCTGTTTTTTCTACATGCTCACCACGCGCATCGGCCTGAACAACTACATCTCCACCGGCAGCGCAAAGTTCGCCTCCGTCAGCGGCGTCCTCCTCATTGCCTTTATCGTCGTCGTCGGACACACCGACATCCCTGAGCAGAGAATCCCGGGATGGAAGGAGTTTGTGGAGAAGGGCAGCCGTCTTCGCCTCCCCGGCCCGCTGGCCCGCATGTTGAACCTGCCCGATTATGGCACGGAGGCAGGACACCTCGTCCTTGCCAGTGGCCACCAGCAAAGCCGCCACGGAATTGAAAGTGCCGTGCTCAAGCAAAAGGACGAAAAGGAATACCAGCTTGTCTTCCGCACCCTCGAGGGAATCCAGTTCTTCACAAAAATCCCAATGCCGGAAGGCGGCTTCACCGTGGACAAGATTCTCAACCAGGACTGCCCAGTCCTCTTCAAGCCCCTGGACGCCACGGGCGACGACGTCTACGAAGGCGCCACATGGTTGATGAAAAACGGCCAGACCGTCACGGTCACCTCCGCCAGACTCAAGGTCGAATCCGTGGACAAGGAAAGCAATACGTGGAAGGGCACCATCACCTTCCTCCTCAAGCCTGAAAAAGGAAGCGATCCCATCGTCGCCCCCGGCCAGTTCGAAACCATCGTCACTGAAAGCAAGCCTTGACCAGGTTTCGAAGCGCTGGTCAACAAGTTTGACAGAACGGTCAAACCACGTCATGATCCCGGGACTTTATCTCTCCCTGCAGGAAGCCGTATCGGAAGTCTTTCACACGCCTGACGATTCCCCCGCCCTCCAAGGAGGATTCAACCTTTCTTCACAGCAGATCATTCATCATGGGTTTTTCAAATTTCGGACTCGGACCTAAAATTCTCGAGGGCGTCAAGGCCGTCGGTTACACGCAACCCACCCCCATCCAGCTCCGAGCCATTCCCATCGTGCTCGGCGGAGGCGACCTCATCGGCAGCGCACAGACCGGCACCGGCAAAACCGCGGCATTCACCCTCCCCATGCTCGACCGCCTCGGTTCCCACAAGCCCTTTGCCCGCTGCCTCGTGCTCACGCCCACGCGGGAGCTCGCCGCGCAGGTGGAGACGGCCGTCCGCGATTACGGACGCTTCACCGACCTCACCGCGACCGTGATCTTCGGCGGCGTCGGCTACGGCAAGCAAACCGATGACCTGAAACGCGGCGTGGACATCATCGTCGCCACCCCCGGGCGGTTGCTCGACCTGATGGAGCAGGGCAACGCGCGGCTCGACAAAATCGAAATCCTCATCCTCGACGAGGCCGACCGCATGCTCGACATGGGGTTCATGCCCGATGTCCGCCGCATCATCGAAAAATGCCCGCGCCAGCGCCAGACCATGCTCTTCTCCGCCACCATCCCGCCGGAAATTGACGGCCTTTGTAAATGGGCGTTGAAGAAACCGGAGGTCATTGAGATCGGCATCCGCCGCTCGCCCGCCGAGACCGTGACCCATGCGCTCTACCCGGTGGCCGATGGCCAGAAGCTCGACCTCCTTCGCGAGCTGCTCAAGCGCACCAAGTTCGAGCAGGTGCTCATCTTCACTCGCACACGTCACGGTGCCGACCGCATCCACCAGTTTTTGCAGCACGAGGGGCACTCCGTCGCCGTCCTCCACTCCGATCGCACGCAGCAGGAACGCGAACGTTCACTCGATGGTTTCCGAAACGGCCTCTACGAAATCATGGTCGCCACCGACATCGCTTCGCGCGGCATTGACATCGAGGACATCAGCCACGTCATCAACTTCGACGTGCCGCAGCATGCCGAGGATTACGTGCATCGCATCGGAAGAACCGGGCGCGCCCAGGCGGTGGGCGACGCATTCACGCTGATGGTCGCCGAGGACATGGAGCACATCATCTCCATCGATCGTTTCATCGGCCAGAAGATTCCCCGCGTGAAAATCGAAAACTTTCCATACGTCTTCACAAGGGCATTCACCGCCACCGAGCCCATCCGCGGCAAGCCCGTGCGGGCCGGCTCCAGTTTC
>JAHFSY010000055.1 GCA_023269615.1 Verrucomicrobiota bacterium
TTTTACTGCCTTGGCGGTTCAGTGCGTGGGCCAACTTTTTACAAAACGTTCCCCTTCCCTCGGACTTGCTCCATTAGAGTGCTTTATGTTCTGAGACAGCCTCCGGAGCGTGTCCCTCCGCTTTTGCCTGCAAGGCATCATTTTTCTTGTGATATCCATTTCAGAACGGCACGAAGGACGGGCATGCCGCCTCCTGATGACATTCATAGCGAGGAATTTCTGCGTCTCTTGATGCGGAGGCAGTTGCGGCTTTCCATTTCGATCGCGGCGGTGTTTGGAACATTGCTCTTTGGACTTCCACTCGCAAATTACTTCGCGCCGGAATTCATGGCGCAACGCATCGGGGGTTTTACTCTTTCGTGGCTCATTCTCGGTGTCCTCTTCTTCATCCTTGTCTGGATCCTTTCGTGGATTTTCATCCGACGCTCCACCGAGCTGGAGAATCGAGAGGGCCGATCGTCGAAATGATTTTTGCACATGGACCCGTTTATCGTCACATTCTGCGCATTGATGGTGGTCGTGACCATCGGGATGGGGTTCTGGGCGAAGAGCGGGTCGAAGACGGCCCATGATTTTTTTGTCGCGGGTCGCTCGGTCTCCGTCGGCTGGAACGCCTCGGCGATTTCGGGTGAATATCTCTCGGCGGCATCCTTCATGGGCGTGGCGGGGATGGTGATGAGCGTGGGATACGATGCGCTTTGGTATCCCGTCTGTTACGCCTGCGGTTATCTTTTCCTGTTGCTGTTCATCGCGGGCCCGCTGCGGCGTTTCGGGGCGTACACAATTCCGGATTTTGCGGAGGGACGTTTTGATTCGCCTCTTTTTCGCAAGATCGCAGTCGTCTTCGTGCTTTTCATCGGATTTTTCTACACGATGCCCCAGATGAAGGGCGCGGGAGTCGCGCTTGGCTTCATTTTCGAAAAGATGGGAATGCCCTATTGGGGTGGCGTGGTGGTTGTGGGCACTGTCATCACCTTCAACGTGGCGATGGGCGGCATGAAGGGAATCACGCTGGTGCAGGCCTTCCAGTATTGGGCCAAGATGTTCGCGATCAGCGTGCCGATCTTTGTGTTGTTGAGCGTGTATGGGGGTTACGGAAAACAGCTTGCAGCCAATGCTGCCGTGACTGGCGAAATGACCGCACCGATCATGGGGTCGCCGCGGGACCTGAAGGACGCGCTTCAGAAGGGCGCCATTTTCCTACACACGCGACCTCCCGATGTCCGGGCGCTCGATCAACAAATTGCCTCCGCAGGCCCCGACGAGAAGTGGCTCAACCCGTTCGGAAAGCTTTCCTCCGGCCCCGCGGCCAAGGCCGGGCTTTCTCCGAAGGAGCAGCGTCCCTACGCGCTGCTCTACACCTATTCGCTCATCATCGCCCTCGTTTGTGGCACGGCAGGATTGCCACACATCCTCGTGCGGTTTTACACGAATCCCGACGGTCAGGCCGCCAAGCGCACGACGTTCTGGGTGATGATTCTCATCGGAGTCTTTTATCTCTTTCCGCCCATCTTCGGGGTGCTCGGCCGCAACCTCATGCCGGTTCTGTATGACCTCAAGGGTTACAAAGGCACCGATGGCGTGGTTCTCAAGCTGCCCTTGCTGTTGAACGATCAATTTCCCGGATTTCGCCTGGGCTCCATTCTCTCGGGCATCACCTCGGCGGGCGCGTTTGCCGCCTTCATGTCCACTTTCTCCGGACTGCTCGTGTCCCTGACGGGCGCATTGGCGCACGATATTTACGGGAGAATTCTGAAACCAAAGAGCACGGAGTCACAAAGGCTGGCGGCGTTCAAGGTGTGCGCGGTCATTTGCGGCGCGGTGTCCATCGGGCTTGGGTTGCTTGTGGAGGACTTTGACATCAACAAGATGGTGGGCTGGGCGTTTGCGATCGCGGCGACGAGTTATTTTCCGCTTCTCTTCCTGAGCGCGTGGTGGCGTGGCATGACGATGAAGGGCGCGGCAACGGGCATGCTGACCGGCGGATTGTTGAGCATGATCAGCGTGGTGAGCACGATGGTCGCCGACAAGGTGGCGGCGGCCAAGCCGCTGGCTGATTTCTACGCACACCAACCGCTGTTGCGCATCCTGGCCGAGCAGCCCGCGATCTGGGCGCTGCCGCTGGCGATCCTCCTCATGGTGGTCGTTTCGAAAATGACCGCGCGCGAAATCCCCTCCGACATCCGCATGAAGATGCTGGTGCTTCACGCGCCCGAGTCACTGGGTTTGAAACAGGAATACATTTCGGGTGAACCCACTTCTGAAGCAAAGGCTCATGGGGAAATAAAACATCCCCAAAGCCCGAAGGATCCCACCTCTGGAAGTGCGGCACCGGATGTGGCGGCGGGAGAGTGAGGATAACGCGGAACGCGGAGCGGGGAACGCGGAATTGAGATTCGATGATCGGTTGTAGGATGCCTTTTTCCCCAAAATTCCGCGTTCCGCGTTCCCCGCTCCGCGTTTCAAGCCCGTTTGTCTTTCTGCAAAAGCGCCTTGCGCGCTTGCTCGAGCTGATTCTTTTCGGCGGACGTGAGGCTCTTCATTCCTTGCTTCGAGATTTTTTCGAGGATGTCGTCGAGAGACTGGTTGACTTCGTGTTCGCGGACGATGCGGAGGTGAGTCTGCCGTGTCAGGCGGTCTCGGCGTCGCTTCTCGATCCAGTTGCTCCACCATGGGAATCCGCCTTGGACGCCGAGGAGTCGCATGCCAAAGTGGGCGATTGCGGCGCTGCACCAGAGGACGAACATGGATATCCAGAGGTGATAAGCCAGATTCTCGAGTGAATAGATGGCCAGGAGGATGCAGGCCGCATGACGGGCTTCAATGCGAAAAAATATTTGCGCTCGTGGATAGATCGTCGCAAAAGCGATGAACACGCTGAAATTGGCCGCGCCGGACCCGGAATGCATTTGAGGATGGCGGAGTCCGATCAGTGCCAGACCCATCGCCGGAATGAGAACCAAAGCGGCATACAAGCACACGAAGGCACGACGACCCACGAAGCGTTCGACGTCCTTTCCAAACCAGTAGAGCATGAGCATTTCAAACGCAAACCAGACGCTTGGCATGTTCACGAAGGCATAGGTAAAAAGCTGCCAGACCGCACCACGCCAGACGTCCTGGCTGATCAACTGCAAGGGTAGAAGCACTCCCAATCCGCGCGCGGATACCGCCAACGCGCACGCAACCATGGTCACGCAATGGACGATGATCAACAGGGTGGTCAGGTGCAGCGGGTGCCCGGCGATATATACCGGACGATAGTCCCTGGCTGGATCGTTCCAATCTTCCATGGCATTCATGAGAGCGTTTTCGGTTGCGTCTCGATCGCTCGAAGTTGGGGTGGGACTGTTTCTTCCGGCACGGCCCCGAGTTTTTTCAGCCGCTCGGCGGAGGGCGTCACGCGGCGTTCGAACGAGCTGGCGGCGTCGTTGTAGGCGCCGGTTGCTTTCTCCAATCCTTCGCGGATTTTCCCGAGATGTTCCACGAACTTGGCCACGCGCTCGTACAGCTCGGCGGCGGCGCCCACCATCTTTTCCGCGTTCTCGGTGGAGGTCTGCTGCTGCCAGCTCACTGCCACGGCGCGCAGAAGCGCGATGAAGGATGCCGGCGTGGCGAGCAGGATCTTTTTTGACGCGGCCCACACGATCAACTCGCGGTCGCCTTCGAGCGCGGCGCTGAAGAGTGACTCGGCGGGCAGGAAGAGGATCACGAAATCGAGTGCGTTCTGAAATTGCTTCGGATAATCTCGGTCGGCCAGCGCCTTGATCGTCAGCTTCAGCTTCGCGGCGTGCGCTTCCAGCGCCTCCTTGCGTTTTACCTCGTCGCCTGTTTCCTGTGCGGTGAGGAAATCGAGGTCGGGCACCTTCGAATCCACCACGATCACCCGTTGGCCCGGAAGGCGGACCACGAGGTCGGGCTTGCTGTCACCCTGCATCGTCTGTTCCGTGAAATCGCAATGCGCGCTCATGCCCGAGGCTTCGACGACGCGTCGCAGCGTTTCCTCGCCCCAGCGCCCGCGCGTCTGGTTGGAGCTCAGCACCTTCCGCAACTGGCTTGTCTCGGTGGTCAGCGATTGGTTTTGCTGGAGCAGGGATGTGATTTGCGCCCGCACCTGCCCGAGGGTTTGCGTTTGCGCCGATTCACTTTGCTGGAGCCGCTGCTGGTAGGTGTGCAGGGTATCCTGCAGCGGGCGGAGCATTCCCTCGATGGCTTTCTGGCGTTCCCCAAGATCGCCGCGCGCGCCATCCTGCAGTTGGGCGAGGGCCTTTGCCGAAAGATTTTCGAAAGTGTCCTTCCACCGTGTTTCCGCCTCGACGAGCAATCCGCGCTGGGAGGCAAGATTTTTTTCAATTTCCGACGCCTTCGTTTCGGCCACGGTGCGCGCCAGTCGCTCCTCCTCCGCCTGGCGTCGTCCGCGTGATGCCCCCGCGAGCCATCCGGCCACGCCGCCGAGGAAAATGCCGATGAGAAGATAGGGGAGAAAAGTCATTCAGGATCCTGATCCTTCAGTTTGTCCTGTCCTTCACCGAATCAAGGAGACGGCGCTCCTCCTGGGTGAGGCTCTGGATGCCGTGTTCGGCGATCTTGTCGAGGATTGGGTCAACGCGCCGCTGCATGGATTCATCCTGCTTCGTGATTTCAATGAAGTCCATGCGCGAGGTGGGGGATGAATCTGGAGTTCCTTCCCAGGGCCAGCGTTTTCCGGAGCGTATCGCGAAAGCGCAGGCCCAGCCCATGGCGGCGCCGCCCAGGTGCGCAAGATATGCGATGTTTCCGCCCGCGTTGATCATAGGCGGGAGGACGGAAACCAGTACGAGCCCGCAGGCCAGGTAGCGGGCCCGCACGGTGACGGGGATCACCCAAAAAATCAGCAAGGTGATCATCCGGTCCGGATCGAGCATGGCGAATGCCGCGAGCACGGCGCAGATCGCGCCCGAAGCCCCGATGACCGACGCGTTGGAATTGCTCCAATTGAAAGCAAGCCAGAGGGCGCCACCCGCGAGTCCGCCGAGTATGAAGATCCGGAAAAATCGCCGCGAACCCACCATGCTTTCCAGCGCAATGCCGAAGAAGTAGAGGATTGCCAGGTTGAAAAGCAGGTGGAAAAACCCCGCGTGGAGGAACATATACGTCGCCAGTTGCCAGATCCATCCGTGGCGGATCCCTTGGGAGGAAAGCTGAAAGTATCTTTCAAACGACTCCACTCCCTGCAGTCGAAACAAGATCTGCATGCCAAACACGACGCTGTTGGCGATCAGCAGGTTCCGGACCATGGGTGTCGGGCGCAATATCCATTCATTGCCCCAGTCTTCATTTCGCCAGTTGGAACTCATCAATGAGACACTCTACCCCGGATGTTGACTCCGATCAATTCCTGATCATAGGCCGGGGTAGGGCGTGCTCGCCGAGCGCGCCGAAGCGTGGGATGTCAATTTGGCGCGTGATTTCGAAAGAGAACAGCGGCGCGCTCGGCGAGCACGCCCTACCTTCGGCATGAAATGAGACACGCCCTCCCGTGGTGATTTATCTTTTATCATCCGTGGCGCTTCCAGTAGGATGCCGCGCGCATGCATTCCCTCCTGATCCAGAACGGCCGGGTCATTGATCCGGCAAACAACGTGGATGGCATTCGCGACGTCCTGATCGTGGACGGCAAAATTGCGGATATCGGATCCAAGACCCGACCCGGAAAAATGGACACTTTCGACGCGCGTGGCAAGGTGGTTTGTCCGGGGCTGATTGACATCCACGTGCATCTGCGCGAGCCGGGCCGGTCGGACAAGGAGACGATCGAGAGCGGTACGCGAGCCGCCGCGCGCGGGGGGTTCACCACGGTGGTTTGCATGCCGAACACGACGCCGCCCGTGGACCAGGCGGGGACAGTGGAATACATCAAGGCGCGGGCCCGGGAGAGTGGTGTGGTGAACGTGCTTCCCACCGGCGCGATCACTGTCGGGCTCAAGGGCGAGCAGATGGCCGAGATCGGGTCGCTCAAGCGGGCGGGCGTGGTGGCGATCACCGACGATGGTCATTGCGTTCAGAACAATGAGATCATGCGCCGGGCGGTTGAGTACGCGAAGATGTTTGATCTTCCCGTGATGGATCATTGCCAGGACTACGCGCTTTCCGCGGATGGGGTGATCAACGAGGGCTATTGGAGCATGACACTTGGCCTGCGCGGCTGGCCGGCGATCGCCGAGGAGATCATTGTTTCGCGCAACTGCCTGCTTGCCGAGCTGGCAGACTGGAAGGTGCACATGCAGCACCTCAGCTCGGCTGGTTCCGTGAGGATCTTGAAGGAGGCCCGCCAGCGCGGAGTGAAGGTTTCCGGCGAAGTCTGCCCCCATCACATTGCGCTCACCGACGAATGCGTGAAAGGCTACGACACCAATTTCAAGATGAACCCGCCGCTGCGCACGCGCCGCGACGTGGACGCCCTTCTGCAGGGGATCGCCGATGGAACCATTGAGATTCTTGCCAGCGACCACGCGCCGCATTGCAGCTTTGAAAAGGAAGTGGAGTTCGACGATGCGCCATTTGGGATTTTGGGTTTGGAAACCGAGGTCGGTCTCTTTCTCACCGAGCTTGTCCACAAGAAAGTCATCCCCCTGCAAAAACTGATCGCGATGTACACGATCAACCCGGCAAAGCTGCTGGGCCTGGATCGCGGCACATTGAGCGTGGATGCGCCCGGCGACGTGACGATCCTGGATCCCGACCACGAGTGGACGGTGGACCGCGACCAATCAGCATCCCTTTCCCGCAACACGCCATTTCACGGATGGAATTTAAAAGGCAAGGCCGTTGCAACGATCGTTGGTGGAAAAAAGGTCTTGTGAATTTTGAAATGTAAGTTCCGAGGTAGGGCGTGTTCGCCGAACGCGCCGAAACGGTGGTTCGTGGAAAGCGAAGGTGTGATTTCGATTGAGAACGACGGCGCGCTCGGCGATCGCGCCCTACCTCGGACTATTACAGCGCGCCCAGTGCCTGAAGGTATTTTCTGACACGCGCGAGCCTGGGGCGGTCTTCCTCGATTTCGTACACACGCGCGAGGTTCATCAGCATGCGGCTTAGCACCTGGATGGGCGTGGCCGGGTTCAGGTGCTCTGGACGGAATTCCTGTCCACGATCCTCGACCATCTGCTTGCATGCGGCTTCGTTCAGCAGGCGCCCGTGGTTGAATGGATCGTAAAAATTTTCCTGCCAGCGGACGATGAAATGACCTGGCAACGCCACGCCGTGGATGCGCATGTCGAGACGGCGTCCCAGCAGCAGATAAAGCAGCGAAAGTGTAATCGGCACACCCACTTTGCGATCGAGGACGCAGTTGAGGTAGGTGTTTTCCGCCTCGTAATAGCGGTCGCGATTTCCGCGGAAGCGGTGTTTCTCGTGCAGGACGTAACTGATCGCACGGATTTCTGATGGAGTGCCCTCCCGGGTCATTTGCAATTTCACCTCAGCGGCCATGTCATCGAGCATTTTTCGATAGCGCTCCATGTTAACGGCTGAATATTCCGTGGAGGCGAGCAGGAAGCTTGCGTCCTCAAGGTTCATGGTGTTGGAGGTCGTCCCGCGGGCGCAAAACTCCAGGAATTCGGCATGAAAATGACCGTGTTTGAGGCGGTTGAGCACATCGAGGAGATGGCGTTCTGCTGGCATCCCATGGACTTCCTTCAGCCAGCCTTCCATTTCGGGCACGGCACTTTCACCGTGGTCCATAAGTCGTTGTTTTACGAGCGTGAGCGTGGAGGGGTCGTCATCCGCGAGAAGACGGAACAGGGAGTTTTTCTGGTTGTCTGTAAGAATGGTGCTCACGTCTTGAAGTACCCTAGCATGAAGCGCCTCCAATCACAAGGAAGTTGAGGGCGGGCATATCACTTTGTCTTCTGTTTTTTTTTCACCTGGCCCCAGATCACTTTTCATAACCAGTCAACTCCACGTATGCGCGGCCGGTGTGGGAGCCCGTGACGCGGCATGATCCCTCCCAGTACGCCATGGTGGAAGACTCCTTGACGCGCAATTCCTGGTCGGCAAGCAGTGGTTCCACCACCACGTTCACGCCGCGTCCCGGTATGCGAATCTCCCAGCGTGAGGGATACACGGCGCCGCTCTTGCCGCTTTTCCACGCGTCGCGCGACAACACGGAAATCTCCCCGATGGTCAGGTGCGTGGCTGCCCCTTTGGAATCCACCCAGGTGCCGCTCGATGCTTCCTCGAAGCAGCCATTCTTTTTTCGCAGAAGGTAGATCATCAATTCCTCGCCGCTGTCGAATTGAAGGCTGAACCAATCCCAGCCAGCCTGGTCGCTGGTCAGTTGATTTGTTCCAAATTCGTGGTCGTGCCAGCTTTCTCCGCTGACCTCCAATATGCGATCTGGCAGCGTGACGCGGCCGGAGGTTTTCATGCGCGTGAACGAAACATAATGCGTGGCGTGGCCCTCTCCCTTCGCCTTCCGGCTGACGCCATCCTCACCATGAATCACCACGGGCTTTGCAGGTTGAAGTTGCAGGTCGATCGAGCGGCCGTCCGCCTTCGCGTGCAAATTCCATACTCCATCCTTCGCCTCGGTGAGCGACCAGTCCTCGATCCACGAGTGGAGTTTCGATGTCTCCGCGCCCGCGAGCCCCAGTGCGCCCCGGCTGATTTTTTCGGCAAACCAGAAATTTCCTTGTTTCAAATCACTGATCGCAACATGCGCGAAATGGATGTCTCGCAAGGACCAGTTGGAATTGGTCGTGACGGGTTTCGCCGTCAACGCGGTGCGGAAAAAAGTCAACTCATAGCCGAGGCTCGGTTCCGTTTTTCCTTTTTCCGCGAGATGGCCCGTGAAGTACCACCATTCCGTCTTGAACTCAGGATGTGCCGCATGGTCGCGTGGAAACGAAAAATGATATCCCGGCATCGCAAGGCGGAATCCCTCATCATTTGTTTTTGCAGGAGGCGGATCCGCACTCCAGGCGTTCGTGAAGACAAAAAGTCCCCAGGCGAATGGCAACAGGTGTTTCATCGCATGGGGGGAGGGATCAGGGCAGGAGTTTGCGGATCGCGTCGAGTACGCGTTTCTCGATGTCTGCGCGTTCGCCGCGAATCCTCGCCCCGGCCGCCGCCACGTGGCCGCCGCCGTCGAATTGTTTCGCGACTGCGTTGACGTCCACACGACGGTCTTTTGAGCGCAGGCTGATGCGCATCAAGCCTTCCTCGGGGAGTTCTTCGAAAAGTACCGCGACGATCACGGTCTCAATGGATCGAATGTGGTCAATCATTCCCTCGCTGTCCTCAGGGCTTGCGCCGCTGCGCTTGTAGCTCGCGGCATCAATCCAGAAATATCCGATGCGATCATTGGAGCCGAACTTCACTGATTGCAGGACTTCGCGCAGCAGCAGAAGGCGTCGTGGTGGATAGCTGTCATACGTCAGGCGCGAGATTTCGCCGAGGTCAATCCCCTGGTCGAGCAAGTCCGCCGCGATCCGGAAGGTGGATGAATTGGCCGACGGATATTGAAATGAGCCGGTGTCGGTGCTGATCGCAACAAAAAGGCACTTGGCCGCTTCGGGCGGGATCGGCATTTTCGCTGCCTTGAGCAGGTCATAAATCACCTCGCCGCAGGACGCACGCTTCGGCTGCACATGCGCGAGGTCGCCGTAGCCCGGGTTGCTCGCGTGGTGGTCAATGTTCACGATGGGCGAACGCGGATCCGACGGCAGGTCAATCTTTCCGGCGCGTTGCTGGCTGGCATTGTCCACCATGATCCGGGCATCGAAAGGCCCGGCGGGCGGCGTGCCCGAGGTGATCCATTCCATGCCAGGCAGAAATCGGTAACGGTCCGAAGCGCCATCCTCGCTCCACACGCAGACTTCCTTGCCGAGCTGCTTCAGCGAATGGGCCATCGTGAGCTGGCACCCATAGGCATCGCCATCCGGGCGCACGTGCGTGAGGACAAGAAAACGTTTGCCCGAATCCACGAGAGAGCGAAACTTGGTGGCGAATTCCGGGAGCGAGTCAATGAGAGGCATCCCGCAATCAGACATCATTCAAAAGACTCCGTAAATCACATTTCACATGCCTGTAGCTGCGTTCGCAAGAACGCGGACTCCGGATTCTTCCCCGCAGACTGACGCAGACGGGCGCAGATTTTTTCTGTTGGGAGCAACGCATGCCGGCTCGTCATTCTTGTGTCTCTTGTGCTTCTTCGCGGCCATATCCCCAGTATCGAACGCAGAGATTGGCCGCAAAGAGGCGGAAAAAGGCACAAGGCTGCCAACAGCAATTTTCCCCATCCAGTCCACATGCGTAAGCTCCTACCGGGTTTGCTTGAAATTGTGAATGACGGGTGATAGGGAAGAGGGCGGATGACAAAGAGTTCGTGGATTTCCATTCGAATAAGTCTGACAGGCCTGGTCTTCTGCCTGTCCGCGGCGGGTGTTCTAGCCGAGCCGACTCTTGATCAGAAATTGTTGGCTGCGGTTGATAAGGGTGATCGGGCGGAGGTTGGGAAATTGTTGGGGCAGGGCGCTGATCCGAACGCGAAGGATACCTACGGATTCCCGGCCATCAGCCATGCTGTTCGTCAAGACCAGACAGAGATCGTGGGCGATTTGACTTCCCACGGAGCTCTCACGGAGTGGTGGGGAGGCAGGCCGTTGTTGCAATATGCGGGATGGAGTGGAAGTGGAAACACCGTGGCGTACTTGTTGAAACAGGGGTGCAAGGTCAACGAGACCGACAAGGACGGTTGCACTGCCTTGATGTCGGCCGCGTCAGGACATGCCAAGCGGGATCTGATCCGGATATTGCTGGAACATGGCGCGAATTTACGCGCAGTAGATCACGGCGGAAGAACCGTGCTGATGATTGCGGCAGAAAATGGAAATGAAGACGCCGCTCGTTTTTTTGTGGAACAGGGATGCGATGTCAATGCGACGGATGAGAATGATCTGACGCCACTGATGTATGCCTGCAAGTCTCGACCGAAATGCAGTTCGGACTTTCTTCGTTTTCTCATCAAACATGGATCCAAGGTGAATGCTGTTTCGCTCGAAGGCATGACGCCGCTCTTGTACACTGCCACGTCGCTTGGCGGCGCTTCGTTTGAGACGACCAAAATATTATTGGAAGCTGGGGCTGATCCAAATGCTGAAACATGGGACGGATGGACCGTGCTGATGATTGTGCCGGGAGGTAATTGTCTGGGATTCGCTTCTCACGACATTGTGGAACTCCTGATCCAGCACGGTGCACGGGTCAACCACACGGCACGCGATGGGATGACCCCTCTAATGCAAGCCATCCGAGCTCTCTGGCTTTGGCCGAAGGATGCACAGGATGATTACAAGAACGCCTACAGCGAAGACAGGAAGGATCACCTCGCAAACATTCGTACGATGCAGATTTGCGGCGCGAAACTGGATGGGCGTCTGGAGGATGGGACGACCATTCCAATGCTCGCGGCTCAAAAGGGGCTTGTGGATATCCTTTCCGATGCGGTTGAGGCGGGAGTGCCGCTGAACGAGCGGGATAAAGACGGGTGGACCCCTTTGATGCATGCGGTTTGGAATAGTGAACACGAATCAGTCTCTTTCCTTTTGAAGCACGGTGCCGATGCACAGGTCGCGGACCATCGGGGCATGACAGCACTGATGCTTGCGGCACGGGATCCTGAAGCGAAAATGATAACGACGTTACTGACGCATCATGTCGGTCTGGGTGATCGTGATGAGCGGGGGTGGACCGCCCTGACGCACGCGATCTGGAGAGGCAATGCTGGAGTTGCAAGGCTCCTGATTCAGTCCGGTGCCGAGGTGAATTCCAAGGACGCGAGAGGCTGGAGCCATCGAATGCTGGCGGATCTGCGAGGAGATAAACCGATGCTGCGGTTGCTGGATGAGGCTGGCGCAAAGGACGATGGTCGGGTTGGAGATGCGAACATCACTTTTTTGGAAGAAGAATCGGGACGCTCCAAGGGAAAAGGTGGGTTTGTGGAAAGCGACCGGACACCCTTGATGATCGCGTCATGGAACGGAAGGCTTGATCTGGTCAAGGAATTGGTAGAACGCGGGGCTGACATCGAGGTGCGTCTATCGAACGAACATACGGCAATTCATGAGGCGGCGCGCGAGGGACATGGTAATATCATCCGTTATCTTGCGAGCCGGGGTGCCCTGCTTGATATTGTGGATGCGAATCGTGAAACGCCACTCATCGTGGCGATTACTTTCGGTAAAGTGGATTCAGTCAAAGCCCTCATTGACTGTGGCGCCAATGTCCATGTGAAGTGCCCGGATTCAAAAACACTGATTGGGCTTGCCCGCAACAAACAACTGCCTCAAGTCGTCGAATGGTTGAAGAAAGCCGGCGCGACGGAGTGACGGGATCAGCGTTTCTTTCGCGCCTTGCCCTTCGGTTCCGGGTACTGGAACTCATCGAGCCAGCCTTTTTCGGCGAAGGATTGCAGGCAGCCCATCCATGAAATGTGGTTGCCTGCGGCGAAACCGCACTCGGGGGCTTGGTATCGTGGCTGCACGGTCAGGAGGCCGCCGCCCTTGTGAATCTGAAACTGGCGGAAGGCGCTGCGCAGATAACGCTCGTCGCCGCTTAGCTTGTAACCGATGTTGAGCGCCTCGGGCAGATGGCTCTGAATGTACGGAATCGCCCCCGTCTCGGAATCGTGCCAGTATTCATAATGCCCGATCCGGTCAAGACGGTTGCCCATGATCCGGTCGAGCACGCCGAGCATGAACTTTCGCGTCTCCTTTTCCCGATAAAACTCGCGGCTGCGGTTGAAGCCGATGATCCCGATCCCAATCGTGAAGCAGGCATCAGTCGGAAAAAAGGCGCCCACGCCTTTCGCAAGATAATGGTCCACCACCTTGCGGATTCCCTCGAGGTAGTGCTCCTCGCGCGTCAGGTCGTAAATCGCCGAGAGGGCGATGAGCGTCCATCCCATCTCGCGCCCCGTGCCATCCACCACCTGGAAACGGTCGCGGATGTACTTGAGATAAAAATCACCCACGCGTTTCGCCACGTGCAGCGCGTAACGGTCTCCCGTGAGCTGGTGATAGAGCGTGAGCCCTTCCGCCCACATGTGGCTTGGATACGCGGATCCGGAGGTGTGGTCTGCACAGTGGGCGGGGATTCCGCCCTCGCGCCATGGGTCGTCGTTCACCACCACGAAGTCCGTGTACATCATGTGCTCAGCCGACGCGCGACAGTGTTTCAGGAGGTGCTGGACGCCCGTTCGCGCAAATTCCTTCGCGGCCACGGCGACGAAGTCATACTCCAGGTTGCGCGCCTTGTTTCCCTGGATCAGGTCGCCCCAATGAAACGTGCCGCGCGTCCAGCCGAAGGCAAATGTGTCGGCGAATTCATACTCGGTCTTTGGAAAACGTTCCGGCTCGAAACGGAACGGAATCCTCCACCCGGCCTTGCGATAGGTGTCGGCATCCAGGCGCACGATGGGCGGACGCAGCCATGACTGAGCCTCGTTTTCAAATTCCTCGAGCGTGGTCTTCGCCGGCATGCGGATGAGATGCAGGCGCTGGAAGAGCGTCATTCCCTGTCGCCAGTCCAGCGGATTGGAATCCTCGGGGTGAAGGTCAATCGTCACACGCTTTCCGTCGATGCGCCAAGCCTTGGGATTTCTTTCGTGGACATCCGGCAGGACGAGCAGCCATGAGGACTTGGAATCCGCGATGCCGAGCCAGGGATCCACCGCGCCCAGGTAGGCGCCGCGTTCGTACGATGGATATTTCATCTCGTCCTCGCCGAGCTGGGCGCAATCGGTGACGTGAATTCCACCGCCGTCGGCACGAATTGAATAAGGGGTGGGCATTTCGACGAGGCGGGGAAAGTCCGCCGTATTGCGCGCGTGACGGACGCAGTAACGCGCGGGCTCGCATGGCAGATCAAATTCAAGGCGCAGGCCGCGCACCTTCATCACTTCGTCAGGACCGAAGTTGGTAACGCGAATTTCCAGTTCGATTCCCGGATACCAGCTGTACGCCTTGCGGACGATCGCGCCATGGAAGAGCGGGCGTGAGGGACCCATGCCGAGTGCAAATTCCTTTTCGTCCTCGTATGGCGAGAGTGCGCGGCTCGAGTCCGTCTTGATTTCGCCAAGGTCAACCGGCTGGTTGGAGCGTGACTCGTCTCCGGTGAGCGCTGAAATCATGAAGCGGGACGGTTGTTGCAGAAACTGCGGCGTGGCCTTGGGCGCTTTCGATTTGTCGGCGCGATGAATGGAGAACGATTTCTTTTCGCCGCGTTTGAGATTCGCGGGAAACCAGAGTTCCCAGGCGCGCACGGAATCATCGGGCCATTTCATGAACGCGTGGAAAGAGGAGGGGACGACGTTTCCTTTTTCATCGCGGACCTCCAGTGCGTCGTCGGGAGCGCAGACTTTCGGAGCGAGCGGGATGGAGAGCCGCACCGGGTGATCACGATAAACCGACGGTCCCGCCGTTTCAATCCAGCCGTAATTGGATTCAACCTCGAAGGAAAGGAGTCGCGTATTTTTGGTTTTCATGGATGTCCGACGTGCGGTGCTTTTCAGAAGCGCCTCTACATCATGCTGGTTTCGGGGGGGCAACCGGCGAATTATTCGGAGTCCTTTTTCTCTTCCTTCGGGCTGAGGCCGGGGGCGGATCTGGGCGATGTGTCTCCTGCTGCGGCGCGCAGGAGTTTGATGACTTCGGAGTGAAGCCCGCGCGCGGCGAGGGTGAGGGCCGTGACGCCTTCGCCGTTTTTGGCTTCGGGATCTGCGCCCTTGTCGAGAAGTTCCTTCACTTTCACGGCGTCACCCTTGCTGGCTGCTTCCATGAGCTGGTCGTTGAGGTTGGGGGCAGCGATGACTACAGACCCGTCCTGGCTCGTTCCGCCGGATGCGGTGCCCTTCGGATTGTTGAGATATTCGACGATGGCGGTTTGTCCCTTGGCTTCGGCCATCTTGACGGCGGTCTGCTGGTACTTGGTTTCCTTGATGTTGACATCAGCGCCTTTTTCCACGAGGGCCTTGACGATATCGAGTTGGCCGGCCATGGCCGCCATCATGAGGGCGGTTTGTCCGTACTTGTCCTCCTGGGCGTTGGCATTGGCGCCTTTGGAGAGGAGGAGTTTTACGATGTCGAGGTTGCCCTTGAGGGCGGCGAGCATGAGGGCGGTCTGTCCGCTCTTTGCGTCCTTGGCGCTTGCGCTGGCTCCCAGTTTCAATGCGGCCTTGACGCCCTCCATATCGCCCTTGTGGGAAGCGGAGACCAGGGCGGGGTCGTTGGGATTGGGGGCGGGGGCAGGAGCGACCGTCTCACCGAGGCCAAGCGAGGAGATGGCGATGAGAAGCGAACAGGCGGAAATTCGGAGAGAGGGCATGGGTCCTTTCGCAGGTGGGGGCGGTTTTACTTAGGCGATTCTTTTTGTGGTCGGAATTCGATCGCGCGACTTTTGGCTTCGTTGATCTGGTCGGGGGTCATGTCGCGGACAAAATCCTTGCCGTTGCTCCCGAACCATGTTCCACCGTTTTGCACGGCGATGGCGATCCACTTGAAGGCTTCGACGTTGTCGCGGGCGACGCCTTGGCCGTTGACATAGAGCGTGCCGAGGCTGATCTGCGCCCAGGTATCGCCCTGGTCGGCGGCGCGGCGGTACCAGAGCGCGGCCAGGGTATAATTTTGTGGGACGTCCTTGCCGGTTTCAAAATGCTGGCCGAGAGACTTTTGCGCTTCGATGTCGCCTTGTTCCGCCCTGGTCTGGAGGGTGGCGAGTTCCGGGGGAAGCGGGACGCTTGGGATGGCCTGTTGGCGCGGGGTTTCCTTCACCGTTTCCCGCGGTGGCTGGCGCTTGGTTTCCGGAGGTTTTACGGCGGGACGTTCCTCGTCTTCGTCCTCGTCCTCTTTTCGCGTCGGCTTGGTGATAGCGGTTTCGGCTTCGGGTTTGCGGTTGTTCTCCTTGTGGACAATGAAGGCGATCGCGCGTTTTTTTGCCTCCCTGAATTGGGCGGGGGAGAGCTGGTTGGTGAGACGTTCGCGTTCGGGAACGGCTTCCTTGTTTCCCTGGATGGCCGAGAGGACGAACCATTTGCAGGCCTCGACCTCATCCTTATCCACGCCCTGACCACGCGCGTAGAGGACGCCGAGACCGAATTGTGCATTGGCATTTCCCTGCTCAGAGGCGCGGCGGTACCATTTCATGGCCTGCTCAAAGTCCTTGGTTACAAAAAGGCCAAAGTGATACCAGACACCCAGGCTGCATTGGGCCTTGGCGTCACCTGACTCGGCTTTCGCAGTCATTTCCTCCACGGAAACATCAGCAAGCACGGGGAGACTGGCCGTGAGCAGGAAAATAAAGAAGATACCGAATGTGCGTAAATAGCGCATTCCGAATAACTTGGCGCGATGTCATCGGAAACTCAAGCTTGGAAGAAAGGGAGGGGATGAAAAATGCGGAAGGCGGATTCGGGGTTGAGGATCGTTCATTTTCCAGTCGTTGGTTTCAGTCGCTTGCCCCAGTTGGTTTTCTGGAGACGCGAAAATTCCCGTTCGGAAACAAACGAATTTTGGACGTCGCGCGGTGGGGACTGTTTCCTGATCGCCTTCATCGCGATCCGATGGTACGCCTTGTGCATCCTCGGCTGAAGTTTCAAGAATTCACGTTCGCAGACGCTGGCGGCACCGGGAGAAGGAGCCACCGGGATGTCGATGAAGCCGGTTGTGATCCGATCAATTCCGCGCGCATAGGCAACCGTTTCCCCTCTGCTGACGATCATGTTCATGCCCGCCGCGTTGGCCTGGACAATCGGCACGCCGTTTTCGCGCGCGCGGGCAAGCACCGCTTGATTCTGTGCCTTGCTCACAGCGCCGTAAGTCGGGATCAAAATGAACTGCGCGCCATCCAGGACCAGGGATCTCGCTAGAATCGTAAACCAGCGGTCGCTGCAGATGAGGACCCCGCATCGGCCAAGTGGCGTGTCAAATGCACGGACACAGCTGCCCTGACGGGCGAAATTCCAGGCTGGATGGGTTGTCTCCGAAACCTTGTGATACTTTCCGCAAATGCTGCCGTGGTGATCAATGAAGATCGCGGTGTTGTAGGCTTCCCTCCCGATCCGTTCCGCGAATCCAAAACAGAGGCACGTTTTGAGGAGCTTCGCCAATTTTCGAAAGCGCGTGATATGGGGACCAGTGATCGGCTCCGCGATGTCCAGCAGCGCTTCCACGCGTTCGCGATGCCATGTGACATCAGCAACCAGATACCCTTCCAGCATCCCCTCGGTGGACACAATCAAATCTGGTTTCTGTCTGGCGGCTCCCCGGAAGAACGCCTCCATCTTGTCTGCATTATGGGCTTTATTCCACCTGACCGGCCTGGTCGAAACCGCTGCGACCTTGTAACGCCTGAACATGACGCCCCTCTTGATTCGAGGCGATGGGAATGGGAAAATGGTTTCCGCCGGGTCTTTGCGCGGCTTCAATGTGCTCATGCAGGTTTTTTCGTGATGATGTTCCTTATGCCCATTCGTACGCAAAAATTTCGGATCGGGACAGCTCAAACCGGAGCGTGAGCGGCTTGTCGGCCGGAATATCGGTGATGCGGGCGTTGCGAAACCGCACGGGGGCACGGACATCGTCGCCGGTGATCGGGATGCAATCATCGAACGAGAAACCGGGAAGGTGGTCGTGTTTCCGGATCTCTCCGTAGCCCTGGCCCCACTTCTCGGCGAGCGCGACGCGCACCGTGCCGTGCCGCGCCTGCACGTTTGCGAACAGCTCCCCGCCCATCCGATGATCCACATCCACGTCGAAGCAGCCTTTCCACACGGCGGCCAGGCTCGCGAAACGGTCGCGCTTGATTTTGGCCATCATCACACGGATCGTATCGCGATGTTCGGAGAGCGGAATGTCGGTCCTGAGGGAAAAATCAGGGTTCATGTGCCAGTCGTGATCATATCGGCTGCCGCCATAGTAAAAGAGAAGGTCGTCACCGTGCTCCACCAGGGTGGACGACGGCATGATCCATCCCGCGTCCAGGTCGCCGGGCTCGCCGCGTTCCAGCCACACAGGGCGGCCTTTCGGGTAGCGCCACTTGAATCCGTCGTGTGAAAACCCAAGTCGCGTGTGGCAGAGGCCCGCGGGGTTCCCCGCAAACAATTCCATCAGGGGCGCGCCGACATCAAAAATGGTTTCGATGGAAACCAGGATCTCGCCGGCGCGATAGATGCCCACGTTGTACGTCTCGGCGTGCAGGAATCCATGTTGCTGGGCGCGCAGGTCGTCGTAATCGTCGCACACAAAAGTTTCACGCCACTTGCGGATGCCATCGTAGCCTTCCCAGTGTTTGCCGTCACGACTCTCAAGGCCGATCCAGTTCCTCCGCGTGGTCAAGCCGTGCATTCCCATGACCTTGTTGTAGAGCAGATAACGATTCGTCGCGCGGTCCGCATACAGGCACGAATTATCGTTATGCGCTACGACCTTGGTCACGTGGCGCCAGTGCAGGCCATCGTCCGACGCCCAGATGTGGGTGCCGTGGTTGCCCTTGAGCGGATCGGGATTGCCGGGCACATCCTGGACATCCGGTTCCAGCGGGATGGGGTACATGAATGTGCTGGCGAGATATTTTGAGTCTGCGCCGGGCAGGGCGGTCACCACACTCGTCGGAACGCCCGGCAGGCTCAGCAGGTTGTTGCCCGGATAACGTTTCTGTCCGGTGATTTTGAGATCGGGCTTGCGCCAATGAATGCCGTCATCGCTTTCCGCGTAACAAGTCATGGGCAGGTCGGCCTGTTCCTTGTGATGATCGGGAACGCGGATGCCATAATACCACAGTCGGAAGCGGCCATTCTCCTTGATCACCGAGCCAAAGCTCGTGGTAGCCGCACCATCCCAAGGGCCTGTGGAGCCGGGTTCCAGTCCGAAGATCGGAACTTTCTCCGCCTGGGGAAACCGTTGTGTCACGTGATGGTCCCATCGTGTGAGACCCTCGAGGTCGAGAAAAACGCGGCGGGCGACAATGGGATTTTTGCTCATGCTCACTCACCGCTTATATCGGGTACACCCGGTGCATACCACAGGGTGGCGGAACCACTTCTGAACACCTGAACATTGTCCTCACTTGCCATGCCGGTCCGTTTCAAGAATTCGCCGTGACCATCAACAAAGACGAAGTTCAATCCATTTCCCACCCTTGGAAAACAGTCATTCCATGAGGTGCTTTTGAATGAATTTTTTCCAGCCGGATGAGGAGGATGGACATACCAACCTCCTGCCCAGTTGCCGTCAATGGTGGAGGTGCTCTGATAAGTATTAAGATAAACACCCGGCTGCCAGTACGCACAGTCTGAGACCAGGTAGATTGTGGATGGATGGGTTACTTCATTCAGTGAATGCGACGTGCCCGTGGCGCTATAGCCAAAAAAACTGTTCATGCCAAACGGATACTGGTTGTCACAAGCCCCAACCGACGGATCGTATTTTGGATAGGAGCTCCTTCCTGGACAGCCCGTCCCATCCTGCCCGACCATCAAATCTTCCCCGGCTGAATTGGTGCTGCCACGGCCACTCAGATAACGAGGAACCAACGTGGGCCAAGGGATCGCGTTGCCTTCGGGAGTAGACTTGTTGATGCCGTTGAGCCATCCCTCATTGTCGTTTCCGACCAGGATGAGCGCCAGGTAAACCTGTCTCAACTGTCCCATGCAGACCACGCGTTTTGCGGCCAATTTCGAGCGTTGCAACGAGGGCAGCAACAACGCGGAAAGAATCGAGATGATGGCGATGACCACCAGCAGCTCAATCAAGGTGAAGCTTCGATGAGCTCCCGCATGGGAGCCTGAGGCGTATTGAGAGACATGACTATTCATAACATCTCCTTCAAGGTTTTTCATGATACAATAGCACCGGGCCGATCAGGCCACCGGTTCCGAGCTCATTCATGACCAGGTGAGTGGCTGTAATGGCGATCTGATTCTCCGCGTTGGATTTGATGGCGGCCGTGATATCAAAGGAAACGGCCTGACAGAATCCGTTCTTAAACTCCTCATTTTTTTCACCCTTCTCATTCACGTATGGAATGTGCTGGCCGTTCACAAAGACTTTCACATTGCCATCCATGCTGCTGACCCACAGATAAACCTTTTTGCCATCAGGAATGGAGGGAAGTTTGGCCTTCGTGCGGTACCACATCGGGCCGTAATAAGTTTCAAGTCCCAGTGAGAACCAGGTATCCACGCTTGGATCCGTCGTCTTCCAATCCTTGTCGTCAAAACCCATCTTGCTCCATCCCAGCGTCTCGCCCTTCTTCGGCTTGTCCACCTGGTAATGCCACGGCCCCAAGGGTCCGGAAATGATCTTGAAGTTTTTTGCGATCCGCGAACCATCCGTGTAGGCCGGCTTGAAAAAACTGATAAAATCATTGCCGGCAATGGTGTCGGTCGTTTTCTTTGCAAATGCGGATTGCGGCTGGTACTCGGTCCCGAGGGCGAGTTGTGTTTCGAGATACCGCCCGGCATCCTTATCCAGGTTGTCGAGCCGTCCCGCAAACAAATCTCCGCGCAATTTCATGAACAGTTCGAATTGTTTGAATGCGTCATCCTGCATCGTGACGCGTCGCTTTTCCATTTCGGTTTTGCAGGCGGCGAGGGCTTCGTTCATGGCGGTGCGTGCCTGCCTCATGAAATCCGGTGTGAAACGTTTGGGATATCCAAAGCCACAACCGGCATGTTCGGGAACCTTGATCCACGCATCGTCAAAAAGCTCCCAGTAGCGCCGCATGGGAGCTGCTGCAGCACCATAAAATCGGCTGTAAAATTCGTCCATGATTTCCGACGGCTTGGTGTTGGCGTCCCATGACATGCGGATGCTCAAATACATTCCCGGAAGAATCGATTCAAAGTTGTTGAGCGTTTCAGGGATCCAGAACTTCACCTTGTTGCCATAGATGATGGGAAGTTCCTCCTTCATCTGGGTGATCATCGGATAGGGGACAGCGACCTCGGCGAGATGAAACATGTAATTGTAGTACCCGACCATCCGGGCTGCCTTGGCCCACCCTTCGAGGAGAGTGCGAATCTGGGGGCGCGACGGGCACGTGGCATCGGCCATGGAGTGCGCGCGGCAGTAGGTGATGGGAGCAATGATCGGCACCAGATTCGGATGCATTTTTTTCCGCACCGGGGGGCGCGTGTACTGGACATAGGCATAAAAGCCAAACAACACGTCGGGATGTTTTTTGGACACCCTTTCCGCGATCTGGTTGCAAAAATGGATGTAGCGATCCGTGATGGACATCTGCCCAAGGCTCGGGTCCCAATCGTTTGCATCAAGCGCGATGCACTTGGGACATTCACAAAATTCAGCCCCGTCGTCCGGTGAAAGAGAGATGGTGGGAGCATGGTTTTTGTCCAGAATCGCAATGATTCCGTCGCCAACAGCCGAGGCGGCTTCCGCGCTGGCCCAGCAAAAACGATTGTCCACCCGCTTTCCGTGGATCAGTCCATGCCATTCGGGGTGTGCCGCAAACAGTTCCTTGCTGATATAGCCGCTGATTTCAAGGGCGTGTCCCGCAAAATTGATTCCTCCCGTGCGGTTCCGCCGACAAAAAGCCTCATCCGTGTAGGTGGGCCAGATGTGGCGGCACAGGGAGGACGGAACGCCCGAGATGTCGCTTTCAGGAAGCCGGATGGTTTTCATTTCCGGGATCACCTCACCCATGTCGCTGGGCATGTACCATCGGCAGCCGAGGCGATCGAGGAATTCGTAAATGGCATAGCTTGTGGACTCATCGGATTCCCCCATCAAGCCGATCCCCTTGGGAGACACCACGATGCGCCAGCCCTGTTTGTACGGAGATTTTTTCTCCGGTGGACCAAACGCTTTCACCGCGAGATCTCCGATCAAAATAGGCAGATGCGTGCCACCACCTTGGGGTGCTCGATCGAGCACGCTCACCTTCGCGCCGGACATCTTCCCGAGATAGAGGGCGAGGTCCTTGACGGATTCGCGCAGGCTCCGTCGCTGAAGTTCCTGATCGTATTGGGGATAGGGAGCGACACTGGTCACATCCTTGTCCGTTGCCATCACTTTGGGCGATATCTGGATGTTCGCCCTGCTTGAACCGTCCTGCACGATCACAACATCATCTCCGAATGACACTGAAATTCCGGATAGAAGACCTAGAAACAGGAAAATGAAGTCGGGGATGTCTTTGCGTGAAACCATAAGAAACCAAGGGTCAGTGTGCATGAACATATCGCATGGAAACACTCCGCATGCTTGCATGAACTTTTGACAAAAATCTTAACAATCTTGACAGTTCATAATTGCCTCATTTCTCAACCTGGATTAAGCTTCAAAAGTGAAAAAAGCACTTCGTTCCCTTCCGGTCGGTTTCGGCGGATTGCGGAGGAGACGGCTGGCGGATGTTGAACATGAGAACTATCCCAGCAGCCTGGCCACCAACCTCTGGGAATATGTCATCTCGATGGGGGCCTCCCGTTGTCCCCCGGGGTATCGAGTATCAGAGGCAGGCAACCGTCATGGTTATCTGCTGCATTATGTCCGCAAGGGCGGGGTGCAACACGTGCTGGGAGGCAACACCTGGCGCGCGGGAAAGGGCTGCGCCTGCTTGATGGACACCAGTAAATCATACCACCATTTTAACGATAAATCACCTGCGACCGACCTCTGGTGGCTGTACTTTGACGGCAGGAACATGCCCCATTTGTGGGTGGAATTGGATGCGAACCGGAACCCGATCTTTGAGAATCTTGACTGCGAACGCTTCGAGTCACTCTTCGAGGAACTCTGGGCATTGGTGGTCAAAAGACCCCTGGCATGGGAGGCGAGATGCGATGTCACTCTCAACGCCATGGTGGTGGAATTGATGTTTTCCCGGAAGCAATTTGCGCATGCGCCGGGGCCGTTGTCCCAGAAATCGTTTTTGTCGGACAAGGTGCGCCTGGCTGTTGAGTGGCTAGAGCGGAAATATTATGAACCGAAAATGAGTTTGAAGCAGGTGGGGACGCACGTCGGCATGGACATCTTCCAGCTTTCGAGGAAATTCCGGCGGGAAGTCGGCATGCCGCCCATGCAATACCTCAACCGCTGCAGAATTGAACAGGCCAAACATTTACTGGCGATCACGGGCGAGCCTATCAAACACGTTGCCAGTCTGGTGGGGGTTTCCAATCCCAATTACCTTGCGGAGCTTTTCCGAAAAATCACCGGTCAAACGCCAAAATCCTACCGCAAGGAAAAAATCCTGGAAAATCAGCGGTCTCCGCGAAAGGGCGGCCAATCGCCCGGGTTTGGAGCTTGAATGCAAAAAGTTATGCAACCCTGAGGTCGAAGTCCTGCTGATAAATCTTCCATAAGTCTTCGAGATCACCGGGCAGGAAATACAGCCTGCCCCGACGGGTCACGGTCTCGCCCGGTTTCAAATCTCCGAAACCGATTCCGATGTCGGTGCAGGGCCAGACCGTGGTTTGCCCCAGCATGACTGCTCCCTGCGCCGCGATTGCAATGACGTACGGTTGTCCTTGTTCCTCCACACGCGTGGCGATGATTCCATGCTCGGCAGTCTGGCTCGCGTCAGTAAACCAGGAAAACAGGCGTTCTCGAACTGCAAATGAATTATACTCCGCAACCAGGCGTGTCGGTTCCCAACCCTGGGTCGTTCGCAAAAATGTTTCCGCCCGGTAGTAGGCTTTGGCGGCATGATGATTGAAACAGAGCCACGCCATGGTGTTCGCCCATGGTTTGTCATCCTGATTGGTCATGGACAGATCGAATATCACCGTGTCGGCCTTGGAGCGGATCGTTGCGGACACGGTTCCAGGATAGAGGCCATTGCTGCTGAGAGCGTTCGGGGGATAACTCCACACACCATCTTCCTCGCGCCATCCCTGCACGGTTTGATGATCAATTTCGCAACGCTTGCCGCCCATCGGAACGATCATCTCGGGCAGGGACAGGAACCACTTGCCGTCAGTGAGTACCGGATGCGAAATCATCACCCTTTGCGGGATGAGCGTCTCGCGCACCGGGAGTTTGACCCATTGAACATATTCCCCGGTTGGAAGATTGGCTTTCAACCGGATGATGGAAGATGAATTGTGCTTCTGGTTGGTCTGCATTTTTTTTCATTCCCGCCCGCTCATCTCAAGGTGCGGGATCGCACATTCAGGGCATACAGGCGCGGCTCCCGGTCACCGTTCCGTTTGAGGCTCAGACGGAGCCGCACGCTTCGACCGTTCAAGCGGGAGGGGTCGTTCGTTTTCCATCGCACGGGGCAATCCAATCCTCCCTCCTGAGTGCTGACCGCCGCATTGAGACTGGAGAAATCCGGCATCAAACCAAATTGCTCATCGGCGATTTCGACACGGATGCACCCGGCTTCAACCGCGTTCAGTGTAATCTCCGTATGGTCCGTCCACTTCAACGGTTCTGTCCAGACCGATCCCTCGCCCGCAGTTGGAAACAGGCCGAGGGCGCCCCACCGGTCGCGCGGAAGTGTCGCGAGCGCGACCTCCCCATGATAATCCTCCAGGTGGGCGGAGCCGGTGTTGCGCCAGCGCCCGTGATAGATGCGGGTTTCATTTCCGACGTTCAGGATGCCATTCGCCTGGCAGAGATTCGTGTGATATTTTCGTGCCGCACATGGCGTTACGGGTGATTCTTCACTTCCGATGTAAACGTGTCCCTTGACCGGTTCGCGGAAATGCAGGCCGTCATTGGATACGAGCAGGCCCAGGTCACATGAGATGTCCATGAACTCGGGTGCATCATGCCACAATCCGTACAGGCCCACGCAGACGTTGCCGAAGCTCGCAGCCGCCACCCCGAGATGCACCTGGTCCGTGCGGGTGCCGCAGCCCCGTTGCGAGGCATCGCGGGGTTCTGTCAGCGCAAAGGATTCCACCTCCCCGTCAATCCAGTGATCGAAATCGAGCGAGAACCGCGCTGCACCCGTTCGCCCGCACGGAGCGCCTCCTTCCGAGAACCAGGAGTTGTGCGAGCAGGTTTGGTACCCGACGATGTATTTTCCCGCATGACGATAGAACGAGGATTGTTCCATAAACCCGTTGAGGTAGGGCATCGAGAGCTGGGTCCAGCGCAGTCCGTCGGGCGAGATGGCGGTGACGATCGTCTGAACTTTCCCCCATTCCTCGAACGGCGGATCGCTGTGTTCCGGGAATATCTCGTACACCATCTTGTATCTGCGATCAGGATTCGGATCGTCCTCGTCTTTGAGAAGAGTGGCGCCCGCGATGACCGCATGCGGGAGAGCGATTGCGTTATTATTGCGGCTGCCCTTGAACAGGACCTGGCCCAGCGGCGGCTTGCTCCAATGGATTCCATCGTCGCTCTCAGCATAGCAAAACGGCCCCTGGATGAGAGAAGCCTTGTACTTTGCAAGCTGACGCGCCATGGGCGGCGACCAATCGGGGTTCGCGCCCTGGTGACATGCGTAATACCACATCCTGAATCGCCCCTGGTCGAAGAGCACCGTTCCATAGAAATGTGCAGCCTGGTTGTCGGGCGCGTTTGAATCGAGCGCGCTGGGCAGCAGCACGGGTTCCCTCCGCACGGCTGGCTTGGAGAGATGGAGGCACAGGTTTTTCGTCACGGGCAACGACATGTTGTCAATTGCAAGGAAGATCATGTGCTCAGGTCCGTGCCGGGTCGCCATGGTGTGGTATGGATTTTTACTCGCCACTCATGTCGTATGTTCCCGCGTCGGATGTTGGCGGCACTGTCTGCCACAGGCTGGCCTGGCCAAATGCGTAGATTCCCTCCACATAGGCCCAGTTGTCAGTTCGATACCGCCTCAAGAACTGACCGTGACCATCAATAAAGATGAAGTTCAATCCGTTTCCCACCGCCGGGAAAGTCCACAAGGCGCCATCGAAAGCAACGTTCCCTTTTGCCGGATGAGGAGGGTGATAATAATTCCCTCCGCCCCATTGGCCGTCGATGGTCATGGCAGCCTGTGAAGAAAGGTTGTTATAAGGATCCGGCCAGAGCGTAAAACAATCTGAAATCAGGTAGATCCTGGAAGTGTGGGTCACTTCATTCAACGAATGCATTCGAGAGCTCCCCCAGCGGCCGGTAAGCAACGCGTTGACGCCAAATGGGTACCCGTTTTCCGTTGTGGCGGGGATCGTGAGATCCAGATATGATTTATAGGAACTCCTTCCTGGACAGCCTGTCCCGTACCGCATGACCATCACGTCTTCTCCCGCGGAATTGGTGGCGCCACCACCACTCAGATAGGGATGGACCGACACCGCCCAGGAGACAGCCAGATCGTTGTCCCCATTCACATCAAGAGGCGTATTGATGCCGTTGAGCCAGCCGTTGTTATCATTTCCGAGCATGAAAAGCGCCAGCGAAACCTGCTTCATCTGCTCCATGCAGACCACGCGCCTTGCGGTCAATTTCGTCCGCGACAATGCAGGCAGCAACAAGGCGGTGAGAATCGAAATGATGGCGATCACGACCAGCAGTTCAATCAGCGTGAAAGAAACCCTCCCGCCGGGAACTTTTCCGCACGAGAATGAATGATTTCTCATCATGCAGGTGATGGGGTTCCCCATTCGTACGCAAAAATTTCTGCGCGGGTCAACTCAAAGCGGAGCGTGAGCGGCG
Organism: Verrucomicrobiota bacterium; assembly: GCA_023269615.1. GTDB lineage: Bacteria > Verrucomicrobiota > Verrucomicrobiia > JABWAM01 > JABWAM01 > JAHFSY01. The sequence continues at coordinate 26,637 of JAHFSY010000055.1, forward strand.
TATCGGCCGGAATGTCGGCGAGGCGCGATTTTTTGAATCGCACGGGCGCCCGGATGTGATCGCCGGTGATCGGAATGCAATCATCAAACGAAAAACCGGGAAGGTGCTCGTGTTTCCGAGTTTCGCCGTAGCCCTGACCCCACTTCTCGGCGAGCGCGACGCGGACCGCGCCGTGTTTTGCCTGCACGTTCACGAACAGGGCCTCGTCCATCCGATGGTCCACATCCACGTCGAAGCAGCCTTTCCACACGGCGGCCAGGCTCGCGAAACGGTCGCGCTTGATTTTGGCCATCATCACACGGATCGTATCGCGATGCTCGGAAAGCGGAATATCGGTCTTGAGGGAAAAATCAGGATTCATGGGCCAGTCGTGGTCGTAGCGGCTGCCGCCATAGTAAAAGAGAAGGTCGTCACCGTGCTCAACCAGGGTGGATGACGGCATGATCCACCCCGCATCCAAATCGCCGGGTTCCCCGCATTTCAGCCACTCGGGACGGCCTTTCGGATAACGCCATTTGTATCCGTCGCGCGAGAAGCCGAGCCGCGTGTGGCAGAGCCCCGCCGGGTTCGCCGCGAACACCTCCATCAACGGGGCGCCGACATCAAATATGGTTTCGATGGAAACGAGAATTCCGCCGGCGCGATAGATGCCAATCCTGTATATCTCGGCGTGTAGAAATCCCAGTTGCTGGGCGCGCAGGTCGTCGTAATCATCGCACACAAATGCTTCGCGCCACTGGTGTGTGCCCTCGTAACCCTCCCACTTTTTGCCGTCACGGCTCTCCAGCCCGATCCACATGCGGCGTGTCGTCAGGCCATGCATTCCCATCGCATTGTTGTAGAGCAGATACCGATTCGACGGGTGGTCCACATGCAGGCAGGAATTGTCGCAGAGGGATAATACCCTGGTTACATGACGCCAGTGCAGGCCGTCGTCCGACGCCCAGATGTGGGTGCCGCGGTTGCCCTTGAGCGGATCGGGATTGCCAGGCACATCCTGGACGTCCGGCTCCAGGGGAATGGGGTACATGAAGGTGCTGGCCAGATATTTTGAGTCTGCTCCGGGCAATGCGCGAACAATGCTGTTCGGAACGCCGGGCAAGCTCAGCAGGTTGTTTCCAGGATAACGGTTCTGCCCGGTGATCTTGAGATCAGGCTTGCGCCAATGAATGCCGTCATCGCTTTCCGCGTAGCAGGTCATGGGCAGGTCGGCCTGCTCCTTGTGATGGTTGGGAACGCGGATGCCATAATACCATATTCGAAAAAGGCCGTTCTCCTTGATCACCGCTCCAAAGCTCGTCGTGGCTGCGGCGTCCCACGGGCCCGTGGAGCCGGGCTCCAACCCATGGATCGGGACTCTCTCCGGATGAGGAAACCGCTGCGTCACGTGATGATCCCACTGGGTGAGTCCCTCGAGGTCGAGGAACACGCGGCGCTTGAGGTGGGATGGGGCGTTCATTGAAACTCGATCCGCACTTCGTCGAACATGACATGACCGTCGGGCAGGCGCGAACGATCCACCTCGTAGTCGTCGCCGGCGCGAAGCTTGTGCGGATCGCCAGCGACGGGCTTGAGCGATTGCACGTCGATGGGAAAGAGGACGAAAATAATGTCGCCATTCACGTCACGGAGCAGATCGCTGATGGGGGCTTTGCCATAAGTTTCAAGACGGTCGTGACGTGACCCCAGGTTGACCCATTCTTTTTGATCGGGCACAAGTTGGATGGTTTGATCCGTCCACTGGGGTGTGACAATCAGCGGCTGTGCGATGAGCACCTGGTTGACCCAGTTTTTCGGATTCGTGGCGGTCGGCACATTTCCCTGCGCGAGCAGGACCAGCTGCGAGCCACGCATCTTCATGTCTCCCTTGATGCGAACGGTGATTCTTGCATTCGTCAGATCGGTCGGATAACCGCCCTTCACATAAGAATTTGGCCCGCCCGCATCAAGAACCGCCTTGCTAAATCCTGGTCCGTGACGGGTATGAAGCGCAAAAAGAATGTGCAGGTAACCAGCGCCGGGAGGCGCGTGATTGACGTCCACCCACCACGGGCTGCGCGAGGTCGCAACGCCGTCATGAATTTCCACGGGAGTCGGACCGACGGCCCCATCCCAGCCGATCCAGCCACAGGGACCGTTGTCAAAGGTTTCGATAAACGTTTTCATGATGTCAAATCACGACGCGGGTGAAGTCTAGTGCCCAAGCTGTTGCGAAACTAGGACAATTTGGTGATACTTTTAAGGAATCACAGAATATGCATCCGCATCGCGGTGGACGGGGTGGACGGGATGGTGTATGTGGGTGCTGCCACATGAAAATTCGCGACGTTGATTTCCTGCCGCTCACTTCGCCGTATTTCGAGCCGGGCGTGTTCCGGAATTATGGCGTGGTGGTTGTTCGCACCGACGAAGGCTTGACCGGGCTGGGCGAGCCTTATGCGGGCGTCAACATGCCGACTGTCTGCAAGGAGGCGATCCGGTTGCTGAAGCCCCAGATGCTGGGTGCGGACCTGGCGGAGCGGGATGCGCTCATGACGAAGATGCGCGGGATTTGCGAATACTTC
>JAHFSY010000106.1 GCA_023269615.1 Verrucomicrobiota bacterium
GTCGCAGATCGCGATCGCATCGATTTTTTCCTGGCGCAATTCCTGGATGGAAAGAGACTTCTGTCCCCAGGGTGGGATCATGCGGCACATGATTTCCGCCAGCGGCGTTCCCGGGCGGGTGAACTGTTCGGAGTGCCAGCAGGGGTAGCCCGGCGCGACGCTGATCGCCTTGCGCGAGAAACCGTGGTCCGGGTTGTACTCGGTAATGTTACAGCCGTTGATGTAGAGCGCCTTCTCGATGTAATCCTCGAACGAGAGGAAGACCTCCTTCATCCCATCGGGCAGCTTGCCCGAGAAGTGCCGCTTCCACCACGCCTTGATCTCGTCGTCGAGATCAACTTTGCCGTGCATCGCAAGCTGCGACGTGAGGCGCAGGTTGAATTCGAGCATCGGGACGACCACGCATGCGTTGTCCCTCGCAATCGTGCTGCTGCGGACCGAGATGCCCTCCAGGCCATGCTTCATCCCGGCCTGGAAATGTTTTGTGATCCAGCGCGGCCAGCCGCCGATCGTCCGCCCCTGGCCGAAGAATTCTCCCGACGCATCAAAGCCCATGTAGATGCGATTGTGCTTCTTCATCTGGGCAAGCCACGGGCACGTGGGCAGGTGAAGGTGCCAGTCGGAATAGGTGGCGTCCGCACCAAGAATCAACTCGGGCAGGTCTGCGGCTGCTTCAATGATCCCCCTGGTCAGCTCCTTGTTTGCGCCTGCGGTATGAATGTCATGCGACATGATCTTGCCGCGGCGCTGGCAGACATCGTACACCGCCTTCATCGCGCGGCGCGCGATTTCGGCCTGCGACACGGTCTGGTGCTTCAGGCGCGCCGGAGTATAGCTCGAACCCTCGCAGTTCCAGCAGAACAGGCCGTCCACGTGCGGAAATGCATCGAAGAATTCCTCCACCTCCGTCGCCATGAACTCGTAGAAATGCGGCTTGCTGAAATCCGGCTCGCCCTGTTCATTGAACCAATCCGGGCGCTTCTCGCGGAGGCCGGTTTTCATGACTTTCGCCCGAAGCTGCGCCGCGATATCCATTCGCTCGCCGATAAAGTTACAGAGATGGTAGACGTGCATCACCTTCAGCCCGTGGTGATGCGCGCGGCGTGAATAATCGCGGAGAAACTGCGCGCCGCGAACGATCATGTCCTGGTCGCGGATCGCGTTCAGGTCCGCGTGCTTCCGGTACACCAGGGGCAGCGTGACGTAATAGTTGTCGAGGACCGTGCTGCTCGCCCACTCGAAGCTCGACCAGAGCGTCACGGCCGTGAAGCCGTACTCGGCGAGGCGATCGAGCTCGATCATCTCGAACGAGTGATCGAGGCTGATGATTTCAACCCAGCGATGTGGAACGATTGGTTTCATAATGTTTTGTATTTTCTTAGAGCGTGTCTGGAAGGCAAGTTTTCTTGCTGGTGGTAGGGCGTGACCGCCGGGCACGCCGTTGCGCAGCGGACGGCCCGGCGGTCCGTCCCTACCTCGATGTGGTTATTTTCCGGACACGACCTCAGGTTTATGATGAAAACGTGCTTCATTTCAGGCCTTCCAGAAATCCCTTTGGGATTTCCGCCGCGAACACGTTGACCACGCCGTCCGGATCCCCGTTGAAAATGATGTGGCGGTTGTCCGCGGTGAAATACGGATTGACCTGGCGCCCTGAATCGCCGCCGTGGCTGCACCGGGCGTCTTTGATGAGAACTCGGTGTTTCCCGGACTCGACATTCACGATCACGATTGGAACCGGCCCAAGCTCCAGGCCGCTTTCCAGCGACTCGCACGCGACGTATTGCCCGCAGCGCGACGAGGAGATGTGATAGAAGAGATGTTCCGGCACGGGAATCAATCGCGGCGGAGTTCCATCGGTCGAGTAGATGTAAAGCTCGCCGTCAGGATTCTCGGGTTTGTGGGCCAGCTTCTCGTAATCAAACGCGACCAGGCCCGCATGCTTGCCGGTGTTTCCCAGCCAGCATGCGTGGTGAACCCCGCGCATGACCTCCCGTCCGTTTTTTCCATCGACGTCGGTCAACACGCTGACCCCGTAGCGGACGTTTCCAACCCATGAAGTTTTTCCGATCAACATTTCGTGGCCCTGGACGGGATGAAAGTAGGCGCCGCACCGGCTTGTTTCGGGTTGGTCGAGCAGCAGTTTCCAGCTCTTGTCCTTCAAATCGATACGGACAATGTTGTAAGTCTCGACCGGGTCCTTCGTCATCGTCGTGTACAGCAGATACCGCTCGTCCGCCGACACGGCCATGGGCTGCCAGCAAAAGGGCAGGGGAGCGAGGTCCATCACGGGCTCTGTTGTGACGGTGTCCAAGCATGCGCGCATCAGCATCGTGCCACGCTGGTAATAAACCGAGCCGCCCCAGGCGGGACTGATCGGAACGCCCTTGGCTTCGCGGTCAATCAGGGCAGTCCACTTTGTCTCGATGTCGTGACACATCAGGGCCTTGGTCGGGCTGAGCAGGGTGTCAATGTACCGCGAAGAGGCAAAGCGTTTGCCGTCCGCCGTGGCGCGCGGGGAGTCGCAATAAATGTTTTCCGTGCGGATGGACGAGCCGGAGAGGCGGGTGATCTTCGCGCCGCTGCCCGGATCGGGTGGAAGATCGCGGGCTTCCTTTGCCCATCTGCCGTGTTGAAGGGATGATCCCATGGCAATTGATTCTAACGGAGGGACACGCTCCGTCGTGTCCGCGGGTGCATGGGGACGCAACTTCCAAAACACCCATAAACTGGGATCGCGTGGGGTCGTGACGCTCGAAAAATATCATTGCTTGAAAATCCGTTCGTGACGTGGGTGGACACGACGGAGCGTGTCCCTCCGTTTCGAAAACCTCGCAACGCGACTCGATTGTTGGACGTTCGACGTTCGATGTTCAAAGTTGGAAGTTCTCGCCGCCTTTCCGGTCGCGCCCTCGGTCCCGTGGACACGACGGAGCGTGTCCCTCCGTTGTCTGCCCGCATGAGGTCGTGGAAAGCCTTCATTTCAAACTTTCCAAAAATCCTTGTGGGATTTCTGCGGCGAACACGTTGACCACTCCGTCGGGGTCGGCGTTGTAGATGACGTGGCGCATGTCTGCGGTAAAGTAAGGGTTGGCCTGGCGTCCCGCGTCGCCGCCGCTGCTGCACCCGCTGTCACGGATGAGGACGCGATGTTTTCCGCTTTCGACATTCACGACCACGATGGGCCATGGGCCTGGCAGGAGGGTTTCGAGCGATTCGCACACGACGTAACTCCCGCATGGGGAGGAAGAAATGTGATAGAAGAGATGCTCGCGCGCGGGAATCAATCGCGGCGGAGTTCCATTCGTCGAGAAAACGTGCAATTCGCCATCGGGATTTTCCGGCCTGTGCGCAACCTTCTCATAATCAAAATCGACCATGCCGGCAAACCGGCCTGTGTTTCCCAGCCAGCAGAAGTGATGGGTCCGTCGAAAGACCTCCCGCGCGTTTCGCCCCATGGTGTCGGCCAGCATCCCGACCCCCTGGCGGGCTTTGCCCTCCCAGACCGCCATGGAGATCAGGATTTCGCCGCCCGTGACCGGATTATACGACGCACCCAGGCGTCCTGTTTTCCCCGGGCAATCGTACAGTGATTTCCATGTTTTCTCCCGCAAATCCACACGGATGAGGCTGTAGGTTTGCGACGAGGTCGGGGAATTGACCGTGAAAGGGGTTTCTTCCGAGGAGTCTTCCGTGGCGCAATAGAGCAGATAACGTTCGTCCGGCGAAACGGACATGAACTGCCAGCAGCGCGGGAATCTGGCCATGTCCATCAACGGTTCCGTGGTGCAGGTGTCGAGTGAGGCGCGCTTGAGGATCGTGCCGCTGAGGTAATACACGCTTCCGCCCCAGGCCGGTCCCACCGGCCAGCCGGTGACGTCGCGGTCAATCAGGCAGGTGAATTTTGTCTCTACGTCATGGCACATCAACGCCTTGGCCGGGCTGAGCAGATAATCCACGTACCGCAGCGAGGCCACGCGCTTCCCATCGCGCGTGGCGCGTGGTGCATCGCAATACATGTTCTCCGTGCGGATGGATGAGCCGGAAAGGCGCACGATTTTCGCGCCGCTGACCGGATCGGGTGGAAAATCGCGGGCTTCCTTGGCCCAGACATTGTTTATTGCCATTTGTGCCGGATGTTCAAAAAGAAAGCGACGATGCGTTATCGGAAGTGATTACGGAAAAATATTGCTCAAAAAATTCACGGAAATGTGTTGGTGGTTTGCCGCCAGAAGGGGGACGCGCTTTGGGAAAGGTGACCAGATGGATAATTTGGGCCTCGAAAAGCTCTTTGATTTGCATTTCCTTGTTTGGCGTGTTGATCCGGGCAGCGAACTTCGGAATTTTCTTCCCCTCCAAACTGCTGATCTGTTCCGCAGTCAATCTGGGAAGCCCCGCGTAGGAAAAAATGGCATCTACGTCGGGATGTTCATCAAGAATCCGCAAATAACTCTCACCCGGCAAACCAAGCGGAGACTTGATATCAAAAGGTATTTTTTGGGTTTCCACCACTGTGATTCCACCATTTTTTGTGAGTGCCTTCAGAAAAAAATTGAGACCTGGGGCCGTCGCATTGGAATCCAGGCCAGGTTGCTCCAACACAAGGATGAGAATTTTTCCCTTGGCGTTCATCAGTTTTGAAACCTCATCCGCCATCCCTTCGCTCACAGCCACAGATGGATCCAAACCAAGGGAGAGTTTTGGACTGCTTACCCGTTCTGACGTGGTCAATGGAATGGATAGGATAGCCAGCAGGATGACGGACACCAACAACAGTGCGATCACATTCTTTTTGCCTTGGCCCATTGTCAGCATGACCTCGGCATCTCTTTTGCCGGCGACAAGCTGTAGAATCCTGGCTAATAGAGCAAAAATGCCGTTGGAAAAAACGGCAACGCCTTTGGCAAGAATGTCAGTGGCGGTAGTCTTGATGTTGTTCATGGCATGACTCCTAGGCCGTGTAGGAAAGAGCGACCGCCTCGGAGATTTTGTTCAAGGTGGGGCGTTTTCAAAGAGTTGGTAGAAGTTGGTTATTCCCCCGTAGTATGCCGCCCTGATCGAGCTGACGTGACCATCCATGTACGTCAGGTTGGCGCGACGGCCGGAATGGCGAAACGCGTAGTAATAACCATCTTGAGGTGACGCCCAACCACCACGCCAATACAGCGGATCATCCAGCGTATCGGAAAAGTCCTGGGGAAACCCTGCACTGCCTACATCATGACAATCCATGAGGAACGGGGCCGACTCGCGGCTTGATGCCACGAGCCCGCCGTACCAGTTAATGGTGCCAGGGCCCGTGGGCGCCTTGGAAAAGCCAACCCGGTGAGTAATGCCAGCGGCAGCAACTGAATAGTTGATCGCATAACTGCAACCGCACCATGTTGCATCATAGTAGGTCGTTGTGTAGGGCGAAGTGGTGACGCCACTGTATGTGCTCGGCGCTTTTTCCGACGGGCACTGTAACACCTTCCAACGGGAAATTCCCGTCGAAGTATCCACACTACCCAAAAGTTTTGAGTTTCCAAGAGTCTGCCACCAGCAGTAGTCGGGAACGCCGACTCCCGCGTTTCCTCCGGCAACGGTGTCGTTCCAATCATTCGCATACAGGGCAAACGAGAGGTAAATCTGTCTGAGATTGCTCATGCAAGCCGCCGATTTTGCGGATGCCTTCGCATTCTTGAGCGCGGGCATCAGCAAGGCCATCAGGATGCTGATGATGGCGATCACGACGAGCAATTCGATGAGAGTGAAGCAATTGCGGATTGCGGATTGCGGATTGCGGAATCTGATTTTTGATTTTTTCATTTTGCAGGCTCCATGTTGCAAGGTCCCGTGCTCCATCCTTTGACCAAAGATGGAGGAATCTTGAGCTCGACGGAAGCCGCATTTTGTTCCGCCGCGATCCGGTGGAGCAGAAGAGCTCCCTGGTGCCCAACTTCAGCGATGGGCCATTCGACGAATGTGGAATTCTGCCCGGCCGCTCTGGACGGGGTGAACCCGCATCCAACGACGCTCATGGAGCGTGGCACCTCCACCTCCCACTGCTTGAGAACGGGATCGAAATCGATTGCCGAGCCGGGTTCGGGTATGAACATGGCCGTCGGCAGCAGGCCGTTTTGTTTCAACCATCCAATCGCCGAATCCGTGATCTTCATGCCGCCATTTCGCGGATCCATCCAGATGGATGCATGGGCGGCCAGCCGCTCCTCATCCTCCAAGCCCAGTTCCTTCCTCGCGGCACGGAACCCCTCGAGAATCTGCCTCTGATACACAAAATCCGTGCCGCCCTTTAAAATCGCAATCCGACGGTGGCCCAGCGATGCCAGGTGTTCCACGGCGAGGCGGCCCACGGCATGGTGATCCACGTTGACGCTATGAACCGGCCGGGTGCATCGGTGATCACCCAGGATCACATAGGGGATTCCATTCAGCGGCGCGGAGTTCAGCCGATCCACCACCTCGTCATTCACCCTGCCCACGAGCAGCCAGCCATCCACGCCGCTTCCACGCATCAGCCTTTCCACCTTCTTCCAATCCCCGGGTTCACACACACGGACAAACGTAAGCGACGCATGAAGCTTTGAAAGTTCATTTTCCACTCCCTGCATCATCGTCAGGCAGATGGAGTCAATGTCCTGCTCGGCCCCGCCGAGGTAAATGAAACCGGCCTGGTCAAAACTCGCCGCACGATTGTCCGAACGCGCACGCGACAGCCGCTGCGCCGCCCGGTGCGGAACATAGCCCATCTGCTGCGCCGTCTGGATGATCAGCTCACGCGTTTCGGTGCTCAGCTGACGGAGCGCCTGGGGTGTGTCACTCAATGCAAACGCAACCGCCGGTTGCGAAACCCCAAGTTTGGCAGCGATTTGGGTCTGGGTGATGGACATGGCTTCTAATACGTAATAGTTAAGATTCTTATTCGTATTAGTAAAAAAAGATTTAAGCAAGAAAAATCTTTAAGAAAGATTCAGGGTAGAGATCCTGGGCGCTTCCCGGTTTTGTGTGGGTCTCAGGGTAACGGAGGGACACGCTCCGTCGTGTCCGCTGGGGGATAGGTTTACAACGGACAAAACAGCATGGAACTGGGACCGCGTGCGTTCGTTGTCTTGAATACGATCGTTGCTTGAATATCCATTCGTGACGTGGGTGGACACGACAGAGAGGCTGTCTCAGAACATAAAGCACTCTAATGGAGCAAGTCCGAGGGAAGGGGAACGTTTTGTAAAAAGTTGGCCCACGCACTGAACCGCCAAGGCAGTAAAATTAAACGCTTTGCGAA
>JAHFSY010000107.1 GCA_023269615.1 Verrucomicrobiota bacterium
TATTGGAGTCAGATTGGGGTACACACCCCATGGCGTCGGCACCGTTTGCCGCCTAGGGTGAGTCATCTAAAAACTTTATGAAACCTCCCTTGAATATTCGTAATCTTGCCCAATGGAAGATTGCATGCATCGCCATCGTAGCCATATGCCACGCGATTCTCGATTCCAACCTTGGAATCGTGGATGGAGCACGCAGGCTGGCCAAGTTGCGTTGTGAGGTAAGGTCTGAGAATGATTTGGACTTTAGAAAATTCGCTGTCATCCATTCCGAAACGGACCATTTCCCCATTGGAAATACACGAAAGGAATGTAGCCCCGAGAATTTGAAGGATTTGGACGCCGAAAAATATGACCTGACCAAGCTATATGATTTCGACGTCGTCACGGTGTTTTATGACCGTCACGGCGAGGAAATCGGCCGCTTGTTTGTGGAAGACCGCCGTCTCCTGACTCACAACCAGATTCCGGACTTGATGCGAAAAGCCATCGTCGCAGTCGAGGACAAGCGGTTCTATGTCCATCATGGAATCGACTATCAGGGCACGATGCGCGCTCTCTGGGCCAACATCAGGGCAGGGACAGTCCGTCAGGGAGGCAGCACCATCACGCAGCAACTGGCGAAGCATCTGATGGGAAACTTTGAGAAAACGTTCGATCGCAAACTGGTGGAGGCGTTTCTTGCCCGTCGAATTGAGAAGGATTACTCGAAGGAGGCGATCTTGGATTACTATCTTAATCGCATTTACTTCGGCAAGGGCTCTTTCGGCCTCGGTTCTGCGGCAAAAGGCTATTTCGGAAAATCCCCGATGGAGCTCAATGTCGCTGAGTGCGCCCTCCTGGCGGGCATTGTCAAGTCGCCCACAAATCGCTCGCCGCGAAATGATCCAAAAAAAGCCACTCAATGTCGCGACTGCGCGATTAAAAAGATGCGGGAACAGAATCTCATCTCCGCTCGCGAGGCGAGACTGGCCGGGTCCACGTCCATTACCCTGGCTCCCCTGGTAGCCGTGGGTGGGTCCGGAGGTGTTCACAGTTATTTCATGGGGGTGGCAACCCGCGAACTTCAGGAGGTCCTGGGGCTCCAGGACGAGGCCGCGATACCACAGGGGTTGCGGGTGAACACCACGCTGGATTTGCAGATGCAGAAGGACGCCGAGGTGGAAACGCGGAAAAAACTGAAGCAGATCGAGGCCGAGCTTGCCTCGCAGAAAATGGGTGAAACCCATCCGAACCATGGTCCGTTGCAGGCAGCGGCACTGATGCTGGAACTCAATTCCGGGGCGATTCGGATCGTGATCGGTGGGCGCGATTACAAAGAGAGCCCCTTTGACCGCGTCACCATGGCGAGACGCGAAAACGGGTCGCTGCTTCAACCGTTTCTCTACGCCCTGGCCTTTCGGCAGCTTCATCTTCATCCGGCCTCGATGATCAACGCATCCTTTCTCGGTTCGCCGGATTCGTCCAAGCCCGAGGAGGTGGCACTGGGTGATCCGAAGAAGGACCTCACCAAACACTTCCTGGCGATCCAGGATGCGCTGGCTTTCGCCAATCAAGCCTGCGCGACGCGGGTGGGATTGCAGCTGGGAGTTAAAAACTTCGTTGACTGGCTGGTTTCAGCCGGAATTGAAAAACCCACTCCGACTGTTGCGGAGAGTCTCTGGCCGCTCCAGCCGCTCACCCTGATGGAGATCGCATCGCTCTATCAACTCATGGGCAACGATGGCGTTCGAAGGCCGCCTTACACGATTGAATCGGTGGTCAATGCGCGCGACGAGGTGATCTATCAGGCGGGGCGTTCCGGAGCGCAAGCCCTTCTGGATCCATTGGTCGCTCAACAGATGACTCTCACTCTCCAGGCTGTGACGCGCGAAGGACGGGCAAGCGCCTTATCCAACGACTACGCCTTTCCTGCGCCAGTCGTGGGCATGACGGGATACTCGGAGGGATATCGCGATTCGTGGTTTGCAGGATACACGCCGAGCGTGGTGGCTGCGGTCTGGGTGGGCTTCGACGAGTCCATTCCCATCGGGAATAAATCCATCGCCACACGCTGCGCCATTTCACTTTGGGGAAACATCATGCAAAAGGTCCTGGCAAGCGACACCCGTGGCGCCGCATTTCCGGTTCCCGCAAGCCTGGGGAAGGTCGAGGTCAATCGTCGAACAGGTGCCATCCGGGGCCCGGGTTTTCTCATGCCGGCGGCGGGCGATATTTTTGTTTACCTGAACCAGCACCAGCTCGGCGAGCTGCCGCATGAGGGTCAACTTCCCTCCACCGGCGCGGAACAACCGGATTGGTCGGACTGGCTGGGCACGATGATGAATTCCCCCGACACGGCGACACCGCTTCCCCTACTCACGGATGAGGAGCCAAACGTGATCCCGCTTCAGGCTGAATATCGGATTCCCGGATTGCGCGGTGACATTCTCACCGCCGATGGGAAGGTCCTGGCCACCACGATTCAATCCCAGAACATGGTTTTGTCCTGGCCCTCAGTGGAAGTGGCGCAGCAGGAGGAGGAAGTGATGATCTGGGTCCGCGAGCACCTGGTCGGTGCCAGCAAATGGCTGGGCAGGGTGATCGACATACCAGATTCCGAGCTGCGGTCCGAATACCGGTTTCAACGATTTCACCCGATCGTCGTGGCGGAAAATCTGACGCCCGCCCAGGTCCTGGCATTTCCAGAATGCGCGCTCGCCAAGGAGAACTTTTCCCTGCAGGGCATTCCACAGCGAGCCTATCCACAGGGGCGTCTTTTTTCCCACGGAGCGGGTTATCTCAAGCGCAGCCAGGGCCGCAATCGCCGGCAATATCAGGCAGGGGAAGTCATTCATGACGACTATGCGGGCGCCTACGGATTGGAGGAGGTTTTGAACCGGGAGTTAACCGGCAAGGATGGACATCTCACCATTGTCACCACGCCTGAAGGTTTTACCAAGCGGGCCACGGTGGATATGGAGGCGACGGTCGGCCTGACGGTTCGGACCACGATCGACTCACGAATCCAGGCGGCGGCTGAAAAGAGCATGGAATCAATCCGCTCGGGTGCCATCGTGGTTCTGAACGTGAACACGGGGGATGTTGTGGCGATGGCGTCCCATCCGGATTTTGATCCCGGGAGTTTTATTCCGTCGCTGCCTCCAGAACAATGGCAGGCCCTGGTTTCGGCAGAGAAAAATCCTCTTCTCAATCGCGCATACCGCGATCGCCAGCCGCCCGGCTCGACGTTCAAGGTCATCACATCCCTAGCCGCCATGCGAGCTGGCGTTTTTGATCCAGACCGTGTGATCCAGTGCCCGGGATATTTTCAGGTGGGCAACCTGACCTTCAATTTCCCCAAGGAAACTGAATCTGTTTCCTTTCGAAAAGCCGTCGCCAACTCATACAACACGTACTTCATGGACTTGGGATTGCGGGCCGGGCGTGATGCGTTGATCTCAGCAGCGCGTGAAATGGGCGTGGGCCAGCCCACGGGAATCATCCTGCCGGATGAAGCGCCGGGCCTGATGCCGGATCCTGACTTTGTTCGCGTGACGCATAAGCGACTCATGGGTCAGGGCGACGTTGCCAACGCATCGATCGGCCAGGGCGATGTGCTGGTCACGCCCCTTCAGATGGCCAACTGGCTGGCTGCCGTGGCCAATGAGGGCACCCTTTACAAGCCGCGCATCGTGACGCAATTGGAGGATCGCTCGGGAAAAATTGTCACCACGTTCCCGACCGCGATCCTGGCCCACATTGCGTTTCCATCCGCGCCGCTCAAGAAATTGAAGGATGCCCTGGTTGCCGTAGTCGAGGAAGGAACGGGCAGTTCGGCCGAAGTGCCCGGAATCCCGATGGCGGCCAAAACCGGCACGGCCCAGGTCGGGTCAAAAAAGCAACCGCGCCAGATTGCATGGATGGGAGGCTATCTGCCAGCCGATCATCCCCAGTATTCCTTCGCTGTCATGATCGAGGGCGATGTGGACCAGGATTTGCATGGAGGCACCTCAGCGGGCCCGCTCGTCGCGCAAATTTTTACCAAGGTCTATTCGAAACCGGCGATTTCTTCCAACACACCTTAATTTGAACAAGTGAGCCAACCATGAAAATGAAACACAAAGTTACTCTCTATACGACCCTTCTGATTGCTGTCATGGGCGCCGTGCTCGTTGACGTGGGTTACTACGAAGTCTCCCATGCATTCTACCAGCAGATTCTCAAAGAGCAGGAAAGCCGCATGCGGGTCGCGTTCGATCTTCTGGAAAAGCAAGGGGCCCCGTTCCGTTTGAAAGACGGGAAACTCCTTGCGGGCGACCTGGTCTTGAACGGCAACTCGGAACTCGTGGACCAGATCACGGCCCTCGTGGGCGGCACGGTCTCCATCTTTCAAGGCGACACGCGCATCGCAACCAACGTGCGCCTGCCGGATGGTTCCAGGGCCGTCGGCACCCAGTTGATGTTGCAGCCGGTCAGCGACACTCTTTTAAAGGAGCACAAGAATTACCGGGGTGAAGCCCATATCCTGGGCGAACCTTACGTGACGGCTTACAACCTGATCCAGGATCGCAACGGTGAAGTTATCGGAGTGCTGCAGGTCGGCACCAAGAAATCTGCGTATTCGGCCTCGCTCGCAGCGATCCTGCAACGGAGTGTGCTGGTCACGCTCCTGGGTATGGTCGTGATTGGGTTTATGGTTTACGCAGCGCTGCATGCTCTGACGTATGAGTTGCAGCAGATGGCTGCAGGCCGAAAGCTGCTCCTCGAATCAACAGGCGAGGGCATCTACGGTGTGGATACGGAAGGCCGTTGTACTTTTATCAACCATACGGGCGCTCAGATGCTGGGATATCTCCCCGGGGAACTCACATGCCGGGAGATCCACTCAACCGTACATCACAGTCATCCGGACGGAGTGCGGTATGTGCTTTCCGAGTGCAAACTTTGCAAGGCCTTCTCTTCCGAACAAATCCGACGCCGCGACGAAGTCTTCTGGCACAAAAACGGCCAGGCCATCCCCGTCCGCTATTCGTCATCGCCCATTGTGGTTGAGGGAACCGTCCGGGGTGCCGTCGTGGTCTTTAACAACATTACCGAACGTAAGCTGCGGACAATGGACGACATCCCTGTTCCAAAGAAAACAAGCGGGTCACTTGCTTTATGATGAACCGTGCCTTACGTTTGACGTTTTCATGGAGGAAACGTCATGAAAGAGGAAGGCACCGACACCCGACACCCAACGATCTATGAAAAAATTCACCAAAGTGGTTCTGCTCAGCTCCGCCATTGTATTCCCGGTCAAGCTTGGATTCTCGACTCCCAAGGAGTCTGTAGAGGATGCACGCCGAAAAAGAATTGAGGTGGAGAGTGTGCAGAATATTCTCGCGAGCCTCCCAGGTAGCCGGAACATTTCCGATCCACCCCCGCCCGGCCTGGATACGAAGGACTCGATCAAGGTTGCATCACTTTCGACAGACTCCGCACCGCCCGCTTTGCACCAAGCCACGAGCGAAACTGCCCCAGCGAAAGAGGCGACTTCGCCCACTGCGCCTGAAACGACATCGCTTTCTGTTGAGGACGTTCGATCCCTTTTGCCATCCACCACCACCGAGCAATACGGAGACATGGCCGCAACCCAGGCGCCAACAAATCCCGCCGTCAAAGCCGATCCCGAGCCACAGGCTGCGCCCTCACCCTCAACGCCCGTCTTCGCTGTCCGAGTTTCTCCAAGTAATGAATCGTTTGCCATTCCTCCCACCTCTTCCGTTAAACTGGAAATCAAGGCGCCGATCCTCGCCATTGAGATGGAGAAACCCCAGATGTCATCTGACTCCAAGGCCTCGGCCTCGACGACTTGGGCTTCCGAGCTTCCCACAGCAACCATGCTGAGCGCGGGCCCTGCGACAGAGCTTTCACTTGGCTCACTTCAAGGCCCGGCCGAACCGTCGGCACCGGTACAGGACAAGCCGGTTTCGGCGTCTGACGAACCTCAAATGGCAACTGCGGTGGCTCCCCCAGCAGTTTCCGAACCAGCAGTTCAGGAGCCGGCGCCGGCGGCGCCGCAAGAGCCCATCGCCGTCATCACGCCACCCCTCCTGCCTGCGATACCGGTACCCGCAGCATCTGAATCGGAATCCCAGCCTGCTGGCCCGCTCGATGGGCCCGCTTCCCAAGTCGCCCAACCTGAGTCGAAGAAGGTGCGCGTCCGACTCACCTTCTATACAGGAAAAGACGACCATTGGGGCTCCCGCGTAGCTTGGGGTAAGGTAGACCAGGCAAAGCGAGGACGGACTGCGGCCGCGGATCCCACAGTCTTCCCCTATGGAACATGGATCGATGTTCCCGGCTTCGGGAAACTTCGCGTTGAAGACACGGGCACGGCTGTGAAAGCACGGAAGGCATCCGGCGGAAAGGAGCCTGTCATCGACATTTATATTGAGGATGAAGATGAAGCCGAAAGGCTCGCCAGTTCCACGCCGGATTACGTCGAAATCACCCTGCTCTAAGCCGCAACCGGTCAGTTGACGTGTGGTACAACCGCCACGTCTGTGTGGATCGTCTTATCAAGCCACAGTCCGAGTCGACCGTGTCACATATTGCAGTGTAGGGTCGCCCAAACGTCAACTTGCGGCCGCCCTATTTCGTGTTGAGGGATACAACTTTTTGCCGTATTTCTTTCAGACGGCATTTTGCCAGTTTTTTACTTTTGATGACCCCATAGCTCAAATGGATAGAGCAGCGGTTTCCTAAACCGTCGATGACTGTTCAATTCAGTCTGGGGTCACCATTCGACTCGTCGCGGCTACTTGCTCATGACTCGCCCAAAGGGCGAGCCACTTTGATCCGATGGACACGACGGAGCGTGTCCCTCCGTTTCTGAATTTTCTGACGGAGGGACACGCTCCGGAGGCTGTCTCAGAACTGGACATCATTGGGTATGGAATGATTAATGAGGGATGCGAAAGATCATCGAATCGGATTATCAACAAGTGATGCTGTTACCCGCGTG